>JBEKJP010000034.1:0-59202 GCA_050011155.1 Streptosporangiaceae bacterium
AGCCGGTTGAACCGCAGGAACGTGCCGAACGCGGTGACCAGCAGCGGCCCCAGCCATCCCCACGGCCGGTCATCGGGCAGCGGGGAAACCAGCCGGGCCCGCAGCACCGCGAGCCGGCCGGCCTCACTGGTGTCTGGGGGCACGCCGTCAGCGGCCAGCCCCGTTGCTTCCGCCGTCACCCGCGCACTATAACAGCGGACGAAGCACTCTTTCCGGACGTAAGAACCGTGGCAAAAGCCGAATGCCGGGCCCGGCGGGAGGTCGGGCCCGGCATTGCGAACCGGGAGGCAGAATCAGGTAAGACTACGACGCGAAGTCCAGCAGCGGCTGGGCGCGGCTCGGGTGGCGCAGCTTGGACAGCGACTGCTTCTCGAGCTGCCTGATCCGCTCGCGGGTCAGTCCCAGCGCCCGGCCGATCTCGTCCAGCGTGTGCGGGTTGCCGTCGTACAGGCCGAACCGCATGGCCATGATCGTGGCCTCGCGCGGCGTCAGCGCGTCGAGCGCCGAACGCAGCTGCTCGGCCATCAGCTGGCGATCCACCAGTTCAGACGCCTCGGGCGCATCGACATCCTCGATGAGGTCACCGATGCTGGTCTCGCCGTCTTCGCCGATGGTGGAGTCGAGCGAGATCGGCTGACGCGACGTGCGCAGCAGCTCCTCGATCTGGTCCGGGGTGCGGTCGAGCTCGACGGCGAGCTCTTCCGGAGTCGGCTCGCGGCCAAGCCGCTGGTGCATGTCCCGCTCGACCCGCGAGAGCTTGGACAGCATCTCGAGCACGTGCACCGGCAGCCGGATGGTCCGGGCCGAGTCGGCGAAACCGCGCTGGATGGCCTGCCTGATCCACCACATGGCGTAGGTGGAGAACTTGTAGCCCTTCGTGTAGTCGAACTTCTCGACCGCGCGAATCAGCCCCAGGTTCCCTTCCTGCACCACGTCGAGCAGGGAAAGCCCGCGGTCGCTGTACTTCTTGGCCACCGACACGACCAGCCGCAGGTTGGCCTCGAGCATGTGCGCCTTGGCGCGCCGCCCGTCCTCGGCCACCAGCTCGAGCTCGCGCCGGAAGTTGTCGTCAAGCCCGACGCTGCTTTCTAGGGCGAGGGATTCCAGCTTGTGCTCGGCGAACAGTCCGGCCTCGATCCGCTTGGCCAGGTCCACCTCCTGCTCGGCGGTGAGCAGGCTGGTACGTCCGATGGACTTGAGATAAGTGTGGACCGAGTCGCCCATCGCGGGCGTCTGGTCATCGAGGTCAACTTCGGCCAGCTTGTCCGTGTCGAACGCGGCCGCCTCCGCCTCGAGGTTCATCACATCGGCGTCAGCGGATTCAGCGTCGGAGTCGTCACCCGACTCAGGCGCGGTCCCGGCGGTCTCAGCCTGCTTATCGGCCGACTTGGTGGCGCGCGCCTTGCCGGGCGCGGGCTTGGCCGTGCGGCTCTTGGGGCTCCGCTTGGGCTCGGTGAGCTCGTTGGCCAGCCGCACGCCGGCCTCGCTCAGCTCACGCAGAATGGACCGTCCCTCGGCCGGCGTGAGGCCCGCCTCGTCAAAGGCCGTCCTCAGCTCCGCAAGAGACAGGTGACCCTGGCTCCGCCCGCGCTGGATGAGATCATCCACCCGGGTCGTGCTCGCCTCGTCATCCGAGCGCACGACGCGCTCAGCGGCTGATGTTGCCATGGCGATCCGCGGCATGAGACACCTCCCTCCTCCTTGTAACAACGCGTGCATTACTTACGTCGTTCAATTGGGCTTCCACCAAGTACCCCTCGCTGCCCCGCGTAGTCCTCAGCGGGAGACATTGTCCGGGCACTATTAAGAAACGTTCTCCGCCTCAGTTTGTTCCCGCCGTAGCAGCTCTTGCCTGAGCCGTACGATGTCGTGCTTCCCGCTGGCCAGCATGGGAACGGCATCGACCATTACGACCCTGCTTGGAGCAGCGTAACGCGGCAGGCGCTCGCGCACATGCAGACGAAGCAATTCTAGACCCGGCGGATCGGCCGGATCGGACGGGGCCACCACCGCGACGACCCGTTCGCCCCATTCCGGGTCGGGTTGCCCCAGCACCGCGACATCGCGGACGCCCGGGCAGCTCTCCAGCGCCGCTTCCACCTCGCCCGGGACCACCTTGTAACCGCCGGTGTTGATCACGTCGTCCGCCCGCCCGCGCACGGTCAGCCGGCCCGATTCGTCCAGGCGCCCCAGGTCCCCGGTGCGGAACCAACTCTCTTGCGGCGCTCCCGAGGCACCCCGGTACTGAGTGAACAGCACCGGGCCGCCCAGCCAGACCCGTTCGTCGTCCGCGATCTTCACCCGTACCCCGTCCAGCGGCACCCCGTCGTAGACGCAGCCGCCGCAGGTCTCGGTCATGCCGTAGGTCGTCACCACCGGCACGCCCGCGGCCCGGACGGCGGCCAGCAGGCCGGCGGGCGCGGCGGCGCCGCCCAGCAGGACGGAAGAGAACCCAGCCAACGGAGTCCATTTATCGATATCGCTTTCTAGTAGCCGCCGCAACTGGGTGGGAACCAGCGAGACATGGGCACAGCCGGACGCGGCCAGCGTCGCGGCGTCGGCGTGCCCGGCCAGCACCGGCTCGGTCCCGCTGACCAGCGAGCGCACCAGGACCTGCAGGCCGGCCACGTGCGTGACCGGCAGGCAGCACAGCCAGCGCTCGCCCGGCCGGGCGCCCACCCGGTCCAGCGAGGCCTGCGCCGAATGACGCAGCGCGGCCGCGCTCAGCTCCACCCCCTTGGGCACGCCGGTGGACCCGGAGGTGCCGATCACGACCGCCGTACCTTCGGCCACCCTGGAGTTTTGTCCCGAACGGGCTTGGTTCACGCCCCGCTCATCCTCCACCGAATCCGGCCCGAGCGCCTCGATGAGCTCGGCGATCCTGGCCGGCGGCAGGCCCGCGTCGAGCGGCAAGATGGCCGGCCCGGTGCCGTCGAGCGCCGCCGCCAGCCGTTCGACCAGCCGGGGGGTAGCGCGTTCGACCAGGACCGCACGCAAAGGACGCATCGTCACGATCGTTAAGGTTAGATCGCCGACTCCGGGAGGTTACGCGTGGCCAAATGGCGGCCGTCTGGCCCGCCCTGTGATCATTCTCACGACGCCATGACGGGGGACCTGGAGGGGATGCTCGCGGGGTTGCGGGCGTTCGCGATCCCGATGCCGGTCAGGTTCCGGGGGATCACGGTGCGCGAGGGCGCGCTGATCCAGGGGCCGGCCGGATGGGGTGAGTTCTCGCCGTTCGCCGACTACGGGCCGAAGGAGAGCGCCCGCTGGCTGGCCAGCGCCATCGAGTCGGCGACGCTGGGGTGGCCGGCGCCAGTCCGGGACCGGATCCCGGTGAACGCGACCGTGCCCGCGGTCGGGCCCGAGCAGGCCGCGGCGATCGTGGCCCGGTCGGGCTGCCGGACCGCCAAGGTCAAGGTGGCCGAGCGCGGCCAGGCCGAAGCCGACGACATCGAGCGGGTCGAGGCGGTCCGGGCCGCCCTCGGCCCGGACGGCAAGATCCGCGTCGACGCCAACGGCGGCTGGGAACCCGGGCAGGCGGCGCGGATGCTGCGGCGGCTGGCGCGGTTCGGCCTCGAGTACGCCGAGCAGCCCTGCGCCACCCTGGACGAACTGGCCGAACTGCGCCGGCACACGGATATCCCGATCGCCGCCGACGAGTCCATCCGCCGGGCCGAGGACCCGCTGCGGGTCCGGGCGGCCGGCGCCGCCGACATCGTGATGGTGAAGGTCCAGCCGCTCGGCGGGGTCCGCGCGGCACTGGCGGTGGCGCAGGCCTGCGGCCTGCCCGCGGTGGTGTCCAGTGCCGTCGACACCTCGGTTGGGCTGGCCGCCGGAGTGGCGCTGGCCGCGGCGCTCCCCGACCTGCCCTATGCCTGCGGCCTGGGCACGATGTCCCTGCTGGCCGGTGATGTCACGGCCTGCCCGCTGGCGCCCGAGGACGGGGAACTGCCGGTCCGCCGCCCAGAGGTCGATCCGGACGAGCTCGCCCGCTGGGAGACCGACCCGGGGCCCTGGCGGGAACGAGCCGCGGCGGCCGCGCGGTTCCTGCCCGGCGAGGCGGGCGGGTCGTGAACCCGTCCACCGCGTTCGGGGTCACGTTCTGCGACGAGCTCGTCCGGTGCGGCCTGCGCGAGGTGGTACTGGCCCCCGGATCGCGCAGCACGCCGCTGGCCATGGCTTTCGCCAATGCCAGCCAGGACGGGCGGATCCGGCTGCACGTCCGGATCGACGAGCGCTCCGCCTCGTTCACCGCGCTCGGCCTGGCCAAGGCCAGCCGCCGGCCGGTGGCGGTGCTGTGCACCTCGGGCACGGCCGCGGCCAACTTCCACCCGGCGGTGATCGAAGCCAGCGAGTCGGCGGTGCCGCTGATCGTGCTCACCGCCGACCGGCCCCCCGAGCTGCGAGGGACCGGCGCCAACCAGACGATCGACCAGATCAAGCTGTACGGCGCCGCGGTGCGCTGGTTCAGCGAGGCCGGCGTGCCCGAGGCCCGGCCGGGCCAGGCCGGCTACTGGCGCTCGCTGGCCTGCCGGGCCTGGGCGCACGCCGCCGGGCTGGCCGGCGGCCTCGCCGGTCCGGTCCATCTCAACCTGCCGCTGCGCGACCCGCTGGTGCCCGGCGGCGAGGCGCCATGGCCGGAGTCGCTGGCCGGGCGTCCCGGCGGCGAGCCGTGGACGCGGTTCCCGGATCAGGGCGCGAGCGGCGGCGAACTCGTGCTGCCGTGGACCGAGCGCGGCGTGGTGGTCTGCGGTGACGGCGACTACGACGCGCTGGCCCTGGTCGAGCTGGCCGAACGGGCCGGCTGGCCGGTGCTGGCCGAGCCCTCGTCCGGGGCCCGCCGCGGCCCGAACGCGCTGGCCGCCTACCAGTACCTGCTCGCCACCCCCGAGTTCCTGCGGGAATACCAGCCCGACGTGATCGTCTCGGCCGGACGGCCCGGGCTGTCCCGGGGGCAGACCGCCTTCCTCGGCGCGGGGTCGGCTCGCAGGCACGTGGTGATCAGCCAGGGGCCCGGGCAGTGGGCCGACCCGCAGCGGGCCGCCACCGACGTCGCGACGCGGATCAGGCTCACGGGGACGCCGGGGGCTTCAGGGGCAGGGACCTGGCTGGACGCCTGGCGCCGGGCGGACGAGGCGGCGGAAAAGGCAGTCAACGCCATACTCGACGCCGCGGAGAGCCTCACCGAGCCGCGGCTCGCGCGGGACCTGGTTGGCGCCCTGCCGGGCGACGCACTGCTGTGGATAGCGTCGAGCCAGCCCGTTCGGGATATTGATGGCGGCGCCCGGCCACGTGCGGACCTGCACGTGCTGGCCAGCCGCGGAGCCAGCGGGATCGACGGGACCACCTCGTCGGCCATCGGCGCCGCGCTGGCCCACGACGGGCCGGCCTTCGCCCTGATCGGGGACCTGGCGCTGGTGCACGACGCGGCCGGGCTGGCGCTCGGCCCGGAGGAACCGCGGCCCGACCTGTGCCTGGTCGTGGTCAGCAACGACGGCGGCGGCATCTTCTCTCACCTGGAGCCAGCCGCCTTCCCCGGCTCGTTCGAGCGCCTCTTCGGTACGCCGCACGGCACGCGGCTGGATCATCTGGCCGCCGCGTTCGGCCTGCCCTACCAGCGGCTGGAACACCCGGGCGATCTGCCCCGGGCGCTGCGGGGCCATGGCCTGCGGATGGTCGAGGTCCGGACGGACCGTACCGCCGCCGCGGAACTGCGGGCCACGCTGCGGGCGGCGGCCACCGAGGCCATCCGCCAGGTGTAGCTCACGGATGCAGACCGCGGCGTAGCCGGCCCGCGCCGCTAACGCGGTGGTCGGAGCCGGATCGGGTTCGCTGGGCTGACGACATCGCCCGTCGCGCTGACCAGCATGGGAACCCGGATCTGAGCTGACGCCGAACGGGGATGCGATGTTCAACGGGGTAACCAAGATGATGCTCGCCGCGGGGTTCACCGTGGCGCTCGCGGGCGCGGGGGCGGTGGTGCTGCCCGGCGGCCAGGCTGCTGTTCAGGCCACTGCTGTTCAGGCCACTGCTGTTCAGGGCACTGCCGGGCAGGCCTCCTGCGCGGTGAAGCCGCCGGCGACCAGCCCGCCGGCGCAGTGCCTGGCCATGACCAACCCGTCCGCCGCGGGGCTCGCCATCTGGGGCGTGCCCGGCGGGCCGCCCGGGGGCACTCCGGAGACCGAGTGGTACGACTACCTCGGGCAGCCGATCGCCACCATGGGTCAGAGCGGCGGGTTCAAGGTCTACGGCGACCAGATCTGCGTGTACCCGGGCGGCGACGTGTTCACCCCTGACGCGTGCCTGCGGGACAACGGCACCGTCACCGTCGGCGGCCAGGCGCTGACCGCGTCCGACATCGCCTGGCTGCACCAGACCAGGGGTTCCGGCTCCGGGGCGGCCGACTACATCCCGGGATGTACGAGCGCCGCGACCACGGGCGGACGCGGAAAATCCTGATCGGGATTACTGTCGGGATATGCCAGAGATGGGCGGGGAAACCGCCACGGCCAGGCAGGCCTGGCTCCCCGGGACCGGGCCGCGCCCGCCGTTCGCCGACCGGGTGACCCCCGGGCAGCGCCAAGCGCTCGACGTCGCGGCCGCGGTCGTCGTCGCCCTGTGGATGGTGTTCGACCTGCGGTTGCGGCACGGCTTCCGGGTCGAGGTGCCGCCCCTGGGGCTGGGCGCGCTGGGTGCCGCGGCCACGTTGCCGGTCGCGCTGCGGCGCCGCTGGCCGCTGCCGGTGCTGGCCGTGGTGACGACCGCGGTAGCCGTGCTGACCGCGCTCGGCCGGGCCCAGCTCGATCTGGACCTCATGCTGGCCATGGCCATCTACACGGTGGCGGTCACCTGTCAGCGCCCGGTCGCGGTCGCCGCGCTCGTCGGCACCGAGACGGTCCTGATCGCCGGGCTCATCGCCGCCGCGGTCGGCGCCCGCGGGCCGGTCGATACCGCGCACAGCGTGCTGACCGCGGGGGCGCTGTGGTTCGTCGGCGACAGCGTGCGGGAGCGCCGCAGGTACCGGGCCGAGAAGGCCGCCCTGCGCGAGCAGCGGGAAGCGGAACGGGGCAGGCTCGCGGTCCGCGAGGAGCGGGTCCGGATCGCCCGTGAGCTGCACGACGTGGTGGCTCACACGCTGAGCGTGGTCACCTTCCAGGCCGGCGTCGGCCGCAAGGTCGGTGCCACCCGGCCGGACCAGGCGCTGACCGCCCTGCGCGCCGTCGAGGTGACCGGGCGCGGTGCGCTCGAGGAACTGCGCCGCATTCTCGGGCTGCTCCGCGACGACGACGACGGCGAGGGCCCGAGCCTGGCGCCCGCGCCCGGTGTCGGGGACCTGGAGGAACTGGCCGGCACGGTGCGGGCCGCCGGGATAACAGTGACGCTGGCCGTCACCGGCGACGTGGCGGCGCTGCCGCCCGCCGCCTCGCTGACCGCGTACCGGATCGTCCAGGAGGGGCTCACCAACGTGGTCAAGCACGCCCCCGGCGCGGCGGCCACGGCCCGGGTGCAGGCCGGCCGGGACGGAGTGCTGATCACGGTGGACAACGGCCGCGGTACCGGCGCCCGGGAGCCCGGGCCGGGCGACAGCGCCCGGCACGGCCTGGTCGGCATGACCGAGCGCGCGGCGGCCTTCGGCGGCACGCTGGACGCGGGTCCCGTCACGGGCGGCGGGTTCCAGGTGACCGCGTTCCTGCCGCTGAGCAGCCCCTCCGCGGCCAGCCCGGCCGCGGCCGGGCCGACGCCCGTCGGGCAGGTGGCCTGACCCCATGGCGATCGGGGTGGTGGTGGCCGACGATCAGGCCATCGTCCGGGCCGGATTCCGGATGCTCATCGACTCCGAGCCCGACCTGGCCGTGCTCGGCGAGGCGGCCGACGGCGCGGAGGCGGTGGCGGTGGCCCGCCGGACCTCGCCCGCCGTGGTGCTCATGGACATCCGGATGCCGCTCCTTGACGGCATCGAGGCGACCCGGCAGCTCACCGCGGCCGGGCCGCTGCCCCGGGTGCTGATCCTCACCACCTTCGACCTCGACGAGTACGTGTTCGGCGCGCTGCGGGCCGGCGCCAGCGGGTTCATGCTCAAGGACCGGCCGCCGGAGGAACTGCTCGCCGCCATCCGGGTCATCGCGGCGGGCGAGGCCCTGCTCGCGCCCAACGTAACCCGCCGGCTGATCGAGCACTTCGCCCGGCAGCCCGACCCGCTACGGCCCCCGCCCGGGGCGATCGAGCAGCTCACCGTGCGGGAGCGCGAGGTGCTGGCGCTCATCGCCACCGGCCTGTCCAACACCGAGATCGCCGCCCGGCTGATCATGAGCGTCCCCACCGCCAAGACCCACGTGAGCCGGATCCTGGCCAAGCTCGGGGCCAGGGACCGGGCCCAGCTCGTGGTCCTCGCCTTCCAGGCCGGCCTGGTCCGCCCCGGCTAGGTACACCCCCGGTCGTAGCCGAAACAGGTTCCGCGGGCTGACGACAGCCTCCCGGCCGGAAGCCAGCATGGGACGCGGATCTAGGAGGCGACCCATGTTCTTCACCTACCTCCGGCGTGAGCTGCGGCGGCGGCTGCGCCAGGCGGTTCTCATCGCGCTGGGCCTGGCGCTCGGCGTCGGCCTGGTAATCACCGTGACGGCGGCCTCGGACGGGGTCAAGGCCTCGCAGGCCACCGTGCTGCACACGCTGTACGGGGTCGGCACCGACATCACCGTGACGCAGCCGCCGGCCAAGGGCTCGGGCGGCGGGACCGCGTTCGGGTTCCGGCAGGAAATCAAGAACGTCCGGAGCGGGCAGATCGCGGCTGGCACCACCATCAACATCAACCAGCTGATCAACAGCCAGTACGGCACCATGAGCTCGGCCTCGCCGGCCCGGGCCGGCCGGCTGGCCGGGGTGTCGGGCGTGGCCGGCGGGCTGTCCCTCACCGACGTGACCGTTACCGGGAAGGTGCCCTCGCTGTCGGCGGGCAGTGGCAGCTTCAGCTCGAGCTTCACCACCAGCACCTTCACCGTCGACGGGGTGGACCTGGGACACGCCGCGCTGGGCCCGCTCAGCGCGGCCAGGCTCACCGCGGGCCGGGTCCTGACCTCGGTCGACGCGCACGCCGACGACGTGCTGGTCAACTCGAGCTACGCCACGGCGAACAAGCTGAGCGTGGGCGGCAAGCTGGTCATCGGGGGCACCAGCTTCACCATCACCGGCATCGCCAGCGTGCCGCAGAGCGGCAACCCGCCCGACGCCTACATCCCGCTGGCCCGGGCGCAGGCCATCGGCCAGGCGAGCACGAGCGCCAAGCTGGGCGGCCAGGTGAACACCCTGTACGTGTCCGCCGCCAGCGCCGCGGACATCGCCGCGGTGCAGGCCGGCCTGCACCGGCTGCTTCCCGGCGCCACCATCACCGACGCCAGCGACCTGGCCAGCGAGGTGACCGGGTCACTGGCCAGCGCGTCCAGCCTGGCCGCCAACCTGGGCCGCTGGCTGTCCGTGGCGGTGCTCGTGGCGGCGTTCGGCGTGGCCAGCGTGCTGACCATGGCGGCCGTGTCGCGCCGGGTCAGGGAGTTCGGCACCCTGAAGGCGCTCGGCTGGCGCAGCCGCCGCATCGTAGGCCAGGTGATGGGCGAATCGCTGGCCATCGGCCTGGCCGGAGCGGTGATCGGCGTCGCCCTCGGTTACGGCGGCACCGCCCTGATCGACCGGCTGGCGCCGAAGCTGACGGCGACCGTCGGGGCGAGCGACGCGGCCTCGGTGAGCGGCCCGGGCCGCCTGCTGAGCCCGGGTGTCGCCCAGTCGCTGTCCGGCGCCGGCCACTCGGTCTCGGTGACGCTGAGCGCGCCGGTCACGCTGAGCGTCATCGGCCTCGCGGTGCTGCTGGCGGTGGCCGGAGGGCTGATCGCGGGATCGTTCGGCGGATGGCGGGCGGCCCGGCTGCGGCCCGCGGCGGCCCTGGCCCGGGTGGCGTGATGGCCGACACCATGAGCGGCGGCGTGTTCGCGGGCCTGGCCCGGTTCGTGGTCAGGTACCGGATCCAGGTGGCGGTTTTCTGGGGCTTCGTCCTGGTCGCCGCGACGGTGGCGCTGCCCAGCCTAGGCCGTGAGGTCGACAGCGACCCCAGCCTGTTCCTCGGCTCGGCGGCGCGCAGCGTCGCCGCCTCCTCGCTCGGCGCCCCGCTGCTCGGCAGCCGCGCCACCAGCAAGATCACCGTCGTGGCGGCGCGCCCGAGCGGCCCGCTGACGCAGGCTGACCTGGCCGCGATCACCTGCGAGGCCAGCTTGGCCCGGCAGCTCAGCGCGGTGACCGCGGTGCGCGCCACCGCGCTGTCACCCGGCCGCCACGCGGTCCAGCTGCAGGTCAGCGTGAGCAAGGACGCCACCGACACCGCCGGGCTGCGTCCGGTAGTGGCCGCGCTGCAGGAGACCTTCCCGCAAGCCGGGCTGGTCTTCCGGTACGCCACGCCGGTCTGGGAGCACCCGGGCACGCTGACCTCGGCTGCGTCGAGCCTGTCATCCTCTCACTTGTTCGCTTCGGTGGCGGGCCCGCTGGACCCGAACGGCACCTCGCTCGCCCCGGCGTCCTACGCGCTCGCGCACCGCGCGCTGGGCAACCCGGCCCGGCTCCCGCTGACCGAGCCGGCCAGCCTGCGGCTGCCCGCCAGCACCTACGACGCCTACCGGGTCGGCGCTCAGTACGTCAGCGCCGACGGCCGCACGGTCAGGTTCGCCGCCCAACTGAAGGCCGGCGGCCAGCAGTCGACCGCCGCCATGGACGCCACCCCGGCCGTGCGCGCCGCGGTCACCCGGGCGGCCTGGCAGACTGGCGCGACCGCCAGCGGGGTCACCGGCCAGGCGGCCGCGCTCTACGACGTGAGCAGCACCGCCAACGCCGACCTCACCCGGATCATCCCGGTCGCCGTGCTGGCCATCGCGATCCTGCTCGGCCTGGTGCTGCGCAGCCTGGTCGCACCGGTCTACCTGGTGATCAGCATCGTGGCGTCTTACCTGGCCGCCCTCGGCGCCACCACGCTGCTGACCATTGACCTGGGCGGGCAGGGCGGCCTGGTGTTCATCCTGCCGTTCCTGATGTTCGTCTTCCTGCTCGCCCTCGGCGAGGACTACAACATCCTGGTCATGACCAGGATCAGGGAGGAAGCTCAGAATCTGCCGCTACGGCAGGCGGTGGTGCGGGCGATCGGCATGACCGGTCCCACCGTCACCTCGGCCGGGTTGATCCTGGCCGGGACGTTCGGCGTGTTCGCGCTGGCGGGAGGCGGGGTCATGGGCGGCCAGTTGCAGTCCATCGGGCTCGGCCTGGCGGTGGGGGTGCTGCTGGACACGTTCGTCGTCCGGACCCTGCTGGTGCCGTCGGCGGTGGTCCTGCTGGGCCGCTGGAACTGAGCGGTTCGCCGTCGCGGATCACCGCGGGCCTGCCCGCCTCGGCGCCGATCACCTGGATCAGGTAGCGCAGGAACCCGGCACACTCGGTGCCGTGAAAGGCGCCGAGCACATGAGATTCCAGGGTTCCTGGGATATGGGAGGTCAGGTGGCGGTCCTGGGCCAGCACCCGGTTCGCCAAGGCGAGCACGAGCTCGAAATCCGCCGTCCCCGGCTCGACTTCCCTGACCTGCACCGGCAGCTCCAGCCTGGCATCGGCCTCATCCATCTGGTCATCATGCCGTCCGCCCGGGCTCGCGGGCTGCGGGCCTGGCAAGGCGGCCCCTTCCGTATTGCGCCGGCAGCCTGGATAATGCAGGAGAGCGATCGTCCGCGGCTCTGCCGTGACAGTCGTATCTTGATCTTGAGGTGTTGCCTCGTGCACTCGCAGCCTGGGCATACGGAACTCATCGAGGTTCCCGACTTCCGCGGTATGCAAGCCCTGAACGCCTGGCTGTCCGGCCATGATCGCGGACTCTTGCTCACCGGACCAGACCCGGACTCCTCTCAGCCATTGCTGCACGGAGTCGTCGTCGGCCAGGCCCCTGTTCCCGGCGGCCGTCTCCATCGCTGGGACGTGGTGACCGTCTGGATCCAGCCCGGACCGGGGGACGGCGACGGTGTCCGCGAACCGCGTCGGCCCGTCACGCCACTGCAGGCCGATGCGGTAGCGCTAGACCCGCCATTCTCTTCTTAAACGCGCGGCGGCCCGCCGTGGCGTCGACAGGAATGGCGAGGGTCAGCGGATTTCGGTGTACTCGCTGCGGTCCAGTCGCACGACGTCGGCGTAGTCGCTGGCTGGCGGCTCGGCCAGGTCGGCGTCCTGGCTGCCGTCCAGCGGCACGACCCGGAAGCCGTGCCCGGTGAGCAGCTTGCGCAGGTGCCGCATCCCGCTCATGCCCGCGAGCGTGACAGCTAGGATGGCGGCGAGGACCGAGCCGCCGAACAGCGCGAGCCCGCCGACGAAGTGTCCCAGCAGTGTCAGGATCACCGCGGCGACAAGGGCGGCCGGCACGGCCGTGACGAGCAGCAGTGCGAGCAGCGTCGCGGCGATCACGGCCTTGCCCGATCCGGCTTTGCCTCGTCCACCTGGCGCCCGCTCCACGTACCAACCGGTCATTACGCTCACCTCTCAGGGCCCGGACCTCTTCCAGGGGCCGAGCCACTCAATTACACGATATGTCGCGTCCTACTTCGTCAACGCGTCTCCCGGCCCGGATCATCCCGCGACCGCGAGGATGGCTTGCGGCCGATGACCACTTCGGTGTCACCGGGCCAGTCCCAGAAAATGCCCGCCGCGGAACGGTCCGCGAGCAGCGTCCGCACCTCCCCGGCGAAGTCCTCGAGACGATCACCGAACAGGTGCGGTGCCGACGACGACAGGGAAAAATAGCCGGACAGGACGCTGTCGCTGTCCCGCAGCAGATCGGGGATCCCGGGCACGAAGAACTGCTCGGGGACGCCGAAACGAGTCCGGGCCAGCACATCCTCGAAACGGTGCGTTCGTTCCGGGACGGTGCCCTGGCCGGCTCGCCGGGTAGATCCGAGATACTTCCCCACCAGTGCCTTGATCTCATCGTGAGGGATCACGGGCACCCCGGGGTCAGGTGGCCGGGGCCGGCCCGCCACCGTGTGGGCGATCAGGGCCAGCGCACCGCCGGGCTCCAGCATGTCGTAGACGGCCTCGGCTACGCTCCGCTCGTCGGTCCAGTGGAAGGACTGGCCGAAGGTCACCAGCCGGTACGGACCCGGCGCGACCGCGGGCAGGTCCTCGGCCAGGCCCTGGACCCACCGGATGTTCCCGATCCCTTTTTCCTCGGCCGCCCGGCTACCCTCCGCGAGCATGGCGGCGTCCGGGTCCAGCCCCACCGCCTGCCCGAACAGGTGAGCCAGGCGGACGGTCAGCACGCCAGGGCCGCAGCCGGCATCCAGGAACCGGCCGCTCCCGTCCAGGCTGGCCTCCCGCGTCAGGAAGACTTCGAGTTCCGGTGAGTACGCCGGGCGGCCGTAGCGATAATGGGTCGCCGCGCCGAGGTAGATGGTCGGGTCATACGGCACCGCACCAGTATCCCCGGCCCATTCGCCCTAGGTAAGGACCAGCTCCGCCGGCGAGTTCACGGTGCGGGATCCCGCGCACCAGCCGGCGTCATCGTGGCACATCAGCGCGTGGGGGAAGCTCGATTTCGACGCCGCCCAGCTCGCCAAAGCGGTCCATGAGCACCTGGAACAGGCCCGGGGACTCGGCGGGCTCGGCGACAGCGTCGGTGAGGATGTCGCGGGCTCCGGCCTTGTCATCAAGGTCGCGGATGCTCGAAGCTGACAACGAACCTCCTCCCTTCCGTACTGACAATGATGGCAGAACGTCTCGTCGCACTGAGGATCCATGTTCGAGTCGATCAATACGGACCCGCCCGCGGACCGGGTCCGGCGGATCACGTTCGTGCCGTTCCTGTCCGACGGGCGTTGCGTGCTCATCGAGGAACGAGGTGGGCCGGCGCTGCCGTCGGGAGAGGTCGGCGACGGCGAGGACTACGTGCTCGACACCGTCCTGCGGATCCCCCTGGAAACGGCCGGGTTCCGCTACCAGCGGTTCCATCCGTTCGGCCTGGACGGGGATCACCTGTTCGCCTGGATAGAAGGCGCCCCGTACGGCGGCGACCGGCCGCACCGGTCCGTCCCGCTGACCTTCGGTTCTGCAGAAGAGGCGGCCGAACGAGTGGGTGATCCCGCTCTCGCTGCCGTGGTCACAGCGGCCGCCCGGTCATACCGGTCGCTGGGCGAGCGGGATTTCTACGCGGACAACCGGCGTACCCTGGCGCCGGCCTACCTGCGCGGGGCGACGCCCCAGGAGGGTTCGGGATTCGGCGGCGACACGGGCGAGTGGCGGCAAGCCCGGTGGCACATCACCGAGGCGATCGAGGGCGACGGGACGTTCCTCGACGTCGGCTGCGCCAACGGGCTGCTGATGGAATCGGTCGCCGCCTGGTGCGCCGAACGAGGCCTGGCCGTCGCGCCGTACGGTGTCGACATATCGCCTAAGCTGGCCGAACTCGCCCGGCGGCGGCTGCCGCGGTGGGCGGACCGGGTCTGGGCCGGTAATGCCGTCGACTGGCGGCCGCCGGGCGGCCGACGATTCGACTACGTGCACATCCTGCTCGACTGCGTGCCCCGGTCCCGCCGGGCCGACCTGATCCGCCACCACCTGACGCGCACCGTCGCCCCTGGCACCGGACGGCTGCTGGTCAGCGACTACGCGGCCGACCCGGCGGCGGGACACCCGGCCGCGCCCGCGACAGTGCGGGACCTCGGCTTCCGCTGCGCCGGCCAGACCAGCGGCGGCGACCGCCCGGGCCGGGTGCCCCTCCCGACCGCGTGGCTAACCGCCGGCGACTAGCTGACGCCGAAGTCCACCCGCGGGATCAGGGCTGGAGGATCGTCCGGCCGGGGATGCCTCCGGCCGCCTTCGCGCGGTACGCCCGGGCGGCTTGCGCGAGCGGGTACACGGCGCCGACCTGGGGGCGCAGGTGCCCCTGGTCGACCAGGCGGGCGAGCTCGGCCAGCTGGGCGCGGCTGGATTCCTGGATGAAAACGACCGTCCTGATGTCGTCCCGGCCGGCCGGGAGCCGCGCGTCGGCTTTGATCGTGACCAGCGTTCCGCCGGGCTTGAGGAGAGCGGGTGAGCGGGCGATCACCTCGCCGCCGATCGTGTCGAATACCACGTCAGCCTGGCCGGACGCGTCCTCGAGACGGTCCTCGTCCAGCGCGATGAAGCGGTCGGCACCTAGCTCCGTGGCCAGTGTCCTGGAGTGGCCGCGCCCCGTTCCGATCACCTCGGCTCCGGCCCAGCGGGCCAACTGGACCGCGGTCGAGCCGACCGCGCCGCCCGCGCCGTGGATGATCACCGTCTGTCCCCGGGCCAGCTTCCCGTGGTCGAACAGGCCCTGCCACGCCGTCAGCCCGGCCCGCGGCAGCGCCGCGGCGTGCACGTGGTCGACGGTCTGCGGCTTGCGCGCCAGGTTGCGGGCTTCGACGGCGACGTACTCGGCGGCCGCTCCGTCGCGGAGCTGGTCGGTCAGCCCGAACACCTCGTCGCCGACGGCCAGCCCGGCCGTCCCGAAACCCAGCGCGGCGACCACCCCCGACACCTCGTGCCCGGGTATGACCGTGGTCCGCTGATGACCGGCCCGGCAGGTCCAGATGGGCCAGTCGAGCTCGTTGTGCGTGATGCCGCACGCGGCCACCTGGACCAGTACCTCGCAGAACATGGGCCTGGGATCGGGTGCTTCCTCGAAGACGAGCCCGCTGATGCCGGTTCGCTCGCGAGCGCGGATGGCTTTCATCGTCAACCCCCTTCGGGTCGGTATCCTGTCCTCGCCTCCCCGACGACACAGCCCACCCGAGTGTCAGGAGGCGACGGGCCGCAGGTATCAGAAACCGCGCTGCTGGATGGCCTGGGCCTCGCGCTCCAGGTCCTCCCGGAACGCGGGGTGGGCGATGGCGGCCAGGCGGCGAGCACGCTCGCCCAGGGTCTGCCCCTTGAGCTCGGCCGCGCCGAACTCGGTGACGATCACGTCCACCTCGCTGCGGGCCGTGGTGACCGGCCCGGACAGCCGGGCGGTAATCCGGCTGACCGTGCCGTCCCGGGCGGTGGCGGGCAGCGCGATGATGGCGTGACCGCCGGGTGAGCGCGCGCCGGCCCGGACGAAATCGACCTGGCCGCCGGTGCCGCCCAGATACCTGGACCCGGCCTGCTCGGCGTTGACCTGGCCGGTCAGGTCGACCTCGATGGCCGAGTTGACGGTGACCAGCTTGTCCAGCCGGGCAAGCACGGCTCCCTCGTGGGTGTAGGACGTGTCGCACATCCGGATGCCCGGGTTGCGGTGGGCGAACGTGTGCAACCGCCGGCTGCCGATCAGGCTGCCGGTGATCGAGACCCCCCGGTCGATGGGCTTGCGCGCGTTGGTGATCACGCCGGCCTCGGTCAGGTCGACCAGGGCGTCGCCGGCCATGCCGGAGTGCACGCCCAGGTCACGGCGGTCCCCAAGCAGGCCCATGATGGCGTCCGGCAGGGCGCCCACGCCGACCTGCAGGACCGAGCCGTCCTCGACGTAGGCGGCCGCGTGCTTGGCGATGGCCTCGTCGGTCTCGCCGATGGCCGCGGGCGGCACCTCCACCGGCGCCCGCGAGACCGGCACGGCATAGTCGATATCGGTCGCGGCCAGCCGCTCGCCGTAGGTGAAGGGAACCCGCTCGTTGACCTCGGCCACCACCACCCGCGCCCGGGCCACCGCCGTCCGCACGTAGTCGCTGACCAGGCCGAGGCTGTGGTTCCCCTCGGTATCGGCCGTGCTGACCTGGACGAAGGCGACGTCGCAACCGATGAGACCGGCCTCGATCAGCGGGCCGATCTGGCCGACGTGGCACGGGATCACGCCGAGCCGGCCCGCCCGGGCCAGCGTGCGCAGTACGCCGATCGCGCCCATGCTGAGCACGTCGAGGCCGGCCGCGGCCTCCGGGGTGAACAGGCCGGAGAAGCTGGTGGCGAGAAAGGCCGACAGCCCGCCGATACCCGCGGCCTGGGCGAGCAGCGCCTCGACCAGCGTCGTCGGCTCGCCGCAGGCATTGCCCAGGACGATGCGGTCACCGGGACGCAGGAACTCGCCCAGGTCCAGGTCCCCGTCGATGACCTTCACGGCCGCCTCCCCGGATCAGTCGGCGATGAATCGTCTAGCCCGTTCATTATTTCCGCCGTGTGCGCCGAGCCTCGGGGCCGGCCCGGCGATGCTTCATAGCGCTGTGGTCGCCTATTCCGGCCGAGGCACTCAGCCGGGGCATAATGAGGTCTGAGATGACGCTTACTCAGCTCAACGCGTTCGTCCTGGTCGCCAGGCTCGGCTCGGTGACCGCCGCGGCCAACGCGCTGGGCGTCAGCGAATCAGCGGTGTCCCAGGCCCTGTCGGCCCTGCGGCTGCACCTGGGCGACCAGCTGGTCACCCGCGGTCCCGTCGGCATGACGCTGACCGCGGGTGGCTCCCGGCTGCTCGCCACGGCCTCGCAGATCGTGGTGCTCGGCGCCGAGGCGCACGCCGCCGTCCGCGCCGCCCAGGGCGCGCCGGAGCAGCTCCGGCTGGTGTCGACTTCCACCATCGCCGAGTTCATGATCAGCCCGTTGACCGAGGCGTTCTCCAAGCGCTTCCCGGGCACGGTCGAGGTGTCGGCCGGGGTCGCGGTGACGGACGAGATGAGCGTCCTGATCGGCAACCGCCTCGCCGACGTGGCCATTTCCTCCGCCGTCCCGGAAAATCACGGCCTCGGCCTGGTGACTGATCCGATCTTCAAGTACCGGCTCATCGTGGTGACGGCCGGCCAGCCCCGGCTGCGCGGCGGCCCGCGCCAGTGGCTGTGGTTCGTCGACCCGTCAGGCACCGACCCTGGTAGCGAGACCGGCCAGCTGCTGGCCAGCCTGGGCATCCCCGAGGACCGGATCCGGGTGTTCCAGAGCCAGACCGCCGCCTGGGCGGCGGCAGCCGACGGGACCGGCGTCGCGCCCGCCGTCGAGCACCTGGTCGCCCAGCGGCTGCGCCGCGGCGAGTTGTCCCGGGTCGACCAGCCGGGCTGCAAGCTGGACGCCTGCTGGCACGTCACGTTGCTGGAGCGTCAGCACCAGAGCGTGGCCGCCAGCTCATTCCGCCGCTACCTCGGCACGCCCGAAGCCATGCACCTGATGCGCGCCCCGGGCGGCGGCGTACCACCTTCCCGCTTCCGCCCGCCGGTCTACGTAACCATCTGGAGCTAGTCTCAGTCACGCGAATACCGTCAGCACCACAGCCCGGGCTGCTGGAACGAGATGAAACCCCGGATCGATCGCGTTCTAGCGCACTGAAAGCCCGGTTTCATCTCGTACGACGCAAGGCCAACCCTCACGGATTGAGCTGTGGCCTGCAAAGCTCCGCGAGCCGGTTCAAGGCGGGCGAAGTGTAGGCGGACTCGGCGTTTATGAGCTGTGCGACGAGGACGACGTTCGGCTCGCTCGGGAGCGTGCCGGAACGAGCACCGACGACCGCATCATGGCGGGTCGCCGTCCATTCGACTGTCCTGTCAGCCAGTGGTTTCAGTCGTGGGTCGGCCGGGTCCCAGTCCCGGGCTTCGTCGTAGGCCAGGTAGATGCGCCGGAACTCAGGGTCGGCCAGCGCGGCTCGCTTGTGCCTCGTCCACTCTGGAACCACCTCGGGAGACAGCGCGGCGAGAAGAATCCATCCGTCTCGTTCGATCTGCACGCCCTGCGCGCTCACGCCCATCTCCCGCAGGTCGCTGAGCATCTCTGCGATCTCGGATGGCAGTACGAGCTGGTCACCAGCGAGGAGGCCGACGAGCTGCTGGCGCCGATGCTCAAGCTGGCCGATTTGCTGCTGAAGCGCCTCGTCGATCCCGGCAACCGCAGCGCCGAACTCATCCGGGTCAGCATTGAGGAGGCGACTGACCTGAGCGAGCGGGACACCTGCATCGGCCAGGACCTTGATCCGCACGAGATCGACGACCGCCTGCGCACCATAGCGGCGGTAACCGGAGTCATCCCGCGCAGGTTCCGGGAGCAGGCCGACCCGGTGGTAATGACGGACCGCCCGCACGGTGACGCCGCAGTGGCTGGCCAGTTGACTGATCGTCAGGAGCTTCGCCATCAGGACGCTACCGGTGAATCTCGGTTGTACAACTTGAGGAGCGCTCTCCCCCGGCACGGGTAGCCGCGCGTGATTGTGCATACGTTCATCCTGCAAGCCTGACGTAGGGTCAATGTCAAGCGGTGGCCATCTGGAGCTAGTCTCACTGAGACATCCCAGGTGTCTTCCACCAGCGTGAATCCGCTGGGCACCGCCCGCGGGGCCCCCCCTTAAGCAAGCACTTATTCGCCCGTTGCGGCCCGGTCCGGCCCAGTGGATCATGGTGCGCGTTACGAGTAACGGCGCTTGCGCATTCGGCATTGGTCAGGAGCACGCGGCATGGGAATCGAGTCGGATGGCCACAGCCGCGGTAATCCGCGGCTCTACGAGCTGATCGAGGATGCTCCGAAAACCGGGAAGAGCCCGACCGTCTGGGCCTGGCCCCAGCTGATCGAGTACCTCAAGGTGGCCGGGCAGCCGGTGGCGGGGCCGTGGCCGCCGCACCAGCAGCCGCGGCCCGACCCGGAGGAGGACTCCCTGCCCGTGGCGGTGCCCGACCCCGAATCCGAGTCCTAGGCCCCGGCCGGAAGGACACCTGGAGGATCCATGTATCCATCGCGGTTCCGCTACGAGGCGCCGAGATCGCTCGACGAGGCGATCAGCACGCTGCGTGACGGCGGGGACTATGCCAAGGTGCTGGCCGGCGGCCAGAGCCTGGTCCCGATGATGAAGCTGCGCTTCGCCTCGCCTGAGCTCATCGTGGACATCAACAACGTTCCCGGCCTGGACTACCACCGGGCCGAGCCGGACGGCACGCTGCGCGTCGGCGCGCTGTGCCGGCACTACGTGCTGGAGCGCTCGGATCTTCTCAGGAGCACGCAGCCCACCATGGCCGCGGCCGCCCCGCTGATCGCCGACCCGATCGTCCGCAACCGGGGCACGCTGGTCGGCTCGCTCTGCCACGCCGACCCGCAGGGCGACTGGGCGTCGGTGGTGCTGGCGCTGGGCGGCTCGGTGGTGACGCAAGGGTCGCGTGGCAGGCGCACTATCGCGTTCGCCGACTTCGTCACCGGGCCTTTCCAGAACGTCCTGGATCCGGACGAGATCGTGGTGGAGGCGGTGATCCCCGCGCCCCAGGGCGTCAGATCCGGCGGGTACCTCAAGCTGGAGCGCCGGGTCGGCGACTTCGCCACCGCCGGGGTCGCGGTCGCCCTGGAGACCAAAGCCGGGAACGTGATCCGGGCGGGCATCGCGCTGACCGGGGTCGGCGGGTCCACCATCGCCGCCACCGAGGCGGCCGCCGCGCTGACCGGCCACCCGCTCACGCCGGAGAGCATCGAGCAGGCGGCCGAGCTTACGGCCCAAGCCGCGCGGCCGAGATCGGATCACCGCGGCAGCGCGGCCTACAAGCGGCACATGGTGCGCACGTTCGCGCTGCGCCTGCTGAGCCGCGACCTCGCGGAGCCGGGAACAGCCCAGGAGACGGCAGGAAGGGCGGCCTGACATGACGATCGTCTACGACGACACCGAAGAAACCGACGTACCGGTCCGCCGGATCAAGTTCACCATCAACGGCCGCAAGAAGATCGCGGAGGTGGAGCCGCGACTGCTGCTGGCCCACCTGATCCGCCGCGGGCTCGGCCTGACCGGAACCCACATGGGCTGCGACACCACCAACTGCGGTGCCTGCACGGTCCTGGTCGACGGCCGCCCGGTCAAGTCCTGCACGATGCTGGCCGTCCAGGTCGACGGGCGCACGGTCAAGACCATCGAGGGCCTGGCCGGCGCCAGCGAGCTGCACCCGCTGCAGGAGGGCTTCAAGGAGGAGCACGGCCTGCAGTGCGGGTTCTGCACCCCGGGCATGATGATGGCCGCCACGGCCCTGCTCGAGGAGAACCCGGATCCCTCGGAGGAGGACGTGCGCTGGGCGCTGTCCGGCAACCTGTGCCGCTGCACCGGCTACCAGAACATCGTCAAATCCGTTCTTTGGGCAGCAGCCAAGCTCAGGGAGGCGTGAGGTGTCAGCACTCGACGAGATCAAGATCGGCGGCCTGGGCTCCAGCCGCAAGCGGGTCGAGGATGACCGCTTCATCCGCGGCGCGGGCAACTACACCGACGACATCACCCTGCCCGGCATGCTGCACATGGAGATCCTGCGCAGCCCGCTGGCGCACGCCCGGATCAAGTCGATCGACGCCAGCAAGGCCTGGGACATCCCCGGCGTGCACCTGGTGCTGACCGGCGAGATGATGGCCACCAGGAACCTGGCCTGGATGCCGACCCTGTCCTACGACACCCAGGCCGTGCTGGCCACCGACAAGGTGCGGTTCCAGGGCCAGGAGGTGGCCTGCGTCATCGCCGACGACCCGTACGTCGCCAAGGACGCGTGCGAGGCCATCGACGTCGAGTACGAGCCGCTCCCGGTCGTCGTCAACCCCGTGCAGGCGCAGGCCGAAGGGGCCCCGGTCATCAGGGACGACAAGGAGGGCCAGGCCGGCAACACGATCTACCACTGGGAGGTCGGGGACGCGGCCGCCACCGACCGGGCCTTCGAGCAAGCCGACGTCATCTCGAAGCTCAAGCTGCACTATCCGCGCTCGCACCCGTCGCCGATCGAGTGCTGCGGGTCGATCGCGGACTTCAACCGGGCCACGTCCAAGCTCACCGTGTACATGACCACGCAGGCACCGCACATCATCCGGGCCGCCGTGGCGCTGGTGGCCGAACTCCCCGAGCACATGATCCGGATCATCTCCCCGGACATCGGCGGCGGCTTCGGCAACAAGGTGCCGGTGTACCCCGGCTACGTCTGCTCGATCCTGGCCTCGATCCTGCTCGAGCGGCCGGTCAAATGGATCGAGGACAAGACCGGCAACCTCATCTCCACCCACTACGCCCGGGACGTCTACCTGGACGGCGAGATGGCGCTGCGCCGGGACGGGAAGATCCTCGGAGTCCGGGTCCGCACCGACGCCGACCACGGCGCGTTCTTCTCCGACGCCCAGCCCAGCAAGTTCAAGATCGGCCTGATGCATTCCACGTTCGCGGCCTACGACATCCCGGCCGCGCACCTGATGGCCCGCGGCAGCTACACCAACAAGGCCCCCGGCGGGGTGGCCTACCGGTGCTCGTTCCGGGTCACCGAGGCGATGTTCTTCCAGGAGCGGATGATGCAGGCCGCGGCCGACGACCTGGGCATGGACCAGGCCGCGTTCCGCCGGATGAACTTCGTCCGTGACGATCAGTTCCCGCACCGCACCCCGCTCGGCTTCCTGCTCGATTCGGGTCAGTACGCCAAGTGCCTGGACGTGGGGCTGGCAGCCATCGGGTACGAGGACTTCCGGCGCGAGCAGGCCGAGGCCAGGAAACGCGGGCGCCTCCTCGGGCTCGGCATCTCCACCATGACCGAGCCGCTGGGCGCCGGCAACAGCCGCGAGTACGACATCCTCGGCATCAAGATGTTCGACTCGGCCGACCTCAAGGTGCACATGACCGGCAAGGCCATCCTGCGGACCGGGGCCAAGACGCAAGGTCAGGGCCACGAGACGACCTGGGCCCAGATCGTCGCGCACGAACTCGGCATCCCAGCCCAGGACGTGGTGGTCGAGGAGGGGGACACGGACACCGCGCCGTTCGGCATGGGTACTTATGCTTCTCGCAGTACCCCGGTGGCGGGCGCGGCGGTGGCCATGGTGTCCCGCAAGATCCGGGCCAAGGCCCGCAAGCTGGCGGCGCACCTGCTCGAGGTGTCCGAGGAAGACGTCGAGTGGGAGCTCGGCCGGTTCTACGTGCGCAGCGCCCCGGACCGCGGCGCCACCATCCAGGAGTGCGCGATGGCCGCGTACAGCAACATGCCAGACGGCATGGAGCCGGGCCTGGAGAACACCGCGTACTACGACCCGCCCAACCTCACCTGGCCGTTCGCCTGTTACATCGTCACCGTCGAGGTCGACCCGGAGACGGGCGTGTGGGACGTGCTGAAGACGGTGGCGGTCGACGACTGCGGGGTCAGGATCAACCCGATGATCGTCGAGGGCCAGATCATGGGCGGCCTGACCGAGGCCTACGCCATGGCCAGCATGCAGTTCATCACCTTCGACGCCGACGGCAACTGCGTCGGCTCCAACTACATGGACTACCTGCTGCCCACCGCCTGGGAGACGCCCGGCTTCGAGCTGCACAGCGAGGTCGTCACCCCGTGCCCGCACCACCCGATCGGCGCCAAGGGCATCGGCGAGTGCGCCGCCGTCGGCGGCCCGGCGGCCTTCGTCAACGCGGTCATCGACGCGCTGGGCGGCACCGGCGTCCGCAACATCGACATGCCGCTGCTGCCCGACCGGGTGTGGGAGGCCTTCACCTACCGCAAAGACGTCTACGGCGCGCCGCCGGTGCGGACGGACGACTGACATGGAGGGCCTGGGCGTACTGGAGGAGATGGGCGAGCTGACCCGGCGCGGCGAGGCGTTCGCCCTCGCCACCGTGGTCTGGCGCCAGGGCCCGTCCTCCAGCCAGCCGGGTTCCCGCGCGATCATCACCGCGGCGGGCGAACTGCACGGCTGGATCGGCGGCGCCTGCGCCGAGCCGGTCGTGATCCGCGAGGCGAAGCAGGTCATGGCGGACGGCACGCCCCGGCTGCTGCTGCTCGGCACCCCGGAGCAGTTCGGCGGCGGGATCCCCGACGGCATGACCGTGGTCCCCATCTCCTGCCAGAGCGAGGGCGCCCTGGAGGTCTACATCGAGCCCGTGCTGCCCGCGCCGCACCTGGTCGTGGTGGGAGATTCCCCGATGGCCCGCACGCTGGCCAGCCTGGCCCGGGCCCTCGGCTGGCGGACCGACCTGCTTCGCGGCCCTGACTTCAAGCCCGGATGCGCCGACAGCCGCTCCATGGTCGTGGTCGCCACCCAGGGACACGGCGACGAGGAGGTGCTCGAGTTCGCCGCCGCGGCCAGCCCCGCCTACCTGGGGCTGGTCGGCTCGCGCCGGCGCGGCGCCACGGTCCTCGGCTATCTGGCCGACCGCGGTGTCCCGCAGGATGAGCTCGACCGGGTCCGGGTGCCGGCCGGCCTGGACCTGGGCTCGACGACGCACGAGGAGATAGCGGTCGCCATCTTGGCCGAGCTGGTCCAGCTGCGGGCCTCCGGCGCGCTAACCGGAGCCCGTGACGCCGGGTCGAGTGTGCGAGCGACCGCCCCGGAGCCCGGGCAGGACCCGGTGTGCGAGATGGCGGTGACGCCCGGTTCGTCCCGGCCGCTGCGCTACGAGGGCACGGACTACTACTTCTGCTGCGCCGGCTGCCGCCAGGCGTTCGAGCAGGACCCGGACGCCTACGTGATGAGAGAGACCCATGCTGATAAAGAACGAATTTGAAGTAGCCGAGCCGGTCGAGAAGGTCTGGCAGTTCTTCGACAACATCCCCCAGGTGGCCGCGTGCCTGCCGGGCGCCGAGCTCACCGAGGACCTCGGCGACGACACGTACAAGGGCAAGGTGGCGGTCCGGATGGGCCCGGTGCGACTGCAGTTCGCCGGCACCGCGGACATCAAAGAACGAGACCAAGCGGCCAAACGGATCGTGGTTCACGCCGCCGGTGCCGACGAGAAGGGTCGTGGCCAGGCCAGCATGATGGTGACCGCCACCCTGGTCAAGGCGGGTCGCGGCACTAGGGTCGGCGTCTCGCAGGACCTCCAGCTATCCGGAGCGGCGGCCCAGTATGGCCGGGGGATGATCACCGACGTCACCGCGGTGCTGATGCGCGACTTCTCGGCCAACATGCAGGACCGGATCGAACGGCTCGAGCGCGGTGAGACCGCCGAGCAGATCGCGGCCGCGTCCGCGGCCGCGCCCGCCAGCGGCCTGACCCTGGGCCTGCGGGCCGCGCGGATGGCCCTGATCCGGGTCTTCCGCCGGTTCTTCCTTCCCTACCAGCCCGCGAGCTGAAGGAGCCAGTCATGGTCTTGTGGTGGATAGGCGGCGTCGTGCTGCTTGTGGTCGTGCTGCCGGTGGTGATTTTCCTGCTGAACCGCGTCCTGGCGGCGGTGGAGCGGATCCGGGCCGCCACCGACGACATCTTGTCCGGCGGGGTCGCCCTGGTCGGCGAACTGCAGGGCGTGCCGGAGGCGCTGGCCGTCACCGACACCACCATCAAGGAAGTCTCCGTCGGAGCGGTGCGCTACGCCGGCTCCGTGGCCAAGCTCCTCGGCTGATCGGAAAGGGGAACAGCCATGCCAGCTGCCGCCTGGTTCACTCTCGCCGCCGCCACGCTCATCATCGCGGTCACCGCGCTGGGCCTGCTCCGGGTCATCTTCCACCTCCGGGCGATCAAGCAGACGCTGGTCGCCACCACCGGGGGAGTGCAGGCCGTGGCCAGCCTGACCAGCACGGTGCCCGAACGGCTCACCTCGGTCAACGCGAACCTGAAGCCGGTCCGCGACTTCTGCGAAACGGTTTAGGAGCTTTCATGCAACCGCACATCCTGGCTGTCGGCACCAGCACCACCGGCTGGGTGGTGGGTTACACCATCGGCATCGTCATCGTGCTCGTCGTGGTGGCGCTCGTGGTGCCGATCCTGCTGCTGGCCCGCTCGATTGGCAACGAAGCGCCGAAGATCAACGACGCGCTGACCGAGGCGGTCGATCACACGGCGCCGCTCGGCGCGCTGCGCACCACCATCGAGCACGCCACGATCATCATCGGCGGCCTGCAGCGCGGCCGCGCCCGGCTGGGAGGTTAGCGATGCTGGCTATGTCGTCGACCGAGCACAACCTCTGGACGATCGCGAACATTGGTGGCCTCGTGGTCGTGGTCGCCGTCGCGGCCCTGCTGAGCCTGCTCATCTACCTGGTCAAGCGCATCGACCGCCGGGTCGCCGCCGTCCGCGACACGCTCAAGGCGGCGGCCGCCAACACCGCCGACACCGTGCTCATCCCGCAGGTAGCCAACGGCGTCGAGGCCGTCCTGGCCGAGGGCCTGCAGCACCACCTGTTCCTCGGCCGCGTGCTCGGAAAGGTGAGGTCATGACGGGTCTGGTCGTCTGGACGGTCGTCGACGTCCTGCTGCTGATCGCGGGCCTGGCGTTCTACCTGTTCTGGGTAGGCACCCTGCTCACCCGGATCGCCGGGAACCTGGAGGAGTGCGCCGAGACCGTGCGCACCATCGTGGGTCACGCCAAGCTCATCGGCCCCGGCGTGGAGCACATCAACGAGACCGGCGGCGTGGTCGCGGGCGCGCTGCCGCTGCTCTACGGCATGGCCGAGGGCATCGTCACCGGCGTCACCCCCCGCCCCGAGGAACCCGCCGTCCCCGAGCCGGCCCGCCCGGCCTCCGGCACCCGCCGTTCCCGCCTCCTCGACGCCGTAGGCTTCCGCCCCCAGCCCTAAGCCGTCTAGAGCATGTCTCGTAGGTCAAAAAGCAGAGATAGCCGAGCCGGACCGCTTGACCACCACGCCACGTCCCGTGTCAAAGCGGATCTCGTGAGTCAGCTGCCTTCCTTCACCAGCGCGGCGTAGCGGTCCAGGTACAGCGGCCAGCCCTGCGAGCTGTCCACGCCGTCCGTGACGGCTTGCCACCCGGGGCCATGCCGGTCGATGTGCCGGTGCTCCAGCTCGACCCGCGTGCGGGTCGGCGACTCGGCGTAGAACCGCACCTCGACCTCGCTGGTCTGGGCCGGGTCGGTCTCGATCGTCCACTGGGGACTGATGTCCCAGCTGAACACCACCCGGTCCGGCGGGTCGAAGGCCAGGATCCGCGCCCACCGGCACTCGCTGCCGTCCGACGCCCGGTCCGTGATGCCGCCGCCGACCCGGGGCTCGAACACCGTCTCGGTGATCGGCGCCCCGAGCAGATTGTGCTCCGGCGGCTTGAAATCCCCGAACCCTTCGGTGAACACCGTGAAAGCACGCTCGATCGGCGCGTCCACCACGATCTCCTTACGCACCACCGCGGCCTCGGTCTGGGCCATAACTCCTCCTCCGTCGGCGCTTCCGCGGCATCGGCGTACCCGGCCAGCGCCCGCTGCCAATAGGTATCGAGCTGATCCCGCAGCGCCGCCAGCGCGACCGGGTTGAGCCGGTAAATCCGGCGCGTCCCCGCTGCCACGTCCTCGACCAGGCCGGCGTCCTTGAGGATCTTCAGATGCTGAGACACCGCCGACCGGCTCACCGGCAGCCCAGCCGCCAGTTGCCCCACCGCCTGAGGCCCATCCGCTAGGCAGGCCACGATGGCGCGGCGCGTGCCGTCGGCCAGCGCGTCCCACCGGTCAGCATCTTGGTTAGCATCCACTAACCGTTAGTCTGGACTAACCAATGCCGTAGGTCAAGCCTCGGCTCAGCGAGGGGCGTCGCCCATGCGGTACTGGCGGGTGAGCTCGTCGAGTTGCTGCTTGAGACCGGCGTCGAGGGTGAGGTCGACGGCGGCCAGGCTGGCGTCGAGCTGGTCGGGACGGCTGGCGCCGATGATGGGAGCCGTGATAGCCGGGTTGGCCACCACCCAGGCGACCGCCATCGTGACCAGGCTGAGCCCGGCCTGCTTGGCTAGCTGACCGAGCTGATCGACGGTGTCGAACTCGGGGTCGTGCCAGTAGCGCTGCTGGTACATGCCGCCGGCCGTGCCGAGGGTGAACCGGGTGCCCTCACCGGGCGGGGCCGAGCGCTCGTGCTTGCCGGACAGCAGGCCGCCGGCGATCGGGTTGTAGGGGATGACGCCGACGCCTTCCTCGGCGCAGAACGGCAGCATCTCCCGCTCGATCTGGCGGAATAGCAGGTTGTAGCGCGGCTGGACGGAGTCGAAGCGGGCCAGTCCGAGCGTCTCGCTGCGGCCGACGGCCCGCACGAGCTGATAGGTCAGGAAGTTCGAGCAGCCGGTGTACCGCACCTTGCCCTGGTGCACCAGGTCGTCCAGCGCGCTCAGGGTCTCGTCGATCGGCGTGTTCCTGTCGTACCCGTGCAGCTGGTACAGGTCGATGTAGTCGGTCTGCAGCCGCCGCAGCGAGGCTTCCACGGCGGACATGATGTGCTTGCGGGAATTGCCGCCGTCGAACGGGGCCGGCCCGGTCGGGGCGAAGCACTTGGTGGCCACGATGAAGCGGTCGCGCTTGCCGTGCAGCCAGCGGCCGAGGATCTCCTCGGTGATGCCGCGAGTGCCCAGGTCCCCGCCCAGCGGGTAG
This sequence comes from Streptosporangiaceae bacterium, assembly GCA_050011155.1. Taxonomy (GTDB): domain Bacteria; phylum Actinomycetota; class Actinomycetes; order Streptosporangiales; family Streptosporangiaceae; genus Palsa-504. Next base: position 28,234 of record JBEKJP010000034.1, read on the forward strand.
GCGTCCGAGGTGTCGAGGAAGTCGATGCCGCCCTCGGCCGCCCGGTCGAGGATGGCGAACGCCGTGCTCTCGTCCGATTGCAGTCCGAACGTCATCGTCCCCAGGCACAGCCTGGAGACCTGAAGGCCGCTCCGGCCCAGTCGCGCATGATCCATATCTGCACGGTATCTAGCCGGAGGCACCTTCCGCTGCTGGCGGTGGACACGGGTTACCAGGAGGCAACCTTCCGGCGGGACCCAGGCGTCTTTACGTTCGTGAACGGGATAGGCACTTACCGGCTGGGCCGGCGCGTCAGGGAGCGGATCTTCACCCTGATGATCCGCCGGAGCTTCGCCGCCTGGGGGCCGCGGTCGGTCGCGGTCCCCCCGCTGCGGCTGGAAGGCGAACGGGACATCGCGATCGGCGCGGGAACGTGGCTCGGCTCCGGATGCTGGCTGAACGCGATCGGCGGCACGATCACGGTCGGGGACGGCTGCTCGTTCGCCGGTGACATGACGATCTCCGCCGTCGCGTCCGTTATCGTCGGCCGCGACGTGCTGGTCGCCCGGGGTGTGCACATCGGCGATCACGATCACGCCTTCACCGACCCGGATCGGCCCGCGATGCGGCAGGGCATCACGAACGCGGCCCCCGTCGTGATCGGGGACGGGACGTGGCTCGGGCACAACGTGACGGTCACCGCCGGGGTCAGCATCGGCCGGGGCGCGGTCATCGCCGCGGGGGCGGTGGTGACGCGGGACGTGCCGCCCTACTCGCTCGCCTTGGGCATCCCGGCCCGGGTGGTCAGGTCGTGGGCTCCGGTCACGGCCCCCTCCTAGCCGTCAGGACCGTCCTGCTACTTCGCGCCGGGGGTGGTGTCCGGGCGGGCGGGGTCTTTGGCCAGGCCGGGGGAGGATGCGGTGGTCCCGCCGATCCACTCGTCCTTCCACCCCTGGTCGAACTGCTGGTCGTTGCAGCGCGGCTGGTAGATCGCGGTCAGTTCCCTGGCGATCTGCTCCCGGTGGGCCCGGCCGCCGCCCGGTACCTCGAAGGTGCAGATGTAGACCCTGAACTTCGACCCGGCCCGCTTGATCCAGCAGTGCGCGCGCGGGTGCTGGAACGGGAACCGCTCCGCGGTCAGGTCGTCGGAATGCCCCACGTAGATGACCGCGTACTTGTCCGGCTTGGCCTCCGGGGCCGGCTTGTAGGCGATCGCGTACACCGCCGCCGCCGCCGGGGGAGTCCACCCGGCCAGCAGCCGCGGGCCCTCGAACGGGTATCCGGCCAGCGAGCCGAGCCTGATCATCTGAAGGCGTCCTCTTCGTCCTCACTGATCGCCTCGGTCCGCACGACGGGCGCGGCCGGGAGCCCGGCCTGGGCCGTGGCCCGGGTGAACTCCTCGGTCGCCTTCTCGATCGCCGCCTCGCGGCTGGCCGCCTCCACGATGAGCTGCGCGCCGTACCGGCTGGAGCCGATCCCGCTGGCGATACCGCCGCTCGCCGCGACCGCGTCGGCCAGTTCGACGACCTGCTCCCGGGTCAGCACCCGGTCGCCCTGGGCCTCGATCCCGACGCTCCATCTCATGGCATGTTCCGCACTGGCACGGTCCTAGTTAAGCACCGGCGTGCCAGTTCGGGCCGCCTGGGATGGTGGAGACCAGCCTCTAGCGTGGCCGGCGATCCGCGGTCCACTTCGCCCACGCGAAGGCGGTGCTCTGTTTGAGCATTAAGTGTTTGAGCATTAAGCCGCGCCTGGGGGATCGGGGTGCTGGCGGATGATTTCGACGAGCAGAACCCAGGCGTTGTAGACGGCCCCTAGGAAAGCTGTGAGAGTTCCTGCCAGCATGAAGTACAGCCCGTAGCCGTGCCGGACGGTGAGCGTGATGCCGCCGGCGAGGAACAGCAGGACAGGTAGCTGGACGTTGGCTATCCGGGAGGCGAACCACCAGGCGGGGTCGGCTGGATTGTCGGGGCCATGGCGCAGCTGGACGAGCAGCACGGCGAGCGACATCAGGCCGGCGCAGCTGATGACCTCGATGCCGAGGGCTTCGGAGGTCTGAGGGGCGAGGGCGAGGCTGGAGACGGCGACGACGAGCAGCAGCAGGGACAGGGTTTCGGCGGCGCGGGCGGGCAGTTTAGGGAAGGAGAGTATCTGCTTCAGGTTGATCGAGACGGCAACGAAGAGCAAGCCGGTAAGGGCGGCGGCAGCTCCTACCTCAGCGACAAAGAAGTTCTGCCACGGGGCGGTGGTGTACGCGTTCACCATGGCGGGGCTTTGCCACTGGTGGGGTGGCAGACGGCCTGGATAACCGCGGCCTCCTCGTCGTCGGCAGGGTCAGGTAGTTACCTCGCCGGGGTGGCGTGGCGGGCGTTGATGGCCGTGAACGCGTCCAGGTCGAGGGGCCAGCGTATGTCCACTAGGAGCCCCCCAAGGCGCCATGGCGCCAGTACCGTATCTGCGAACCCAGTTACTTCGTTAGCGAAATACCTGCAGCGAGTCTGGCACAGCCCCCCGGGTAAGGCAAGCGCCCGCAGACCGCGGCCCGCGCTCGGGTCGCGCCAGTTCAGCCGGCTTGTATCCGGTCGTGCTGATCGAGCGCGACGCGGATGCTCTGCCAGCCGGCCGCGATGGCCTTCTTCTGGTCCTGATCGAGAGGGGCCAGGAACAGCCGCCGCACGTTCGCCGAATGCGTCTCGCGCGCCGCGGCCAGGCGGCCCCGCCCGGCCACCGTGAGGGTCGCGATGAGGACACGGCCATCGCCGGGAGACGAGACTCGGCGGACCAGACGCTGCGCTTCCAGCACTCCGACAATCCTGGTCAGACCGCTCCGGCTGAGCATGGCGACCTGTGCAAGGTCAGACATGCGCAGCCGGCCGCCGGCCGCAGAAAGCTTGAACAGCACCTCGTACTCGACCAGGGCCATGCCGTGGGTGGCAACCAGGTCGGCATCGAGCAGCCGCATCAGCCGGGTGTGAACTTCAAGGAAGCCGCCCCAGACCGCCAGATCAGCCGGGTCGAGCCGCGGCGCCACGGCGTCGGCCATTTCACCGGACGGATCAGAGACCGGGTTCGTGTTCCGGCCTGCGCTGACCGCCGGGACTTTCTCGCTTGGCACCATACCGAGCAGCCTAAACCGCGGCCGGGAGCAAACGCTTCGCAAACGAACTATCAGCTGACGCCACGACACCTCCGAGATAGCGGGCTACCAGGTGATCCTGCTCGTTCCAGTACATGTAGATTACGATTCCGTAGAACGCGCTTACACGCGGTATGCACCGACGATAGCCGCGTCCGCGATCGAGTTCCTCGGCCAAGCAAGACCATTCCCGAGATCGTTGGACCTGTTCGGTGTCCAGCAGCGGGACGAACGTACTCACTTCGGCCTCCCGGTATGCGCGGGTGCTTCACTGGGAGGGTAGAACCGGCGGGAAACGAATGGCCAGAAAAATTTCTCTGAGTTTCTAGAAATAAATGCCTCATGAGACGAACGGGAAATTACGAGCCATCTTCAGGTTCCTGTGGTGCAAGGTCGTCGATGACACGGGTCACGATCGCACGCGCCGCCCGGCCCGCCGACTCGCCCATCCACCTGGCGACCCGTGCCGGATCCCGCCGCTTCAGGCGATGCCGTGGCCATCGTCCAGGGCGGAAGAGCCCCGGGGAACCCGTCGCGGCCCTGGAACCACGAGAAGTTGCCTGCGACGGTCGGCCCGGCGATCAATCTCGGCCACCGGCGTCCAAGTAGCCACATCGGCGCAGGTAAGCCAGCAGCTCGCTAGCGCCCTGGTCCGGGGGCAGCGGGCCAACCACGGTCGGTGGAGTGCGCTGGACGAGCGCCCCGGTCAGCTCCAGCGTTCGGTGCAGCGCGGTGCCGGCCGGCCCGGGAAGCTCGCGCGGCCGGGGCCGGTATGGGTTAGCGCCGAGGACCCTGATCCGCCGTGCCGCGGCGACCGGCGTGCTGGCCACCGTGATCGCGGTGTTTCCCCTAGCCAGGGTGGCGGGCAGCCCGGCCCGCCGCAGGCGCACGCCGGCCGCCTCGACCGACACCACGGCAGGCGGCCGCACCATCAGCACCTCACGGCGACCGCCGTCGAGGCGGCGGTGCACCCGCAGCGTACGGTCGTCCGCCGGCTCCAACCGCACGCATCCGAGGGCCTGCTCAGCGCTCAGCGACGCCGCCAGGAAAGCGGGAAACGAGCCAGTGGCCCGGTCGGCGGCCCGATCGCCGCACAGCACCAGGTCCGGCACCCCGAAATGCTGGCGGAGGGCCGCGGCGAACGCGGCGGCCGATTCCTGCTCGCCGCCGACCAGGCCGGCCGGGCGCGGGCCCGCCGTCCAGCCGGCCGGCTCCACGCGCAGGGCCTGCGCCGCGCCGGCTGCCAGCGCGTCCCGCAGCATCTCGTCGGCCTCGGCCGGGGCGACGGTGGCAGCGACCACCCGGGCATCCCATTGGTCTCCCAGGCGCAGCGCGTACTCCAGGGCCGCAAGTTCCGATCCGTTCGGCCCGCGGTCGCGGCGGTTGGCTCTCACCGCACCGGTAAGCGGATCGACCTCGGTCTCGCGCCAGGACCAGCTAAGAGCGGCCACGATCACCCGCATGCTCCTCATCCCCTCCGAAACACGACACCGTCGCCCCCGGAGGGGTACGTCCAGGTGATCGCGCCGTCGGAGTTGCACACCTGATAGCAGGTTCCGCATTCGAAGCACTGTTCGTAGTTGAACAAGATGCCGCCATCGGTGGTGGGCACGAACAGGGCGGCCGGGCAGGCGTGCACGCAGGCCTTGGTCGTGCAGGAGCGGCATACTTCGGAGTCGACGGTGATGTGGGCCCGTTCCGCGACGCGGAACTCGACCGTCGCCATCCGCTCGTCGAAGGACACCTCGGGGTAACTCATCCACTACGCTCCTCACCGGAAGGCACGGAGCGCCTGCCAGCCATCCTGGGCCAGATGCCGCAGGCGGACGTCGTTACGGCGGACCGCCCGGAAGAACTCCCTGGCCATGCCTGGTTTGGGATGCGGGTTGGTGACGGTGAACACCTGCTCGACGAAATCGCAGGCCAGCCGGGGGTAATCCCGCTGCATCCGGTCGGCGAGCACGATGTCCGCGGCATTGCGCAGCCGCCTGTGGTCGGCTAGCACGAAACACGCCTCCAGTTGCCGCCGGTAACCGGCCAGCCCGCGCGCCGATGTGTCGCCCGCCGCGATCGCCCCAGCCGCGGTCCGGCCGGCCGCCAGCCCGGCGCCTATCGCGAAGTTGACCCCCTCCAGCCAGAGCCCGGCGGCCAGGCACATGGACGCGGCGTCCCCGGCCACCAGCATGCCGTCGGTGGCCAGCCGCGGCATGGCCCGGTATCCGCCCTCGGGTACCAGGTGCGCGGAGTACTCCTTCAGCTCGGCGCCCCGCAGGTACGGCGCGATCGCCGGGTGCGCCTTGACGCCCGCGACCAGCTCTTCGGGCCGGATCTTGGCCTCGGCCAGGCCGACCAGGCCGACCACCACGCCGACGCTGACCGTATCGAGGTTGGTGTAGAGGAAGCCGCCGCCGGGGATGCCGCTGGTGCAGCCGACCATCTCTATGTCCAGGCCCTGCTCGCCGACCAGGCCGAACCGCTCGTTGATCACGTCGCGCGGCAGCGCGAGGGTCTCCTTGACGCCCAGGGTGGTGTGCGCCGGGCTGGTGCGCGGCAGCAGTCCGGCCTCCTTGGCCAGGAACGAGTTCACGCCGTCGCAGGCGATCACGACCCGGGCGCGGATGTCGCCGTCGGACCGGTCGGTGCGCACCCCGCTGATCCCCCCGCCGGCGTCCCGCAGCAGGCCCGTGGCCACCGTGGAGGTGACCAGCCGGGCGCCCGCCGCGACCGCCTTTCCGGCCAGCCAGGAGTCGAATTCGGCGCGGTAGGTGGTCATCCCGTTGTAAGGCGGCCGGTCCCAGGCGCCGGTCCGGTAATCCACGGTCAGCGCCTGGGTCGGCGTCATCAGCATGGTGGAGCGCCGGGTCACCCACCGCTGCACCGGCACCTCGGTCCACCACTGCGGCACGACCTCGTCGAGGATCCGTCCGTAGACGACGCCGCCGTAGACGTTTTTCGCGCCAGGAAAGGCCCCGCGCTCCACGATGACCACATCGCAGCCCGCCTTGGCCAGTTCCAGTGCCGCAGCGGACCCCGCGGGCCCGGCGCCGACGACCACCGCGTCGACGGTTACCGGCTCATCGGGCATGGCTTACTCCCTCGGGTCCGGCGGCTTCGCCAGGGCCGGCCGAAGGGCCGGTCACGCCGAGCCGCATGGCCAGTTCCCTGAGTACCGCGGGGGCATCGGCCACGATGCCGAGATCGGCCATGGCCGTCATCGGACAGGACGGATCAGTATTCACGCTGACCAGATGTTCCGGCGTGCCAAGCCCGCCGACGTGCTGCGCGGCCCCGGAGATGCCGAACGCGATGTACAGCTCCGGGTTGACGGATACACCGGTGGTGCCGATCTGCCGGTCGTAGCTCATCCAGCCCGCGTCGGTCACCACCCGGGTGGCGCCCGCGCTGGCCCCGAGCGCGGCCCCGACGCCGGCCAGCAGCCGCATCACGGCCGCCCCGTCAGCGCCGGCCGGCACCAGGCCGGCCCCGCCGCCCACGATCCGGCGGGCCTCGGCCAGGTCCACCACGCCGGGCTCAGGCTGCAGCACCTCGACGCTCTCGGCGTCACGGCTGACCTGCGGAGCAGCCAGCGAAAGCAGGCTCACCTCGGCCGGCTTCCCCGGCGCCAGCCCACCGCCCAGGCCCGGCCGCAGCGTGACAAGCACCGGCCCGTCCACCCCCACCCGCACCGACAGCCGATCGTCGAGCCTGGTCACCTCCACCTCGCCCGGCGCGCACCGGACGGCGCCTGCCAGCAGCGGCCTGCCCAGGATCACGGCCAGCCTCGGCGCGAGGTCACGGCCGTCCGGCGACGCGGGCAGCAGGACCATGTCCACGCCCGCCAGCGCCTGCGCCAGCATGCCGGCCAGCGCGGCGGGGGCGACCGAGGAAACCTCGGACAGCCACACCCGGCTGGCGGCGCCCAGCCCGTCAACCGCCTTTTCCGTGCCCGATCCCGCGACCAGCGCCGCGCCACCGGCCTCGGCCACGGTCTCGGCTGCGCCCGCCGGCAACTGGCCGTCGCGGACCACGACGACGGCAAGTACCTTCACGTCGACGGGAATGGTCCCGGCGGGAGTCGCCACGGCGGGAGTTGCCTCGGCGGGAGTCGTCATAGCGCCACCGCCACCCGGTGTCCCTCGATCACGGCCGCGTGCGCCCGGCGCGGCGTGACGCAGTCGCCGACGCGGTGCACCTCGAACGGCGCCTCCTGCAGCTCCTGCCACAGCTCGTCCTCTGGCGCCTGATGAACCGCGCACACCACCCAGTCGCAGTGCCGCTGCGCGGGCTCGCCGGTCGGATGATGCAGCAGCGAGAGCGTCACCCCGCCGGGGCGCTCCTCATCTTCGGCCGCACCTAGCACCACCAGGTCGGTGGCCTGGCGGATTCCCTTGGCGTGCGCCCGCACGTTGAAGGTCTCCATGTCGAGGGTGATGCCGAGATCCTGGCCCACGACCATGCCAGCGGTAATGATCTCCACCTCGCAACCGCGGTCGGCCAGCAGCTCGGCGACACTGGTGGCCTGATGGAAACCGAGGTCGTCAACCACGACCACCTGCCCAGCCGGCTCAGCGCGGCCTTCGAGCACGTCGCGCACGTCCACGACGCGTGGCAGCCCGGCGGCCCAGTACGGCGGCTGTGGCCGCGCTCCGGTCGCCAGCACCACGGCGTCGGGTGACTCGCCGAGCAGCCATGGCGCGGTGGCGGCCACGCCTGTCCTGATCTCCACGCCGTTGCGCTGGCACTCGGCCGCGAGGTTGCGGACCACGTCGAGGAACTCGGCCCGAGACGGCACGGACGCGGCCTCGGCCACCTGCCCGCCGGTGCGCAGCTGCCGTTCGAGCAGCGTGACGTGATGGCCGCGGTGGGCCGCCGTGGCGGCCGCCTGCAGGCCGGCCGGCCCGCCGCCGACCACGATCACCCGGCGGCCCCGGCGGCCCGGCGGCGGGAGCGGGACAGCCTCCCGGCCGGTGCGAGGATTTTCGATGCAGCCCAGCCACCTGTTCAGGCCCATCCGCCCGACGCATTCCTGGTTGCAGGACAGGCAGGTGCGTATCTCGGTGGCATGCCCCGACCGGGCCTTGGCCGCGAAGTCGGGATCGGCGATCTGGCCGCGCACCACGCCCACCAGGTCGCAGTGCCCGTCAGCGAGTGCGCGCTCGGCCTGGACCGGGTCCTTGATCCGGCCCACCCCGATAACCGGCAGGCTGACCGCCCGGCGCATCGCGTTGGCGATGAACAGGGCGTAGCCGGGCGGGATGCTCATCGAGGCCTCGATCATGAACAGCGTCGCGGTGGCCACGCCGATCGAGGTGTTGATGTAGTCGACCTGGCCGGTGGCCTCCATCATCCGGGCCACCTCGACCGCCTCGTCCAGCGTGCTCCCGCCCTCGATCAGCTCGTCGCCGCAGATCCGCACGCCAAGCGCGCGGCCGGGCCCGATCGCCTCGCGCACCGCGTCGACGATTTCCAGGAGGAGGCGGGCCCGGGACGTCAGCGAGCCGCCGTATGCGTCGGTGCGCTTGTTCGTCGCGGGGGACAAAAACCCCCGCACGATGGAGGAATGCGAGCACTGCAGCTCCACGCCGTCGAAACCGCCCTCGGCGCAGTGCCCGGCGACCGTGCCGTAGCCGGCCACGATCTCGGCGATCTCGTGCCGCTCCACGGCCTTGGGAACCTCGCGGAACATCGGGTCAGGCACCGGGCTTGGCGCCCACACAGGCAGCCGGGAGAACATCGACGAGGCCTGCCCGCCGTTGTGGTTGAGCTGCGCGAAGATCGGCACGCCGTGCGCGTGCGCCGCCGCGGTCATCTTCTGGTAGCCGGGGATGACCGCACGGTGGAAGCCGTGGATCAGCTTTTCGTAGGGCCAGTCGGTGGGATGGGTGGAGTGCTCCTCGGTGATGATCAGGCCGACGCCGCCCGCCGCGCGGGCCGCATAGTAGTCGGCGTGCTGCTGGGTGGGCAGGCCGTCCTGCGCGTAGTTGGTCAGGTGCGCGGAGAACACGATCCGGTTGCGGACCACCACCGGTCCGATCCGCAACGGCGAGAACAGGTACCGGTACCGGCTGCCCCCGCTCATCGCCCGCCGCCCGTCATGGTCAGGGCGGCCAGCTCGGGAAGCTGATCGGCCGCCGCGATCGCCATCGCGGCCCTGCGGCCCTCAAGCACCGCCTCGAGCACCGTCCGCGGAGCTACGCAGTCGCCGGCCCGCAACGTGCCCGGACGCTCCAGGTACAGGGCCTCATCCGGCAGCCGGTGCCCGCAGTGCACGACGAACCCGCAGTCCGCCGTGCGCTGCTCGCCGGTCCAGCGGTCCTCGAGCAGCACGTGATCGCGGGCCGCCTCGCGCAGCAGGGCGCGCAGCTCGCGTCGCACGCCCGCCCGCTGCAGCCGCGAGTTGGCCTCGGCCAGGTCGCCGGTGAGGGCCAGCTGGTTGCCGACGATCTGGTCCTGCGTGACGATCGACGTCGGCCGGCCATTCGCGGCCAGCAGCTCGGCCACGCCCACCCCCACGGGCCCGCCGATCGGGTCGAACACCACGGCCCGCCCTTCCGGGAGCTGGTCGAGCGCGCCTGAGCTCACCAGGCCGGCCAGGTCGGCCGCCTCCACCACGTGCGCGCCCGGCGCGACGCGATAGTCACGCGGGCCGGGTACGGACCCGGTGGCCAGCAGGACCCGCGCGCCCTGGGCGATGGCGTCGTCCAGCTCGGCGGCGCTGACTTCGTGCCCCAGCGAGACCGTCACGTCCAGCCGCGCTAGCTCCCGCCGCCACCAGTCCACCGCGACGCCCATCCGATGCCGGCCGTGCACCGCGGCGGCTGTCGTCAGCATGCCACCCAGGGTCGGTCCGCGCTCGGCCAGCCGCACCCGATGTCCGCGCGCGGCCAGTACCCTGGCCGCCTCCATACCCGCCGGGCCGCCGCCGACCACGAGCACCGTGCTCGAGTTCTCGTCCCAGCCCGAGACATCGGCGCCGTCGAGCTCGTGGCCGCTGCCTGGCTCGATGACGCAGCTGATGACCGGGTTCCTGCTGTCGCGGACCATACACGCCTGATTGCACAGCAGGCAGGGGCGGATCCGGTCCGGCTGGCCGGCCCGCAGCCGCGCGACCAGATCGGGATCTGTGATCTGAGCCCTGGTCATCTCGACCAGGTCGGCAACCCCGTCGGCCAGCGCCCACTGCGCCTGAGCGGGGTCCACCACGCTGCCCTGCAGGACCACCGGGATCGCCCCCCCGCCCGCCTCCTCCGCGCACGCGGGGCTCCCGCCCCCCGTGCCCGCTGGCCCAGCCCCCTGCACTGCCGCCCGGACCTGACGGCAGAGCTCGAGGCCCAAGCCCGGCTCGGAGTGCAGGTCGGGCCGGGTGGCCGGCACCGAGTAGATCGACCCGCGCACCACCACGAGGTAGTCGACCAGCCCGGCCAGCCGGGCGGCCGACTCCGCGGCCAGCTCGGGTGTCAGGCCGGCCCAGGGGGCGAGCTCATCGCAGCACAGCCGCAGGCCGAGCACCTGGTCACGGCCGAGGGCCGTGCGTACGGAACGCAGCACGCGCTCGGTCAGCAGCAGCCGGTCCTGGCCGTAGGCGTCGGTGCGCTGGTTGGTCAGCCCGGACTGGAACTGGCGCAGCAGCGAGTGCTGTCCGGCGTTGATCTCCACGCCCGCCAGCCCAGATCGGCGGCCCAGGGCCGCGGCCGCCGCGAATCCGTCGATCACCGCGTTGATTTCGCTCTCTTCCATCTCCATGGGCAGCTCACGAGAGGCGGCGTCCGGGACCCGTGACGGTGCCCACAGCGCGGACTGGGAGAACGCCGAGGAGCCTTGCATCCCGGCGTGACCGAGCCCGGCGAGCACCGGGGTCCCGTGCGGCGCACAGGCCGCGGCGGTCTGCGACCAGCCCGGCCCGCAGTCCGCGGCCAGCGGCGCGCGCTCGTAGGGCCAGTCCGACGGGTGCACGCTGGCGATCTCGGTCACGATGACGCCGCAGCCGCCCGCCGCCCGGCGCTCGTAGTAGGCGACATGCCGCGCCGAGATGGCCCGGCGCTGGCCCAGGTTGGTCTCGTGCGGGCCGAACATCACCCGGCTCGGCGCGCGGGCCGGACCTAGGGACAGCGGCTCGAGCAGGTTCATGGCGCGGCCCACACCTTGGCCAGCTCACGCTCGCCGTGGCCAAGCACGCACTCCGGGTCCGGTCCGTCCAGGGGCAGCCCGGTGAAGAATTTCGCGGCTATGCACCCGCCCTGGCAGGCGTCGAACTGCCCGCAGGAGGCGCCGGCGCCGGCGAAGGCCGGCTCGCGCAGCCGGAGCAGCAGCTCGGACTCGCGCCACAGCCGGGTGAAGCCGCCGAGCGCGGACAGATGAAAGAACGAGTCGCCGGTGAGCACGTCCGGCCGCGCGGACAGCCAGTCGTAAAGCACGTGCTGCTGCGCGGCGGTCGGGTGCAGGTCGGCCCAGCTGTCGGCGCCCAGGCCGGACGGCCTGAGCCTGGTGACCCGCAGGCGCGCGCCGTAATCGTCGGCGATCCGCTTGAACTTGTCGAGTTGCGACACATTTTGCCTGGTCACGACGATGGAGATCTTGAACTCGCCGAAACCGGCCGCGGCCAGGTCAGTAGACGCCGCACATGCCGTCAATGGAGACCTCCTCGACGAGCAACTCATCAACGTCGGTGATGTCTTCATCGTCGATTACAGCGTTGTCGCCGATCATTTGATCAAGACCTTTCCGCCGCGGACTTCGGCACTTTCATGTCAAGCATGCCGGGCTTAGCCCGCGCCAGTAACTCCCTGACCGGGCAACGCTCCCTAGCCAATCGGGCAGGTGCCTAAGCCGCGGCCCGCCGCGATCCTGGCAGGATGCCTTCAATCACGACGCCGCATTTCCTTGTTCACGACGGACGCATCAGGCCCCGATGGGGAAGCGACCGGATCAGCAACGAGCTGGCCGGTCATATCGCGGCCGAACTCGCGCCGCTCGGACTGGTGCGTGACGGGCCAGCGTTCGAGCGGATCTTCGTCGACACGGTCCTGGCCACCCATCCCGACCCGGCGCAGGCCTGGAACGCCTTTTACGGCAACACCATGCGGCGACTGACCCGCTCTGATCCCGGCGGGACCGGGAGCGTGGCCACGTTCGCCCGCATCTACGAGCACGTCATGTCGCTGATCCGAGGCACCATCGTGCTGGACATCGGGTGCTGCTTCGGTTTCCTCCCGATGCTGGCCGCCGACCGGGACCCGCGTCTGCGGGTGATCGGCGCCGACCTCGCTCCGCCGACCGTCGCCCTGGCCGGCCGCGTCGCTCGCGCACAGGGCAGCCACGCCCGCTTCGCAGCGGCTGACCTGCTGGCTCTGCCGGTCGCCGACCAGGCGGTGGACACGGTCCTGGCGGTCCACGTCCTGGAGCATCTCCCGCCCGAGGTGTCCGCCCAGGCCCTCGCGCAACTGCGCCGCGTCGCCCGGCGCCGGGTGGTGGTCGCTGTGCCGCTCGAGGCGGCGCCGGACCCCACGTTCGGGCACCGACAAGCCTTCGACCTGACCCGGCTGGCCGCGCTCGGCGGGAACCCGGGCTGGTCGCGGGCGGTATACGCGGCCGACGGCGGGTGGCTGGTGCTGGACCGGCGTACGTCGGTCCTGGGCCCCGCCCGGCACCCTGCCCGATTGGCTAGGGTACCGCTGTCCTAATTGACGGTTCTGGTCGGCAAGCCGCCCGGTTTGCCCGTCCGGATATTCCCCTGCCGGCCGCCGCGGCTTAATGTCCAAGCTATCCCAGGCTGACGTCATAACGCCGAGCTCGGCCCGTCAGAAAGGCAAGACATGCAAGTAGAAGACCTACTCAAGCCATTTCCCATCAAGGAGTTCCATCCATTTCCCCGCGCCATGCTGGGACCCGGCGCATGGGAACTCCTCGGGCCAGAGGCCAAAAAGCTGGGATTCAACCGGATACTCGTCATGACGTCGGGCCTGCGCGGCAGCGACACGGTGCCGAAAATCGTCGGCTCGCTCCGCTATCACGGGCTCGAGGTCGTGGTCTACGACCAGGTCGAGTCTAACCCCAAGGATTACAACGTGATGGACGCGGTCGCGCTTTACCAGCAGAACGAGTGCGACAGCTTCATCTCGATCGGCGGCGGATCCAGCCACGACGCTTGCAAGGGCGCGCGGATCTCGGTGGCTCACGACGGCCGCAGCGTGAACGAGTTCGAGGGGTTCAACAAGAGCGAGAACCCCAAGAACCCGCCGCACATCGCGGTCTCCACGACCGCGGGCACCGGGTCGGAGACCTCCTGGGCTTACGTCATCACCGACACGACGACCGACCCGAACCAGCCGCACAAGTACGTCGCCTTCGACGACGCGGCCGTGGCCACGCTTGCGGTCGACGACCCGACCCTCTACTACGACTGCCCGGTCGACTACACGGCACAGTGCGGCTTCGACGTGCTCGCGCACGCCAGCGAGCCCTACGTCTCCCGGCTGAACTTCCCGCCGTCGCTGGGCAACGCGCTGTACGCGATCAAGCTCACCGCCGAGAACCTGCGCCAGGCGACCTGGAACCCGCAGGATCTGCCCGGCCGCGAGGGGATGATGTACGCGCAGTACATCGCGGCGCAGGCGTTCAACTCCGGCGGCCTGGGCATCATCCACTCCATCTCGCACGCGGTGAGCGCCTTCTACGACCTCCATCACGGCCTGAACAACGCGATCGCGCTGCCCCGGGTCTGGGCGTTCAACATGCCGGTCGCCTACAAGCGGTTCGCCGAGATCGCCGCGGTGATGGGCGTGGACACGCACGGCATGACCGACGTCCAAGCGGCCGAGGCCGCGCTGGCCGCGGCAATCCGACTGCTGCGCGACGTGGGCGTAGCCGAGAAGTTCACCGACGTGACGCAGGACACCTATTCCAAGAACCGGCTCGGCCAGGGGCCGACCAAGTTCTACGAGAATGCGCCGCAGGTCCGCGGGGATGCCGAGGACGTCGACCGGATCACCAACCATGTCCTCGGCGACGCCTGCACCCCGGGCAACGCCAAGGAGTGCACGTTCGAGACCGTCCGCCCAGTGGTCGAGCACTGCATGAACGGCGACCTGGATGACCTCCTCAGCTGAGATCCAGCCTCGGATGGCGGGCCCGGTGCTGATGCACCGGGCTTACCATTGGGCCCCACCAGGAGGACGAATGCCGTACTTCGACACCGTCGACGACGTCACCGGCGCGCTGGCCGACCACGGGTACATCGCCGACCGGCAGCTGGCCACCGCGGTATTCATCCAGGCCCGCCTCGAGAAGCCCTTGCTGGTCGAGGGGCCCGCCGGAGTCGGCAAGACCGAGCTGGCCAAGGCCATCGCCTCGGCCACCGGGCGGCGGCTGCTGCGGCTGCAGTGCTACGAGGGCCAGGACGACACCAAGGCCCTGTATGAGTGGGACTACGGTAAGCAGCTGCTGTACACCCAGATGCTGCGCGAGAAGGTCGGCCAGCTTGTCGGAGACGCCCCCGACCTGCGTACCGCGATCGAGCGGATCGCGCAGCAGGAGAGTGCCTTCTTCTCCGAGCGCTTTCTCGCCTCGCGCCCGCTGCTCGAAGCGGTGCGTTCGGCTGAGCCGGTGGTGCTGCTGATCGACGAGGTGGACCGCGCGGACGAGGCCCTGGAGGCGGTCCTGCTCGAGATGCTCGCCGAGTATCAGGTATCGGTGCCGGAGATAGGCACGTTCGTGGCCCGCCACCCGCCGTGCGTCATCCTCACCTCGAATAACACTCGCGACCTGTCCGCCGCGCTCAAGCGCCGCTGCCTGCACCTGTTTCTGGACTACCCGAGCGCCGAACGCGAGTTGGAGATCCTGCGGAGCAAGAAGACCGGCCTGCCCGACGCGGCCGCCGAGCACCTGGTCCAGATCGTCCGCGGGCTGCGCGGGCTCGACCTGCGCAAGGCGCCGAGCATCTCGGAGACCGTCGACTGGGCCCGGACGCTGGCGGTGCTCGGCGTCGAGGAGATCGACCCGGCCGTCCTGGCCGATACCGTCTCGGTGGTGGTGAAGTACTCGCGCGACGTCAAGCGCGCCCTGGACGCGCTGCCGTCCCTGACCGACCCGAACGCCGCCCTGGCCGACGGCCAGGTTCCCGCCCATCCGCACGGCCACGGGCACAGCCACGACCGTGACCACGACCACCGCCCGCACGCCGCTGACGCTGATGACGCCGGCGCCAAGGCCGAACGAGCGGCGAAAGACCAGCCCGGCCGCCACGACGAGCGCTACTACGGGGCGCCCACCCCGGCCACCTCGGTCGCCTCCGGCGTACGCGCCGTCCCCGCCGCCCAAGGCACCCGCTCCTTCGCCAAAGGACTAGCCCGCCGCCGCCCCCTGTAGCTTCCCTCGGGCGAGAGGAGAAGGAGTGGAACAGAGCCTGCACCGGTTCGTACGGCTCCTGCGCCTGCGCGGGGTCCGCGTGTCGGTGACCGAGGCACTCGACGCCATGCACGCCGCGGCCACCCACGGCGCCCTGGCCGACCGCGAGACGCTGCGGTGCGTGCTGCGGGTGGCGCTGGTCAAGGACCGGCGCGACGAGGAGCTGTTCGACGAGCTCTTCGACCGTTACTTCTGGCTCGAACCGGTCGCGGCGGCCGAACCGCACAGCCACGACCATGCTCACGACGACCTGGCCGACACCGGCGAGGCGGAGTCGTTCACGATCTCGCCGGAAGCCTCCCAGACCCCGCAGCAGGGGCACTCGCACGGCAAGCCGGCCGACATCCGCGAGTTCTTCCGCCAGCAGGACCTGGCCGCGTCCTACAACCTGCACCAGGAGGCCAACAAGATCGACCTGGCGTCGATGACGGACGAGATCGTGCTGTCCAAGGAGCGCGGCCGCAGCGCCGCCTCCGGCCCGCGCGTCCAGCTCGAGACATCCCGGCTGCGCGGCGGCGGCCTGCCGGGCCAGCTGCAGAGCAGCCCGGGGACCAGGCTCGACGCCGGCCTGACGGTGGCCGAGGAGCAGGCCTTGCTTGACTGGCTCGGCGATCCGGACGCTGACATGACGGCGGACGCGCTCGCCGCCCTGGCGCGCGGGTCAGACCGCGAGCTCGCTCACCTCAGCGAGCTGCTCAAGCGCCACCTAGAGGCCCTCGCGGCCATGGACCGCGTGGCCATCGAGTCCCCCGGGGCACCCGGCGTCCGCGCGCCCGTGGTCGGCGAGGCCGAACGGTACCGGCTGGAGGAGACCCTGCGCCGCCTGGCCAAGACCATGCCGGGCGCCCTCACCCACCGGCGGGCGGTGTCCGGCCGGGGCCGCGTCGACCCGGGCCGGACCATGCGCACCAACATGCGCTACGACGGAATCCCGTTCCGGCCGGTGACGGTGGCGCGCCGGCAGGACAAGCCCCGCCTGGTCGTACTGGCCGACGTGAGCCTGTCGGTCCGCCAGACGGCGCGCTTCACCCTGTACCTGGTGCACGGCCTGCAGCGGCTGTTCGGGCAGGTGCGCACGTTCGCGTTCGTCGCCGACGCGGTGGAGGTCACCGACCTGTTCGCCGAGTATCCGGTCGAGCGCGCGCTGGAGAAGATCTTCGGCGGCGACGTGCTTGACGTCGACGCCGACTCCGACTACGGCGCCTCGTTCGGGCGCTTTCACGAGGACTTCGCCGAATTGGTGAACCGGCGGACCACGGTGGTGGTCCTTGGCGACGGGCGAGGCAACGGCCACGACGCCAACATGGAAGCCTTCGAGGAGATCGCCCGGCGCGGCAAGCGGCTCATCTGGCTGACGCCGGAGCGGCGGAACCTGTGGCGGCTGGGAGGCTGCGACCTGCCGCGCTATGCGGAGCTGTGCGATCGCGTAGACGTGGTCCGTGACCTGGACGGGCTGGACCGGGCGACCGAGGACATCGTGTCCGGCCTGGCCAGGCGCTGACCCCGGGGGTTCTCCCTGGTCCGCGTCCCGGATGTCCCTGATCGTGAGCCGGCGGGCAACTCGGGCGTTGGCAAAACGGGAGGGTGCGGGTCAGGTGAGAACCGGGCGGCCCAGCGGCAGGGGCCGGCCGCCGGTGGCGACGCTGAGCGAGCCTGCGAAGACGTAGGCTCCCACGGCGGCGAACGCGAAGACGACGATTCCGCCGGCCTTGTTCAGGCCCGACAAGCCGTTCACCGTAGCCGCCAGGACCAGGATCAGCGCCACCTCCACCAGTACGAAGATCAGCGTGAAGGCCGCAGGCAACCGCAGGCTGCCTGCGGCCAGTACCCCGATGATGACGATCCAGCTGATCAGGAAGGCGGCCACGGTGTGGACGGTGGCGGCCGGAGTGACCCCCCACCAGCCATGCGCCAGCCCGATCAGCAGGGCGGCGTAGCTGAGCCAGAAACCGCCGAAGACACCGAAGACCGCCGCCACGGCGGACTGGCCAAGCGCCGCGCTCCATACCGTCGCGAGGAGCTGCCCGACGCCGGTCGCCGCGATGATGATCGGCAGGGCCCCGCCCGCGGCGGGGGCATAGTTGATGAGCGCCAGGCCGAGCATCACGGATCCCACGACGAACGTGGGAACGCCGAGGATGGCCGGGTCACCGGTCAGCGGCCCGACGGCCGCTTGCTCGGCGGCTGGCGCCTCGATGTCCTGGGCGACCCCTTCGGGCCCCCCGGAGTGGTCAGTAGCAGTCATGGGGTCTCCTCGGGCTGGGCCGGTGCGGCGGTCTGCTGCAGCTGAGTCAGGACGGACGCGTCCCGCAGGGTGGTGACGTCGCCAGGCTCACGGCCTTCGGCGATGTCGCGCAGGAGCCTGCGCATGATCTTCCCGGACCGGGTCTTGGGCAGGTCGTCGGCCCAGATGATCCGGCCCGGCCGGGCGAGCTTGCCGATCTGGCGGCCGACGTGCTCGCGCAGCGCGGTCTCCAGGTCCGGTTCGCCTGCGACGCCGGCGCTCAGGGTGACGTAGGCCACCACCGCCTGGCCGGTCAGGTCGTCGGCGGTGGCGATGACCGCGGCCTCGGCGACCGCGGGGTGCGACACGAGCGCCGATTCGATCTCGGCGGTGGACAGCCGGTGGCCGGAGACGTTGATGACGTCGTCCACCCGCCCGGTGATCCAGAAGTAGCCGTCCTCATCCCGCCGCGCACCGTCGCCGGCGAAATAGGTGCGCGGGCCGAACCGGCCGAAGTAGGTCTGTACGTACCGGTCGGGGTCCTCGTACAGGGTGCGGAGCATGCCCGGCCACGGCCGGGTCAGCGCGAGCAGGCCGCTGCCGTGGGCGATCTCGGCACCCGACTCGTCCACCAGGGCCGCCGACACGCCGGGCAGCGGGAGGCCAGCCGAGCCGGGCTTGGTGGTGCTCAGGCCGGGCAGGGTGGTGATCATGATGGCGCCGGTCTCGGTCTGCCACCAGGTGTCCACGACCGGGCAGCGCTCGCCGCCGATGACGGTGTAGTACCACAGCCAGGCCTTGGGGTTGATCGGCTCGCCGACCGTGCCGAGCAGCCGCAGCGAGGACAGGTCGTGCTTGGCCGGGTAGTCCTCCCCCCACTTCATGCAGGCCCGGATGGCGGTCGGCGCGGTATAGAAGATCGTCACGCGGTACCGCTCGACGATCTCCCACCAGATGTCCTTGTCCGGGTAGTCCGGGGCGCCCTCGAACATCACCGAGGTGGCGCCGTTGGCTAGCGGGCCGTAGACGATGTAGGAGTGCCCGGTGATCCAGCCAACGTCGGCCGTGCACCAGAACACGTCGTGCTCCGGGTCCAGGTCGAAGACCATCGCGGTGGTGGTGGTGACCGCGGTCAGGTAGCCGCCGGTGGTGTGCAGGATTCCCTTGGGCTTGGCCGTGGAGCCGGAGGAGTAGAGCAGGAACAGCGGATGCTCGGCCTCCATCGGCTCGGCCGGGCAGACCGGGTCGGCGCTGGCGATCAGGTCGTCGAACCACACATCCCGTCCGGGCCGCATCACGCAGTCGGCACCGGTGGACCTTACCACCACGACCGTCTCCAGGTCGGGCAGGTCCGAGATCACGTCGTCCACCTGCTGCTTGACCGGGATGGACTTGCCCTTGCGGCGGGCCCCGTCCGCGACGATCAGCGCCTTGGCGCGGGAGACCTCCAGCCGCTCGCGCACGGCAGTCGGGGCGAAGCCGCCGAAGACGACGGTGTGCGGCGCGCCGATCCGGGCGCAGGCCAGCATGGCCACTACGACCTCGGGGATCATCGGAAGGTAGATCCCGACCACGTCGCCCTTGCGCACGCCCTGCGCCTTGAGCGCATTGGCGAGCCGCTGCACGTCGTCCAGGAGTTCGGCGTAGGTCAGGTCGCGTTCCTCGCCCTCCTCGCCTCGCCAGTTAAACGCGACCCGGTCGCCCCGGCCGGCCAGCACGTGCCGGTCCAGGCAGTTGTAGGACACGTTGATGGTCCCGTCGGCGAACCAGGTATAAAACGGCGCATGGCTTTCGTCGAGCACCGAGGAGAATGGCGTCTCCCAGTGCAGCCGCTCGCGCGCTTGCTCGGCCCACCAGGCGGCGGGGTCCGCCGCCGCCTGTTCGTATACCGCACGGTCTGCGACCTGAGCGCGAGCGGCGAACCCGGCCGGCGGCGGGAACGTCTCGACCTGCAGCAATTTCTCCAGGCGGTCACCGACAGACGAATAGGGACCGGGCATGTGCACTCCTTCCAGGGATCTGGCTTCCAGCCTCCGCGAGCCAGCCCGCTGGCGACACTCTCCGCAGGTCGCGAACCCCGCTGACATCCGGCCAGTTCCCACCTAGCCAATCGGCCGGTATGCCGACGTCAGACAGGCGGTTTGGGCGCGCCGGCATTCCCCTCACCGGTCATTTTGCCGTCTCATTAAGGACACTGGCCTGGGGCACCGTCTCCCGGCCGGATCGTGGCGAGGAAGCACCCACGAACCGTGCGGGGCATCACTGCCTCGACTCTCTATGGCAAGGAGATAAATTCCAATGACGGTAACTCTGGACAAGAACACCGAGGCCTTCGTCGCAACGCCGCGCCAGTTGTTCATCAACGGGCAATGGACAGATGCCGAGTCAGGCAAGACGTTCGAGACCCCGAACCCAGCGACGGGGGAGACCCTGGCGAGCATCGCCGAGGGAGACCGCGAGGACATCGACCGGGCTGTCCGGGCTGCGCGCTCGGCATTCGATGACGGCCCATGGAGCAAGATGACGCCGGCTGAGCGCGGACGCATCATCTGGAAGATCGGTGACCTGATCTACGAGCACCTCGACGAGCTTGCCCAACTCGAGTCGCTCGACAACGGCAAGCCGTATGCCATCGCGAAGGTCGCGGACGTTACCCTATCGGCGGACATGTTCCACTACATGGCCGGCTGGGCCACCAAGATCGAGGGCAACACGATCAACATCTCGGTGCCCTACATGCCGGGTGCCAACTTCCACTCCTACACGCTGCGGGAGCCCGTCGGCGTGGTCGGGCAGATCATTCCGTGGAACTTCCCGCTGCTGATGGCCGCGTGGAAGCTCGCCCCCGCGCTCGCGACCGGGTGCACCGTAGTGCTCAAGCCGGCCGAACAGACCTCGCTGACCGCGCTGCGCTTGGCCGAACTGATCGCCGAGGCCGGGCTGCCCGACGGCGTGGTCAATGTCGTGACGGGCTTCGGCGAGACGACAGGCGCGGCGCTCGCCGCCCATCCTGACGTGGACAAGGTCGCGTTCACCGGGTCCACCGATGTCGGCAAGCTCATCGTGCACGCGGCCGCGGGCAACCTGAAGAAGGTGAGCCTGGAACTCGGCGGCAAGAGCCCGAACATCGTCTTCGAGGACGCAGCGGACAGCGCGATCGAGGGATCGGCCAACGCCATCTTCTTCAACCACGGCCAGTGCTGCGTGGCCGGGTCACGGCTGTTCGTGCACCAGAACCGCTTCGACGAGGTGGTCGGCGGCGTCGCGGAGATCGCGAAGGCAATCAAGCTGGGCTCCGGCTTGGAAGCGAGTACCCAGATGGGCCCGATGGTGTCGGAGGAGCAGTTCAAGCGGGTCAACAGCTTCCTGGAATCCGGCAAGGCCGAGGGAGCCACCGCACTGGCCGGCGGCGGCACGTTCGGTGACCGCGGCTTCTTCATCGAGCCGACGGTGCTGATCAACACGCACGGCAACATGAAGGTGGTGAAGGAGGAGATCTTCGGGCCAGTCGTCGTCGCCGAGCCCTTCAGCGACCTAGACGAGATCGCGGCCAAGGCCAATGACACCCCATTCGGCCTCGGGGCCGGGATCTGGACCCGCGACATCTCCAAGGCGCACGCGCTGGCGAAGAAGCTCAGGGCCGGCAGCGTGTATGTCAACTGCTACAACGTGTTCGACGCGGCGCTGCCGTTCGGCGGCTACAAGCAGTCCGGCTGGGGTCGCGAGATGGGTCATGAGGTCCTGAACAACTACACCGAAGTCAAGGCGGTCACCACTTTGCTGTGACCGGTACGGTCGCGGCCCCGGCGGCCCGCCGGGGCCCGGCCCGCCGGGGAGCCGGTCAGATCAGGCCTAGTTTGCTGGCCGCGTAGACGGCCTCGGCGCGGCGGCGTGCACCGAGTTTATGCATCACGTTGCCGACGTGGAACTTCACCGTCGCCGCGGAGATATACAGGCGCTGCCCGATCGCGACGTTGCTCAGCCCGCGAGCGAGCAGGACCAGGATCTCCCGTTCTCTCGGCGTGATGTCGGTCGCGGCCGTCCCAGGACGCTGGGTGCCGTGCATCCAGCGGACGACGACCCCGGCGCTGCGGGAGTCGAAGGCGCTCTCCCCCCGGTGCACGGCCCTGATCGCCCGGACCAGCTCGGTCAGGTCCACGTCCTTCACCACGAAACCCTTCGCGCCCTGCTTGATGGACTCCAGGATCAGCCACTCATCCGCGGAACTCGTCAGCACGAGCACGCGGATCTCGGGATAGCGCTGGGTTATCGCGGCGCACAAGGACAGGCCGTCGCACTCGCTGCCGCCGGTCAGCCGCAGGTCCAGGAGCACCACCCGGGGATTGGTCTGGTCGAGCATCGCCGGGGCCAGCCGGGCGGATGCCGCCTCGCCGACCACCCGCAGGTTCGGCTCCCTGTCGATCATGGCCCGCAGGCCTTGCCGGACGATGGCGTGATCTTCGATGATGGCGACCCTGATCTCATCCATCGGACTCTCCTGGTTCGAAACCTGGGCCGGGCGCCCCCAGGGACACCCGGATCGCGATCCCGCCGAGGTCGGACCGGTCCGCCTGCAGGCTCCAGCCCATCTCTTCGGCTCGCGCGGCAATGTCGGTCAGGCCCAGGTGGTAGCCGCCGCCGGTGCCGGGTACCTCACCGCGGATGATCTTCCTGAGCGTCCTAGGGTTCCCGTGACCGTCGTCCGCGACGCAGAGCGCGACCATGGTGCGGCCGTAGCTCAGCCGGATGACCGCACGGCGGGCCCGGCCGTGGATGGCCGCGTTGAAGACGCACTCGCTGGCCACCTGAAACAGTGACCGGGTGACCGCCGCCGCCAGCGGCAGCGGCGTACCGGTGATCTCGACGCTCAGGTCGAGCGGGCACGCGGGATGCTGCGCCTTGAGGCGCCTGAGCATGTCGGGCAGCTCCACATCGGGGGCGGTCGTGTCCTCGCGGAGATTCTGCAGCGAGGACCGCAGGCGGCGGACGGCGGTCGCGGTGAGCCGCTTGGCGTATTCCAGCCTGGCGTGGTTGGGTGATCCGGCGGGCGTGTCGGCCAGGCACAAGTCGATAGCCAGTCCGGCGGCCAGGACCTCCTGGATGGCCCCGTCGTGCAGTTCCCTGGCCAGCCGGTGCCGCTCGTCTTCGCCAAGCGCCTGCGGCCCCGCGGGCTGACCGCGCCGGGGCGCCTGGGCCGCGACCGGCGGCAGCGGCCGGAATGACCGGATGGGTGCTGGTACGGCGGCCTGGGTCATATCGACCCCTCCTCAGTGAGAGGCGTTTAGCGTAAAACGGGCAAGGTTGGCGGTTGGTAGGTCGCCGTCCGCTGGCTCGCGTCTCCCCTCGGTGTGCTGCTGGTGCAGGAGGCGGGCCCGCGAGGCGGCGATCTCCCCCAGCGCGGCTTCCCGGCCCTCGAAACCCGTGGTCGAGGTCGATTTACCTGGCTCGAGCGCCTTGTAGACGTCGAAGAAATGATGGATCTCGCTGCGCAGGTGGGCCGGCATGTCCTCGAGGTTCCGCACCTGGTCCCAGCGCGGATCGCCCATCGGGACGCAGATGATCTTGGCGTCCGGCCCCTTCTCGTCTTCCATCCAGAAGATCCCGATCGGGCGGGCACTGACCCAGCAGCCCGGAAACACCGGTTCCTCCAGCAGCACCAGGGCGTCCAGCGGGTCACCGTCTTCGGCCAGGGTTTCCGGGACGAAACCGTAGTCGGCCGGGTAGACGGTGGCCGAGAAGAGCCGCCGGTCCAGGCGCATCACGTGCCGGTCATGGTCGAACTCGTACTTGTTCCGGCTGCCCCTGGGCACCTCGATGACCACGTCGATCGCCAGCTTGGTCAGGTCATCGGCGGTCTCGGCGGCGGGAGGCTCTGTGGGGACCGGCTCGCTGACCCCCGCCAGCTGAGCGATCCTGTCCGTCGGGATCCGCGGCCACAACCCGGCCAGCAGCCGGGAGAAGACTTCCTCGCTGGTCCCGACGCCATCCACCAGGATCAGCTGATCGCGCTGAGAGAACCAGTCGAGCAGGGGCTGGGTCTGCGCGTCGTACAGCGCCAGCCGGCGCGTGACAGTCTCCTCGGTGTCGTCGGCGCGCCGACGCACCTCGCCGCCGCACGCCCCGCACGTCCACGTCTCGAGCCCGCGGGCCCGCTCCACGCTGTAGATGCGGCCGCAGCCGGTGCACACCCGGCGAGCCAGCAGCCTGGCCCGGGCCACCTCGAGCGCGACGTCGATGACCACGGCGCGGTCTAGCGTGCTGTCCGCGAGGATGCCCGCGAGCGTCTCGGCCTGTGTCACGGTCCGGGGAAAGCCGTCCAGGACGAAGCCGCCGCCGCGAACGTCCACCGCGCCCAGGCGCTCGGCCACCAGGGACACCACGAGGTTGTCATCGACCAGCTCGCCGCGTTCCATCGCCGTGGCGGCACGCCGGCCCGCCGGCGATCCCGACTTGGCCGCCTCGCGGAGCACGTCACCGACCGAGATGTGCGGTACGACGAGCAGCCGGGCCAGCTGGACGCCCTGGGTGCCCTTGCCCGAGCCCTGGCGGCCTAGCATGACCACCCGCAGGCCGAACAGCATCGGCGCCATGGAGTGCTGTGGCATGTCATCCCTCCTTAGCGAGAGAGCCTGTCATCCCCCTTAGCGAGAGGGCTGAGCGTAGCCCGGCCCAGGTAGGCCATTGGTAGGTCGCCGGCGGCGCGGGTTGTCGAACAAGTCCAGGTCATACGGGGTCAGCTCCAGATATCGTTGCACTGCGGCCGGATGCGGATCGGCCAGTAGCGCGTTCCGCAGGGCGACCATGATGAAGTTGCCGAATTCGACCAGGGCCGGGGAATCGGAGCCGGGCAGCAGCTCTCCCCCGTACCGTTCGGTGGCGCCCGCCACGTCACCGGCCCGCAGCCGGTTCAGCACGTCGGTGACGTCGCACCGCACGTCGAGCCCGATCCGGTACGGACGGGATTCCAGCCGCCCGCCGAGTAGCGAGCGCAGCTGCGACATCTCCGCCTTCAGCGTGCCCTGGCTGACCGGTCGGTCTCCGTAGAGCCGTGAGTGCAGCTCACCCAGGTCTAGCCCGTCGGGACTCAGGGTCAGCAGCGCCAGGATCTCCAGTTGCCGTTTGGTCAGCCGCAGCGCGACGCCGTCCAGCTGGGCGCCGGGCTGGCCGAGCAGCTTGAGCTCGAGCAGCCCGCCGGGACCCGCGTCGTCCGGCGCGGCGCCCGCCGCGGCCGCCCCGCGCATCTCGAGGCCAAGCAGCCGGGCCAGGGCCTCCGCCGCGGCCTGGCCGATCGGGTGCGAGCGGTCCCAGGTGGTGGACAGGTCGAGCACGCCGAGCTGGCGCCCGGTCTGCGGGTCGTGAACCGGGGCCGCCCAGCACACCCAGCCGTGCACGCAGCTGGAGAAGTGCTCCGCCGAGTACACGGTGGCCGCGCGGTCCAGCCGGAGCGCTAGATCCAGGGCGTTCGTCCCGACGCTGGCCTCGTCCCACCGGCCGCCCGGGATGAAGTTCACCTTCTCGGCATTGCGGCGCATGACCGCGCCGCCGCACGTCCACAGGATGCGGGCGGCGGGATCGGTGACCGCCACCACGAGCTCACCGTCGTCCGCCGCCGCCCGCAGCTGGGATTCGAGCTGCCGCACGGCGGCGCTGAGCGGGCTTTCGGCGAAGGCGTTCCTGGTTTCGTCCAGGTCCGCTAGGGGCGCCTCGGCGACCTCGGGCATGATGTACATGGCTGAACGCTCCCAGCTCGCCACGATCTCGGTGCGCACGCCGACCCGCTGCGAGGCCGCAGGCCGCTTGTCGCAGATGGCCGGAATGTGCTGGTCCCACGCTCGCGCGAGGAACGAGCGCCGGCGGTTCAACTGCGAGCGAGAAGACATAGCCATAACCTCAAGCCGGGATTCGCCCCGCTAATCCGCCGAGCGGGGCACGTCCGATAATGACCCGGTCCGCTTAGGAGAGTAAAGGGCCTAAGGTCCCCTGATCTCCGCAACCTTGCGTCCCGGCGGGCGTTCGCGGGGCATCGGCAGCACCCGGCAGTTCACCGCCGTCCAGGCGGGCTCAGTCGGGGCGGACCAGGATCGCGGGCGCGACGGGGTCGGCGCCGGGCGCGGACCCGCCGGGCACGGTCGCCCGCCTGGCCCATCTCGATCGAGTACACGCCGTTGGCGGGCGCGCTGACTGAGGCGTCCCGGCCTAGCGTGACAGCTGGGCGAGCACTCGCCCGAACAGGTCATCGCTGACGAGGCCGGGATCGGCGTACTGCTCGATGGCCAGGCCGTTGGACAGTGCCAGCACAAGGGTGATGACGTCATCGACGGTGAACTGCCCCAGGACCGGGGACCGTCCGAGGTTCTGCTCAACACTTTCGGCAATCGCGGCGCGCAGGGCTCGCCGGTGAGCGACGAACTGGGCGCGTACGTCATCGTCCCGGACGGCACGCTGCCAGAAATCGAGGAAGACTAGCTGCCATTCCCGCTGCTGGGTGAAGGCTTCGGTAAGAAGGCGCCCCCATCAGGTCCGCGAAGCGCCCGGCGCCGCACTGGTCCCGCGCACCGTCCAGCGGACCGGCACCTCAGATCCGCCGTGCCGCCGGCGCCGCCGGGCGGCGCGCGGCACGCCCGCCGCCGGGCCACCCTAGCGGTGATATGCGCCGCTGCCCTGATCATCAACGTGGACAACACCATCCTCAACGTGGCCCTGCCCACCTTGGTACGGAACCTGCACGCCACGACCGGCGGGCTGCAGTGGATCGTCGATTCCTACGCGATGGTCTTCGCAGGGCTGCTGCTGGCCGGGGGCAGCCTGGCTGACCGTTTCGGCCGCAAGCGGTTCTTCCTCGCCGGCCTAGTCGTCTTCGTCGGCGGATCCGCCTTTGCCGCCTTCTGCGGGTCGGTGGATCTGCTGATCACCTGGCGGGCCGTGATGGGGGCAGGTGCGGCGCTGACGATCCCCGCGTCCCTGTCGATCATCAACGACGTGTTCCGCGACCCGGCGCAGCGGGCCCGGGCCATCGGCTCCTGGGCCGCGACCATCGGGCCCGGCATCGCCATCGGCCCGATCGCCGGCGGCCTGCTGCTCACCAGGTTCTGGTGGGCTCAGTGTTCCTCGTCAACGTTCCGATCGCCGCCGTCGCGTTCGCGGGTGCCCTGCTCCTGGTGCCCGACTCCAGGAACCCGGCCGCCAGCCGTCCCGATCCCGTAGGAGCGCTGCTGTCGACCTTCGGACTGGGCCTGCTGCTCTGGGCGATCATCGAGGCCCCGGCCCGCGGCTGGGTCTCTGCGCAGGTGACCGGAGCCGGGCTAGCCAGCCTCACCGTCCTTGGCATCTTCGTCGCCTGGGAAGCCCGCAGCCGCCACCCGATGCTGAAGCTCGGCCGCGCACTACACCGGCTTCGTGCCCGGCATGCTGCTGATCGGCCTCGGGGCCGGCCTCCTGCTGCCGACCGCGACGAACTCCGTCGTGGGCGCGGTGCCCCAGGGCGACGGCGGGATCGGATCAGCCCTCAACGCCGTGGCCCTCCAGGTCGGCGGCGCGCTCGGCGTGGCCGTGATCGGAAGCGTGCTGTCCACCCGCTACCAGGACCACATGACTGCGGCACTGGTCGGCCGGCACCTGCCGGCGGCCGCCACGCACGCCATCCTCGGCTCCCTCGGCGGCGCCCTCACCGTGGCGGCCCGCGCGGGCGGACACCTAGCAACGCCTAGGCCCGTAAGACATCAGCGTACGGGCTAGGGATCTTTTCCAGGTCAGCGAACACTTTGCGGATGAGGCCGCGCTCCGCAGTGCAAGTCATAACAACACAGGTGCCGGGAATGGCCGGGTTGAGGACGGCGGGCACTCGCTACCTGTTCTTGGTTGCTATGACCAGAGCGCGGAGACCGGCGCGGCGACGATGCGGTCGCTGACGGGGAAGACGTGCGGGCCGGTGTGCAGGATGATTCCGGTAGCGAAAGCGTCGCCGGTCTCGTCGCGGAGCCAGGCCAGGTGACGCGCGTCGGAAGTCGTGACGGTGGCGGCAGCCTTAATCTCGACCCCTATCAGCTGCCCGCCTGCGGTCTCGATGAGCAGGTCCACTTCCCTGCGGCCTTGTTCTTCGCGCAGGTGGTACAGGCGCGGGTCATTGCTGCTTGCGGAGAGCTCCGCGCGCAGTTGCGCGGCGACGAAGGTGTCGAGGAGGCGGCCCAGCATGTCGGGGCCGTACAGGATGGCGTCCCTGCCGAGCCCGAGGACCGCCGCGACGAGTGCCGGGTCGACCAGGTAGCGCTTGGGGGCCTTGACGAGCCTTTTGATCCGGTTGGAAAACCAGGCGGGCACCAGGTCCAGGACGAACATCCGCTGGAAGAGCGACTGGTAGGCCTGCGCGGTCCTGGCGTTGATCCCGGCGGCGGACCACAGCGTTGACTCGGCCGCGATGCCGGCGGTGTTGACCGCCAGGACCGATAGGTAGCGGCGCAGCAGTTCCGGGTCCCGGCGGGGTGCCACCGCGGGCACGTCGCGGGTGATCATCTGTTCGACGTAGCCGGCGAACCACCGCCGCCGCGCGGTCGCCGGTATCCGCAGGGATGGCTCGGGGAAGCTCCCGGCGAGCATCAGGTCCAGATAATCGCGGACGCTGAGCGCGTCGTCAGGTGCCGCGATCGCGTCCGGGCCGCCGGCTATGACCCGGTCGATGAACGGGACCATGCTGGCGCGCCCCAGGACCTCGCGGACCGACATCCCGTACATGGGAACCTGCAGGAGGCGGCCGGTACCCGGCCATACCCGGTTCTCCAGTTCAGCACGGACAGAACCGGTCAGGATGTAGCGGCCCGGGGCAGGATCCTCATCTACCGAGCGCTTAACCGCGCCGAGAAGGTCCGGTACCTCCTGCCACTCGTCCAGGATGACCGGCGGCCGCAGTCCTGCGAGCATCGCGTCGGGCGAGGCCGCAACCGACTGGCGGACATCTGGCCGGTCCAGGCGCAAGATCGTGCCGCCACGCCGGACCGCCGTGGTGGTCTTCCCCGCCGCACGCGGTCCCACCAGCGAGATAGCCGGAAAGGACGCGAGCACCTCGTCGAGCAGCCCGTCAACGATCCTGGGCACGTACAAGTCGCTCACATATCTGAGCGTACCGCTTTCCCGCGTGGTTGAATACATGTTTTCCGCATGCTTAGCTACCTATTTCCCGCAACCTGGCAGGGTCGGCATAGTCCGGTCCGCGGGTCTGTCAACTTAACGGTGTAACTTCTTCCTCTGTTGTCACTTACGTCCCGCGCTGAGGCGGCCGTCGAAGGTGATGTCGAACGCGTTCAGCGCGGCCTTCCACCGGTTGGTCCAGCGCTTGCGGCCCTTCCCGGTCGGGTCCAGGCTCATGATCGCCAGGTACAGGCACTTCATGGCCGCCTGCTCGGCCGGGAAGTGGCCGCGGGCGTTCACCGCCCGCCGCAGCCGGGCATTAATCGACTCGATCGCATTGGTCGTGCAGATCACGGTCCTGATTTCCCGGTCGAACCGCAGGAACGGCACGAATTCCGCCCACGCATTTTCCCAGAGCCGTATGCGCCCAGTCGCGCTTTGAGGCGTACTTGAATGAATTCCGCAGGAGATGGACAATGCATGTCTGCACGATTGTCTTCTCCCGCACGGCGCTGACCGCGTCGGGCAGGCCTTTCAGCCCGTCGCAGACCAGCATGCACACGTCCCGGACGCCGCGGTTCTTGATCTCGGACAGGACCCGCAGCCAGTACTTGGCGCCTTCCCCGTCGCCGTGCTCTCCCGCCCGCAGGCCCAGCACGTCACGCTCCCCGTCCGCGGTGACGCCCAGGGCCAGGTAGATGGGCCGGCTGGCGACCTGGCCCTCGCGGATCTTCACGTTAATGGCGTCGATGAAGATCACCGCGTACACGGCGTCCAGTGGCCGGCTCTGCCATTCCGCCAGGCCGTCCATCACCCGGCCGGTGATCGCGGTAACGGCCTGCTTGGATACCTCGGCGCCGTAGACTTCAGCCAGGTGCGCGGCGATTTCCCCGCGGGTCAGCCCTTTCGCCGGCAGGGAAATCACCATGTCGTCGATCCCGGTGAGCCGCCGCTGCCTCTTGGCGACGATTTTCGGCTCGAAGCTGGAATCCCGGTCCCGCGGCACCGAAATCTCCACCGGCCCGGTATCGGTGAGCACCGTCTCAGCCCGGTGCCCATTCCGGGAATTGCCGCCGTCACGGCCCGCCGGGTCGTGCTTTCCGTAGCCCAGATGATCATCGAGCTCGCCCTCAAGCGCGCCCTCCACGATCATCTTCGTCAGCCGCCCCAGCAGTCCGCCCTCGCCGGTCAGCTTCAGCCCGCCCGCACGCGCCCGCTCGCGCAGCACCTGCTCATCAGCCGCCGGCAGCTCTGCCCAGCGTGGCTCCCGTTCTCTGTCACGTCAGTCACTGGTGTCTCCTCCATCTCGGGGGTTACACCGTTGAAATTACAGTCCCTAGTCCGCCGAGGTTGTGATAACGACACACATTGTCCGGACGGCGCCTCGAAGGAGCCGAGATTTTGTCACCCTGATGTAACCGTGTGGTGGGGATGATGGGTTGCCTGCTGTCGCGGGCCCGCGTCCTGGCGATCTCAGGGTAAAGGAGAGGAGGCGCGGTGCGCAGCGGTGGGGACAGGAGTGATCGTGCGGGTGCTGGTGATCGAAGACGACACGGAGCTTGCCGAGATGATCGCCGTCTTCTTGCGCAGGCGGCAGTTGGCCGTCGACGTTGCCTTCGACGGCCGTGGCGGGCTGGAGCGCGCGCTGTTCACGAATTACGACGTGGTGGTGCTTGACCGGGATCTGCCGGGTTTGCATGGAGATGATGTATGTGCCGAGATCGCAGCCGCCGGGTGCCGGTCCCGGGTGCTGATGCTGACCGCTTCGGCTTCTGTGGAGGACCGGGTGGACGGGCTGGACAAGGGTGCCGATGATTACCTTCCTAAGCCGTTTGCCCTTGCCGAACTGGCGGCCCGTATCCGAGCGCTGCTGCGCCGCGCCGAGTCTGCGCTGCCGCCTGTCCTGGTCCACGGCGATCTGACGTTCGACTCTTCCCGGCGGGAGGCTTACCGCGCCGGCAAGCGGCTGGATCTCACCCGGAAGGAGCTCGCCGTTCTGGAATTGCTGCTCGCTGCCCGGGGCCGGGTTGTCTCTGCCGAGGAATTGCTGGAACGGGTATGGGACGAGATGGCCGACCCGTTCAGCACCGTTGTCAAGGTGACCATC
>JBEKJP010000035.1:0-60181 GCA_050011155.1 Streptosporangiaceae bacterium
ATGTCGCCGATCTCCAGCACGTCGTCGGGCAGGCGCAGGTTCATCCGGAACACGTGCTTGATGACCATGAGGATGACGAACGTGACCGCGGCGTCCCAGATGATGATGGTGAGCGCCGTCTCGAGCTGGATCAGCACCTGCTTCGGGTGCCCGTAGAACAGGCCGACGCCGGAGATCGACGGGTTCTTGCCCAGGCCGAGGTACACGATCATCTTCGGATCCGCCAGCGCGCCGGTCAGCAGGCCGCCGAACAGGCCCGCGATGCCGTGCGTGTACACCACGCCGAGCGCGTCGTCGACCCGGTTGAACGGCCAGACGTACTTCGGCAGGTAGTACCAGGCGACCCAGACGATCGCCGAGCAGACCAGGCCGATGACGATGGCGCCGAAGCCGTTCACGTAGCCGGCCGCCGGGGTGATGCCGACCAGGCCGCAGATCATGCCGTTCAGCCCGCCGAGGAACGTCGGCTTCTTCTCGCTGCTGAACACCATGTCCATGATGATCCAGGTCATCATGGCCACCGCGGTGGCGAGGTTGGTGTTGACGACCGCGGCCGCGGCGTCGGCGCCGGCGAAGTACGGGTCACCGCCGTTGAAGCCGTTCCAGCCGAGCCACAAGATGCCGGCGCCGACGGCGACGAACATCAGGTTGTTCGGGATCGCGCGCTCCCGGTCGCGCTTGAGCCTGGGCCCGATCACCGCCGCCGCGACGAAGCCGGAGGTGCCCGCGGCCAGGTGGATGACGTAACCGCCGGAGAAGTCGAGCGCGCCCTTGCCGGCCCAGTAGCCACCGCCCCACACCAGGAACGCGTTCACGCAGTAGGCGAACGTGATCCACAGCGGTACGAAGATCATCCAGACCTTGAAGCTGATCCGGCCGAGCACGCTGCCGATGAACAAGATCGGGGTGATCGCCGCGAACACGAACTGGAAGTAGATGACCGATGCTCCGGGCAGGTGCCAGTTCGGGACCGCGGCGTTCACGAGCGGGATGCTCGCCTGTCCCTGCAGAGCCGCGTGCCCGAGAACGGACCGCGGATCACCGATGAACGTGCTGACCAGCGGGGTGCCGAAGCCCAGCTTGAAGCCCCAGAGCACCCAGGTGATCAGGACCAGGCAGAACGTGGTGAACACCATCATGATGGTGTTGATCGCCCATTTCTTCTGGACGAGGCCGCCGTACAGGACGGCCAGGGCCGGGATCGACATCAGCCCGACCAGCGTGGCAGCGGTCATCTGCCAGGAGTTATCCCCGGCGTTTAGCCAGCTGGGATATGGATTCACTGTGCCTCCATGGGCAATCGGGCCTGCGAGGTTCCAACGTGCTGGCTGGCTCCGCCCCGGCCGCTCCGTATTCCTGCAAGGCATGTGTCCCATAGCGGAGTTTCGGGAGTATTTCTCGGTTGTTACACGGCCGGTAACGGGTCGGCGCGAGGTTAATGGAAGATGTCGCGATCGATCGCCTGACCGGCCGCGCGACGGCCGGGAAGGCCCGGCCGGACGCGGGAACCCTTACCAGCACGGGGATCCAGGCGCGTCACGTTCATGTAACAGCAACCCGGTTAGACCTTGAGATAAACCACCCGATAGTCGTACGCTTCTCTCATACAGGTTCGGTAAGCGCTTACCGAAGGCTTGGCCCGGAGACCGGGCCGGGCCGGGTAAGCACCGGGGAAATGATCCGGCAACTAGGTGCCGCGACAGGCGGCACCTTTATTCGGGCTGCCTCGGTAAGCGCTTACCGTACGCGTGGACGCAGGCAGAGTGGACGCAGGCAGAGTGGACGCGGGCAGAGACGCACGGGACATGTACCGAGCGGCGCAGGCGGAAGACGAGGAGCTGAGGTGGACCAGACACGGAGTGACGCAACGGGACTGCCGGGCTCGGCGCCGACGATCTACGACGTGGCCCGGGTCGCGGGCGTGTCCATCGCCTCGGTCTCCCGGGTGCTCAACGGGCAGCGCAACCCGCGCCCGGAGACCAAGGAACGGGTGCTGGCCGCGGTGGCCGAGCTCGGCTTCGCGCCTGATGGGGCCGCCCGGGCGCTGAGCGGGCAGCTCAGGGAGGTCGTCGGCGTGATCGTGCGGCGGCCCTGGCGGCTCGACGAGGACGAAGACGAGGACCTGTTCGCCGACGAGTCGGAGAGCCTGCAGTACCCGGACCTGATCAACCGCGGCATCGAGGCGGCGGCCCAGCGCCGCGGCTTCGACCTGCTGATCAGGTCGGTGAGCATCACCGCGCGCGACATCAGCGGCCGGACGGTGGCGCTGGCGCGCAAGAGCGACGGGCTCATCCTGCACGACCGCGTGCTCGAGCCCGCCGACCTGGACCGGCTGTCCCGGCAGCTGCCGATCGTCACGCTGGCCGGCTACGCCACCCCCACCACCGTCAACGTGCACGGCGACAACCGGGCCGGGATGCGGGACCTGGCCCGGCACCTGCTCCGCGACCACGGCTACGCCAGCCTCGCCTACCTGGGCGGCTATGCCGACAGCCCGGACAACATCGAGCGCTGCGAGGTGCTGGCCGAGGAGGCGGCGCAGGCGGGCGCGACGCTGGAATCCGGTACCGAATGGCAGGGGCAATACGTCGCCTCCGGCGGCGCCAAGGTGATCAGCCGGCTGCTGGACGCGGGCCGCGCGCTGCCCCGCGCGATCGTGTGCGCCAACGACCAGACCGCCCTTGGTGTCATGTCCGCGCTGCACGAGCACGGTGTCCGCGTGCCCGGCCGGGTCGCGGTGACCGGCTTCGACGACATCCCGATGGGCCGCCACCTAGCCGTCAGCCTGACCACCGTCCGCCAGCCGATCAGAGAGATGGGAACGACGGCTTTCGACATGCTGTACTCGATGCTCAACCGGGAGGCTCCGCCTGCCCGCGATATCGTCCTGCCCACCAAGCTGATGCGCCGGGAGAGCTGCGGCTGCGCGGACCCCAGCGGCACCCGCAGGTACCGGCCGTGAGGCGGGGCCAGCCATGCGCGTGATCGCCCGCCGGATCGGCTTCTACGTGGTCACCGCGATCGTCGCGATCACGGTGAACTTCTTCATCCCGCGGCTGATGCCGGGCAACCCGGCGCTGGCCGTGATCGGCCGGCTACAGGCCACGGTGTCCAAGCAGGCCATCGCGGCGCTCGAGGTGCAGTACGGCGTGCAGACCAAGACCGGGATGTGGGGCCAGTACATCCAGTACTGGGATCACCTGCTGCACGGGAACCTGGGGACCTCGCTGAATTTCTACCCGGCCTCGGTCGGCGG
Organism: Streptosporangiaceae bacterium; assembly: GCA_050011155.1. Classification (GTDB taxonomy): domain Bacteria; phylum Actinomycetota; class Actinomycetes; order Streptosporangiales; family Streptosporangiaceae; genus Palsa-504. The sequence continues at coordinate 3,257 of JBEKJP010000035.1, forward strand.
CCTGATCCGGGCCGCGCTGCCCTGGACCATCGGCCTGGTCGGCGTGGCCACGGTAATCAGCTTCGTGCTCGGCACGCTGCTCGGCGTGGCGGCCGCCTGGCGGCGCGGCAGCTGGCTGGACGGGCTGCTGCCGGCCATGACCTTCTTCCAGGCCGCGCCGTACTTCTTCGTCGCGATCCTGGCCGTCGCGCTGTTCGCGACCAAGCTCGGCTGGTTCCCGCCGAACTCCGGCTACGCCACCGCCACCTTGAATCCCGGCCTGGACTGGGCGTTCATCTCCAACGTGCTCGACCACGCGGTGCTGCCCGCGGTGACGATCGTGCTCGCCTCGATGGCCGGCTGGACCATCGGGATGCGCAACATGATGATCACGACGATGGACGAGGACTACGTCCTGCTGGCCGAGGCCAAAGGGCTGCCGACACGGCGGGTGGTCAGCTACGCGGCCCGCAATGCGCTGCTGCCGAGCGTGGCGGGCTTCTCCCTGGCGATCGGGTTCATCGTCTCAGGCGCGCTGCTCACCGAGATCGTCTTCTCCTACCCGGGCGTCGGGTTCTTGCTGTTCACCGCGATCGGCAGCAACGACTACCCGCTGCTGCAGGGGATCTTCCTGATCATCACGTTCGCGGTCCTGCTGGCCAACCTGGCCGCCGACTTCGTTTACGCGTTCCTCGACCCGCGGACCCGGCAGGAGGCCTGAGATGGCGAAGTTGCTCCGGTCACCGAAGATCATCATCGGACTCTGCCTGGCCGGCGTGTTCGGGCTGCTGGCCATCGTCGGCCCCCTGCTGGCCCCTTACAACCCGAATACCAGCGTGTCCACCACCAGCGGGGTGCCGCAGGCGCCGTCGGCGGCCCACTGGCTCGGCACCACCCAGGTTCAGCAGGACGTGCTGTCCCAGCTCCTGGTGGGCGGGCGGAGCACCATCTTGGTCTCGCTCATCGCCGGCATCGCGGCGACCGCGCTGGCGGTGGTGTTCGGCGTGACGGCGGGCTACTTCGGCGGCTGGGCCGACGACCTGCTGTCCATGCTGGCCAACATCTTCCTGGTGCTGCCGGCGCTGCCGCTGCTCATCGTGATCTTCGGGTTTCTCGGCAAGGCCACCAACCCGAACGACATCGTGATCGGGGTCATCATCAGCATCACCGGCTGGGCGTTCGGGGCGCGGCAGTTGCGGGCCCAGACAATGTCCATGCGCAGCCGGGACTTCATCGACTCGGCCCGGATCGTCGGCGAGAAGAGCTGGCGGATCATGACCTTCGAGATCTTGCCGAACCTGGTGCCCGTCGTCGCGACCTCGTTCCTGTTCACCGTCATCTACGCCGTCGGCACCTACACGGCGCTCTCGTTCCTGGCCGTCATCAGCCTGTCCCACTGGAGCTGGGGGACGATGCTCTACTGGGCGCAAAGCGCCCAGGCGGCCCAGCAGATCCGGATCGAGTGGTGGTGGTTCCTGCCGCCGGGGCTGGCCGTGGGGTTGTTCGGCACTGGGATGGCGCTGCTCAACTTCGGGATCGACGAGTACGTCAACCCGCGGCTGCGGGCGGCCGGCGTCACCGGGCGGCGCGCCCGGCGGGCCGGGCTTCCCCGGCGACCTCGGCTGGGCCTGACGCCGGTCCTGCGCACCGCGAGGAAGACGTCATGAATGAATCGCTGATAGAGGTATCAGGGCTCTGCGTCGACTACGGGCTCGGAGACGGGGCCGTGCACGCGGTGGTGGACGCGGAGCTCACGCTGCGTAGCGGCGAGGTGCTCGGCCTAGCCGGGGAGAGCGGCAGCGGGAAGTCGACGCTGGCCTACGCGATCACCCGGCTGCTGCGGTCGCCTGGCGTCATCACCGCGGGCCAGGCGCGCTTCGGTTCGTCGGTCAACCTGCTCACCGCCGGCCAGCGCCAGCTGCGCGGGCTGCGCTGGAACGAGATCGCGGTGGTGCTGCAGAGTTCGATGAACGCGCTCAACCCAGTGCTCAGCATCGGCGTGCAGCTGTCGGATGTGCTGCGCGCGCACCGGCCCGGGATGAGCCGCGCGGCCCGGCGGGCCAGGGCGGGCGAACTGCTCGAGATGGTGGGCATCCCCGCGGACCGGCTGGGCAACTTCCCGCACGAGCTCTCCGGCGGCATGCGCCAGCGGGTGATGATCGCCACCGCGCTCGCGCTTGATCCTTCCGTCGTCATCATGGACGAGCCGACGACGGCGCTGGACGTGGTGACGCAGCGCGAGATCCTCGAGGAGCTGATGGCGCTGCGCGACCGGCTGGGGTTCGCCGTCTTGTTCATCTCGCACGACCTCTCGCTGCTGGTCGAGGTGGCCGACTCGATCGCGGTCATGTACGCCGGACGGCTGGTGGAACGGGCCGGCGCGAACGCGATCTTCCGGGCCCCGCGGCATCCGTACTCACTCGGCCTGCTCAGCTCGTTCCCCCCGCTGCACGGGCCGCGGCGGGTGATGGAAGGCATCCCGGGCTCCCCGCCCGACCTGCGCGACGCGCCGGCCGGGTGCACCTTCCACCCGCGCTGCCGCTTCGCGTTCGACCGCTGCCGCCACGACTCGCCGCCGCTGCTCGACCTGGACGCGGGCACCCGGACCGTCGCGTGCTGGCTGCACGACGGCACCGCGACGGTGCCGCAGGAACTGGCCCGGGCCGTGCCCGGCTCCCCCGACCCCGCGGCGATAGGGGGCCAGCCGTGACGATCATCCCCATCGACCGGGCCGACCGGGCCGGGACCAGCGGCGCCAGGCCGGTGCTCGAGGCCCGCGGCCTGACCAAGCATTTCCCGGTGCGCAGAGGTGCGCGCCAGGCCATGGTGCACGCGGTCGAGGACGTGACGCTCGCGCTGCCCGACGGCGGCATCACGGCGGTGGTGGGGGAAAGCGGCTCGGGCAAGTCGACCCTGGCCCGGATGCTGGCCCAGCTGATCAAGCCGACGGCCGGAACCGTCCTGCTCGACGGTGCGGCGGCACCGGGCCGGCGGCGCTACGCCAGGGCGGTGCAACTGGTGCTGCAAGACCCGTTCTCCTCGCTCAACCCGGTCCACAGCGTCCGCTATCACCTGGCCAGGCCGCTGCAGATCCACGGCCTGAACGGCGCCGGGAATGGGCAGAGCATGGATAGCCTGGTCGCGGACCTGCTCACCCGGGTGTCGCTGACCCCGGCGGAACAGTTCGCCGCCAAGTACCCGCACGAACTGTCCGGCGGGCAGCGGCAGCGGGTGGCGATCGCGCGGGCGCTCGCCGTCCAGCCCCGGGTGCTGCTGGCCGACGAGCCCGTCTCGATGCTGGACGTGTCCATCCGGCTCGGCGTGCTCAACCTGCTGGCGGGCCTGCGCGAGAACGAGGGCCTGACCATCCTGTACGTCACGCACGACATCGCGTCGGCGCGCTACCTGGCCGACGTGATCGCGGTCATGTACGCGGGCGAGGTCATCGAGTCCGGTCCGGCCGCGCAGGTCACCGACCAGCCCGCGCACCCGTACACCCAGCTGCTGCTTTCGGCCGCGCCCGATCCGGACCGGACGCGGCCGCCGTCGCTGGCGGGCCGCGGCGCACCGCCGAACCTGATCCAGCCGCCGAGCGGCTGCCGGTTCCACCCGCGCTGCCCGCACGCCATGCAGGTGTGCGCCCAGGACCGGCCCCCGGCGGTGGAGGTCTCGCTGGGTCATTCCAGCGCGTGCTGGCTGCACGCCAAGGGCCTCACCCCCGTCCAGTCCCGGCCGCTTCCAGCGGCCGGGACGGACACCGACAGCCAACCGGCAGGCCCGGACGCCGACGCTGCGCCCGGCCCGGGGAGCGGAGAGGAGAAGCGATGAACCGGCACGCCACCTAGCACAGCCCGGCCGCGAGGCCTGGCCGCGACAGCGACCCGGCCGCGAGACCCCGCTGCATCCATTACCGCGACGGCCGCGGGGCGGTAGACCCGGCCGGCGTCGCACGCATCCCGTTATGACGGACCCCGACACGGTCACCATGACAGGCCGGCGATCAGCCGGCCGGGCAATCGGAGTTTAGACAATGAACCACAGGACTGTAAGAGCCCTGGCCGCAGCGACCATCCTCGCCTTGGGCGTGGCGGCCTGCAGCAGCTCGGGATCGTCTTCATCGAGCTCAACGACATCCACGGCCAAGACGGGCGCACCGCTCGTGGTGGTAGACAACACCGGGCAGGTATTCGCCCAGACCTTCAACCCCTACGTATCAACCTCGCTCGGCACCGAGGAGAACATGCAGTCGCTCACCTATGAGCCGCTGCTCGAGTTCAACCTGATGCAGCCGACCGCCAAGCCGACCCCGTGGCTGGCCACGGCCTACGCCTTCTCGAACGCCGGCAAGACGCTGACGTTCACCATCCGGTCCGGCGTGAAGTTCAGCGACGGCAAGCCGATGACCGCCGCCGACGTGGCGTACACCTTCAACCTGCTGATCAATAACAAGACGCTCTCGTCCAGCGCCCCCGGCCCGACCCCGCTGCCGACCAGCGCGACCGCGCCGAACGCGACCACGGCGGTACTTACGTTCCCGCAGGCCGAATACGCCAACCTGTTCCTGATCGCGTCGACCTACATCCTGCCGCAGCACATCTGGCAGGGCGTGAGCAATCCGGCGACCTACGCTGACGCCAGCCCGGTCGGAACGGGCCCGTACGAGCTCGGCTCGTACTCCCCGCAGAAGGTCACCTTCAAGCAGAACCCGTACTACTGGCAGAAGTCCATGGTGCACGTGCCCGAGGTGATCTTCCCGAGCTACGTCAGCAACACCACCGCCAACCCGGCCCTGGACAGCGGCCAGATCGGCTACGCCGGCAACGACGTCACCAACGTCCAGTCCAACTTCCTGTCCGCCAGCCAGGACAACCACACCTGGACGTCCAGCCAGCCGTGGTTCGCGTCCAACAACGTCGTGACGCTCTGGCTGAACGTGACCAAGGCGCCGCTGAACGACCCGAAGGTGCGGCTGGCGATCAGCGCCGGGATCAACCGGTCGCAGCTGTCGTCCCAGGGCGAGACCAGCTACGAGCCGCCCGCCACGTCTTCCAGTGGGCTGCTGCTGCCGGTCGATAACTCGCTGCTCAACTCCAGTTACGCCAACGACCTCTCCCCGACCAGCAACGCCACGAAGGTCAGCCAGCTGCTGACCAGCGATGGCTACACCAAGACCGGCGGCAAGTGGATGAAGAACGGCCAGCCGATCAAGTTCGCCATCGAAGACCCTTCGTCCTACACCGACTACGCCACCGACGCCGCGCTGATCGCCACCCAGCTGAGCGCCGAGGGCTTCGAGGTCTCCTTCGACGGAGTCCAGGCCACCCAGTGGAACTCCGACTTCCCGGTCGGGAACTTCCAGGCGATGATCCACTGGGGCCAGCAGGGTCCCAGCCCGTACTACTACTTCGACAACTGGCTGGACAGCACGCTGTCCGCGCCCATCGGCAAGCCCGCCGGAGGCGACTACGGCCGGTTCACCAGCCCGCAGGTCCAGGCGGCCCTGGCCCAGTACGCCGGCACCTCAGACACCGCGACCCAGCAGCAGGCGCTGAACACGCTGCAGACCATCATGGCCACCCAGGCCCCGGTGATCCCGCTGCTGTACGGAGCGGCCTGGTACGAGTACTCCACCAAGGACTACACGGGGTGGCCGACCGCGTCCAACCAGTACAACGACCCGGTCCCCAACTCCCCCTACCTGGAGTTCACGCTGCTGCACCTCATCCCGGCCTCGTGAGCCGCGGAGCCCGATGAACACCTCACGCGAAGCGCCCGGCCGCCACGGCGGCCGGGCGCCAGCCCCCGGCCCAGCCCACAACGGGGACCTGCTGGCCGCGCTCAGCCTGGACGACAAGGTGCGCCTGCTCACCGGCGCCGACAACTGGCGTACCTGCCCGCTGCCCGGCATCGGGCTGCGCGCGATGGTGGTGTCCGACGGCCCGGCCGGGGTCCGCGGCGTCACCATGGACGAGCGGAACCCGGCCGCCAGCCTGCCCTGCTCGTCGGCGCTCGGCGCTACCTGGGACCCCGGCCTGGTCCAGGCGCTCGCCGCCGCGCTCGGGGCCGAGGCCAGGAGCAAGGGCGTCGACGTCATGCTGGCGCCGACGATCAACGTCATGCGCACGCCGCTCGGCGGCCGCGGGTTCGAGTCGTTCGGCGAGGACCCGGTGCTGATCGCCCGGATGGCGGTGGCCTTCGTCCGCGGGCTGCATCAGGCGGGGGTCGGCGCGGCGGTCAAGCACTACGTGGGTAACGACTCCGAGACCGGCCGGTGGACCTACGACGCGCGGGTCGCCGAGCACGTGCTGCGCGAGCTGTACCTGGTCCCGTTCGAGGCCTGCGTGCGGGAGGCGGACGTGGATCTGGTGATGACCGGCTACAACCAGGTGAACGGCGTCACCATGACCGAGCACAGCCTGCTGCTCGGGCGCATCCTGAAGGACGAGTGGGGCTTCGGCGGCGTGGCCCTGTCCGACTGGCACGCCGCCCGCAGCACGGTGGAGACCGCCCTGGCCGGACTCGACCTGGCCATGCCGGGCCCGTCCGGGCCGTGGGGAGGCAAGCTGGCCGCGGCGGTGCGGGCCGGACAGGTCAGCGAGGACGCCGTCGACGCCAAGGTGCTGCGCATCTTGCGGCTGGCCGGCCGGGTGGGGGCGCTGAACGGGAGCGCCCAGCCGGACCCGCAGACCCCGGCGCCGGTGGATCCGGTCCTGGCCGACCCGGCACTGCTGCGGCGGTGCGCCGCGGCGGCCTTCACGCTGCTCCGTAACGAGCCCGCCGCCCCCGGCGGCCGCCCGGTCCTGCCGCTGGACCCCGGCCGCCTCCGCCGCCTGGCGGTGATCGGGCCGAACGCCGTCAGCCCGGTCACCCAGGGCGGCGGCAGCGCGACCGTGCCCCAGGCCCGCGTGTCGGTCCCGGCGGGCGCGCTGACCGAGGCGCTGGCCGGCCTGGGCTCGCAGACCGAGGTGACCGTGCGGCCAGGCTGCGTGACCTGGACCATCGTGCCGGAACCGCCCCCGCACGCACTGCGCGACCCGGTTACCGGGGAGCCGGGCGTCCGGCTCGAGTTCCGCGCCGAGGACGGCACCCTGGCCGCGGCCGAGCACCGCCGCGCCACCATGTTCACCTGGTGGGACGGGCTGCCCGGGGGCGTCGGGCAGGGCGGCCGCGGCACGGTCACGCTGCGAGCCTGCTACCTGCCCGGCCAGGACGGGCCGCACGTCATCGGCGGCGCCGGGGTGGGGCGGCTGACGCTCGCCGTGAACGGGACCGAGCTGGCCCGCGGTCACCCGGACCTGCCCGCCGACCCGGTGGAGGTCATGGTCAGGCCCGGCGAGGTCAGGACGACCGCCTGCCTGACGGCGGGCCGCGAGGCGGAGATCACGGTCTGCCTGCGCCCGGACGACTGGCCGCAGGGCCCGGTGGCCATCAGGCTCGGGGTGGTGCCCGCCCCGGACGACGACACGCTGCTGGCCGAGGCCGTCGAGGCCGCGCGCGCCGCCGACGCCGCCGTGGTGGTGGTCGGGTCGGGCCCGGCCACCGAGAGCGAGGGGTTCGACCGCCCCGGCCTGGCGCTGCCCGGCCGGCAGGACGAACTCGTCCGGCGGGTGGCGGCGGTGAACGAGCGCACGATCGTGGTGGTGAACGCCGGCATGCCGGTCCTGCTGCCCTGGGCGGACCAGGTCGCGGCGGTCGGCTACGCGTGGCTGCCGGGCCAGGAGATGGGCACCGCGCTCGCCGACGTGCTGCTCGGGCGGGCCGAGCCGGGCGGCAGGCTGCCGGTCACGATCCCGGCCGCCGAGGCCGACTGCCCGGTGCTGCACGCGGTGCCCGCCGATGGCAGGCTCGACTACCGGGAGGGCCTGCTGATCGGCTACCGCGGGTACGACCACGCCGGGACGCGGCCGCGCTTCGCGTTCGGCCACGGCCTGGGCTACACGACGTGGGCGTACGAGTCGGCGACGGCTGACGCGCCGGCCGCCCGGGCCGACGGCGACCTGGCCGACGGCGACCTGGGGGTGACCGTGGTGCTCCGCAACACCGGGCCGCGGACCGGCCGCGAGGTGGTCCAGGCCTACGTCGAGCCGCCGGCCCCGGAGCCCGGGCGCCCGCTGCGCGCGCTGGCCGCGTTCACGGCGGTCACCGCGGCCCCCGGCGAGCAGGTGCGGGCCCGGCTCGCGGTGCCGGCCCGGGCCTTCGCCCGCTACGACGAGGCGGCCGGGAGCTGGGTCCGGCCCGCGGGCGAGTGCACCGTCCGGATCGGCCGGTCGTCGGCTGATCTCCCGCTACGGCTGCGGGTCGCGTCCTCGTAAATTCATTGATGCCGAACGGGGTGGGGCGTCAGCCCCCGTCCCGCCGGCTTGCCTCAGGCGGGCGGGCCGTTCTGCTGCTCGAACCAGGCCAGGACCAGGGACCCGGCCCCCTGGCCTGGCTGCGGCTCCCGGCTCGGCAGGCAGCTCCAGGTGGCGGCGTTGATCGTGCTGGGAACGCTCATGTCGCCGTAGGACTTGATCATGTAACCGGGCTGGAGCTGGTAGACGTTCAGGCCGATGCCGTGCGCGGCCAGGTAGTTCAGGTAGGCCGGGACGGTGACCGGCGCGTCCTGCCAGCACGAGCTGCGCGGCACGGCCGGGCCCGCGGCGGGCGCGGGCTCGTAGTTCGTCCACTCCCCGTTGACTACCGGGGCGACGCCCGCGGTCACCAGGTAGCCGAAGTCGGCGTTCCAGGACGACGCGTCGTGCGGGCCCGCCGGGTGGTGCACGGAGTAGACGACCCCGCTGACCTTCAGCCGGGCGCCGTGGCTGACCAGGCCGGCGAGCGAGGACGCGAGATACGGAGCCTCGACCCAGAACAGGTTTTGCGCGCCGAGCGTGTTCCTGACGTACTGGGCCACCTGCGCCATGCCGAGGGGGTAGGACACGCCCCGGGAGACGCCGCCGTCGTGCCACAGCCGCCACACCTGGGCCGGTGACATACCGGGAGCATCTGTCCGCGGCTCGTTGAACAGGTCGAAGATCACCTGGGGGTCGTGACCGTACACGGCGGTCAGGTCCTTCCAGAAGACCTCGGTGGCCAGCGTCGGCCCGCGCTGGGCGCGGCTCACCGCCGGGGACGCGAACTCGGTGTTGTCGTTGAGCACCACGACCAGGTGGTCATGTTCGGCCGCGGCGACCTCGGTTTCGATGGCCGTCAGGTAGGCCCGGTTCAGGCCGGTCCCGGCCGGTGAGACGAGGTTGTCCTGGTTGAGCTGCAGCCGGACCGTGTTGGCGCACCAGTCCTGCGCCGTGGCCGCGATCTTGGCCAGGTCCAGCCGGCCGAAGCTACGCCAGTCGAGACCTTGCAGGCCGGGCACGGTGATCCCGTAGGAGACGAAGACCTGGCCGCCGGCGCCGAGCACCTGGGTGCCCTGCACGGTGAACGGCCCGGACGCGGTGCCGCAGGCCCCGGCGGCGGCCTTGGGCGCGGTCGGCGCCCAAGGCGCGGATCCGGGCGCCCCGGCGCCCGCCGGGGGCGCGGCGGCCCCGGCCAGCGCCACTGTCAGGGCGGCGACCGCCCCCAGCCAGCCTGCGCGCCCCCGGGCGCGAGCCGATACCGCCAACGTCATGCGTCATCTCCGTACGCGTCGTAGCCTTGGCCCTGCACTGACTAGCACTGCATCGGCGAAAGCACGCACGGTCCGCTGCTGGGAATAAGCGAGAAAGCGGCGACGTATCCGAATGCGGGATGATCTTATCGGTATGCCCCGGCGGCCCGGGACGCACCCGGTTACGGAGCGGCGATCGTCACCGGCTTGTTGTAATGGCCGAACGTCTCGGTCGCGGTAAGCACGTTGTTCGCCGAACGGCCACTCGCCGTGAACGTGACCGGCCTGCCGCCGGAGTCGAGCACCGCGGTGACGGTGAGCGTCTTGATGCCGCTGCCCTCGAAGGCGTTCGCGGCCAGGCCCCACTCGTAGCGGACGAACGGGCCGAGCTTCGCCAGCGGCCCGGTCACGCGGTAGTGTCCGGGGCTGACCCGGCGGACGCCGGGCAGCTGGTCGAACCTGGCCAGGCTCGTGTACGGGTTCAGTGCCTGCTCATCGTCGGCCCGGACCTTGGCGGTCAGGGTGCCGATGACCCAGCGGCCGCTGCCCTGCTTGACGTAGGTGTGGCTGCCCACGATGTCGAACCGGCTGGAGGTGTTATGGACCTTGCCGCTCAGGCGATTCGAGGTACCCGAGGTGCTGGCCAGGGCCAGCCGCGGGCTGAGGACGACCGTCTCCGCGCCTCCCCCCTTCGAGTAGAAACCCTGGTCAGGACCGATACCGGTAAAGGCGATGCTGGCCTGCTCGGTATAAGTCCTGATCGGAGCCTTGGCGGCCGCATTCGCATTTAGTGAGAATGCGCAGGCGGCAGCCGCGGAAACGGCGATGACGGCTAGGGAACGGCGCATGAAAACCCCCGTGATTGGCTTTAGGAGAAAGACAATGCTAGCAATTCGGGCGAAGGGGACGGAGGATGATTGACACGGTCGCCTGGGTGCATATTGATAACGGCCGGATCCTGTGCGCGCGGCCACGCGGGAAGGACGTTTTCTACGTCCCCGGCGGCAAACGCGAGGGTGCCGAGAGCGACAGCGAGACGCTGCGGCGCGAGATCCGCGAGGAGCTGACCGTGGCGCTGCTGCCCGCGACGGTCAGGCACGTCGGCACCTACCAGGCCAGCGAGCCCGGCGGTGTACTGGTCCGGATGAGCTGCTACACGGCCGGCTACGCCGGGACCCTGGCCGCCAGCAGCGAGATCGACGAGCTGGCCTGGTTCGGCTACGCCGACCGGCCGCTGGTGCCTCCGGTCGACCAGCTGCTCTTCGACGACCTGCACGCGGCCGGCCAGCTGCGGTAGCGGGCCGGCCGCGCGGTGTTCACTTCGCGGTGTTCACTTCGCGGTGTTCACTTCGCGGGCAGGTCGACCAGGGACGCCAGCGCGGCGCGGTGCGCGTCGGCCGTGCCGAAGGCGATCGAGTCCGCCTTGGCCCGCTTCAGGTACAGGTGCGCCGGGTGCTCCCAGGTGAAGCCGATGCCACCGTGCATCTGCACGCATTCCTGCGCGGCGTTCACCGCCACATCCGAGCAGCAGGCCTTGGCCAGCGCCACCGCGACCTTGGCGTCAGGGTCGCCGGTGGCCAGGCACGCGGCCGCGTACCTGGCCGCCGCCCGGGCCTGGGTGATCGACACCCACAGGTCGGCCAGCCGGTGCTTGAGGGCCTGGAAGGACCCGACCGGCCGGGCGAACTGCTTGCGTTCCTTCACGTAGGCGAGCGTCATGTCCAGGCAGCGCTGGGCCAGCCCGAGCTGCTCGGCCGCCAGCATGCCGGCCCCGGCGGCCAGCGCCGCGTCCAGCGCCCGCCCGGCGGCCGGGCCGGACGCGATCAGCGTAGCCGGCGCGTCGTCGAACGACAGGTCGCACAGCTGCCTGGTCATGTCGAGCGAGGTCACCGGCGCCTTGCCGACGCCTTCGGCGGCCACGTCGACCAGGTAGAGGCCGTGCGGCACGCCGTCAGCCGGGACGAGGAGCACTCCGGCGGGCAGCGCGTCGGCCACCCCGGCGACCAGCCCGCGCAGCCGCGCGGTCCCGGCGGCGTCGCCGGGCCTGGGGCCCGCCACCCGCACCAGGTTGGGATACGCGCCGGGCGCGGTGGCGAACGGCACCGCCAGCGCCGCGGTCACGCCGCCGGCTGCCATCTTGGCCAGCAAGTCGCCCTGGGATGCCACGCTGAGCAGGGCCGCGGTGGCGACGACGGCGCTGCCGAGGAACGGCACCGGCGCGACATGCGCGCCGAGCACCTCGGCGGCGGCCGCCGCCTCGCGGTAGGAGGCGCCCGCCCCGCCGTCGCGCTCGGGGATCAGCAGGCCGGCGCAGCCCAGGTCGCCGGCGACGGTCGCCCACAGCTTGTCGTCGTAGGTCTGGGCCGACTCGATGCGCTTGAGCGCGGAGTCCACGCCGCCCCGGTCGGCGAGCAGGGAGGCCAGGGCGTCCGACAAAGCCCGTTCGGTATCTGAGTAGAGGAGATCGGGGAGATCTTCTTTAGCGCCCGCCTTCTCGCTCATCGCGGCAGGTCCTTCCATGGCACGTTCTTGTCGACACGGGGTTCTGAGGGCAGGCCGAGCACCCGCTCGGCGACGATATTGCGCAGGATCTCGGAGGTGCCGCCCTCGATGGAGTTGCCCTTGGCGCGCAGGTAGCGGAACCCGGGGCCGCGGCCGTAGAAGTTGGCGCTCTCCGGGCGGCGCATGGTCCAGTCGTCGTAGCGCAGCCCGTCCGCCCCGGCCAGCTCGACCTCGAACCCGGAGATCTCCTGGTTGAGCCGGGCGAAGACGAGCTTGGCGGCGGAGCCCTCGGGTCCGGGCTGGCCCGCGGCCAGTTGCTGGCGCAGCCGCTCGCTCGCCAGCCGGGCCACTTCGGCGTCCGCCCACAGCCGCAGCATCCGGTCGTGCAGGCCGGGGGTGCGCAGCTCGGGCCGGGACCGCCAGGTCCGCGCGGCCGAGGCGATCATGCCGCTCTCCCGCGCCGCGGCCCGCGAGGCGCCGATGCTCACCCGCTCGCTCATCAGCGTGGCGTTGGCCACCTTCCAGCCCTCGCCGACCTGCCCGATCCGGTCCGTGTCGGGGATCCGCACGTCGGTCAGGAACACCTCGTTGAACTCGGCCTCGCCGGTGGCCTGGCGCAGCGGCCTGACCTCCACCCCGGGGGCGGTCATGTCGACCGAGAAGTAGGTCATCCCCTGGTGCTTAGGCACGTCGGGGTCGGTGCGGGTGACCAGCAGCGCCCGCCGGGCCTTATGCGCGGAAGAGGTCCACACCTTCTGCCCGTTGACGACCCACTCGTCCCCGTCCCGGACCGCCCGGGTGGCCAGCGCGGCCAGGTCGCTGCCCGCGCCCGGCTCGCTGAACAGCTGGCACCAGATCTCCTCGGCCGTCCAGAGCTTGCGCAGCCAGCGCTGCCGCTGCTCGTCGTTGCCGTAGGCGAGGATGGTCGGAGCGGCCATGCCCAGGCCGATGCCGTTGCGCTCAGGGTCGTTGGTCGGGGCGCCGGCCGAGGCGAACTCGGCGTCGACGACGCCCTGCAGGGTCCGCGACAGGCCGAGGCCGCCGAGCCCCTCCGGGTAGTGCACCCAGGCCAGGCCCGCGTCGAACCGGGCGTTGTTGAAGTCCTGCTTGGGCGTCTGCGCCGGGTCGTGCTCGGCCAGGAACGCCCGGACCCGGTCGCGGAGCTGTTCCGCGGTCAGCACAGTGGTCCTCCCGCTACGTAGATGACCTGACCGGAGACGAAGCCCGCTCCCTCGCTGGCCAGGAAGGAGATGGTGTGGGCCACGTCGTCCGGCTGCCCGACCCGGCGGACCGGGATCCGCTCGGCGGCTCCCTTGGCGAAGACGTCGAACGCCACGCCGACCCGCTCCGCGGTGGCCGCGGTCATGTCGGTGGCGATGAACCCCGGCGCGACCGCGTTCGCGGTGATGCCGAACGGGCCGAGCTCGATGGCCAGCGTCTTGGTGAAGCCCTGCAGGCCCGCCTTAGCCGCGGAGTAGTTGACCTGGCCGCGGTTGCCGAGCGCGGAGGAGGACGACAGGTTGACGACCCGTCCCCAGCGCTGCTCGACCATGTGCTTCTGGACCGCCCTGGTCATCAGGAACGCGCCGCGCAGGTGCACCGCCATGACCGTTTCCCAGTCGTCGTCCGTCATCTTGAACAGCAGGTTGTCGCGGATCACGCCGGCGTTGTTGACCAGGACGCCCGGTGGGCCGAGTTCGCTGGCGACCCGCTGCACCGCCGCCTCGACCTGGTCCCGGTCGCTGACGTCGGTGCCGACCGCGATCGCCCGGCCGCCCGCGTCGGCGATCTCCTTCACCGTCCCGGCGCACGCCGCCTCGTCCAGGTCGAGGACCGCCACGGCCATCCCGTCCGCGGCCAGCCGGCGCGCCGTGGCGGCACCGATGCCACGAGCCGAGCCGGTCACGATCGCGATCTTTTCTGTCACTTAGGTTCCTCTCGTTACTTCCTGACGGGGCCGGGAGACGGTTAGCTGGTGGCAGTGCTAGCTGGTGGCAGTGCGCAGCTCGCGGCGGGCCAGGGACCGCTTGTGCACCTCGTCGGGGCCGTCGGCGAAGCGGAGCGTGCGGGCGCTGGCCCACAGGTGCGCCAGCGGGAAGTCCTGGCTGATGCCGCCGGCGCCGTGGGCCTGGATCGCCTTGTCGATCACCCACTGGGCCATGGCCGGAGTGACGATCTTGATCGCCTGGATCTCGCTGTGCGCCCCCTTGTTGCCGACGGTGTCCATCAGCCACGCCGTCTTGAGCACGAGCAGCCGCGCCTGCTCGATGCGTACCCGCGACTCGGCGATCCAGTCCTGGATGACGCCCTGCTCAGCCAGGGGCTTACCGAAGGCGACGCGGCTGGTGGCGCGGCGGCACATGAGCTCGAGGGCGCGTTCGGCCGCGCCGATCTGCCGCATGCAGTGGTGGATACGGCCAGGGCCGAGCCGGGCCTGGGCGATCGCGAACCCCATGCCCTCGCCGGCGATCATGTTCTCGCGCGGCACCCGGACGTTGTCGAAGATGACCTCGGCGTGGCCGCCGTGGGTGCCGTCGTTGAAGCCGAAGACCATCATGCCGCGCTTGACCGTGACGCCGGGCGCGTCGCTGGGCACCAGGATCTGGGAGTGGCGGCTGTGGCTGCGCTTGTCCTCGGCGGCCTCGCTGCTCACGCCCATCACGATGAATACCTTGCAGTCCGAGCTCATCGCGCCGCTCGACCACCACTTGCGGCCGTTGATCACGTACCCGTCGCCGTCCGCGGTGATGGTGGTGGCGATGTTGGTGGCGTCGCTGGAGGCCACCTCGGGCTCGGTCATGCAGAAGGCGGACCTGATCCGGCCCTCGAGCAGCGGGCGGAGCCACTGCTCCTGCTGCAGCGGCGTGCCGAACTCGGCCAGCACCTCCATGTTGCCCGTGTCGGGGGCGGCGCAGTTCAGCGCTTCTGGCGCCAGCGCGGGGCTCCAGCCGGTGATCTCGGCCAGCGCCGCGTACTGCACGTTGGTCAGCGGCGGATCGGGCAGCAGGTCCGGCGCGAACTCGCCGACCGCCTGGGCCGATTTGCCGGTCAGGAACAAGTTCCACAGGCCGCGGTTCAGCGCTTCGGCCTTGAGATCGGCGGTGACGGGCACCCGCTCCCACTGCTTGCCCTGGGCGGCGGCGGCCTCGACCTGCTCGGCGTACACCGCCTCGGCCGGGTAGATCCGCTCGTCCATGAAGGTGAGGAGTTGCTTGCGCAGGTCAAGGGTCCGGGCGTCGTAGCCGAAGTCCATGGAGTACAACCTTCCGATGGGATCGGCACCACATTACCTACCCACCAGTACCGCTGTCCGCCGCGGGTTGGCTGGTCAAACAAGCAGCAACCGGGCCAGGCGGCGGCCCGCCACGAACAGGCCGGCCAGCCCGAGCACGGCCAGGTAGGCCGCCCGCCACAGCAGGCCGGGGCCTGGCACCCCCAGGACCAGGTCCCGCAGGAGCACGACGCCCTGGTAAAGCGGCGTGCACTCGACGATCACCTGGACCGGCCGGGGGTAAACGCCGAGCGGGTAGAACGTCGCCGAGAACAAGAAGAGCGGCATGCTGGCCAGGATCACGTAGTCGAAGTCCTGCCAGCTCTTCATGTACGTGGTCCCGGCCATGCCGACGGCGGCGAAGGCGAAGCCAACCAGCACCGCGACCGGCACGGCCAGCACCGCCCACGGCGAGTGCACCAGGCCCAGCACCAGCATGACCAGGGAGAACGCAACCGCGTAGATGACACCGCGGAGCAGCGCCCAGCCGATTTCCCCCAGCGCCAGCTGGGCCGGGCGGATCGGCGTGGCCAGGATCGCGTCGTACAGCTTGGCGTACTTGAGCCGGAAGAAGACGTTGAAGGTCGAGTCGAACATCGCACCGTTCATCGAGGACACCGCGAGCAGGCCGGGCGCGACGAACTCCCGGTACGGGACGAGGCGCCCGCCGGGCCCGGGCACCTTGCCGATCAGGACCCCGAGGCCGAGTCCCAGGGACAGCAGGTAGAACAGCGGCTCGAAGACACCGGACGCGAACACCAGCCAGGCGTGCTGGTAGGCCCGGGCGTGCCGCTCCATCAGGCGCAGGCTGCCGGCGACGCTAGACATAGAGCCTCCGGCGGTAGGCACGGCCGCCGGCCCAGATCCCGCCGGCAGCCAGCACGGCCAGGTAGGCGACGTGGCCGAGGGCACCGGGCAGATTCGCGTTCCCGAGGCTGAGGCCACGGCAGAGCGCGACGCCATGCCACAGCGGCGTGGCGTAGGCGATCACGCGGAGCCAGCCGGGCAGCTGGGACAGCGGGAAGAACGTGCCGGAGAACAGCATCAGGGGCGTCATGACGAACCGGAACAGGTAGGCGAACGTGCTCTCGGTCTTCAGCAGGACCGCCCAGGCCGCGATCGGGGCGGCGAAGGCGAGCCCGGTCAGGGTCGCGGCCGGCCAGGCCAGCACGACCCACCAGGACCTGACGGCGCCGAACGCCCACATGTACACCGTGACCAGGGCGGTGTTCATCGCGATACGCATGGTCATGAACATCAGGTGCCCGCGGTAGATGTCGCCCGGGCGCAGCGGCGTCGCCTGCGCGGCCAGGTAGATCCGGTTCCACTTGACCGAGCCGAACACGGGGTAGCTGGCCTCGGCCATGGCCGAGTTCATCGCGCCGGAGGCCAGGATGGCCGGGGCCACGAAGGCCAGGTAGCTCACCCCGCCCAGGCTCGCCGCCCCGTGCTTGTTCACCAGCGTGCCCAGGCCGAACCCCAGCGCCCCCAGGTAGAACAGCGGGCCGAGCACGCTGGACCAGATGCTGGACCGCCAGATCCGCCGGTACACCGTCAGCCAGCACTGGAACGCGCGGACCACTAGTCCTCCAGCCCGCGGCCGGTCAGGTGGAGGAAGACATCCTCGAGCGTGCCCCGGCGGACCAGCGAGGTGAGCGGTTCCAGGCCGGACTCGCGCACGCCGGCCAAGGCGACGTCCCCGTCGGTGACGTAGAGGAGGATACGGTCGGCAAGCACCTCGGCCCGTTCGGCGGGAAAATCTTTGAGCTTGTCGCCGGCCTGGTCGTGCAGTTCCGGGTCGAACCGCAGCTCGAGAACCTCCCGCGAGCAATAGCGTGCGATCAGGTCGCGGGGTGACCCCTCGGCCGTGAACGTGCCGTGATCCATGACCACCAGCCGGTCGCAGAGCTGCTCCGCCTCGTCCATGTAGTGCGTGGTCAGGATCAGCGTCACGCCGCGCTGCTTGAGCCGGAACAGCCGGTCCCAGACCACGTGCCTGGCCTGCGGGTCCAGCCCGGTGGTGGGCTCGTCGAGGATCAGGATCTCCGGCTCGTTGATGAGCGAGCGCGCGATCGTCAGGCGCCGCTTGAGGCCGCCCGACAGCGGGTCGACCTTGCTGCCGGCGCGGTCCGCGAGCTGGACGAAGCCGAGCAGCGCGGCGGTCCGCTCCTTGATGATCTTGCGCGGCAGGCCGAAGTACCGGCCGTAGACCAGCAGGTTCTCCCGCACGGTCAGCTCGACGTCGAGGGTGTCCTCCTGCGGGACCACGCCGAGCCTGGCCCGGATCGCGGACCCGTCGCGGACCGGGTCGCGGCCGAGGATGGTCAGCTCGCCGCTCGTCGGCGGCGAGACGCAGCCGATCATCCGCATGGTGGATGATTTACCCGCGCCGTTCGGCCCCAGGAAGCCGAAGGCCTCGCCGCGGTACAGGTCGAAATCGATCCCGTCGACCGCCGTGAAATCCTCGAACCGCTTGGTCAGGCCGCGCGCGCGGACAAGCACTTCACCTTGGGGCACCCGGTCACGCTACCTGGGGGGTGTGACATTTCTCGAACGGTTTACCGTGGTGGACGTGCCCTCACCTGGGGGCACGGTAGGGTCGGACTATCCGGGAAAGACCGACTAAGGACGTAGCGCGTGGATCACCTCCGCGATCTCTACACCCGCTTCAGGGTGCTGATACACGAGGTAGCGAAGTTCGGTGCGGTCGGAATCCTTGCCTTCCTGATCACCATCGTCGGCGCCAACGCGCTGCGTTATGGCGCGGGGCTCGGCCCGCTCACCTCGGTGGCGGTCGCCACCGCCGTGGCCACCGTGTTCGCCTTCCTGGGCAACAAGCTCTGGGCGTTCCGGCACCGCCGGGGCGGCCACTGGGGCCGCGAGTCCGTCCTGTTCTTCGTCTTCAACGGCATCGGGCTGCTCATCCAGCTCGGTTTCGTCTCGGTCGCGCGGTACGGGCTGGGCCTGGAAGACAAGTTCTCCTACAACGTCGCGAACATCGTCGGCGTCGGCGTGGCCACCATCTTCCGGCTGTACTGCTACCGCCGCTGGGTGTTCGTGATGGCGGACGACGCGCTGCAGCAGGAGCGGCTCGAGCCGGAGACCACTGGCCGGTAGGGTCTTTACTCGCTTTACTCGCAGCCGCGGACGGCGGACAGGCCCAGCGGGGCTTTGAGGGCCGCGGCCTGTTCCGCCGGAGTCAGGTAGCCCACCGCGGCCATCCGCCCGATCACATGCACCAGCCGGGCCCTGGCCTGCCCCGGGTAGGTCAGCGGGTCGTCGTAGGTGGGGGCGTTCACCACGCCGGCCAGCATGGCCGCCTGCACCAGGGTCAGCCGGTCCGGCCGCCGGCCGAAGTAACCGCAGCTGGCCGCCCGCAGGCCGTAGTAGCCGTGGCCGTAGTAGGCGACCTCCGCGTACATGCTCAGGATCTCCGGCCGGCTGTAGGCCTGGTTGAGCTTGACCGCGATGGCCAGCTGCTTCAGGTCATCGGTGAAGCCGCTGTGGCCGCCTGTGTACAGGTTCTTCGCCAGCTGCTGGTCGATGGTGCTGCCGCCCTGGTCCTGGCGCCCGGTGATCCAGGAGACCGCCGCCCGGATCATCGCCAGCGGGTCCACGCCCGGGTCGGAGTTGAACCGGTGGTCCTCGGTCGCGATCAGCGCCTGCGCGAAGTACGCGGGGACGACCGGGCCCGGATAGGCGATGTGGCGCGCCTGCGCCTGGGCCCGGGTCAGCGCGGTGGCCTGGCTGGCGGACGGGGTCAGCGCGAAGAGCAGGCCGACCGCGGCCGCGCAGGCCAGTACGAGGGCGAGGAGGATCTTCGCGATCGCCCACGCGATCCTGGACCGCCGCCGGGTCCGTATCGGCCGGGTCGGGCCCGTGGACCCGCTCGGTCTCCCGCTCGCGAAGCCGCGGCTCCCGGAGCCGTCGCCGGCGGAGGCTGAGCGCTGAGTCCCGAGTGATCCCAACTGCCCGCCCTTTCGTGTGGCGCGTCGACGCGGATGTCCCTGCCTGTTCCTGCCGCAAGCGGTTGTCGGTACTTCAACGAGCATGGCACCGGCATCATGCCCGGCACATCGTAACTTTCCCGTCCGGTGGGAATCACGCATCCGCGACGGCGGCGCGGCGGCGCGTTCGGGTGGGCTTCGTTCCGGATGGGGTCGCGGTTGCGCTAAGCTGACTCAGCCCGCCAAGGTACGGTGGGCAAGCGGCACCGAAGGTCTGTGGTGGCGCGGGCGGGACGTGGCCCAGCTTGGTTAAGGCGCCTGACTGGGGGTCAGGAGAGCGGGAGTTCAAATCTCCCCGTCCCGACAGAAGAGTTCGTAGCCTATCGAGGGGTGTCCCGAAAACGGGTACACCCCTCGTTCCGTTTCTCACCGGACGGCATCGGCCCGCGTCCCGCGTCCCGGACGGCATGAAACTGGACTTCCAGCGCGTTAAAACGCATTGGAACCGGGGTTTCATCGCGTCCTGGCGGGGCCCGGGCATCGCCGGGTTCCGGCCGCTGGTGTTGACTTGGCCGTATGCCTGTTCAAGGAGAATACGAGCCGAGCACCGCGGCCTGGGTGCGCGATCAAGTCGAGCTGTACGAGAAGTCGGGCGGGACCGAGGGCACGACGCTGCGCGACACCGGCCTGCCGGTCGTGATCGTGACCAACGTCGGGGCGCAAAGCGGCAAGGTACGCAAGACGCCGGTGATGCGGGTGGAGCACGACGGCAAGTACGCCATGGTGGCGTCCAAGGGCGGGGCGCCCGAGCATCCGGTGTGGTACTACAACGTCCGCGCGAACCCGCACGTGGAGGTCCAGGACGGACCGCACAAGCAGGACATGGTCGCCCGCGAGGTCAGCGGGGACGAACGCGCCGACTGGTGGCGCCGGGCGGTCGACGCGTACCCGCCGTACGCCGAGTACCAGCAGAAGACCACGCGGGAGATCCCGGTCTTCGTGCTGGAGCCCGCGGGTTCCTAGCGCTGCCCCTGCCCCGCGGGCCTGAAGGCCCGCGGGGCTATGGCCGGCCTGTGGCTAGCCGTTGATCGTGCCCACGCCCGGCAGGATCGGCTCGACGTCCAGGTAGACGGGCCCGGCGTGCGAGCATGCCTCCAGGTCGAAGGCGGCATAGGTGGCCTGGCGCTGCCCTGGCGGATAGATGCGCAGCTCGAACGTGCTGAACACCGGGTGACAGCCGGGAGCGGTGGTGACCTCGACGTCGCTCCAGCGCAAGATGGTGTGCGCCGTCGCGCCGGGGGCCAGGACCACGGTCCGGGCTGGGACCACGTGGTCCCAGCCCGCCGGGCTGCCGAGCTGGTGGCCGTTGCGGTCGATGGCGGATACCCCGGGGAAGCCGCGCATGGCGCAGGCGTGCCGGCTCAGGTTGGTGAACTGCAGCGGGTAGAAGATGCTCCCGGCCGCGCCGTTCCCCTGGGTGACAGCGACCCAGGCCCCGAGGTCGGCCGCCGTGCAGGCCGGGACCGCGGTCGCGGTGGTGCGAGCGGTGTCGGACGCCAGCACGGCGCCTGACGAGCCCGCCGCGGAGGCGGCGGTGGCGATCAGCCCAGCGGCGGAGGCGGCGATGACGACCGCGATGATCCGCCGGGTGGTCTTCGGGATGGTGGCGAGGTATTTCATGTCAGGCCGTCCTGCTTTGGGTACGGGATCCGCTGTTTGCGGCGCCCTCTGTCCATTAAGACTCAGATGACCGGTCTTCGGTTAGGACCAGTCTGGAATGGAATCTCGTTCGGGCAGACTGGTGCGATGACAGGACGCGCAGAACTCGAGCGCCGGGCGCGGGCCCATGGGATGGCGGTCTCCTACCAGAACTGGCGGGGACGGCCCGTCGAGGTCCCGGACGAGACGCTGGCCGCGGTGCTCGGCGCCCTGGGCGGGTACGAGCCGCCGGCCCCCTCATCCGGTGCGCCGGTCTCCGCCCGCGCGCCGTTCCCGGCCCGGCGGTCGTGGGGCTTCACGGCGCAGCTGTACTCGGTGCGCTCGCGCGCCTCCTGGGGTCACGGCGACCTGCACGACCTCGCCGACCTGGCCGCCTGGAGCGGCGGTGAGCTGGGCGCGGACTTCGTGCTTGTGAACCCGCTGCACGCGGCCGAACCGCGGCCGCCGGTCAGCCCGTCACCCTACCTGCCGATGAGCCGCCGCCAGATCAGCCCGCTCTACCTGCGCATCGAGGACATCCCCGAGTACCAGGGCCTGAGCGCCGGTGACCGGGCCCGGGTGCAGGCGCTGGCCCGCCCGCTGCGCGCCGCCAGCGCCAGCGCGGCGCTGATCGACCGGGACGCGGTCTGGGCGGCCAAGCTGGCCGCGCTCGAGCTGATCCACGCGGTCCCGCTGACCAGCGGCCGCCGCGCCGAGCGGGATGCCTTTCTCGCCCGCGACCGCGCGGTCAGCGACTGGGCGACCTGGTGTGCCCTGGCCGAGGTGCACGGCCCCGACTGGAGGTCGTGGCCCGCGGCCCTGGCCGACCCCGGGTCGGCCGGGGTCGCCGGGCTCCGGGAGAGGCTGGCAGGCCGGATCGGCTTCCACGCCTGGCTGCAGTGGCTGACCGCGGAGCAGTTCGCCGCGGCGCAGCGGGCGGCCCGGCGGGCGGGCATGAACATCGGCGTCATCACCGACCTCGCGGTCGGCGCGCATCCCGGCGGGGCGGACGCCTGGGCCCGCCAGGATGTCATCGTCCCCGGTATCAGCGTGGGCGCGCCGCCGGACGAGTTCAACCAGCTCGGCCAGAACTGGACGCTGCCGCCGTGGCACCCTGGCCGGCTCGCCGCCCAGGCCGGGCGGCCGCTGGCCGACCTGATCGCGGCGTGCGCGCGCAACGCGGGCGGCCTGCGCGTCGACCATGTCATGGGGCTGGCCCGGCTCTGGTGGATACCGGCCGGGATGGCGCCGGACCAGGGCACCTACGTGCGATACGACCATGAGCTGATGGGCGGCCTGCTGGCCGCGGAGGTCGCCCGGGCCGGCGCGCTGGCGATCGGCGAGGATCTCGGCACGGTGGAACCCTGGCTGCGCACGTTCCTGGCCGAGCGCCGGATCCTCGGCACGTCCATGCTCTGGTTCGAGCGCCGGGCCGACGGCAGCCCGCGCAGGCCGGGTGGCTGGCGACGCGGCTGCCTGGCCACGGTCGGCACCCACGACATGCCGCCGGCCGCGGCGTTCCTGGCCGGCCAGCAGGTCACCATCCGGTCCGAACTCGGCCTGCTGACCAGGACCGAGGCCGAAGAGCGGGCCGCGGCGCGGACGGAACTGGCCGGATGGCTGGCGATGCTGGCCAGCCAAGGGCTGCTCGCCGGGACGGGACAGCCCTCGGCAACGGCGTTCACGGCCGCGCTGTACGCCTACCTGACCCGGACGCCGGCCGTGCTCGTCGGCGTCTCGCTGGCCGACGCCGCGGGGGAACGGCGGCCGCAGAACATGCCGGGCACGGTGGACGAGTACCCCAACTGGCGGATCCCGCTCGGCGACGCCGACGGCAAGCCGCTGCTGCTGGAGGACCTGCCCGCGCACGAGGGGGTCCGGGCGGTCGCGACGGCGGTGGCCGCGGGCCTGCGGCGGTAACCGGAGACGGCACCCCGGTGCCCCGCCTGGCGGGCGGGGCACCGGAGTCGCTTACTTCGCTAGCGGTTAGATGGGACCGGCGCAGACCCCCGAGCCTTCGGGGTTGGCCTGCACCGTGCTGGCGAGCGTGCCGCCGAACCTGGCCACGTCGGGCGTCCCGTACTGGGCGTCCTTGCCGAAGGTCTGGAAGGTCTGCGGCAGGACGTTGCCGAAGTTCCACACGCACGAGGTGATGCGCGACCCGAGCGCCGAGGGCTGCGGGGTGAGCGACCAGAACGGGTAGAACTTCGAGCCGATCGGCGGGGCGGTGCAGCCGGCGCCGGTGCCGGTGTTGCACAGGTTCTCTGACCCGGCGATGTCGGTCTCGAACTGGATCTGCGGGTAGAGCTTGCCGTTCGCCTGGAACGGCCCGGCATAATCGAACGCCGTCGGATGGTTACGGGTTCCGTTCGGCCAGGTGAAGGACTGGTAGCTGGTGCCATCGAAGTCCAGGTCGCCGTTCTGGAACCGGTTGGCCTCACAGAAGTTCGCCGCCGACACCTCGGTCACCGGCGTGCCGTCGACGGAGGCGGTGCGAGCGCCCTTCTGGAAGCACGAGCCGTCGGCGTACTCGCACAGCGTGCCGCTGTTGGAGTTATCAGTGGGGCATGCCACCGGCCCGTTCGGTCCCTGGGTGGTGGCGTTCTGGCAGATGCCCTGCGCGTTGCACGGCCCTTCGCCCGTGGCGTTCGGGCCCTCGGTCCCGCCGACGCAGGTGTCGAAGTCGTTCGGGTCGCTGAAGGTCTGGCTGCCGCCGGTGAACGTGAACGGGTCCTTGTTCGTCACCGAGTTGCAGACCTCGGCGTGGCCGATCTCCTGCTGCATCAGGACGCCGCCCTCGAGGGCTGCCCACGGAACCTGGTTCTGCTGCTCAGCCGTGCTGTACTCGGCGTGCCAGGTAAACGGGGTACCCGAGCAGTCGGTCATGCTGGTGTCGGTGAAGCCGTTCGCCGCGCTGGCGGTCATGAACCCGGTCTGATGGGTGGTCAGGTCCCTGATCGCTGTCGTGAAACCCTGCGCCGGGTCGGTGATGGAGACCTGGAGCGTGTCACCCGGGTTGATCATCAGCGTGCTGCCGTTCGGGGTGAACGTGCTGACGTCGGTCTGCTGCGGGTTCGGCGGCCCGGCGGGAACGCCGTTGGTCTGCAGGAAAGCGAAGTTGACCGGCTCGATGCAGTTGTTGTTGCAGGCGCCGTTGGAACTGCACTCGAGGCTGTCGATGGTCAGCGCGGCGCACCACTTGGTCGCGCTGCAGCTCACGCTGTCGACGAACGGGGTGTAGCCCGGCGGGTACAGCTGCAGTTCCATGAACGCCGAGCCCGCGGCGTTCGGGTTGTTGTTGTCGCTGTCCGGGGTGCAGGTGCCCTGAGGGAAGGAGAGCGGATCGCACATCGGCAGCCCGAACCACGGCGCGATGGAGAGCTCGCCGTAGTCGGTGACGCTGCCGGACGGGGTCGGAGACGCCGCCGGGTCGACCGGGATCTTGGTCAGGTAGGTCATGGTGTTACCCGAGCCCGGAGTGCTCGAGATGAACTTGACGCTGGGCTCGTCGTGGCCGATGTAGTGCTCGTTGTCCTCGAAGCGGAGCCGCTTACCGTGGACGACCTTAACCGGGTCGGTGCAGGTCGCGGCCACCGGCCGGACCGACGTGTACTTGGCGCTGTGTCCGTTGCAGTCGAGCTCGTTGGTGCTGTTAGGCGCGATGCTGCCCGCGGCTACGGTCTTCGCCGTGGTCGCCGTGGTCGCCGCCCCGGCCGTGCCCGTCAGGCTCAGCTGGCAGACCACCGCGGCTCCCATCGCGGGTATCAGCAGCAGCTGCCATCTCCGTCTTCTCGTGGGCGGTGCTCCTCGCCCAGAACTCGATGATCTCCATCCTGACCAGGGAATGCGCATGTGCGATCCTTGCCGCTCATACGTGACGCCGCGCCGGTCCGTCCTCCAGGCCCAGAGGTCACGCCGTGTGACCGTCTCGCGAGTCGAGACGCTTCCGGACGGAATCTAACAACCGTTATTAACAGGCGTCAATCGGTTGCAACATCGTTTTCCGCCCGTTAGTCACAAATCCGCAACGCGGCCAGATCAGGAGCCTTTCCCTTGACTGGAAACATTTGCGGATTCGCCCGCGAGACGGGGGCGCCGAGCGACTGGAGAGGGCGTTTCAACCGGTCGATAACCGGCATACCGCCTCTTTAGCACCATCTAACACTGGCGCCTCAAGGGGCACAAACGTGTACGGTGCCGATTCGGGGGGCGTCACGGGCCGGGCACGACAGGACAAAACTTCGCATTATTTTACATATCGGAATTGGCAGACGTTTATCGCCGAAATCTCTCAAGGTTTACCGGCGGGCACGCGGGCGGGCGGCAGCCGGCAGGCGGGTGGCAGGCGGTAGAGTCCACGGGTGACCCGTGACGAACTGGACGCGCTTTCCTCGCGTGAGCTGCACAACCTCGCGGTGCGGCGGGCTTTGCGCCACGTCGACGTGGAGTTCCTCTGGCAGCTGCTGCGCGCCATCCCGGCGGCCGAGGCCTCCGAGGGGCACTCGTCCGAGGCCGGGCGGGACATCACCCATCTCTCCGTGCTGATCGACGACGCGATCGACTCCGGAGAGGACGACGTGGCCGATGCGCTGCGCCCGCTCTACCTCGACTACCTGGTCAAGCACGGCGTACCGAGCTGAACCCGGCTACCCGCCGTCATGCCGCCGGACAGCAGCGTGGGCTGGGGGGCCGCCATACGGGGTCCCCCAGCCCACGCCAGGCCGTGCTTATCTGGTCGCGCTCGCTCGCTCTAGGTCTCGTCCTTGCCCAGGACGCCCTCGACCTCGAGGGTGATCGTGACCTTCTCGCTGACCGCGACGCCGCCACCGGGGATCGGGCCGTTGTAGCTGACGCCGAAGTCGTTCCTGTTGATCTCGCCGGAGGCCGAGAAGCCCGCCCGGGTGCCGCCGTAGGCGTCCGGGCCGAAGCCGTTGACCTCGAGCTTCAGCGTGACCGGCTTGGTGGTGCCGCGGATGGTGAGGTCGCCGTCGAGCAGGAAGTCGCCGCCGTCCTGGCGCACGCCGGTGGAGCGGAACGTCAGCGTGGGGTGCGACTCGACCTCGAAGAAGTCCGCGCTCCTGATGTGGTTGTCCCGGTTGGGCTCACCGGTGTTCACCGAGCTCAGGTCGACCGTGGCGGTCACGCTGGACTGCAGCGGGTCCGGGGCGGTGACGATGGTCCCCTCGAACTTGTCGAAGCGCCCGCGCACCTTGCTCACCATCATGTGCCGGACAACGAAGGACACCTCGGAGTGCACGGGGTCTATGGTCCACGTCCCGGCGACGTAGCCGGGAATCTCCACGGCTGTCTCGGTCATCATTCCTCCAGGTAGAAGGTTCTTAGTCGTACGCGACTTCACACGCGTACCTAACTTCCTTATAGTAACTATGGGTGCTTGAAGGGTCAAGGACCAGGCCGGCCCGGTTCCGAACTAGGCCATGCCTTACGCGACAACGTAACCTGGTGTGGTACCAGGGAGGGAATTGTCTTGAATATCGGGCAAGCCGCCGCCGGCTACGAGCCGCGGGAGGCGGCGGCCGGGCGGCCGGGAGCGGCGGATCCCGATGCGGCCTGCGAGGCGGAAGCGGCCTGTGAGGCGGAAGCTGCCGACCAGACGTGCCCGGGGGCGGCGATACCGGACGCCAGGCCGATGATGACCTGCCGGGCGCGCGAGGTCCTGCAGCGGGTCGGCGACAAGTGGTCGGTACTAGCCATCGACCTGCTCGGCCAGGGCACCATGCGGTTCGGCGAGCTGCACCGCGCCATCGACGGCATCACCGCCAGGATGCTGACCGTCACGCTGCGCGGGCTGGAGCGAGACGGCATCGTGACCCGGACCATCCACCCGGTCATCCCGCCGCGGGTCGAGTACGCCCTCACCCCGATGGGCCGCACCCTGCTCGACACCATCGGCCAGCTGGTCAGCTGGACCGACAGCCACCTGCCCGAGATCGAGGCCGCCCGGGCCGCCTACGACGCCAGGCACCCAGCCTGAGACGCCAGCATCCCGCCTCATAAGCTCGATCACATGAACGATCAAGCCGGGACGCCGGGCAGGGAAACCGAGGCCGAGACGGCCGAACGACTACGGCACGGATCCTCGTTCGGCGCCGAGGCGGCCGCTTACGCCGAGCACCGCCCCGTCTACGCCGAGGCCGCGGTCGAGTGGGCGCTGGAACCGGTCCGGGACCGGCGGCCGCTCCGGGTGGCCGACATCGGCGCGGGCACCGGGAAGCTGACGGCCATGCTGGTCGGCCTGGGCGCCGAGGCGACCGCGGTCGAGCCGGACCCGCAGATGCTGGCCGAGCTGCGGCGGGCGCTGCCCGAGGTGCGTTCGGTGCCGGGCAGCGCGGAAGAGCTGCCGCTGGCCGACGGGAGCGTGGACGCGGTCCTGGCCGGCCAGGCCATGCACTGGTTCGACCTCGACCGCGCGCTGCCCGAGATCGCCCGGGTGCTCGCGCCCGGCGGGGTGCTCGCCGGGCTGTGGAACGTGGACGACGACCGGGTCGGCTGGGTCGCCGACCTGTCCGCGATCAGCAGGCGCAAGTCCAGCCCGACCCTGCTGCGGTGGCGCGACGGCGCGGTCCGGAGCCGGCCGGCCCAGCTGGCCGAGGTGGCGCCGGACTTCTACCTTCCCGCCGAGGAGGGCGAGTTCGAGCACGGCCAGCCGCGGACCGCCGACTCTCTGACCGCTACCATTGCCACGCACTCCCACCTCCTCACCATGGATGAGGCCGAACGGGGTGCCCTGCTCGCCCGGATACGCGACTTCCTCGATTCCCGGCCGGAGACCTCACACGGCGAGTTCGCCATGCCATTGGTCACGATAGCGCTGCGGATGGTGCGCAGGTAGACCCGTTATTCGAGGAACGGCGGACGGCCGGCCGAGGTGAGCTTGTCCGGGTTGCCGACGAAGTAAACGGACGTGATGACACCGTCCCGCGACGTTACCGCCATCACCTGTTCGATAACGCCACCAGCCGAGAGAATAGCGCCGGCCGAGCCGCCGACGACGGCCGGGCGGGCGGCCAGGTGGCGGCCGTAGCCGCGGGCCACGCTGACGAGGAAGCGAGCCACCAGGACGGAACCGGTGACCGGGCGGCGGGCGGCCCGGCGTCCGGGACCGCCGTCGGTCACGCAGACGACCTGCGGCGCCAGGCGGGCAACGACCGCGTGCACGTCGCCGGCAGCCAGCGCCCGGAGCAGGCCGTCGACGAGCTCGCGGTCAGCCACGGTGCTCTGGCCGGGCTGCTTGTCCGGCCGGAGCCTGCGGCGGGCCCGGCTGGCGATCTGCCGGCAGGCCGCCGGGGAGCGGCCCACCGTGGCAGCGATCTCGGCGTAGGGCACCTTGAACACGTCCGCTAGGACGAACACCACCCGCTCGACCGGTGCCAGCTGGTCCAGCAGCATCAGGAAGCCGAAGGTCAGGGATTCGGACAGCTCGGCCGCGCTCTCCGGGCCGGCATCGGTGACGATCGGCTCAGGCAGCCACGGCCCGGGGTAGATCTCCCGGGTCCTGGCCGCGGAACGGAGCCGGTCGAGGCACAGGCGGGTAGCGGCGGTGACCAGCCAGGCCTCGGCGCTGGTGATGTGCGCGCCGCCGGCTGCCTGCCAGCGCAGCCAGGTGTCCTGGGCGACGTCGTCGGCGTCGGCGAGAGTGCCGAGCATCCGGTAGGCCAGGCCGCGGATCCGGGGCCTGGCCGCCTCGAACGGATCGGGGCTCACGTCTGGACCCTGGCTCACGTCGGGGCCGTGACCGGGAAGGCCTGGACCGCGCGCAAGGCGGCGGCGTGCCCGCTGGCCAGGGCGGCATCGGCGAGCAGGCCGTCCGGGCCAACCCAGTCACCGGCCAGGTAGACGCCAGGCAGCCCGGTGGCGCCGACCGCCGGCCGGCCGCTGAGTCCGCCGTGCGCCGCGACCGGGGCCGCCCCGGCGACGATCATGCGGGCAAGGAACCGGCTGGTCACCACGTCTTCCTCCCGAAGGCCGGCGCGCGCCAGGTGGGCTTCGAGGACCGCCCGGTCCGCTCTGGCCTCGGTGGCACCATAACGGACGGCACCCACGACCGCCTGGCCCGCTGGCGCCTGCCGGGCAGGCGGCGACTGGACCGCCGCGTACACGGGGGCGTCGACACCAAGAACATAACCAGGGTCGGGCACCCGCCGCAGGCCGGCGTCCAGACATGCGGCCGTCATCTCGGGACCGAGGTCGCCCCAGCCCGGGTCGGCGGGCAGCAGCCGCAGCGCCGCCGCCGGGCGCCCCGCCGCGATGATCACCGAGCGCGCGGCCAGCGGGCCGTCGCCCGTGGCCACCTCGACCCGGCCGGCGGCGGACCCGACGCCGGTGACCTTGATCCCCGTGCGCACCTGGCACCGGGCGGCCAGCCCGGCAACCAGCTGGGCCCAGCCGCCGTCGAGGTACGCAACTCCCCGCGCGGCCCGCTGCAACTGGGCGGCCGCGGCATCGGCGGCGAACGTGTTCATGTCGCAGGCGTACGTCGTCAGGCGGACCAGCGCGCTGACGACGGCGCCGGGCGCCGGTCCCAGGCCGGCGTCGCCGATCCACTGCGACACCGAGGCGCCGGCCTGCCGTGACGGGTCCAGCCGGGGCAGTCCCGCCAGGAACGCGGCCAGCGCGTCGGAGTCCTTCCGGCCGAGGAGCGTGCTGCGTCGCAGCGAATCGGGGCTCGTCGGCAGGAGGTGGAGTTCGCCGTCGGCCAGGGCCCGGTAACGGCCGAGCGGCGGCGGGCTGCCCTGCGGTTCGATCCCCAGGCGGCGCAGGACCTCCCACCCCGCCCCGGCGTAGTAGAGGGCGTGAAGGCCCCGGTTGAAGACGAAGCCGTCCTTCGTGGTGACCCGGGCCCGGCCGCCAGCCACGTGGGCATCGAGCACCAGCGCCGCGGACCCGGCCCTGGCGGCGGTGGCTCCCGCTGCCAGTCCCGCCAGGCCTGCCCCGATCACGATCACATCCCAGTCAGCTCTCATACCGCACAGACGGCCGGGCCGGCCCGGCTGTGACAGGGACCCTCACGTGAAGCGGCCGCGCCGCCGTGAACGTAGCCGGGCCGGCCCGGCTACGACGCGGCGAAGCGGGTGATGACCTCCTCGATGGTGGCGATGTCGGCGTACTTGGCCCGCAGGTCGGCGATGTTGGCGTCGTGAATGGCGGGGGTGCGGTCGCCGCAGGCCTCGGCCACGACGATGGGCCGGAAGCCGTGCTGCATGGCGTCGGTGGCGCTGGCCCGGACGCAGCCCGAGGTGGAGACGCCGGCGATGACCGCGGTGTCGATCCCGGCGGCGGTGAGGGTGGCCGCCAGCGAGGTGCCGAAGAACGCGGAGGCGTACTGCTTGACGACGACGACCTCGGCGTCCGCGGGTTCCAGCCCGGCCGCGAACTCGCCCTGGTCACCGGGGACGTCCTCGGCCAGCAGCCGCAGCGCGCTGACCTTGCGGACGAACAGCCCGCCGTCGCTGGCGCCGGGCCGGTACCTGACCCGGGTGTGCACGACGGGCAGGCCGGCCGCGCGCGCGGCGGCCAGCAGCCGCGCGCACCCCCGCACGGCCGCGTCCGAGCCGAGGTCGAACGGCGAGCCCGGCGTGAAGTAGGCCCGCATCAGGTCGATCAGGAGCAGGGCCGGACGCTGGCCCCAGCCCATCGACCCGCCCCAGGTGCCTTCGCCGCCGGTCATGACCGGGCCCGTCATGTCCACACCGGGGGCTTCGGTGCGGGCAGGCCGGTTTCCTCCTCGCACCGGGCCAGCAGCTCGGCCAGCGGCGGGCCCATGTCGAAGACCGGCAGCTCGGCCGGGCGGGCGGCCCGCAACTGCTCGCGCAACGCGCTGGTCCGCTCGGTGTCCACGCCGTCGCCGGCCAGCACGACGCCGTAACGCCCGGCCCCGTCCGCGGTGACCAGGCCGCGGCGGACCTCCAGGGCGACCAGGGCGGGATCGCGCTGCAGCGGGTCCCCCCAGCCGCCCCCGCCCCAGGTGACGAAGTGCAGCACGTCCCCGGGGGCGACCGGGACGTCGTGGCACTTGCTCGGCAGCACCTCGCGGGTCCCGCCGGCCCGGTCGATCCACTTGCGGCCGCGGGCGCCCGGCAGTCCGCCGTTGACGCCCCACGGATAGGTCAGCCACCGGTCGTCGTGGATGGCGATCGTCCCTGGCTCCAGGAAATGATAGGCGACGTCGACGCCGTTACCGCCCCGGTGCAGGCCGGGGCCGCCGGTGTCGGCGACGGTCTCCCAGCGCTCGATCCGCAGCGGGTAGTAGGACTCGAGGAACTCGCACGGGATGTTCACGAAGCTCGGCCACAGCGAGTGGCCGTCCGGCCCGTCGCCGAGCGGGCGGCCGGGGATGCCGCCGAAGCCGATCGAGTAGAGCTGGAACCACTCCCCCTTGCGGTCGCCGCCGGAGTACCGGCCCGAGTACATGAAGTGCGGGGATGAGGAGAACCCGGCCGCGTTGAGCAGCGCCGGGTTGGTCTGGCCGAGCAGGCCGCCGAACAGGTCGAAGACCCGCCCGATGCCGTGGTTGCGCGCGTTCAGGGCGGCCGGGTGCCTGGGCTTCCAGTAGGAGCCGTCCGGGATGGTGATGTCGACCAGCGGGTAGAAGCCGTCATTCCACAGGATCTGCGGGTCGGCCACGGTGATCATGTAGATGCCGAAGAACATCCGGGCCAGGTTCTCGTTCAGGTAGTAGTTCACCGGCCCGATGGCTTGCGGGGACGACCCGGTGAAGTCCAGGTGCACCTTGTCGCCGGTGCGGGTGAGCGACAGCTTCAGCTCGTAAGGCCCGTACCCGACCCCGTCGTCGCAGATGTAGTCGGTGAACGAGAGCGTCTTGCCCTCCTCGAACACCACCTGCAGCAGGGTCTTCATGGCGCGGTAGTTGCGGTCGAGCAGGGCGTCGAGAGCGGCCAGGTAGGTGGCCACGCCGAACCGGGCGCACATCTCCTGCACCCGCCGTGACGCGGTGCGGCACGCGGCGACCAGGCCGTTCAGGTCGGCCCGGTTCCAGTCGGGGACGCGGACCTGGTTCAAGATGATGCGCAGCGCGTCCTCGTTCAGCTGGCCCGCCTTGTACAGCGTGAACGGCGGGATGACCACGCCCTCCTCGTAGATGGTGCGCGCGTCGGTGGGCATCGAGCTCGGCGTCTTGCCGCCCACGTCGGACATGTGGCCGAACATGGACGCCCACCCGACCAGCCGTCCCTCGACGTAGACGGGCAGGACCACCAGCCAGTCGTTGGCGTGGCTGATGGCCGCGCCGCAGGCGTACGGGTCGGAGGTCAGGAGCACGTCGCCCTCCCCGATCTCCCCGTCGAAGCCGTCGAGGAAATCGGGGATGGACAGGCCGAACTGGCCGACCACCATCTTGCCGCTGGGGTCGGCGATCAGCGGGAACTCATCGTGCTGCTCCCGGATGCCGGGCGACAGCGCGGTCCTGAACAGCACCTCGTCCATTTCGTAGCGGGCGTTGCGCAGCCCGTTCTCGATCAGGTCGAGCGTGACCGGGTCTACCTCGACCTGGTCCAGCGGCGTGGTGTCGCGCTGTACGACGGTCGCCATGGTTCAGCTCTCCTTCGCGGTGTTGCCGACCTGGGCGGGACGGATCAGCAGGCTGCCGGAGCGGTCGACGGTGGCGACGTGGCCGGGCAGGACCAAGGTGGTGGAGTCCATTTCGGTGACGATGGCCGGGCCGGGCAGCACGTCGCCGGCCCGCAGCAGCGTCCGGTCGTACCGGCCGGCGTCCTGCCAGCCGCCGTCCACGTAGATGCGCGCCTGCCCGGTGCGCGCGGCCGCCGGGTCGCCGGTGCCGGGCTCGAGTACCGTCGGGGTGACCTTGGGGCGCGGCCCGCTGACCGACGCCCGGGCGTTGACGAGCTCGTGGTCCACCGGCAGGACGAACGAGAAGAGCCGTTCGTGCTCGGCGTCGAACCGCTCGCCGATGATCCGCAGGGCCTCGTCCGGGTCTTCCAGCCAGGCGGGTTCGACGTCGACTCCGATGTCGAAGCCCTGGCCGAAGTACCTGACGTCGACCTGGTAGGCGACCTGCTGCTCGTCCTCGCCGATGCCCTGGCCGGCCAGCCGCCCGGACGCGGCCGAGGACAGCTCGCTCAAGATGGTCGCCAGCTCGCCTCCGGTCAGGTCGGCGAACCGGCGCAGGCAGGTGCGTGCCGATTCGTCCCGGGCCGATGTCGTCGCGTCGCCCAGGGCGCACAGCACGCCCGGTGACGGCGGCACGATGACCGGCCACGCCCCGGTCAGCTGGCCGAGCGCGTTGGCGTGCAGCGGCCCGGCGCCGCCGAAGGCGACCAGGGCGAAGTCCCTGGGGTCGAACCCCTGCTGGACGCTGACCAGGCGCAGGCCGCCGAGCATGTTCTCGTTGACGATGTCGACGATCCCGGCCGCCGCCTCCTCGGCGCTGCCCAGGCCCATCGCGTCGGCGACCTTCTGCACGGCCGACCTGGCCGCCTCGGCGTCCAGGGTGATCTCGCCGCCCGCCAGCGAGGTGGGCAGGTAGCCGAGCACCAGGTTGGCGTCGGTCACGGTCGGGTCGCTGCCGCCCTTGCCGTAGGCCACCGGTCCGGGATCGGCACCGGCCGACTGCGGCCCGACGCGCAGGGCCTTGGTCAGCTCGGGCACGTGGGCGATCGAGCCGCCGCCGGCCCCGACCGTCCGCACGTCCACCGCCGCCGCGCGGACCGTCAGGTCGCCCACCTTGGTCTCCCGGCCGACCCGGGGCTTGAGCCCCTGCACCAGTGCGATATCGGTCGAGGTGCCGCCCATGTCGAAGGTCAGCAGGTCCCGGTGGCCCGACTGCTCGGCCACCCATACCGCCCCGGCGACGCCGCCGGCCGGGCCGGACAGCAGCATGGTGACCGGCGCGCCGATCGCCGCGTCCGCCACCGCGAGCCCCCCGTCGCTGCGCAGGATGGACAGCGACGCGCGCACGCCCTCGGCCGCCAGCTGCTCGCCGAGGTTGGCCACGTACCTGGCTACCTGCGGCTGGACGTAGCCGTTGGCCACCGTGGTCAGCGCCCGCTCGTATTCCCGCAGCTCGGGCAGCACCCGGCTGGACAGGGAGACGGGAACGCCGGGCAGCTCCTCGGCGGCCAGTTCCCCGATCCGCCGCTCGTGCGCGTCGTTGGCGAACGCGTTGATCAGCGAGACGGCCAGCGCCTCGATCCCCGCGTCGCGCAGCCGCCGCAGCTGGGCCCGGGCGGCGTCCTCGTCGAGGTCGCGCACCACCGAGCCGTCGCTGGCGATCCGGCCGGGCACCTCGACGGTGTTCTCCAGGGCGGCCAGCGGCTCCGGTTTCGGCCAGATGATCCACCCGGCCAGCCCGCCGGGGACGAACGACCGGGCGATCTGCAGCACCTGCCGGAAACCCTCGGTGGTGACCAGCCCGACGGTCGCGCCCTTGCCCTCCAGGATCGCGTTGGTGGCCACGGTGGTCCCGTGCAGCACGTGCGCGATGGCGGCCCGGTCGACGCCGGCCTGCTCGCAGACCTTATCGATGCCGTGCAGCACCCCGACGGACTGGTCGTGGGGCGTAGACGACGTCTTGGCCCGCCAGGTGGACCCGGTCCGTTCGTCGACGAGCAGCACGTCGGTGAAGGTACCGCCGACGTCGACCCCGAGGCGATAACTCATGTTCTGCGCTCCCTTGGTGGTGATCAGATGACGGCTGCTCAGATGATGGCGGCGCCGCGCAGCCGGGCGAGCTCGCCGGGATCGAGCCCGACCAGCTCCCCCCAGACCTGGGCGTTGTGCTCCCCCAGGTCCGGCCCGGCCGACCGGACGGCGCCAGGGGTAGCGGATAGCTTCGGCGTGACGTTCTGCATGGGAATCTCGCCGAAGTCGGGGTGCGCGACCGTGACGATGGCGTTCCGCGCCGCGAAGTGCGGGTCGGTGAACATGTCCCGGGCCCGGAAGATGCGCCCGGCCGGTACCCCAGCCTCGTGCAGGCGGCCGAGCAGGTCGCCCGCGGCGATCGTGGCGGTCCAGGCCGCGATGATGTCGTCCAGTTCGGCCATGGCCGCGCCGCGCGCCGAGTGGGTGGCGAACCGGGGATCGGCGGCCAGGTCCGGGCGCTCGATGACGGCCGCCAGCCGGGTGAAGACCGTGTCCTGATTCGCCGCGATCAGCACCAGGTCCCCGTCGCCGGTCGGGTACACGTTGCTTGGGGCCACGTTGGGCAGCACCGCGCCGGTCCGCTCCCGCTGGTAGCCCGCGATCGCCCACTCCGGCAGCAGCGACTCCATCATGGCCAGGACGGCCTCGTAGATGGCGGAGTCCACCACCTGACCCCGGCCGGAGCGCTCCCGGTGATGTAGGGCCACCAGGGTGCCCAGGCAGGCGAAGGTGGCCGCGAGCGCGTCGCCGAGCGAGATGCCGGCCCGGACCGGCGGTTCGCCCGGCGACCCCATCACGTACCTGATCCCGCCCATCGCCTCGCCGATCGCGCCGAAGCCGGCCCGGGGGGCGTAGGGCCCGGTCTGCCCGTAACCGGTCACCCGGGTGATGACCAGGCCGGGGTTGTCCCGCCACAGCGCCTCCGGGGACAGCCCCCAGCGTTCCAGCGTGCCCGGCCGGAAGTTCTCCACCAGGACGTCGGCGTGCCCGAGCAGCCGGCGCAGCAGGTGCTGGCCGTCCGGGGTGCGCAGATCGCAGGTGACCGACTTCTTGTTCCTGGCCACCACCGGCCACCACAGCGACTTGCCGTGCGGCTTCTCCCGGCCCCACTGGCGCATCGGGTCGCCCTGGCCGGGGTCCTCGACCTTGATCACTTCGGCACCGAAGTCGCCGAGCAGCTGGCCGCAGAACGGCCCGGCCAGCAACTGGCCCAGCTCGACCACCCGCAGGTCACTGAGCGGAAGTTCCGGCTGATCGCTCACTGGTCCGCCTCCGGTTGGTCGCTGAGCATGGTGGCGCGCGCGTTGTAAAGGTGGCTCCGCATGACCGCTTCGGCCCAGTCCGGCTCGGCCGCCCGGGCGGCCGCGACGATCTCCTGGTGATGGGCCAGGCTGCGGGCCAGGGCGCCGGGACTGTAGTGCTCGAAGTTACGCCGGACCACGACGGCGTGGGTGACCGAGGTCAGCGCGGAGGCCAGTGCGGGGTTGCCCGCCCGGGCGATCAGCAGGCCGTGGAACCGCTGGTTCAGCTCGACGATCCCGGCCAGGGCCTGGTCCCGGCCGAGCGCGAGCATCGACTCGGCCAGCCGGGCGAGCTCGTCGAGCTCGGCTGGGGACAGCAGCGGGACCGCCTGGCTGACCGCGTACGGCTCGAGGCGCAGGCGTACCTCGAAGATCTCCTGAAGCTCCTCCGCCGTCCAGCTGGCCACGCGGGCGCCGCGGTTCGGGCTCAGCTCGACCAGGCCCTCGGCGGCGAGCCGGGACAGGGCCTCCCTGATCGGGGTCCGGCTCACCGACAGCTGACGGGCCAGGTCGAGCTCCGCGATGCGCGCACCCTCGGGAATCCGCCCGGCCAGGATGCTCTCCCTGATCGCGTCGGCAGCCTGCGCAGCGGCCTGTCGCATCATCCTCCTCATCGCGGATTGCATGTAATATTGCTCCGAAGCCGGATTGCCTGACAAGGGCTCTCGATAAAGAGCCTGCGTATCGCCCATATACGCGGACCGGCACAGAGTATGAAACCATGCATGCATGCAATCTGTGCAGATCGTGGAGGTGGCCCCGCGGGACGGGCTGCAGAACGAGGCCGTGACGCTGCCCACCGCGGCCAAGGCCGAGCTCGTCGGCCTGCTGACCGGCAGCGGCGTGCGCCGGATCGAGGTGACGAGCTTCGTGAACCCGGCCCGGGTCCCGCAGCTGGCCGACGCCGACGAGCTCTGCGCCATGCTGCCCCGCGGCGAGGTTTCCTGGATCGGGCTGGTGCTCAACGAGCGCGGTCTTGACCGGGCCATCCGGGCCGGTGTGGACGAGGTCAACGTGGTCGTGGTCGCCACCGACACGTTCAGCCAGCGTAACCAGGGAGTCAGCACCGACGAGGCGATCGCGGCGTGGACCCGGATCGCGACCCGGGCGCGCGCGGCCGGGCTGAAGACCACGGTGACGATCGCCGCCTCGTTCGGCTGCCCGTTCGAGGGCGAGGTCGCGCCGGAGCGGGTCGCCGACGTGCTGGCCCGGTGCGTCCAGGCCCAGCCGGACGAGGTCGCGCTAGCCGACACCATCGGCGTCGGCGTGCCGGCCGGGGTGCGCGCGCTGGCCGACGTCGCCGCCGGGGTGGCCGCCGGCATCCCGCTGCGGTGGCACTTCCACAACACCAGGAACACCGGCTACGCCAATGCGATCACCGCCGCCGAGCTCGGCGCCGCCGCGCTCGACTCCAGCGCGGGCGGGATCGGCGGGTGTCCCTTCGCCCCGGCCGCTACCGGCAACATCGCCACCGAGGACCTGCTCTACCTGCTCGACCGGTCCGCCGTGCGGACCGGCGTGTCGGCGACCGCGCTCGCCCCGGCTACCGACCTGCTGGCCAGCACGCTCGGCAAGCCGGTACCCGGTCTATTCGGCCGGGCCGGGCCCTTTCCTCCGCCTCGGGATACAGGTATGGAACCGTCTCCGTGATCACCGGCGTGCCCGTCCGCGTATCGGTATGGGCGAGGCTGGCACCGGTCGAGCGGCGCCCCCGAGGGATCTGCGCCCGTTTCGAAGCCGAGTGCTAGGACGCTGGCCATGCGACATCGTCGATCGCGAGCCATGGCGCGACGGCCACGGCCGCCGGCGTGAGCCCGGCGAACGCCTTGACCTCGCGGTGCAGGTGGGACTGGTCGACGTAGCCGCTGTCCGCGGCAACGCTGGCGGCATCGTGGCCCGCCGCGAGCAAGTGGACCGTGTGGTCGAACCGCACCAGCAGGGCGGCGCGCTTGGGTGTGATGCCGAGCTGGGACCGGAAGCGCGACCACAGCCGCTTGCGGCTCCAGCCGACCTCGTCCGCCAGGTCGTCGACCCGCGACCGGCCCCGGCAGGCAAGGGGCCGCCGCCAGGTGTAATCGACCTCCGGGTCGAGCGGGTAGGTGCCCAGCCGCTGGCCGAGGATTTCCGCCGCGATCGTGAACCGCTCGTCCCATGACGCGGCGGCGCGCAGCCGGTCCTCGGCTCGCCCGGCGTCATGGCCCCACATGTCCTCGAGGGATGCCATCGCCCGCTCAGCTCGGCCGGCGAGCCGAGCACCGCGGCTGCCGCGACGGGCTCCAGCCGGATCTGGAGGCACTCGCCTCTTCCGCTTCCGCTGCCGGCCGCGCGGACATCGCCAGGGAGGAGCCCGACGACGACGCCGCCGCGGTCCCGTCGGCCACGAGCGTCGCAGACGAGACCGTATCCCTCGCTCAGGTCGACGAGCAGGGTGACGGACGGGTGCGGGATCATGGCGATGCCTACCACCGCAGTGGTACGCACACCGAACCCGGCCATGCTGACCCCGGGCAGCCGGCGTGGCGGCCGCGGGACTGCGACATCCACGCCCGTCCAGTCGGATGGTGCCATGGTCGGCGTGACGCGGCCAGTCTAAGCCGGGGGGAGCATGGGCGGGCGTCAGCGGCCGGTCGCCGCGAAGGCAAGCACGAGCTTGCTCGCCGACTCGGGATCTTCGAACATGGGCAGGTGCCCGACGCCAGGCAGGACTCGACCCGCGCGTGCGGCACCTTCTCGTACTAGTGCGCCAACACCGGTTCCCAGCGGGGGTCGGCGGCGCCGAAGATCACCAGCAGCGGGACACCGAGGGCGGCGAGACGATCGGGCACGCTCCGGTCGGTGACGTAGGCGTCGTTCGCGCGCATCACCATCCGGAACGCCCGGTACATGGTCCCGCGTAGCTCGGTGGCCAGAGCCTCCGAGATGTCGATCGGGCGGACGGCCGTCGCACTGAGCCCTTTACGGATCATCTCATTCGACCGCCGCGACCAGATGAGCGGGCCCAGAGGCGGGCCGAGCAGGATCCGGAGGATGAACGGCTGCGAACGGAGCGCGTCGGGGCTCGGGCCAGTGCTGATCAGCGTCAAAGACGTCACCGGGTCAGGACGCTGTTCGGCCAGCGCGGTGGCGACATAGCCGCCGCTGGAGTGCACGACCGCGGCGACGGGGCCGACTGCGAGGTCGTCGAGCAGTGCGGCGGCCACCCGCCCGGCCTGGTCGGGCACGCCGTATGACGGCGCGTTAGGAACCAGGGATGGCAGCCCTTGCAGCGTTCAATATCGTAAGGTAATTCTCCGATTACACACAGTGACATGTGGCCTCCAAGCTGCTACTCTCTCCATTACTTAGAGACACGACAAGCTCACTTTTTGTTGCCGAGCTGATTTCTCCGGGGGCTGGAACATGAGCAAGCGGGGCAAAAGGCGTAACGCGCCCACAAGAAAGCGCAATAAATCTGATGTTATGCACGATCTGGTCAATAGCGCAGCCCTCATAGGAGCTGCCGCCATGTTCATGTCGCCGGCGGGCATCGCCCAGGCGGCGACGATGCATGAGGATCAGGCGAGCGCGTTCGGGGGGGGCGCGTCCTCGCTGGCCGGCCAGTCGTGGCATGGTCCTAAGTGGGCTCAGACCATATGCGGACCAGGGGGACCGCAGGGACCTCAGGGCGGGAGCGGGCAGGGATCGGGCCAGGGCGCCTCGGGTTGCGGAACGGGGCTCCAGTCCTCGGAGCTGACGGACATCGTTACCAAGGCCCAGAACTTCCCCGGACCCCAGGGACCGCGCGGACCGCGCGGACACCGCGGCCGCCGCGGCCGCCGCGGCCGCCGCGGACCCAGGGGCTTCCGCGGACCCAGGGGCTTCCGCGGACCCACTGGCTTCCCTGGACTCCCCGGAGCCCAAGGACCTACCGGAGCCCCAGGACCGGTCGGCGCTCAAGGCGCCCCGGGCACCGACGGCATCCCCGGAGCCCAAGGAGCCCAAGGCGCTCCCGGTATCGCAGGATCACAGGGCTTCCAGGGCATCCCCGGGCTCGCCGGACCGCAGGGAGCACAGGGCGCCCAGGGCACCGGCAGCGCCGGACCGCAGGGACCGCAGGGAGCACAGGGCGCCCAGGGCACCGGCAGCGCCGGACCGCAGGGAGCACAGGGCACCCCCGGGCTCGCCGGACCGCAGGGCACCCCCGGGCTCGCCGGACCGCAGGGACCGCAGGGCACCCCCGGCATCGCCGGACCGCAGGGAGCACAGGGCACCCAGGGAGCACAGGGAGCACAGGGCACCCCCGGCATCGCCGGACCGCAGGGACCGCAGGGCACCCAGGGAGCACAGGGAGCACAGGGCACCCCCGGCATCGCCGGACCGCAGGGACCGCAGGGAGCACAGGGCACCCAGGGCGCACAGGGCACCCCCGGCATCGCCGGACCGCAGGGACCGCAGGGAGCACAAGGAGCCCAGGGCACCGGCAGCGCCGGACCGCAGGGAGCACAGGGCACCCAGGGCGCCCAGGGCGCCCCCGGCATCGGCATCGCCGGACCGCAGGGAGCCCAAGGCGACCCAGGCCCGCAAGGAGCACAGGGAGCAACGGGAGCACAAGGAGCAACGGGAGCACAAGGAGCGCCGGGACCGGCGGCGACGCCCGCCGTGCAGGCAGCCGCGGTCGTGCGCGGACTCCCCGGCGCGCAAGGGCCGCAGGGAAGCCAGGGTGCGCAGGGACCGCGGGGCCTCGCAGCGGCTACGAGCGTAGTCCGGATCACGTCGGACGTCGGAGCCCTGTCGCTCGGCATGCGATCGGTCTCCGTTTCCTGCCCTGCCGGAACGGCTGCGGCGGGCGGTGGCTACTCGTTTACCGGGGTAGGCCCTGCCTATATTCCTCCGATAAGCAGCGATGCTCCGGTGGGCGGCAGCCGGACCAGTGGGCCGACTGGGTGGGTAATTACGTTCCCGGTCACGGACTCGTTGAAGGCTATCCCGGGGGCAACCGTGACAGTCTACGCAGAATGCAGTTCATGACCGTTTTCCAGGAATTAGCGCCGGGCCCTGGCGAGACGGTCCGTCTCCGCCCGGCCGGCCCTACGCCCTTCTGAATCTGCTTCGGCCCCATATGGGGCCGAAGCAAATTCAGGAACCCTGGCCACAGACAGCCAGCAGGCTGGGGTGGTGAATCAAGCGAATGACAGGAAAGACGGAGAATTGCCATGAAGCACGCCAAGAAGAATCATTCGATGATCTCCGCGGCTGTACTGGCGATAGTCGCCAGTACAGCCGCGGTTGCCTGCAGCAACCCGTCCCACACCACCAGGGCCGTCACCAACACCAGCAGCGCAGCCGGCACGAGTGGCCCGAACTCCTTGACCGACAGCAGCCCGGTCAATTCCCTCCTTCAGGCTGGCCTTACGCAGATGGGGAAGAAGAACTGGTCAGCTGCCACGACTAGCTTCCAGCACGTGCTGGCGATCAGCCCCGGTAACCTCTACGCCAATTACGACCTGGGAGTGATCGCCCAGGATACGGGCCATTCCGCCGCGGCGATCAGCTACTACAACAAGGCCCTCGCAGCCAACGCGGCGTACACGTCCGCACTGTACAACGAGGCGATCCTCCTGGAGACCTCGCACCCGCAGCAGGCCATCGTCATGTACCAGAAGGTCGTCAAGGTCGACCCGAAGGCCGCCACCGCATACCTGCGGTTGGCGCTGCTCCAAGACGAGGCGGGCGACAGCACCGACGCCAAGGCGAATGACGCCAAGGCCGTCTCGCTTGACCGGGCACTCAGCAAGTACAAGCTCCCGGCAGAAAGCTAGACGTTACCGAGAAATCAGCCCTATGTCATCAAGCAAGCCCTACGTTTCGGTCTTCACACCCAGTCACCGCCCTACCTACCTGAGCGAGGCGTTTGCCTCGCTCCAGCGGCAGAGCTTCCCTGACTGGGAGTGGATCGTCCTTCTCAACCATGGTGCCCGCTGGGTGCCGCCCCATCCTGACCCTCGGGTGCGGGTGATCACCGATAACCGCACGACTGGCGTAGGCCACGCGAAACAGCGCGCCTGTGCGGAGGCGCAGGGCGAGCTCCTCGTCGAGCTCGACCATGACGACCTACTGGCAAGCCATGCCCTTGAGGCGATCGTCAAGGCGCGCGCGGACGCTCCGACGGCCACCCTTTTGTACAGCCACTTCGCCCAGATCAGGGCAGATGGCAGCCGGGACGACACGGTCTTCGACCTCAGCGCGGGCTGGAAGTACAAGGACGTCACTATCGATGGCAAGGAACTCCAGTGTGCGGTCGCGCTGGCGCCCACGCCGCACAACGTCTCCTACATCTGGTGGGCGCCCAACCATGTCCGCGCCTTCCCGAGGGAGGCCTACATGACCGCCGGTGGCTACGACCCGCAACGGAACGTCCTCGACGACCAGGATCTGATGTGCCGGCTGTACCAGCTGGGCCCGTTCCGCCTCATCGACGACTGCCTGTACCTGCAGCGCATGCACGAGCACAACACCCAGCGAGACGCCAAGACCAACGCCTTCATCCAGCAGGAGACCATCGCTCTCTACGACCGCAACATAGGGCGGAACGCGCTCGCCTGGGCCAAGCGCGAGGGCCTCCTGGCGCTGGACCTTGGCGCGGCGCACGATCGGCCTGAGGGGTACCTGGGCGTTGACCAGCGCGACGGACCGAACGTCGGCAGGGTCGCCATGCTGCCGCACCCGCTGGACCTGCCGGACAGCTCCGTTGGCGTGATCCGTGCCTTCGACTTCCTGGAGCACGTCGCCGACAAGATCGCCCTCATAAATGAGCTGTATCGCCTACTCGCCCCGGGTGGCCTGCTGCTCAGCATGACGCCAAGTACGGACGGCCGGGGCGCCTTCCAGGACCCGACTCATGTCGCGTTCTACAACGAGAACTCGTTTTGGTATTACACGGAGGCCAACTTCCGCAGATACATACCGGAGATAACCGCTAAATTCCAGAGTTCACGGATATACACCGCGTATCCCACCGAATGGCACGCCGAGCATGGCATCTCCTATGTCACGGCGAACCTCATCGCGCTCAAAGAGCCGATGGAGCGCAACGGCGGTACCTACCGCTGGGAATCATGATTTCCTGCGCATGAAGGCCGCGTCGTAAGTTACCCGTAGCTGGTACCGGCGCGTACTGTCAACCTGGCGAACGCGCCGTGCGCATCTCGCACGAGAAGACCGAGGCCTGGGTCAAGGGCTGGCTGCGGAGACTTCCTGGCGGGGACTTGAGCATATTGTCCGCGACTGCCGACGCCGCACAGGCCGGATCGGCCCCGGTCAGCTAGTGGGCAGACCGGCTACTGGCCGTCGAATCGTGATCCGCACGATGGACATGCACCAGGTGCGAGGTGACCGGATCGTCGCCATCTGGCACCTTGAAGACTTCGCGGGCTTGATCGCGCAACTCTCCGCACCGGAACTGGGAAATCGCCACCGGGCTCACGTCAACCGGGCGTGCTGACGGCGTTGACCGCATCCAGTGGACCGCCCCCGCCGCGCGGTGCTCGTTTCTCGCCGGGAGGGACCGCCCCTCATCCGCCTGACCCTCACCGTTGACGAGGGCAAGCTGGCCATCCTCGTCCGCAACTACTGCTCTGGTGCCCCGTAGCCCAGCGACGCGGGAGCCGGCGACACGGCAAGCGGCCCGGCGACGGCGGGCAACTGGCTGACCGAGGCCCCGGAGCTGGCCTCCCCCGAGCTGGCCCGGGCGACCAGTTCGGGCTTGAAGACGAAGCGGCGGTGCTCGTGCTCGTCCGGCCGGTCGGCCTCGTCCAGCAGGAGCTCGGCGGCGGCCCGGCCGAGCTGGTACTTGGGCTGGCGGACCGAGGTGAGCGGGACCGCGGCGTCGGCGGCGAACTCGATGTCGTCGTAGCCGACCACGGCGACGTCCCCGGGCACCGCCACCCCGGCCTGGCCCAGGCCGCGCAGCAGGCCCAGGGCCAGCATGTCGTTGGTGCAGAACACCGCGGTCGGCCGCCGTCCCGGCCCGGCCAGCCCCGGGCCGAGCAGCTCATCGGCGGCCACCGCGCCGGCCCGGGCGTTCATGGCCGGCACGGTGACCTCGGTGAGGACGGCGACCGGATCGAGCCCGGCCCGCTCCACCGCGCGCAGGGCGCCGCGGCGCCGGTCGGCACACTGCCGGATCGCGACCGGGCCGTTGACCAGGGCGATGCTGCGGTGCCCGAGGTCGAGCAGGTGGCTGACGGCGATCTCGCCGCCGCGGCGGTCGTCGACCGCGACCGAGCACTGCCCGGCGGAGCCCGGGCGGTCGAGCAGCACCACCGGGGTGCCGCGATCGCGGATGCGCCGCAGCTCGGGCGCCCGGCCGTGGACCGGGGTGATGAGGATGCCGCGCACCCGCTGCTCCTCGAGCACGCGCAGGTACCTGCGTTCCTTGTCGTCCGCCTCGTCGGAGTTGCACAAGATCACGGCGTAGCCCGCGGCCTGGGCGTAGTCCTCGACGCCGCGGGCTACCTCGGTGAAGAACGGGTTGGTCACGTCGAGCACGACCAGGCCGAGGCAGCGGCTGCGGCCGGCCCGGAGCTGGCGGGCCGAGCCGTTCGGGATGAACCCGAGC
Organism: Streptosporangiaceae bacterium; assembly: GCA_050011155.1. GTDB lineage: Bacteria > Actinomycetota > Actinomycetes > Streptosporangiales > Streptosporangiaceae > Palsa-504. The sequence goes on from JBEKJP010000035.1 coordinate 47,772, forward strand.
TCCTCCATCGCGGCCTCGACGCGGGCCCGGGTCAGCGGCCGGACCAGATCGGGATGGTTCAGCACGTTCGACACCGTGCCGACCGCCACCCCGGCCAGGCTCGCCACGTCCTTCATGCCCGCAGCCATCAGCCCCTCCGGACCTCAACCCTTCAACCTGCTGGCTCAATCCGCCCTCGGCGTTCCATCGTAGACGCCGGGAACCGGATAACGATTCGGTGGCGAGCCGCAGCCGGGTCATTGACACCCAGGCCGGCCGCGTTCAGACTCTGAACCTAATTGAAACGTTCCATTCACACGGCCCTGGGGCTCGACGCAGAGGATCGAGGCGCGTGGAGAAAGCATCGGACGGTGCCGCTGAGGCCCGCGAGGACGCCGACGTGGACGCCGTGGACGTGGACGCCGTGGACGTGGACGCAGGCGCCGCGGCCCCGGGTACCGCTCCCGTCATGGTGCTGCGGCGCGCGGCCAAGTCGTTCGGCGCGGTGCGGGCCCTGATCGACGGGTCGATCGAGCTGTACCCGGGTGAGGCGCACGCCCTGGTCGGCGAGAACGGCGCCGGCAAGTCGACGCTGGTGAAGATCCTGGCCGGGGTGTACCAGCCGGACGCCGGGTCGCTGGAGGTGGACGGCCGCGAGGTGTCCCTGCACGGGCCCGCGGCGGCGCTCGCGGCCGGCATCGCGGTCATCTACCAGGAGCCCTCGCTGTTCCCCGACCTGACCGTGGCGGAGAACATGTTCATCGGCCGCCAGCCCCTGAGCTCGGGCCGCCGGATCGACCGGCGGGCCATGCGGACGGAGGCGGCGGCGATCTTCGAGCGGCTCGGCGTCCCGCTCGACCCGGCCCGGATCGCCCGCGGGCTGTCCATCGCGGACCAGCAGGTCGTCGAGATCGGCAAGGCTATCTCGCTGCGGGCGCGGGTCATCGTGATGGACGAGCCGACCGCCGCGCTGTCGGCCGCCGAGGTGGACCGGCTCTTCGACGTGGTCCGGGCGCTGCGCGCCGCGGGCACCGCGGTGCTGTTCATCTCGCACCGGCTCGAGGAGGTCTTCGCGCTGTGCCAGCGGGTCACCGTGATGCGCGACGGGCGGCAGGTGCTCAGCCAGGAGCTCACCGGGCTGACCCCGGGTGACCTGGTCCGCGCCATGGTGGGCCGGGAGCTGGCCGAACGGCCGCCCGGAGAGCAGGGCACCCCGGGCGAGCCGCTGCTCACGGTGGACCGGCTCACCCGCGAGGGCGTGTTCACCGACATCTCCTTCACCGTCCGGGCCGGGGAGATCGTCGCGCTGGCCGGGCTGGTCGGCTCGGGACGCAGCGAGGTGGCGCGGGCGATCTTCGGCATCGACCGCTACGACGCCGGCACGGTCACGGTGCGCGGGCAGCGGCTGCGCCGCGGCTCGCCGACCGGGGCGATGGCCGCGGGGGTGGGCTTCGTGCCCGAGGACCGGCGGCAGCAGGGACTGGTCATGGACATGTCGGTGCAGCAGAACGTGGCCCTGGCCTCGCTGGGGCGGCTGCAGCACGGCGGGCTCATCCGGACCTCAGCCGAGCGCGCGCTGGCGACCGACTGGGCGGCCCGGCTGGCGATCAAGTACGGCAGGCTCAAGGACCCGGTGTCCATGCTCTCCGGCGGCAACCAGCAGAAGGTCGTGCTGGCCAAGTGGCTGGGCCGCAAGCCCGCGGTGCTGATCGTGGACGAGCCGACCCGGGGCATCGACGTGGCTACCAAGGCGGAAGTTCATCACCTGCTGGTGCAGCTCGCCCGGGACGGGGTGGGCGTGCTGATGATCTCCTCCGAGCTGCCCGAGGTACTGCGGATAAGCGACCGGATCCTGGTCATGCGCGAAGGGCGGCTGATGACCGAGCTCGCGCACGCGGAGGCCTCGGAGGAGAAGATCCTCTCCGCCGCGACCGGCCAGGTCGCCGGGGCGGAAGGAGCCGGAAGGTGAGCGGCGGGACGCTGGTCCGCGAGCGGCCGCCGGCCTCGGCGGGCGAGGGGGCGCGCAAGCTCACCGAACGCGCGTTCCGGGCCAGGGAGTCGGGCATCCTCGCCGTGCTCATCGTGTTCGTCCTGGTCACCTGGTCCGTTCAGCACCGCTTCCTGAACAGCACCAACATCCAGTTCATCCTGGTCAACACCACCGTGTTCGCGCTGCTCGCGCTGGGCGAGACGATGGTGGTCATCAGCCGGAACTACGACCTGTCGGTCGGCTCCGTGCTGGGGCTGTCCGCCTACCTGTCGGCGAACCTGTTCGGGCAGCACCACGGCATACCCATCCCGCTGGTCTTCCTGACCGGGCTGGGCATCGGCCTGGGCTGCGGGCTGCTGAACGGACTCATGGTGTCGGTCGGCCGGGTGCCGAGCCTGGTCGTGACGCTGGCCACCTTGTACATCTTCCGCGGCGTCGACATCCTCATCGTCGGCGGCAAGGAGGTGGTGGCCAACTCGCTGCCGTCCAGCTTCACCGACATCCCGAAGGCCACCGTGCTCGGCATCCCGGACCTGGCCATCGCGATCGCGGTGGTGATCGCGACCGGGGCCTACTACCTGCGCTCGTTCCGGTCCGGCCGGGAACTGTACGCGATGGGGTCCAACCCGGACGCGGCGCGGCTGGCCGGGATCGCGGTCGGCCGGCGCGTGTTCACCGCGTTCGCGGTGAGCGGCGCCATCGCCGGGATCGCCGGCGTGCTGTGGGCGGCGCAGTACGGCACCATCGACTCGACCGCGGGCACCGGCTATGAGCTCCAGGTGGTGTCCGCGGTCGTGGTCGGCGGGGTGGCGATCTTCGGCGGGAGCGGCAGCGCGGTCGGCGCGGCGCTCGGCGCGCTGCTGCTCAACACGATCAGCTCGGCGCTCTACGTGCTGGGCATCTCGCCGTTCTGGGACCAGGCGATCTGGGGCTTCCTGCTCATCGTGGCCATCGCCCTGGACCGCTTGATCGCGGTCCGGCTGACCGCCGCGCTGCGGCTGAGGAGGACCCGCCATGTCTGAGCGCCCCATCGCTGAGACGCTGCGGCCCGCACGGTTCAGGGAAGCACTGCGCTGGGAGACCGGACTCGCGCTGCTGGTCGTGATCGTCGGCATCGTCGGCAGCTCGGTGTCGTCGTCGTTCTTCACCAGCAACAACTTCTTCAACCTGGGCCTGTCCAACGGCGAGATCGCGATCATGACGCTGCCGATGACGCTGATCGTCATCGCCGGCGAGATCGACCTGTCCGTCGCCTCGACGCTGGGCATGTCCAGCGCCCTGCTCGGTTTCCTGTGGGCCCGGCACTGGCCCATGCTCGCCATCTTCGTCCTCATCGCGGTGGTCGGGCTGGCGGCCGGCGCGATCAACGGCCTGCTCGTCACCCGGTTCGGGCTGCCGTCGCTGGCGGTTACCATCGGCACGCTCGCGCTCTACCGCGGCATCGCGACGATCCTGCTCGGCCCCAGCACGGTCGCCAACTTCCCCGTCACGTACACCAACCTCGGGGTCAACGCGGTGCCGTTCACCGGGAACGATCTCACTTACTCGGCCGCGATCTTCATCGTGCTCGCGATCATCTTCGGGGTCGTCTTGCACGCCACGCCGTTCGGCCGGTCCATCTTCGCCATGGGCGCCAGCGTGGAGGCGGCCCAGTTCGCCGGCATCCGGGTGAAGCGGATCAAGACCATCTTGTTCATGGCCTCAGGCCTGGTGTGCGCGCTGGCCGGGGTGCTGCTGACCTTCCGGCTGAACACCGCGGTGCAGAACAACGGCCTCGGCCTGGAACTCGACGTGGTCGCGATCGTCCTGCTCGGCGGGGTGTCGATCTTCGGCGGCAAGGGCTCCCTGATCGGGGTGGTGCTCGCCGTGCTCGTGTTCGCCGGCATCCAGAGCGCGCTGTTCCTGACCAACTTCAACCAGGAAGCGGCCGGGATCGTCACCGGCGCGCTGCTGCTCCTGTCCGTCTTCGGCCGCAACGCGGCGTCCTTCTCCAGCCGGCTGCGGGCGTGGCGGCCCGCCGGACGCCGCCGCCGGGGACCCGGGAGCGCTCTTCCGCAGTAACACCGATCCAGAGAATCCGAGAGTTTTTCAAAGCCGAAAATTGAAAGGATTCACATGAAGCTGAGACAGACGGCAGGCCTGGCCGTACCGTTCGTCGCCGCCTCGATCTTGCTCGCGGCGTGCAGTTCCTCCGGCTCGAGCTCGTCCTCGGGCTCCACCTCCACCCCGACATCGGGCTCGTCCTCATCAGCGGCGGCGGCGGGCGGCCTGAAGACCGGCCTGAAGGCCTTCGTGGTCCCGAAGAACCTCGGGAACAACTACTTCACCACGGCCGACAGCGCGAAGTCCGGCGGCGCGATCGCCGCGCTGGGCACGCTGGGCGAGACCGGCACCGAGACCAGCGGCACCGCGGCCACGCCCGCCTCGCAGATCCCGGCCATCCAGGCCGCGATCAGCAAGGGCGCGAACATACTGCTCGTGTCGGCCACCGACCCGACCGCGCTGTGCCCGACGCTGAACGGCGCGATGAAGCGCGGCATCACGGTCGTCACCTACGACTCGGACGCGCCGGGCTGCCGGGACCTGTTCATCAACCAGGCCTCGACCGCCCAGATCGGCACCAGCGAGGTCGACGTGCTGGCCAAGGAGCTGAATGACACCGGCGACATCGCGATCGTCTCCGCCACCGCTTCGGCCACGAACCAGAACGCCTGGATCGGGTACATGAAGCAGGAGCTGAAGAAGTACCCGAAGATGAAGCTGGTCTCCACCGTCTACGGCAACGACGACCCGACCACGGCCACCCAGGTGACCCAGGGCCTGCTGGAGCAGTACCCGGACCTGAAGGGCATCATCTCGCCGACCACGGTCGGGATCGCGGCGGCCGCGGCGGTCCTGGACACGCCCAAGTACCGGGGCAAGGTGCTACTCACCGGACTCGGCACGCCTGACTCGCTGAAGAAGTACGTGTCCGACGGCACCATCAAGCAATTCGTCTTGTGGAAGCCGAACGACCTGGGCTACCTGGCCGCGTACGCGGCGGTCGAGTTCGCGTCGGGCAAGCTCAACGGCAGCCAGGGGCAGACGTTCACCGCGGGCAAGCTCGGCTCGTTCACGGTGGGGGCCGACAAGACCATCCTGCTCGGGCCGCCCTTCACCTTCGACTCCGCCAACATCAACCAGTTCAACTTCTAGAACATGGCCGGGTGTGCTGCCTCGCCCGGCGGGGCGGCACACCCGGCCAGGGCTTCCGGCGGATCGATGAGATATTCACGTGGACTGAAAACGGAGATGAACACCGCATGCGTGACCTGACCGCAGTCAAGGCAGCGCTGAGACAGCATGAGATCGAGCTGCCTTCCTGGGCCTTCGGCAACTCCGGGACGCGGTTCAAGGTGTTCGGCCAGCCGGGCGTCCCGCGCACGCCGTGGGAGAAAGCCGAGGACGCCGCGCAGGTGCACCGGTACACCGGCGTCGCCCCCGCCATGGCCGTGCACATCCCGTGGGACAAGGTGGACGACTACGGGGCGCTGGCCCGGCACGCGGCCGAGGAGGGGATCAGGATCGGCGCCGTCAACGCGAACGTCTTCCAGGACGACGACTACAAGCTCGGCAGCGTCTGCCACCCCGATCCGCGGGTGCGCGCGAAGGCGGTGGCCCACCTGCTCGAGTGCGTCGACATCATGGACGCGACCGGGTCGCGGGACCTCAAGCTGTGGTTCGCCGACGGCACCAACTACCCGGGCCAGGACGACATCAGCAGCCGCCAGGACCGGCTGGCCGAGTCCCTGGCCGCCGTCTACGCCCGGCTGGGCGAGAACCAGCGGATGCTGCTCGAGTACAAGCTGTTCGAGCCGTCGTTCTACACCACCGACATCCCCGACTGGGGCACCAGCCTGCTGCACTGCCAGGCCCTCGGCCCGAAGGCCCAGGTCGTGGTGGACACCGGCCACCACGCGCCCGGGACCAACATCGAGTTCATCGTGGCCCTGCTGCTGCGGGCGGGCCGGCTCGGCGGCTTCGACTTCAACAGCCGCTTCTACGCCGACGACGACCTGATGGTGGGCGCGGCCGACCCGTTCCAGCTGTTCCGGATCATGCACGAGGTGGTCAAGGCCGGCGCCCTCGGGCCCGCCGCCGGCGTCGCGTTCATGCTCGACCAGTGCCACAACATCGAGCCGAAGATCCCGGCCCAGATCCGCTCGGTGATGAACGTGCAGGAAGCCACGGCCAAGGCGCTGCTCGTCGACGCCGGTGAGCTCGCCGCGGCGCAGCAGGCCGGCGACGTGCTGGCGGCCAACGCGGCGATGATGGACGCGTACGACACCGACGTCCGCCCGCTGCTGGCCGAGCTGCGGGAGGAAACCGGCCTGGACCCCGATCCGGTCGCGGCCTATCACGGCTCCGGGTACGCCGAGAAGATCGTCGCCGAACGGGTGGGCGGCACGCCCGCCAGCTGGGGAAGCTGAGATCGTGAGCCAGACGCAGATCGAGGAGCTGATCGCGCGGTCCAACCGGCTGGGCGCCGACCCGCGCAACACCAACTACGCGGGCGGCAACACCTCGGCCAAGGGCACCGCCGCCGACCCGGTCACCGGCGAGGACGCCGAGCTCATGTGGGTCAAGGGCTCGGGCGGCGACCTGGGCACGCTGACCGCCGGCGGCCTGGCCGTGCTGCGCCTGGACCGGCTGCGCGCGCTGACCGGGGTGTACCCGGGGGTCGAGCGCGAGGACGAGATGGTCGCCGCGTTCGACTTCTGCGGCTGGGGCAAGGGAGGCGCGGCGCCGTCGATCGACACGGCCATGCACGGTCTTGTCGACGCGAGCCACGTCGACCACCTGCACCCGGACGCGGGCATCGCGCTGGCCACCGCCCGGGATGGCGAGGCGCTGACCAAGGCGTGCTTCGGCGACCGGGTCGCCTGGGTGCCGTGGCGGCGGCCCGGCTTCCAGCTCGGCCTGGACATCGCGGCGGTCAAGCGGGACCATCCCGGCACCATCGGGGTGATCCTGGGCGGCCACGGCATCACCGCCTGGGGTAACACCAGCGACGAGTGCGAGGCGCGATCGCTGGAGATCATCGCCACCGCCCAGCGGTACCTGGACGAGCACGGGAAGGCCGAGCCGTTCGGTCCGATGGTGACCGGACCGCTGCCCGAGCCGGACCGGCGGGCCCGGGCGGCCCGGCTGGCCCCGCTGATCAGGGGCCTGGCGTCGACCGACCGCAGGCAGGTCGGGCACTTCACCGACTCCCCCGCGGTGCTCGACTTCCTGGCCCGGGCCAGGCACCCCGAACTGGCCGCGCTCGGCACCTCCTGCCCCGACCATTTCCTGCGTACCAAGGTGCGGCCGATGCTGCTCGACCTGCCGCCGGACGCGCCCTACGAGGCGGCCGCCAGCCGGCTGCGCGAGCTGCACGAGGCGTACCGCCAGGACTACCTGGCCTACTACGAGCGGCACGCCGTACCGGACTCGCCGCCGATGCGCGGCGCCGACCCGGCCATCGTCCTGGTTCCCGGGACCGGCATGTTCAGTTTCGGCGCGGACGCCCAGACGGCCCGGGTGGCGGGCGAGTTCTACCTGAACGCGATCAACGTGATGCGCGGAGCCGAGGCCGTTTCCGCCTACCAGCCGATCGACGAGAGCGAGAAATTCCGCATCGAGTACTGGGAACTCGAGGAGGCCAAGCTGCGCCGCCGCCCGAAGCCCAGGCCGCTGGCCGGCCGGGTCGCGCTGGTCACCGGCGGCGGTTCTGGGATCGGCCGGGCTACCGCCCAGCGGCTCGCCGCCGAGGGCGCCTGCGTGGTGGTGGCCGACCGCGACGGCGCGGCGGCCGGGACGGTGGCCGGCGAACTGGGGGCCGGCGACGTGGCCGTGCCGGTGACCGCGGACGTCACCGAGGAGGACGCGGTGGCGGCCGCGTTCGACGCGGCCGCGCTCGCCTTCTGCGGGGTCGACCTGGTGGTCAACAACGCCGGCTTGTCGATCTCCAAGCCGCTGCTCGAGACCACCCTGGCCGACTGGGACATCCAGCACGACGTGATGGCCCGCGGCTCGTTCCTGATCTCGCGCCAGGCCGCCCGGGTCCTGACCGAACAGGGCATGGGCGGCGACATCATCTATATCTGCAGCAAGAACGCGGTCTTCGCCGGGCCGTCCAACGTGGCCTACGGGGCGGCCAAGGCCGACCAGGCGCACCAGGTCCGGCTGCTGGCGGCCGAACTCGGCGCGATCGGCGTCCGGGTGAACGGCATCAACCCGGACGGCGTGGTGCGCGGCTCGGGTATCTTCGCCTCCGGCTGGGGCGCGCAGCGGGCGGCCGTGTACGGGGTGCCCGAGTCCGAGCTCGGGGCGTACTACGCGCAGCGGACGCTGCTCAAGCGCGAGGTGCTGCCCGAGCACGTGGCGGCGGCGGTGGCCGTGCTGTGCGCCGGGGACCTGTCGCTCACGACCGGGCTGCTCATCCCGGTCGACGCGGGGGTGGCCGCCGCATTCCTGAGATGACGGTGGTTCCGAGATGACGGTGGTTCCGGGATGACGGATGTCACCGTCGCGGCCGTGGACCTGGGGGCGTCCGGCGGGCGGGTGATGGCCGGGCGGGTGAGCGACGCGGGCGTCACGCTGGACGAGGTGCACCGGTTCGGCAACGAGCCGGTGCTCGCGGGCGGCACGCTGTACTGGGACATCCTGCGCCTGCTGGCCGACGTCCGGCACGGCCTGGCGCTGGCGGCGCGCCAGTACCCGCTGGCCAGCGCGGGGATCGACTCCTGGGGGGTGGACTACGGGCTGCTCGACGAGACGGGCGCGCTGCTCGGCAGCCCGGTGCACTACCGCGACGGGCGCACCGAGGGGGTAGCGGACCGGCTGCACGAGGCGGTGCCCGCCGCCGGGCTGTACGCCGTCACCGGCATCCAGCAACTGCGGTTCAACACGATCTACCAGCTCGCCGCGACACCCATGCTCCCCCACGCCGCGACCATGCTGCTGATCCCGGACCTGCTGGCCTACTGGCTCACCGGGGTACCCGGCGCGGAGATCACCAACGCCTCCACCACGTCGCTGCTCGACGTCCGCCGTCAGGCCTGGGCGACCGAGGTGATCGAGCAGGCCGGGCTCCCGCCGCGCATCTTCCCGCCGTTGCGCCGGCCAGGCGAGCTCATCGGAACGATCATCGAGCCGAACGGCCTGGGTTCTCCGCTCATCCTCACCGCGGTTGCCTCGCACGACACGGCGTCCGCCGTGGCCGCCGTCCCCGCCGTCAGCCCGAACTTCGCCTACATCTCCTCGGGGACGTGGTCGCTGGCCGGGATGGAGCTCGACGCGCCGGTGCTGACCGCGGCGAGCCGCGCCGCCAACTTCACCAACGAGACCGGCGTCGACGCGACGATCAGGTACCTGCGCAACGTGACCGGCCTGTGGCTGCTGCAGGAGAGCCTGCGCTACTGGCCCGGGTCGTCACTCGGTGACCTGCTGGCCCGGGCGGCGCGGGTACCCCGGCTGCGGTTCGTCATCGACCCCGATGACCCCGTGTTCGTACCGCCAGGCGACATGCCGGGCCGGATCGCCACCTGGCTGGCTGACCGCGGCGAGGCCGTCCCGGCCGGGCCCGCCGAGACCGTGCGCTGCATCCTGGACAGCCTGGCGCTGGCCTACCGGCGCGCGATCACGCAGGCGCAGGCGCTGTCCGGCCGGCACGCGGACGTGGTGCACATCGTCGGCGGCGGATCCCGCAACGCGCTGCTCTGCCAGCTCACCGCCGACGCGACCGGCCTGCCCGTGGTGGCCGGCCCGGCCGAGGCCACCTGCTTCGGCAACGTGCTGGTCCAGGCCCGCGCCCGCGGCGCCGCCCCCGGCGACCTGGCCGGGATGCGCGCGCTGATCCGTGTCGCCGAGCCGCTGGAGTTCTTCTCCCCCGCAGGTGACGGTGTCGCCTGGGCGGCCGCGGAGGCCAGGATCACGCCCTGAGAACACCGACGCGAATGATCACTAATCGGTGCTTAACATCAGCGGGGGGCCGGCCATGTTCAGCCCTGGCGCCTGAAGGTAGCCCAGTCCGCACCGGCTACCGGGTCTCCCATCAACTCCATGTGGGCGCCCTTCAGCGCTAACGATCTAATGAGAGCTACGGGTCGGTGCGCCTCCGCACACGTGCCCGATGTGCCACCGGTGCTGCTCTGTGGGCGTTCCGGAACAACCTGAGTTGGCGGCGTGTCGCGGTCATGCAGCGCCATCGTGGCGAAATGCCCGGCTTGTTCCGGTTTATGGCAGCCTGGGCACCTGGTCCCGCCGGTCCTGCCGTCCCCGGAACCGGGACAATGTGAAGGTGTCCCGGTGATAAGGTCGGGTAGCCCGGGGGAATCTCACCCCCGGGCTCCCACAGAATCCGTGCGTAACAGTCTCCCGTTACACGGCTCTTGCCGTCCTGGTCATCTGGTGGCCGGTTTGACCCAGGCCCAGTGTGCGAAGTAGCGCGGCCGGTTGGCGGCCGCTTCGGCCAGCATCTTGATGGCTTTCTTCCAGGTGCTGTGCTTCTTGTACTTCCGCATGATCCACCGCAGCAGGTAGGTGTTGATGCGGCGGAGCAGGGGATACAGCGCTGCGCGGTTGAATTCCCCGTAGTAGGTCATCCACCCGCGCACCTTGGGGTTGATCAGGCGGGCGATCTCTCTCCCGTCGGATGTGACCCAGCGGTGCAGTCGCCAGGACCGCACCTCGGCGCTGATCTTCTTCAGGGCGTCCTTGCTGATCGCGGGAAGGAACCCGGTGAACTGCACCCCGTCTTCCCGCCGCGTTCCCCTCGGCCGGAACGTGAACCCGAGGAACGTGAACGACGTGTGCTCATACGAGCCGCGCCTGTTGCTGTCCTTGCAGTACACGATCCTGGTCTTGTCCGGGTGCAGCTCCAGCCCCACCTCGGCCATCCGCTCATGCAGTGCGGCCAGGACCATGCGGGCCTGGTACTGACTGACGCAGTGGATCACGCCGTCGTCCGCATAGCGCTCGAATTCAACGGCGGGGAACTCCCGCTCCAGCCATCGATCGAACGCGTAGTGCATGAACAGGTTAGCGATGACGGGGCTGATCGCCGACCCCTGCGGGGTCCCGCGGTTGACGATCAGGTCCCATGGCACGCTGTCGAAGAACTTCCGGATGTCAAAATCGATCACCCAGCTGTGCTCCCAGCAGCGCTTCCGGCATGCCGCCACCGCGTCCAGCGCGCCCCGCCGGGGCCGGTACCCGTAGGAGTCCGGGTGGAACACCGGTTCCACCGCGCTCTCCAGCCGGGCCGCCGCCACCGTCTGCGCGATCCTGTCCGCGACGCAAGGCACCCCGAGCACGCGGGTCCCGCCGCCATGCGGCCTGGGTATCTCCACCGCCATCACCGGCGGCGGGAAGTAGGTCCCCGACGACATCCGGTTCCAGATCCTGTAGAGGTTGTCCTTCAGGTCCTTCTCGAACGCCTCGATGGACTGCCCGTCCACCCCAGGTGCGCCCTTGTTCCCTTTCACCTTGAGCCAGGCATCCCAGACCTCACGCTTGCTGATCTGGAACGGCTTGCCAGGTGCTTTCAGCTCGTCCACGCGACTCCTCCCAGGCCGCAGCCCGGTTGACCGGATGAACAACAGCCACGGACGGCCCGGCTCCTTCGCTCCGCCCCCATTACAGGAGCTTCACCGCTACTACGGGCCGGTCCGCCGGCGTGCCGGCGACGGTACTCTGACGCCCTACGGGGCACTCCCGGCTCGGGCTCTCCCTCTCGCCGCCGCTGAGACGGCAGTTTCCGGGCACGCCTTCCCAGGTTCCGCATGAGAGCCGCAGACCAGGCTCACGCCACCTCGACGCCGGACACCGCCAGGCCAGTAAACGGGTTTCCGCCAGGCTCATCCCGGAACACGCACATTCGCCCCGGTTCTGATGTCGTCTGAATTTGTTACGACGCTTCGGCAGTGGTCGTCTTCCAGGTCCCCGCCTGACGCCTCACGGGCGCCTTTTCCTCATCGCTCACCACGACGGTCTTCAGCCAACGCAGCATGAGGCGGCTTGAAGCCACCCCCCGCAGGGCGACTCCGAGGGGCCACAAAACCCTCATCTCTCATACAGCACCGCATCAAGGAACCTCGTAACCTACACGGCTGGCTCCTCTCCGCGTTCATGGCACACTGCGCGTCGAAATATAACCCGATGTCTTGGTGTGAGCTGGCTTCGATTTCTTCATGATTACTGGCGGCCCGGCTGCACCTCGGGCAGCGTTTTTCATGATCGCGAAGGCTTTTATATCATTTTCCGTAGTAGATCCTTCGCGATCATGAAATACCTGGCTGTGACTGGCAATCGTATCCGCCTCCGAGTCCCGGCAGGAACGGTTCCAGGAGTGATCACGCCAGCGTGGGCAGGAGCCCGGCCGCTTATACGCCAGAACTGGCCGCGATTAAGGCTCGCG
>JBEKJP010000036.1:0-58817 GCA_050011155.1 Streptosporangiaceae bacterium
GGGTGGTGCGGGGCGGCAGGTGAGGCGCGCGGTCTGGGACCGAGGCGTGGGCTGAGGGCTCTGGCTGAGGACCTCGTCCAGGACGGCTAGCAGGCGCCGGTCCCCGTCATTTGAACGGGTTCAAGCCGACCCCGGCCCGCCAGCCCCCGCTGGCGCCTGTGAAAGGCTGGCCGGGAAGGCTGGCCGGGAACGAACGAGACGGAGGATGCGAGCATGCGCGTGGTAGTCGGCGAGCGGCTGGGCGGGCCTGAGGTGCTGAGCCTCACCGAGCGGGAGACGCCGCGTCCGGGACTGGGCGAGGTCGTGGTGGACGTTGCCGCGGCGGGCGTCAACTACATGGACATCTACCAGCGCGAGGGGGCGGGCAACTACCGGCCGGACCCGCCCTTCGTGCCTGGCGCGGAGGGCGCGGGCACGGTCAGCGCTGTGGGTGAGGGCGTCACCCATCTGGGTGTCGGCGATCGCGTGGCCTGGGCCGGCCCTGGCAGCAGCTACGCCGAGCAGGTCGCGCTGCCCGCCCGCCGGGTCGTCCCGGTCCCCGAGGGGCTGAGCCTGCAGGTGGCCGCGGCCGCCATGCTGCAGGGCATGACCGCGCACTACCTGTGCGTCAGCACCTACCCGGTCAGCGAGGGTGACGTCGCCGTGGTGCACGCGGCGGCCGGCGGGGTGGGCCTGCTGCTGACCCAGATGATCAAGCGGCGCGGCGGCATCGTCGTGGCCACCACCTCGGGTGGCGAGAAGGCCGCGCTCGCGCGCGGCGCCGGCGCCGACCACATTACCGGCTACGACGCCTTCCGCTCGGTCGTCGACGATGTCACCGACGGAAAAGGCGCGCACGTGGTGTACGACGGCGTCGGGAAGGACACCTTCGACGACGGCCTGGCCGCCCTGCGCCCGCGCGGGATGATGGTCCTGTACGGGGCGGCCAGCGGGCCGGTCCCGCCGCTGGACCCGCAGCGGCTGAACAGCGGCGGCTCGCTGTTCCTGACCCGGCCGACCATGGTCCACTACATCGCCGCCGACGACGAGCTGAGGTGGCGCTCCGGCGAGGTCTTCGACTGGATCGCCAAGGGCGAGCTCGACGTGCGGATCGGCGGCACCTACCCGCTCGCCGACGCCGCCAAGGCCCAGGAGGACCTGGCGGCCCGGCGGACCACGGGCAAGCTACTGCTGTTGCCAGGATTGTAGGCCAGGGCAAAGCCGGCGCCCGGGGCGCGACGCGTGACCCGTTCGGCAGCAAATATCGGCAGCAAATAGCCGTCGTATACCGTTAGTCGCTGATGTCGAAATTCACGCCCGCCGCCGGGCGCCGGCCTTACGAGATCACCCTGCTCGTCGTGGCCGTGGCGGCCGCCGGGCTCAACCTGCGCACCGCGATCACCAGCCTGCCGCCGGTCTTCCCCGACCTGCAGAACCGGCTGCACCTGTCGTCGGCCTCGCTCGCACTGCTCGCCGCCACCCCGGTGATCTGCTTCGGCGTGGTCTCCGCCTTCGCCGCCTGGCTGAACCGGCGCTTCGGCGAGGAAGTGATCCTGCTGGCCGCGCTGGTCCTGCTCACCGCGGGCCTGCTGCTGCGCGGGGTGGCGCCCGCCGCCCTGCTGTTCCCCGGCACCGTGCTGGCGGCGAGCTCGATCGCGGTCATGAACGTGCTGCTCTCCAGCATGGTCAAGCGGCGCTGGCCCGAACGGGCCGGGCTGCTCATCGGCATCTACCTGACCACGCTGTCCCTCGGCGCGATCGTATCCTCGCTGATCAGCGTGCCGCTGTACCGGAGTTCCGGGGGGTCGGTGCCGCTCACGCTCGGGGTGTGGGCCGCGCCCGCCGCCCTCGCGGTGCTGCTCTGGCTGCCCCAGCTCGGGTACCGCGCGCCCGCCGGTCCGGCGGTTGCCCCGGCCCGAAGCCGTCTCGAAGTCTACAAATTCGCGCTCACCTGGCAGGTCACCGCGTTCATGGGCCTGCAGAGCCTGCTGTACTACTCGGCGCTGTCCTGGGTGCCGACGATCTTCCAGGACCGCGGCGCGTCGGCCGTCACGGCCGGCAATTTGCTCGCCCTGATGGGCAGCGGCAACCTCGCCACCTCCCTCGTCGTGCCGGTGCTGGCCCACCGGCGCCCCAGCCAGCGCGCCCTGGTCGTGCCCAGCGTGATCGTAACCGCGGCGGGCCTGGCCGGCGCGCTGTGGGCGCCGCTCGGCTCGGCGCCGTTCTGGGTCCTGATCCTCGGCTTCAGCCAGGGCTCATGCCTCGGCCTGGCCATCTTCTTCATGCTGGCGCGGGCCCCGGACGCCGGCGTCGCCGCCTCGCTGTCGGCCTTCTCCCAGTCGGCCGGCTACCTGTTCGCCGCGGCCGGGCCGCTGGCGGTGGGACTGCTGCACACCGCCACGGGAAGCTGGGATATCCCGGTCGCCGGGCTGCTCGTGCTGTGCGTCGCCGAACTCGCCAGCGGCCTGCTGGCGGCCCGGCCGCTACTGCTTCCGGCGGGCGCGGGCGAGCCGCCGTCTCCGACACGCGTGTCGGAGACGGAGCCGCCGCGACGAGCGAGCTGAGGCCTGACCTCGTACACTCGGTTCGATCGAGGAGCACCGTTCCCCATCAGGCCCGCACAGCACATGAGGAGCACGCCGTGAACCTACTGGAGTGCATCAACGGCCCCGAGGACCTGAAGGGACTCAGCCAGGATCAGCTCACCCGGCTGGCCGCGGAGATCCGTGACCTGCTGATCGAGACGACCGTGCGGACCGGCGGCCATCTCGGCCCGAACCTGGGCGTGGTCGAGCTCACCATCGCGATCCACCGGGTCTTCGACTCGCCCAGGGACAAGATCGTCTTCGACACCGGCCACCAGGCGTACGTGCACAAGCTGCTGACCGGCCGGGTCGCGCGGTTCGGGACGCTGAAGCAGAAGGGCGGGCTGACCGGCTACCCGTGCCGGTCCGAGTCCGAGCACGACCTGGTGGAGAACTCGCACGCCTCGACCAGCCTGTCCTACGCCGACGGCCTGGCCAAGGCGTACACGCTGCGCGGCGAGCCGGACCGGACCGTGGTCGCGGTCATCGGCGACGGCGCGCTGACCGGCGGGATGGCCTGGGAGGCGCTGAACAACATCGCCGCGGCCAAGGACTCGCGGCTGGTCATGATCGTGAACGACAACGGCTGGTCGTACCAGCCGACGATCGGCGGCCTGGCCGAGCACCTGGCCGCGATCCGGATCAGCCAGCGGTACGAGAACGTGCTCGACTACATCAAGACCACGCTGTCCCGGGCGCCGCTGGTCGGCGGGCCGCTGTACGGCGCGCTGCACGGCGCGAAGAAGGGCCTGAAGGACTTCCTGCAGCCGCAGGTGATGTTCGAGGACCTGGGCCTGAAGTACGTCGGGCCGATCGACGGTCACGACGAGCGCCTGGTGGAGACCGCGCTGCGGCGGGCCAGGGACTTCGGCGGGCCCGTGCTGGTGCACGTGATCACCAGGAAGGGGCTCGGCTACGCCGAGGCCGAGGCGAACACCGACGACCGCCTGCACCAGGTGCCCGCGGCCGGCGCCACGCCGGGGTCGTGGAGCCGGGTGTTCGGCGATGAGATGGTGGCCATCGGCGCCCGGCGCCCGGACGTCGTCGCGATCACCGCGGCCATGCTGAACCCGACCGGCCTGGTCCAGTTCGCGCACGCCTACCCGGACCGGACCTACGACGTGGGCATCGCCGAGCAGCACGCCGTGACCAGCGCGGCCGGCCTGGCCATGGCCGGCCTGCACCCGGTGGTCGCCATCTACTCGACGTTCGTCAACCGGGCCTTCGACCAGGTGCTGATGGACGTGGGCCTGCACCAGCTGCCGGTGACGCTGGTGCTGGACCGGGCCGGGGTGACCGGCCCGGACGGGGCCAGCCACCATGGCATGTGGGACGGCTCGATCATGCAGCTGGTGCCGGGCATGAAGATCGCGGCGCCGCGGGACGGCAAGCGGGTCGCCGAGTTGCTCAACGAGGCGGTCGAGGTGTCCGACGGGCCGACCGTGGTCCGCTTCCCCAAGGGCAAGGTGGGCGGCGATGCCGAGGCGGTCGCCAAGCTCGGCGGGATGGACGTGCTGCGCGAGCCGGCCGAGGGCCTGGGGCCTGACGTCCTGCTCGTCGGGGCCGGGGTGATGGCGATGACCGGCCTGGAGGTCGCGGACCGGCTGGCCGGGCACGGGATCGGCGTCACCGTGGTCGACCCGCGCTGGACCAAGCCGGTCGACGCGGCGCTGGTCGACGCGGCCCGGCGGCACAAGATGGTGGTCACCGTGGAGGACAACGGACGGACCGGCGGGTTCGGCGACGCGGTGGCGCGCCTGCTGCGCGACCACGACGTGGACATGCCGGTCAAGACCTTCGGGCTGCCGCAGGAGTTCCTCCCGCACGGCACCCGGGACGAGGTGCTCGACGAGGCGGGCCTGACGCCGCAGCACCTGGCCCGGCAGATCACCGAGGCCGTGGCCCGCCGCTCACCCGGCGACGACCGCGAGTCGGCCACCACCCCTGCCGAAGGCCAGCCTGTCGAGTAGCGTATGCATTCATGCTGAACGTTGCCGTAGTCGGCTCGGGTCCGGCCGGGCTTTACGCCGCCGAGGCGCTGGTCAAGCAGGTTGCCGCGCTGCCAGTGCCGGTTCCGGTTCTGGTCGACGTGATCGATCGCCTGCCCACCCCGTACGGGCTGGTCAGGTACGGTGTCGCGCCGGACCACAAGTCGATCAAGTCGATCGCGCAGTATCTGCGCAAGGTGCTGGAGAGCCCGGACGTCCGGTTCGTCGGCGGGGTCCACCTCGGCGAGGACGTCACCCGCGACGACCTGCTGGCCGCGTACGACGCGGTGATCTACGCGACCGGGGCGATGCGGGACCGGCGGCTCGGCATTCCGGGCGAGGACCTGCCGGGCAGCTACGCCGCCACCGACTTCGTCAACTGGTACTGCGGCCACCCGGACGTGGACGCCGGCTCGTTCACTCTCGACGCCGAGTCGGTCGCGGTGATCGGCGTCGGCAACGTGGCCGTCGACGTCGCCCGGATCCTGGCCCGTGACCCGGCCGAGCTGCACTCGACCGATGTCCCGCAGCCCGTGCTCGACGCCCTGCACGCGAGCAAGGTGCGCGAGGTCCACATGATCGGCCGCCGCGGTCCCGCGCACGGCAAGTTCACCACCAAGGAGCTGCGCGAGCTGGGCGACCTGCCGGGCGTCGACGTGGTGGTGCACGCCGACGAGGCCGATCTGAACGCGTTCGACCTGGCCGGGGAGGGCATCGCGCTGGTCGAGTCCGACCGGCGGGTGCGCGGCAACATGGTCGCGATCGCCAAGTGGGCCCAGGGCGAGACGGCCGAGCCCGCCGCCACCGGGCACAGCCGCCGGCTGACCGTCCGGTTCTGGCTGAGGCCGGTAGAGATCCTTGGGAACGAACGGGTCAGCGGTATCACGCTGGAGCGGACGGCGATCAGCGCGGATGGGGCCTTCGGCGGCACCGGTGAGTTCGAGACGCTCAGTACCCAGATGGTGCTGCGGTCGGTGGGCTACCAGAGCGTGCCGCTGCCCGGGGTCCCGTTCGACTCACGCGCCTCGGTGGTCCCGAACGCCGCTGGCCGTGTCCTCGGCGCGGACGGGGCGCCACTGCCCGGCGAGTACGTGGCCGGCTGGCTCAAGCGCGGGCCGACCGGGGTGATCGGCACCAACAAGTCCGACGCCGCCGAGACCGTCCGCTGCCTGCTCGAGGACCTGGCCGGCGGCCCGGGCGCGGGCGACACCCAGCTACCGCGAGCAGGCCTGCTCAGGTACCCCGACGGCCTCGCCCAGGGCGCGGACCTCACGGACGAGGCCGGCGCGGCGGGCGCCCCGGCCCCGGCCGGCCCCACCCCGGCCGCGGAGTGGCCGCTGGCGGCCGTGCTGGCCGGCCGCGGGATCATGCCGGTCTCCTACGCCGAATGGCTCCGCATCGAGACCGCGGAAGCCGACCTGGCCCGGTCGCTCGGCCGCGGCGAGCGCGTCAAACTGCACAATGCCGCGGCCATCTGGTCCGCCTGCCGCCCCGAATAACCGCGGTCGCCAATTATCGTGGGCCGTTACCCCCGCTTTCCTGCGGGTTGTTATCCGGGTTGCGGACCGTCCCCCAACCTGTGTGACCTGTGAGATACGCGTGGCTCCCGCGACCGTCGCCAGGCCGGACTGAACATGGTGAAACCGGGATTCCAGCGCGTTCAAACGCGGTGGAACCCGGGTTTCATGCACGTTTTCCCATTCGGATCCGTCCCTTTAGCGGGAATTTGGCCCACAGTAATTCAATCGCTCATTCACATTGCCAGCTGGTGGTGCCGTTGATCCCCGAGTCGCTCGTGTGACTTCGCCGCGCATCGCCTGGCCCGCATCGTCTGACCGGAATGTCACTACCTGCCCCCATCATGGTGGCGAAGGCGGGACAGCCACGGTGGACGATGGAGGGAACTGGAAATGCAAGACCACAATGGCGTCCTGATGATGCAGCGCGTGCTGCTCGCGGGAACACTTGGGCTGGCCATGGCGCGCCGGGCGGCGGCGATATTGGACGGCGCCCCCGATGGCCAGCAGCCGCGGGAGGCCGAAGGCGCCGTGCTGCGAGCGATCCTCGACGCGGCCAACGAGTGCCTCGGGCACTTCGACGACCGGCCCGCGGGGGAGCGGTGGTGCGACACCCTGTTCCACCTGCTCGACCTGGCGGCGTTCGCGGCCGAGCTCGGAACCGAGGGCTGAGCCGGTCCCCGCGAGCCTAAGGGGCGCCCGGAGGGCGAGTGGGGGGATAGAGTGCGCAATAAGTGCGACAAACGAACGACAGGAGAATCCCGCAGGTCCTATTAAAAATCGATAAACAGGATTAGCGCGAGCCCGCACGGGGAACGGCTCCATCATCGCCAGATGGGGACCGCAATGAGAAGGTACGGCCAAATCGGATGGCGTGTGGCCGCGCTCGCGGCCTTTGTCGGCACTGCCGCGCTCGCCGTCGTGCTGACTCGCGCTCCGGGTAGCGCCGTGGCCGCGTTGTCCTCGGACTTCACCGGCCGCCCGTGCGCGGCCTCGGGCCTTGAGGCCTGGATCGGGCTCGGCTCAAGCACGGGCGGGGCCGCCACGGACCGGGCCGGCGTCGGCGTGAGCCACGGCGGCGGTACCTACTACACGCTGGAGTTCACCAACGTCTCACGCCAGGCCTGCCGTCTCTACGGCTACCCCGAGGTGTCGGCCTACCAGGACCAGCCGGTGTCCGGGCAGGCCGAGGCGGGCGGCCAGATCGGCGGCCCGGCCGTCCGTGACACCTCGGTGTCGCCGAAGCCGGTGATGCTCGCCCCCGGGGCGACGGCGCACGCCGTGCTGCGGGTCGTCACGACGGCGAGCACCCATCCGGCGGGATGCACGCGGGTGACCGCCGAGGAACTCCGGATCATGCTGCCGAGCCAGGGGCGCGCCGCGTTCGTGCCCGCGCATATCCCGGTGTGCTCGACCAAGGGCTCGGTCTCGCTGAGCGTCCAGGCCATCCAGGCCCGGGCCGGCGTCCCCGGGTACGCCGCGATGCCCTGACCCACCTCGGCTCCGGTCCGGGAGCGGGGCTTTTACCTGCGACGTTCGGAAGAATATGGTCTTAAAGGCCCTAGCGGTTCCTAACCGGCGCCCAGTGGGGACAATGAGCTGCATGGGTGTCAGCCAGATCAGCCTGCCCGCGCAAGAACACGAGGACGAAGGGGTGCCGCCGGGTGCCGCGAGCGCGCTGCCCGGGGAACGCTACCTAGACCGGGAGGAGAGCTGGCTCAGGTTCAACGAGCGGGTGCTCGAGCTGGCCGAGGACGAATCGGTCCCGCTGCTCGACCGGGTGCGCTTCCTCGCCATCTTCGCTACCAACCTGGACGAGTTCTTCATGGTCCGGGTGGCTGGCCTGGTCCGCCGGATGGTGGCCGGGTTCCCGGCCGAGGGCACCGGGGTCCGGTTGCCCGGCCAGGTCCTCGAGAACACCCTGGACCTGGCGGGCCAGCTGACCGTCCGGCACGCCCGCGCGTTCAGCGAGCGCATCACCTCCCTGCTCGTCGAGCACGGGATCGAGATCCTGCGCTGGAAGGAGCTGTCGGCGCAGGAGCGAGAGACCCTCGGTGACCTGTTCCGGCAGCGCATCTACCCGGTGCTCACCCCGCTGGTGGTGGACCCGGCCCATCCGTTCCCGTTCATCTCCGGCCTGTCCCTCAACCTCGCCGTGATGATCGCGGACCCGCGGACCGACGCGACCATCTTCGCCCGGGTCAAGGTGCCGCCGCTGCTGCCCAGGTTCCTGGCCGTGTCGCAGAACCGGTACGTGCCGATCGAGGACGTCATCGCGGCGCACCTGACCGACCTGTTCGGCGACGTGGAGATCATCGAGCACCACGCGTTCCGGGTCACCCGGATCAGGGACCTGGAGGTCGACGAAGAGCTCACCGAGAACCTGCTGCAGGCCATGGAGCGGGAGCTGGTGCGGCGCCGGTTCGAGCCGGCCGTCCGGATCGAGGTCGAGGAGACCATGTCCGACGACGTGCTCGACCGGCTGGTCACCGAGCTGGACGTGCACAAGCAGGCGGTGTACCGGGTCACCGGCCCGCTCGACCTGAGCGGGCTGTTCACCATCGCCGACCTGAACATCGGCGAGCTGAGGTACCCGGCCTTCGTCCCGTCCACCCGGGCCGTCTCCCAGGACAACAGCATCTTCACCGCCATCGCCGAACGCGACATCCTGGTCCACCACCCCTACGACTCCTTCGCCGCCTCGGTGGAACGGCTGATCGACGAGGCGGCCGACGACCCGCGGGTGCTGGCCATCAAGCAGACGCTGTACCGGACCAGCGGCCAGTCGCCGATCGTGGACGCGCTGATCGACGCGGCCGAGGCGGGCAAGCAGGTCGTCGTGGTGGTGGAGATCAAGGCGAGGTTCGACGAGCGCGCCAACATCGCCTGGGCGCGCAAGCTCGAGGATGCCGGCTGTCATGTCGTCTACGGCTTCGTCGGGCTGAAGACGCACTGCAAGATGGCGCTGATCGTGCGCGAGGAGCCCGACGGGACCCTGCGCCGGTACTGCCACCTGGGCACGGGCAACTACCATCCGACCACGGCCCGCGTCTACGAGGACTACGGGCTGCTCACCGCGGACCCGGCCGTCGGCGAGGACGTCACCGCGCTGTTCAACCACCTCACCGGCTACACCCGCACCGGGGCCTACCAGCGGCTGCTGGAAGCGCCCGAGGCGATGCGGGCCGGCATCGTCAGCCGGATCAACCGGCAGGCGGAACGGTGCCGGGCAGGCCAGCCGGCCAGGATCGCGTTCAAGACCAACGCCCTCGTCGACGAGGTGGTGGTGGACGCGCTCTACCGGGCGTCGCAGGCCGGCGTGCCGGTCGACCTGTGGGTGCGTGGCATCTGCGCGCTGCGGCCGGGTATCGCCGGGCTTTCCGAGAACATCAGGGTCCGCAGCGTGCTCGGCCGGTTCCTCGAGCATTCCCGGATCTACGTGTTCGGCACCGGAGATGACGAAGACAGCGAGGTCTGGATCGGCAGCGCCGATATGATGCACAGGAACCTGGATCGCCGGGTGGAACTGCTGGTCCGGGTGGCGGACCTCGGCCACCAGCGCGGCGTGCGCCGGTTCCTCGACATAGGCATGGACGACGGGACTTCGAGTTGGTGGCTGAACGCGGACGGGTACTGGACCAGGCACAGCCGGGACGACGCGGGGAACCCGCTGCGAGACGTGCAGGAGACCCTGGTGCGAGAGCGGCGAGTCCGCTCGGCAGATGACTGATGCCACCCTCGCGGCGGGCGCGGCCATCTGGCGGCCCGTCGCCGAGCCGGGATCAGGGGACGCGGAGGTCCTGCTGGTCCACCGGCCCGCCTACGACGACTGGTCTTTGCCCAAAGGCAAGAGCGAGCCGGGGGAGCACATCCTGGTCACCGCGGTGCGCGAGGTCCTGGAGGAGACGTGCGTCCGGCCGGTGCTCGGCCCCCGCCTGCCCACCGTGGAGTACATCAGCTGGGGCCGCCCCAAGCGGGTTAGCTACTGGGCGGCGTACAGCGCCGGGCTCGAGGCCGCTCCGGCCCAGGAGATCGACGCGATCTCCTGGCTGCCGCTGGCGCAGGCCCGCAAGCAACTGGCCGACACCCACGACGATCCGGTGATCTCCGCCCTGCGCCCGATCGAGACGGTACCGCTGATCCTGGCCCGGCACGCCTCGGCCGGGCGCAAGGCGGACTGGCCGGGCGACGATTTCGCGCGGCCGCTCGACCCGGCGGGCGAGGCCCACGCCCGGGTGCTGGCTGGGCTGCTGGGCTGCTTCGCGCCCGCGGCCCGGGTGATCAGCTCGCCCGCGCTGCGCTGCACCGAGACCGTGCGACCGTACGCGGCCGAGTTCGGGGGGACCGTCGAGGCCGAGGCCTGTCTCGTCCCGTACGGCCGTACGCCGGATTTTTCCTCCCGAACGGAGCAGGCCGATGCGCTCAGGCACCTGCTCTCAGCCCTCGTGGAGCAGCGTCGTCCCGCCGTCCTGTGCCTGCACCGGGAGAACCTGCCCGAGGTCCTCGCCGCGGCGTGCGTGGCGCTCGGCGCGGCCGCCGCGGTCCCCGTGGACCCGGCGCTGCCCAAGGGCGGCTTCTGGGTCGCGCACGTCTCAGGCGGGGGGGAGCTAGCCGCCCTCGAGCGCTACGAGCCCTGAACGTCCGGGCGAGCCGCGGCGGTCTCGTTCTGGCCGCCCGCGGCGGTCCCGGCCCCGCTCCGGCGGCGCCGCGTCACGCGCCAGGCGACGTAGGCGGCCAGCAGCACGGCCAGGGCGCCGAACGCGTACAGCGAGTACCGGTTGATATCGGCGTAGATCGTGTCGATGTGGTCGCCGGCCACGTCGCCGATGGTCACCCAGGTGGCGACCCAGGCGCAGCCGCCGATCACGTTGAAGACGGCGAAGGTGAGCCAGCGCATCTCGGTGATGCCCGCGATGATGCCGTTGGCCTCCCGCAACCCCACGATGAACCGGGCGACGACCACGACGATGCCGCCGTAGCGGTCCACGATCGCCTCGGCCCGGTCCAGGTGATGGCGCTTGATCAGGACGTACTTGCCGTAGCGGAGGACCAGTTCGCGCCCGGCGAACCGGCCGATGAGGTAACCGATCTCGGCGCCGGCCACCGACGCGACCAGCGCCACGATGCCGACCACGACCACGTTCAGGCCGGCCCGGCCGGTCCCGGCGAAGATCGCGCCGGCGATCATCGCCAGCTCTCCAGGCACCACCGGGACACCGATGTTCTCCAGCAGCAGCAGGAGCGCGATGGCCCAGTACCCGTAGTGGTCGAGCGGCCCGGCCAGGGAGTTGAGGAAACCAGGCAGCGGTGCGGCACCGCTCGCGAGAACGCCCACGCTCAGTCATCCCCCGAGCTGGCATCCCCCGAGCTGGCATCCCCGAGGCTGGCGACGTCCGCGTCGGGTGCTTCGGCCTTCGGGTTGCTCAGGGCCCGGGCCACCGGCCCGGCCGCCAGCTCGATCTGCCACGGCCGCGCGCCGTAGCTGGCCAGCGCCTGTGCCACGGACGGCTCGTCGGTCACCGACGGGGGATCCCAGCTGAGCCTGCGCAACGCGTCGGGGGACAGCAGGTTCTCCACCGGCAGCCTGCTGTCGGCGGCCAGGGTGATCACGACCGCGCGCGCCGCCGCCAGGCGCTCGGCCGCCGCCGGGTCACGCTCGGCCCAGCGGTGGGCCGGCGGCGGTCCGTTCGGTGCCGCCCCGCCCGTGGTTTCCGGCAGGTCGTGGTCGGCGCTGGCCCGCGCCCGGGCCACCGCGCCCAGCCACTCTTTCTCGTGCCGCCGGGCCTGGCGCCCGGCGAACCCGCTGATCCTGATGAGCTGGGCGTGGTTGGCCGGGTAGGACCGGGCCGCGTCGACGATCGCCGTGTCGGGCAGCACGCGGCGCGGGGACAGGTCGGCGACCCGCGCGATCTTGTCCCGGGTGTTCCACAGTTCCCGCACCACCGCCAGGCCGCGGCGGGACTGCACCCGGTGGATGCCCGAGGTGCGGCGCCACGGGTCCGGCCGGGCCGGGGCCGGGCGGGCCGCGAGCACGGCCTCGAACTCCTGGCGGGCCCATTCGGTCTTGCCCTGCTCGGCCAGTTCGGCCGCGAGGGCGTCGCGTAGGTCGGTCAGCACCTCCACGTCGAGGGCGGCGTAACGGAGCAGCTCATCGCGGAGCGGACGGGCGGACCAGTCGGCCGCCGAGTGGCCCTTTTCCAGGTGGAAGCCGAGCACCTCCTCGACCAGCGTGCCGAGGGCCACCCGCGGGTAGCCGAGCAGCCGCCCGGCCAGCTCGGTGTCGAAGAGCGCCTGCGGCCGGTAGCCGATCTCGGCCAGGCACGGGAGATCCTGCGACGCCGCGTGCAGCACCGCCTCGGCGTCTCGCAGCGCGGCGTCGACCCCGGACAGGTCAGGACAGGCGATCGGGTCGATGAGGGCGGTGCCCGCTCCAGCCCGGCGGAGCTGGACCAGGTAGGCGCGCTGGCCGTAACGGTAACCGGAGGCACGCTCGGCGTCGACCGCTACCGGGCCCTTACCGCGGGCCAGCTTGTCCGTAACCTCGGCTAGCGCGGCTTCGGTCTCGACGACGGGGGGCAGGCCGTCGCGGGGCTCGAGCAGTGGGACGATCCCGCCAGCCTCATTATCCGCGCTCACCCGTACCCCGGCTGGCGTAGTGCCCGTGTTCCCGGGGGTTCGAGGCCGGCCGCGGCGGACATGCAGTCACACCAGGCCGCGATGTGCGTCGGCAGGTCGAGAACGCCGGGGTCGCCGGTGGCCACGGTTCCGTGCTGATGCCCTGGCCCGGTCGGGGACCAGGAGGCGCGCAGCTCGAACTCGGTCAGCGGGATCTCGTCCTGCTTGGAGCCGAACCCCTCGGTGATAACCCTGGTCACGGTGCCGCTGGGGACGGCGTACCCGGGGACCTGCGCGTCCAGGGCGTCGGCGAGCCAACTCCAGCCCACCTCGCCGAGCAGCGGGTCGGCGGCCATCTCCGGCTCCACGTCGGCCCGGACGTACGCGACCAGCCTGAAGAAGCCCTCCCAGCCCTGCTGGCCGTCCGGGTCGTAGAGCAGCACCAGCCGGCCCCAGGCCACGTCCACCTCACCGCGCTGGATGGTCGCCGCGACGGCCGTGGCGTAAGGCGCCAGCCGCTTCGGCGCCGGGACCTCCTCGAACTCCAGTCCGTCCCGGCGCTGCGCGTCCTGGCCGACAGCGAAAGCCGCTACCGCCGCCGCGAACGTCGCCTCGGCGGGGGAGCTTTCCGTGTTGTCCCCAGCATGTACCGCGTCCCCGTCATGGGCTATATCGCCAATATGCGCCGTGTTATCGGAGTGCGCTGTTTCCGGCGGCACCTCCGTCACCACGGAAATGCCCGCCGCAGAACCGGAAACCGCCGTCGGCCGCCGCGGTGCACGTGACCGCGCGGCACGCCGGTCTCCCTGCCCGTCAGTCGCCCTCATGACCCGAGCGTACGTGTCGCGCATCACTTCTCAGGCGGCGGCGTCTAGTTTTATGGCAAAGCACCAGTTTTCCTGCGGATTGTCGAATCGGAAAAGCCGTCCGGCCTGGGTCAGGCCGCCCTGGCCGCACGGTCATCGCTGGCGTAACCCGGCCCGGGAAGCCCGATGATGAGGGCTTCGCCGCAGATCGTGCAGGCCCATTCCGGGCAGTCGCCGTCCGGCGTGTCGGGACAGCTCGCGGGTTCCGCGTGGAACTGCTCGAATAGCCGGTCTTCATCGCACTCAACGCAGTGCCTGGGGACATTACTCAATTGCGGCCCGCTCAACTGCGTCATCCTGGCGACCTCCTCGGCGCTCGGCGTGACCCGTGGTGCGTGATCCCGTAGTGCGCGATCCGTCGCGGGCTTGCGGGTTGACGGGGTTGATGCCGATAGTGACACGCCCCCGAGCCCGTTCGTGGGATCTCGGACGGCGTGTCCGGGCTCCGTCACCGTATGGTGATGTGAGACGATCCTGACGTGACCGAGTCCCAGGCGACATCCCCGTTCCTGCTGGCCTGCCGGAGAGAGCAGGTTCCCTATACCCCCGTCTGGTACATGCGCATGGCGGGCCGGTCGCTGCCCGAGTATCGCAAGGTGCGTGAGGGCATCCCGATGCTCGAGTCGTGCACCCGTCCCGAGCTGATCGCGGAAATCACCCTGCAGCCGCTGCGCCGGTACGACGTGGACGCGGCCGTCTTGTTCAGCGACATCGTCGTCCCGCTGCGGGCGATCGGCATCGACGTGGACATCAAGCCCGGCATCGGGCCGGTGGTCGAGACCCCGGTGCGCACGGCCAGGGACCTGGAGCGGCTGCGCCCGCTGGAACCCGGCGACGTGCCCTACGTGACCGAGGCGGTGCGGGCGCTCGTGGCCGAGCTGGGCGAGCGGCCGCTGATCGGCTTCGCGGGCGGGCCCTTCACGCTCGCCTCCTACCTGGTGGAGGGCGGCCCGTCCAAGAACCACGACAAGACCAAGGCGCTGATGTACGGCCACCCCGAGCTGTGGCACGCGCTGCTCGGCCGGCTGACCGACATCACGATCTCGTTCCTGCGGATCCAGGCGGAGGCGGGCGCCTCGGCCATCCAGCTCTTCGATTCGTGGGTGGGCGCGGTCAGCCCGGACGACTACCGGCACGCGATCCTGCCGCACACCAGCCGGATCTTCGCCGCGCTCGGGTCCGCCGGGGTGCCGCGCATCCACTTCGGGGTGGGCACCGGTGAGCTGCTCGGGCTGATGGGGGAGGCCGGCGCCGACGTGGTCGGGGTCGACTGGCGCATCCCGCTCGACGAGGCGGTCCGGCGGGTGGAGCCGGGCAAGGCGCTGCAGGGCAACCTCGACCCGGCCATCCTGCTCGCGCCGTGGGAGGTCATCGAGGAGCGGGCCAGGGACGTGCTGGCCCGCGGGCGCACGGCCGAGGGGCACGTCTTCAACCTCGGTCACGGCGTGCTGCCGGAAACCGACCCCGGCGTGCTAGCCCGGCTCACCGACCTCGTGCACGCCGAATCGGTGCGCTCGCCCGCCTAGCCTTCGGGCGAGGCGGGTGTGGCGGCCGGCTTGCGGCCGGTGAGCCAGCGGCGGCCACGGTAAGCGGCGTATCCGGCGACGGCCAGGATGACGGCGAACGGCGCGACCGCGCCGAGGAAGGCCAGTGTCCAGGACACCGTGACCCGCAGCGCGTGCCAGCCGGCCCCGAAGCCGCCGGCCAGGCTGGGCGGCGGCTTCGGGCGATGCACGGCCGGCTTGGCCTTCGGGCCGAACAGGCTGAGCGTCACCGTGGCGTAGCTGGTCTCGTGGCTGAGGGCGCGCTGCTGGGCCTGCATGGACTCCAGCTGGGATTCCTCGCTGTTGATCTGGTTCTGCACACTGAGCAGGTCACCGACCGAGCCCGCGTGTGACAGCAGGGCCCGGAGCTGGACGATGGCGGCCTGGTCCGAGGTGACCTGGCTGTTCACGTCGGCCACCTGCTGGGTCACGTCCTGGGCCTGCTGCTGCAGGGCGAGCTGAGTGCCGAGGCCCCGGGCCAGCTGGCTGAGCGTAGCCGGATACGACGCGACCGGGATCTTCAGCTGCACGCTGGCGGTGGCCTGGGACGGGTGATCGGGGTCGGCGGATACGGTCTCGTTCGCGATGTAGCCGCCCGCGCCCGCGGCGATCCGGCCGGCCTGGCTGGCGGCTGACCTGACGTCGGCCGTTCGCACGGTCAGCTGTGCCGTGTAGATGATGCTGCTGGCCGGGGCCAGCCGGGCCGTGGTTCCCATGCCCTGGACGCCCCCGGCCGCGCTGGCGGCCGCGCTGGGCGCGGTGCCGGCGGCAGCCTCGCCGTTGGCCGGCGGTGCCGCCTTCGCGGGCGCGGCGGCCGAGCTGGCGGTACCGCTCGAGGTGCCGGCCGAGCAGCCCGCGAGGAACATGCCCCCGCCGAGCAGGACGGTGCCGATCATGAGGCCGGCGGTCAGGTTCCGCGTGTTCAGCATGCCGTTGTGACGGCTGCGGCGGGCGACGCGGTTCCGCCGCTATGGTCACGATCCGGTAGCGGCCTGACTGGTGAAGCGATCCCGGCAGTGCCCGGAGCAGAAGTAGGTCGTGTGCCCGTCCTCCCGCAGGACGGCACCCGGGTTGGCCATATCGACCTGCATGCCGCAGACGGGATCGCGGGCCACGCCCACGCCGCCGCCGAACCGTTCCTTGCTGCGGTGCAGCCAGCGGATCCCGGCCATGACGGCCACGAACACGATGTTGAGGAAGGTGGTGTAGTTCCAGCTCAGGTGCTCGGGCGCGACGATCGTCGGGCGGGTCGCGGGGACGAGGCCGGCCGCGTTGGCGATCAGTTCCGTGAGCAGCCCCGCGGCGCTCATGACGAGCCAGAAGACGCCGAGCAGCCGCAGCGTCAGCCGCCCGCCGTACAGCTTGCGGTAGATGAACAGCAGGGGCAGCGAGATCAGGTCGGCGAAGACGAAGGCCACCACGCCGCCGAAGCTGATGCCGTCCTGCCATAGTGCGGCCGCCAGGGGCACGTTGCCGACCGAGCAGACAAAGCTGATAATCGCGACGAACGGGCCGACGATAGCGTTCTCGATCACGGTGAGAGCCCCGTGGCCGTGCAGGAATACCGCGCTCCAGAAGCTGGCCGGGACCGCGGCGGCGGCGAAGCCGGCCGCGACGAAGCCGATGACGATCTCGCGGCGCAGCATGGTCAGGTCGGAGATCGTATAGCCGGCCGCGTCGGCCCAGCGGGCGGGCTGACGCAACCGCGCGCCCAGCGAATCGCCCGTGTCGGGCGGCGGCTGCCCGTGCCCGGCGTGGTCACTGTGCCCGGCGTGGTCCCCGGCCTCGTCCCGGTCCTGCCGTTCCCGTGCGGCCGCCACCAGGCGCCGGGGCACGAGCCGGGGCAGCAGCAAGCCCAGCAGCACGATCATGATGGCGCCCCCGGCGAATTCGGCCAGGGTGAACTGCCAGCCGATGAGCAGCCACAGCACGATGCCGAGTTCGGCGACCAGGTTGGTGGAGGCGAACATGAACACCATGGCCGCGGTGAAGTCGGCCCCGCGCTGGAACAACGACCTGGCCAGCGCGCTGGCCGCGTACGAGCACGAGGAACTGGCCATGCCGAGGAGCGAGCTCCGGGTCAGGGCGGCGGCCCCGTGCCGCCCCATGACCCGCTGCATCTGGCCCCGGGACACGAAGGCCTGCACCGCCCCGGACAGCGCGAAACCGAGCACAAGCGCCCACAGCGTCTCCCAGAACATGAAGAACGCTTCCCGGAGGCTGTCCCCGATCGTGACCAGTACGCTCATACCCTCCAGTATACCCCTGGGGGGTATAGGTGCCCGGGGATGCCCCGGCCGCGGTACGTCGCATCGGGCGGTGTCTGACAGGCTGGAAGCATGGAGCGTACGCGAACGCAACCGCACGTGGTGATCGTGGGCGGCGGGATCTCCGGGCTCGCGGCGGCGTTCTTCCTGCGGGATGAGCCGGTACGGGTGACGGTGCTCGAAGGGTCGCCGCGGCTGGGCGGCAAGCTGTCGGTCTCCGAGATCGGCGGCGTCGCCGTGGACGAAGGAGCCGAGGCGCTGCTGGTCACCCGGCCGGAGGGAACCGCGCTGATCGCCGAGGCCGGGCTCGCGGACCAGCGTGCCGCCCCGGGACCAACATCGTCCGCCCTCTGGACGCTGGGCGCGCTGCGGCCGTTGCCGCGACGGCAGTTCATGGGCGTGCCGTCCGACCTGGCCGAGCTGGCCAGGTCGGGCGTTCTCACGGACGAGGGCGTGGCCCGGGCCAGGCAGGACCTCGAGCGGCCGGCCACCGGCCGGGACGGCGACGTGTCCGTGGCCGGATACGTCGGCGGTCGGCTCGGGGCGGAGGTCGTGGACCGGCTGGTCGACCCGCTGCTGGGCGGGGTCTACGCGGGACGTTCGGCGGAGTTGTCGTTCGACGCCACGCTGCCCGCGCTGTCGGCCGCGTCCCGGCGGTTCCCGTCCCTGGCCGAGGCCGCGGGTTCCCTGCTGCCGCCGCCGGTCCGGGCCCCCGCATCCGCGCCGCCCGCGGGAGGTACCCGGGCAGGCGGTTCGGTGTTCACCACCCTGGCCGGCGGACTGGGCACGCTCCCCGCGTACCTGGCCAAGGCCTCGGGAGCGGAGGTGCGGACCGCCACGATGGCGCGCGAGCTCACGCCCGCGCCGCGGGGCTGGCGGCTCACGGTGGGCTCGGCGGCCGCGCCCGAACTCCTCGACGCGGACGCGGTGATCGTCGCGGTCCCGGCCCGGCCCGCGCAGCGCCTGCTCGCGTCCGTTCCCGGCGCGTCCGCCGCGGTCACCGCGCTCGGCGGCATCGGCTACGCGAGCATGGCCATCGTCACCCTCGCGTACCCGCGGTCCGCCTTCCCCGGCCCCGGCCTGGCCGCCCTTGGCTGGAGCGGCTACCTGGTCCCGGCCGTGGACGGACGGGCGATCAAGGCGGTCACCTTCTCCTCGGTCAAGTGGCCGCACCTCACGCAGGCGACCGGGGGGGCGGCCGGGCCCTGGGAGATCGTGCGCTGCTCGGTGGGGCGCGCCGGCGAGGAAGCGCTGCTGCAGCGATCCGACGACGAGCTCGCCGCGCTGGCGGCGGCCGAACTGGCCGAGGCGACCGGAGTACGCGGCCTGCCCGCCGCCACCCGGGTGACCCGGTGGGGCGGCGCGCTGCCGCAGTATTCGGTCGGGCACCTGGACCGGGTGGCCGCGATTCGCGCCGGGGTGGCGGCCCAGCCCGGCCTCGCGGTCTGCGGCGCGGCCTACGACGGGGTCGGCCTACCCGCCTGCGTCGCGACGGCCCGGTCGGCGGCCAGCCGGGTCCTGGAGTTCCTAGCGTCCAGGCCGGTGTCATCCGGTGATCGCGTTAGCCGACAATAGAAGCATGGCTGACGAACTTCAGGCGGACCGCAAGCCGAAGGCGCGGGACCTCAACGAGCTGGTCCGTTACACCATGTGGTCGGTGTTCCGGGTGACGGACCGGGTTGGGCTCGAAGCCAGCGGCCTCGGCAACGCCGCCAACGAGGTGACCGAGCTGACGGAGCAGGCGGCGGGCAAGGGCATCGTCACCCGGGGCTGCTATGACATCCAGGGCCTGCGGGCGGATGCGGACTACATGTTCTGGTGGGTGGCGCCGACCTCAGAGGATCTGCAGGACATCTACGTGCGGTTCCGCCGGACCCGGCTGGGCCGCTGCAGCGAGCCGGTCTGGTCGGTGATGGCCCTGCATCGCCCGGCCGAGTTCAACAAGAGCCACATCCCGGCCTTCCTGGCCGACGAGGAGCCGCGGGCGTACGTGAGCGTGTACCCGTTCGTCCGTTCGTACGAGTGGTACCTGCTGGACCCCGCCGAGCGCCGCCGGCTGCTCGCCGAGCACGGGATGATGGCCCGCGAGTACCCGGACGTGCGGGCCAACACGGTGGCCAGCTTCTCACTCAACGACTACGAGTGGATCCTGGCCTTCGAGGCCGACGAGCTGCACCGGATCGTGGACCTGATGCGCCACCTGCGGGGGGCCGAGGCCCGGGTCCACACCCGGGTGGAGATCCCCTTCTACACCGGCCGCCGCAAGCCTGTGCGCGAGCTGGTGGCCAGTCTGGCCTAAGCCCCATGCCCGACGATCTGCGTGTCAACGGCTGGCTGGTGATACCCGGCCGCGAGCTGAACGAGCGGTTCTCCCGGTCATCCGGGCCCGGCGGTCAGTCGGTTAACACCGCCGACAGCCGGGTCGAGCTCTCCTTCGACGTCGAGCATTCGGCCGTGCTCCCCGAGTGGGCCCGGGCCAGGATCACCGAGCGGCTGGCCAGCCGGCTGGCGGGCGGCGTACTCACCGTGGTCGCCTCGGAGCAGCGTTACCAGCTCGCCAACCGGCAGAACGCCCGGGCCCGGCTGGCCGTCCTGCTCCAGGAGGGTGTCGCCCCGCCGCAGCGTCGGCGCGTGCCGACCAGGCCCAGCCGGGGCTCGAACGAGCGGCGCCTGGAGGCCAAGCGCAACCGCTCCTCGATCAAGCGCGGCCGGCGGCTCGACCGGCGAGATCCCGAGTAACCGCCGCCGGGCTCAGGGGTGCCGGTGTCGTCATAACTCATGGAGGGCGCAGTACAGCCGGGCGCTTAACTAATCGGATTAAGCCTCCCCGGATGGGATACTCGTGCACATGGTTCTACGGGTGTCTGCGGGACGCATGGTCGGGCGGGACGGCGAGCTCGGCCGCCTGCTCGCGCTGCTCGACGACGCCGAGGCCGGCCAGTCGGTGGCCGCGCTGGTCAGCGGTGACGCCGGAGTGGGCAAGTCCCGGCTGGTCAGCGAGGTGACCCGGCTCGCCGAGGAGCGGGGATTCGCCGTGCTCTCCGGCCAGTGCGCCGAGCTGGGCGACAGCGTGCCGTACCTGCCCTTGGCCGACGCGCTGCGCAGTGCCGCCCAGCGCGGTGAGGTGCGGGACGCGCTGCGCTCACGCCCGGCCCTGGGACGGCTGTTGCCGGAGGGCGGTTACGGGCAGCTGGCCGACGGGGATCGTACCGGCCTTGCCCGGCAGCAGATGTTCGGCGAGGTCCTCGGGCTGCTCGCCGAGCTCGCCGCCGCGGCCCCGGTGCTGCTGGTGCTGGAAGACCTCCACTGGGCCGACGCCTCCACCCGGGACCTGGTCACGTTCCTGTCCCGGATGCTGCACCGGGAACGGGTCGCGCTCATCGGCACGTACCGGACCGACGACCTGCACCGGCGGCATCCGCTTCGGCCCGTCGTGGCCGAGCTGCTCCGGCTGCCCGGCGTCATCGCGGTCGACCTCGCCCCGCTGGCCCCCTCGGCGCTGGCCGAGCACCTGAGCGCGGCGCTGGCCGGGTACGCGGCGGGCTCCGGCCGCGTCGACGCCACCGCGCTGAACGACATCGTGGCCCGGGCCGAGGGCAACGCCTACTACGCCGAGGAACTGCTGACCGCGTCGGTGAACGGCGACCCGTCCGAGCGCAGCTCGCTGCCCGCCGGGCTGGCGGCCCTGCTGCTCAACCGGGTCGAACGACTGTCCGAGACAGCGCAGCAGGTGCTCCGGGCGGCCGCGGTGGCCGGGCGCAAAGCCGACGACGAGCTGGTCCAGGCCGCGTCCGGCCTGGCGGCCGGCGAGTACGAGGCCGCGGTCCGGGAGGCAGTCACCCAGCAGCTGCTGGTGCCCGACGGCGCCGACGGCTACGTCTTCCGGCACGCCCTGCTGCGCGAGGCCGTCTACGGGGACCTGCTGCCCGGCGAGCGGACCCGGCTGCACGGCACGATGAGCTCACTGCTTTCCGACGAGCAGCGCCTGGCCGTGCCGGGAACCGCCGCCGAGCTCGCCCAGCACTGCCTGGCCA
This sequence comes from Streptosporangiaceae bacterium, assembly GCA_050011155.1. Lineage (GTDB taxonomy): Bacteria > Actinomycetota > Actinomycetes > Streptosporangiales > Streptosporangiaceae > Palsa-504. The sequence goes on from JBEKJP010000036.1 coordinate 21,396, forward strand.
GCCACGACATCCCGGGCGCGTTCGCCGCCTCCGTCCGCGCCGGGGACGAGGCCGAGCGGCTGGGGGCGCCCGCCGAGGCGCACCGGCACTATGATCAGGCGCTCGCCCTGTGGGAAAGGGTGGACGAGCCGGAGCAGACGGCCGGCATGGCCCGCGGCAAGCTCGGCCTGCTGTCCGCCGCCAACGCGGCCGACAGCGGCGACGTCGAGCGCGCCGTCCACCTGCTCCGCCGGCTGCGCCAGGCGATGGCCGACCTGACCGAGCGGGGCGAGGCGCCCGTCGATGTCTTCCTGGCCAGCCGGATCGGGGAGCGCCTCGCGTTTTACCTGATGACGATGGACGACTTCAAGGCCGAGTCCGAGGCCGTCGAGGTCGCCCTGGCGGTGGTGGAGACCACGCCCGCGGACCCGCCGACCTGGCAGTACGCCCGAGCGGTGGCCACCTACGCCAACACCTTGCTGATCGACGACTTCGCCTCGGTCCGGGAGTGGGCCACCCGCGGGCTCGACGCGGCCCGGGCCGCCGACGCGCCGTGGGTGCAAGCCGACGCGCTGGTGACCCTCGGATTCGTCAGCAACCGCTCGGGCCACAACGACGAGGCCATCGAGTTGCTGACCCAGGCCCACAAGCAGGCCCGCGCGGCGAAGGTCCTCGGCGTGGAGCTGCGGGCCGCCTATCACCTGGCCCGGGCCCATCTGGAGCGCGGCGACCTGACCAGCGGTGGCAAGATCGCCCATGAGGGCACCAAACGGGCTAACCAGACCGGTCTCGGCCTGGCGCCGTATGGCCTTGACGTGCAGCATCTCCACTTCCAGTGCCATTACGCCGACGGCAAGTGGGATCACGCGCAGGAGATCGCGGACGGCTTCGCGGTCCGGGCCACCAGCGTCGGCGAGGCGTACCTGTCATCGATGGCCCTGTTCATCGACGTAGCCCGGGGCAACCCGGCGGTGGCCGAGCGGCGCGCCTGGATCGAGCCGTTCATGGGCACCCACGGGTTCGACGGGTTCATCGCGTGCGGGCTGTTCGCCGAGCACGCCCTGTGGCAGGGCGACGTCGAGCTGGCCCTGTCCCAAGCCCAGGCGGCGATCGACGTCACCTTCGAGCCGCCGTGGGGTTACCACCCGTCCAGCATCAGGCCGGCCGTGATCGCCCTGAGCGCCCGGGCCGACCGCGCGGTCCAGGCCCGCGCCGCCGGCGACGAGGAGGCCACTCGCGCCGAGGTCGCCGCGGCCAGGGAACTGCTCGCGGTCGCCCGGGAGGGCGCGGCGTTCCCCAAGCGGCCCATGTTCATCCTCGGCCCGGAGGGCCGCGGCTGGCTGGCCCGCGCGGAGGCGGAATTCCGCCGGGCCAACGGCGACAACGATCCCGGGGAATGGGAAGCGGCCATCGCCGAGTTCGGCCCGGACTATACCTACGAGGTGGCCAGGACCCGGTGGCGGCTGGCCGAGGCGCTCGCCGAGGCGGGCCGCAGGGACGAGGCGGAGGAGCAGTGGCGGCTGGCGGCCCGCACCGCGGACGAACTGCACGCCAGGCCGCTGCGCCGGGTGCTGGACGACCTCGCCCGCCGGGCCAGGATCGGGACCGCGGAACAGCACGGCGACGGTGCGGTCCTGACCGCGCTGACCAGCCGGGAGCGTGAGGTGCTCCGGCTCATCGCCGCGGGCCGCAGCAACCGGGAGATCGCCTCGGTGCTGTTCATCGCGCCCAAGACGGCCAGCGTGCACGTGTCCAACATCCTCGGCAAGCTGGGGGCGGCCAGCCGCACGGAAGCCGCCGCCATCGCCCATCGCGAGGGCCTCGTCGCCCAGCATTTATGACACTGCCTTCAGGACGCTGAGATCCCGGTCTCCGGGACGCTCCCGATCCGGGGGAACGGCTCCGTCGAGAAGATCACCTCGACCGGGATCTCGAAGTACGCCGCGATCCGCAGCGCCAGGTGCAGGCTCGGGCTGTACTCGCCGCGCTCCAGGTAGCCCACCGTCTGGTAGTGCACGTTGAGGGCCTCGGCCAGCTGCCGCCGCGAGATGCCGCGCTCGGCCCGCAGCATCGCGATCCGGTTGTAGATGTTCTCACTCATGATGCCGCCTCAACCTACTCGCAGCATGGCCTTCTCGCGACGGGCGGCCACGCTGGACCCGGACTCGCGCCGCGCCATCCGGCGCAGCACGACCGGGGCGAGCAGGAGGCCGATGACGGCCCACGCCCCCAGCATGCCGAACGTGGCCAGGTGCCGCCACGAATGGCCGATCTCGACCGAGGCCAGGCTGGCCGGGAGCAGCGCCGAGCGCATCCCGAGCCCCAGCCAGTAGAACGGGAACACCTGCCCGATCCACTGCAGCCAGTGCGGCAGGTGGGTGATCGGGTAGAAGATGCCGGAGATCGCGATCAGGGCGCCGGAAGCGAGGGTCAGCCAGGCGCCCGCGCTGCCCACCGTCAGCCCGGTGAACAGGAACGCTCCGCTGATGAGCGAGACCGCCACGCTGATCAGGATCGTGCCCGACACCATGACGACCTTGCCGATCAGGTAGCCGGTCATCCCGTGCGGCGTGGCCTTGGCCCGCAGCAGGGTGCCCCCGGGTACGCAAGAACGTAACCAGTGGCACCCCAAGTCCGTCCGTGGTGACGAGAGCGGGCCGGCCAGGGTCCCGGATCGGACCGGTAACCCGAATCAGCGGGGCTAGCTCAGCGCGGGCTAGCTCAGCCAGGCGCCAGCTCCACCAGGATCTCGCCCGCCCGCTCGGCGGCGGCTTCCGGCGCGACCTCGGGGTTCCCGATCTGCGGGTCCCAGTTCAGGTCGTAGAACAGCTCGGTGACGCCCTGCCCGCCGAGCCACGCCGCGTCCTCGCGGATCTGCGCGTAACTGCCGGAGAGCAGACGGCGGCCGCCGTCCGGGCCCTTGGCCTCGGCCCCGGCCAGCACCACGCCCCGGCAGATGATCCGCACCGCGTCCGGATCCCGGCCGGCCGCCGCGGCGGCCTCCCGGATCACGCGGACCGCCTCGCTGATCTTGGTCAGGTCGGCCCGGCTAGAGGTGATCCAGCCCTCCGCCATCCGCCCGGCCCGCTCCATGGCCGGCTGGGACATGCCGCCGAGCAGCACCGCGGGCCCGGGGCGCTGCACCGGCCGGGGGTCCTGCCGTCCCGCCGGGACCTCGTAGAACTCGCCGCGGTGGGTGCTGACCTGGTCGTCCCACAGGGTGCGCAGCACGGCCAGGTACTCCTCGGCGCGCGCGCCGCGCCGGGCCATGGACGCGCCCGTCAGCGCGAATTCCTCCGGCATCCAGCCGATGCCGAGCCCGAGGTCGAGCCGCCCGCCTGACAGCACGTCGACCGTCGTCGCCTGCTTCGCCAGATAGGCGGGGGAGACGAACGGCATGTTGAGGATGGCCACGCCGAGCCTGATCCGCGACGTCCGGGCGGCCGCGAACCCGAGCGCCACCATCGGGTCGAGCACGCTGCGGTACACCGGTTCCATGCCGGAGCCTTCGGGTACCAGCAGCCGCTGGAACGTCCACAGCGACGCGTACCCGGCCTCCTCGGCCCGCTCGGAGAAAGCCGCGAGGTACCCGGGCGTCGCCCACGCCCCCGCTACCGGGGCACCGAATCCGATCTTCATATCCTCACCCTATGGGTGCTCTTACTTCGGCCGTGCCTGACCCGCCTCCGCTGCCCGTGACCGAGCGCACCAGGCACCGCCGCCTGCGCGAACAAGGCAGTACCAAACGGGGTGACCTCGACGCCATCCTGACGGCCGGAGTGATCTGCCACCTCGGCGTGGTCGTCGACGGCTACCCGATGGTCGTGCCGACCGTCTACGGGCTCGCGGGCGACACGCTGTACCTGCACGGCTCGGTGGCCAGCCGCAGCCTGGTATCGGCCCCGCAGGCCGCCATCTGCGTCACCGTGACCCACGTGGACGGGCTGGTCCTGGCGCGGTCGGTGTTCGAGCACGCGGTCAACTACCGCAGCGCGATGATCTACGGCACGCCCCGGCTGGTGACCGGACGGGAGGAGAAGCTGGCCGGCCTGCGCTGCCTGTCCGAGCACATCGTGCCCGGCCAGTGGGATTACGCCCGCCAGCCGAACCAGAAGGAACTGGCCGCGACCACGCTGCTGGCCCTGGCCCTGACCGAGGCCTCGGTCAAGATCCGCACCGGCCCGCCCGACGACGGCGACTCCCCGGACGCCGCCCTGCCGGTCTGGGCCGGCGTGCTCCCGCTGGCCACCGCCTGGCAGGATCCGCTGCCCGATCCGGTCCTGCCGCCGGACATCCCGCTGCCCCCGCATATCGCGGCCCGGCTCCGTAGCCCGCTGGGGTGACCCCGATGCCTGTCGAGCCGCCGCTGTACACCCGGGGACGTTACATTGTGGACGCGAACGGACGGCGGGTCCGGCTGGCCGGGGTGAACTGGTACGGCGCCCACGAGGATCTTGGCGTGGCGCCCGGACTCGACCGGACGGACCGCCGCGCGCTGGCCCGGCGCATCGCCTCGCACGGCTTCAACAGCGTCCGCCTCCCGTTCAGCCTGTGGATGACCGAGCAGAGTGCCCCAGTCCCCGCCGAGTACCTGGCCGCCAACCCGGACCTGGCCGGATCCACGCCGATGCAGGTCTACGACGCCTGCGTGGAGGCGCTCACCGAGGCGGGCCTGGTCGTCATCCCGAACTGCCATGTCCTCGACGCGGGCTGGTGCTGTGAGGCCGATGACCACAATGGCCTCTGGTATAACGACCGGTGGCCGGCCGAGCGGTTCTTCGCGGCCTGGCGAGACATGGCCGCGCGCTACCGGTCCAACCCGCTGGTCGCCGCGATGGACATCATGAACGAGCCGCGGCGGACCCGGGTCGGCTGGCGCGTGCTCACGCCGACCTGGGGCAGCAGGCCCCGGACCGATATCGCCGCCATGTACACCGCCGCCGGGAACCTCATCCACGAGGTCAGCCCCGACGTCCTGATCGTCTGCGAAGGGCTGGAGTACGCCGCCGACCTGACCGGCGCGGCCAGCCACCCGGTCCGGCTCGAGCGCCCGGGCAAGGTCGTCTACAGCCTGCACGACTATCCCTGGTTCCATCCGGGAGAACAGCCCCGGGCGGCGTATCTCGAGCAGATGGAACGAACGGGCGGGTACTTGCTCAGCCAGCAGCTCGCGCCCGTGTGGATTGGCGAGTTCGGCAGCGCCACCCGATCCCTGGCCGCCTTTTCCAGCGTGTGGTGGAACAACTTCGAGGCCTGGGTGATCCGCCACGACGTGGACTGGTGCTGGTGGGCGCTCAACCCCACCCAGCCCAAGGGCACCATCCCGGTCACCGGGCGGCACCGTTCAAACTGGGGCGACCCGGAGCCATGGGGCCTGCTCACCCCGGACTGGCGCGGCGTCGCGAACCCGGCCGTGCTGGAAATCTTGACGGCGTTGATACCACCGCGTACAGGTCCCGGCGTTGTGCCCTGAACCGGGGTAAACCGGGTTCAGCGGAGACGCCGCACCGGCTCGCGCCAAACCGGTAAGACAGGGTCATGGCCTTCACAATGCCGCTGTCGACGAGCGGACGGTTCATCGTCGATGCAAAGGGGAATCGCGTACGGCTGGCCGGGATCAACTGGTACGGCGCGAACGAGGACTTCGGGCTGCCACCGGGACTGGACCGCGTCAACCGCCAGGCGCTGGCCAAGACCATCGCCGGGTACGGGTTCAACTGCGTGCGCTTCCCGTTCAGCCTGTGGATGATCGAGCAGACCGCCGCGGTGCCCGCCCAGTACCTGGCGGCCAACACCGATCTCGCTGGTTCGACCCCGATGCAGGTCTACGACGCCTGCGTCAAGGCGCTCACCGACGAGGGCCTCATCGTCATACCCAACTGCCACCTGCTGTCCAATGGCTGGTGCTGCTCCGCCACCGACAACAACGGCTTGTGGTTCAACGACGACTGGCCGGCCGCGAAGTTCTTCTCCGGCTGGCAGGACATAGCCACCAGGTACAAGTCGAACCCCCTGGTCGCCGCCATGGACATCAAGAACGAGCCGCGCCCGGCGACCGTCGGCGGGACGGTCGTGAATCCGTCGTGGGGAACCGGTAACCAGTCCGATTTCGCCGCCATGTACACCCAGGCGGGCAACCTGATCCACGCCATCAACCCGCATCCGCTCATCATCTGCGAAGGGCTCAGCTACGCCTGTGACCTGACCGGGGTCGCCAGCCACCCGGTCAAGCTGGACGAGCCGGACAAAGTCGTCTACAGCATGCACGACTACTCCTGGTTCCACGCGAAGCCTCAGTCCGCCTCGGCGTACGCCGCGGCGATGAACAAGGCGGGGGGATACCTGCTCAGCGAGAAGATCGCTCCGCTGTGGATCGGGGAGTTCGGCAACGACACGGGATCGCTGGCGAACTTCGGCCTGGCGCCGTCCTCCGACGTCGGCAGCGCGGCTTCGGGCGTGTGGTGGAGCAACCTCAAGGCCTGGGTGATCGCCAATGACATCGACTGGTGCTGGTGGGCGCTCAACCCGCACCACGGCAAGGCGACCACCCCGGCGACGAACAAGCTGCAGTACGACTGGGGCGACCGCGAGCCGTACGGCGCGCTGGCCGAGGACTGGAATGGAGTGGCGAACCCCGCGGTCATGTCCATGCTGCAGGAGATGATCCGGCCCAGCACCGGACCCGGCGTCAACTGACTATCCGCCGGCTCCCGCCAGCGCGTATCCTGACGGCAGGCAGCCACGCCTGCCCGATCCGAGCTGTGCCGGCCCGGCGCCGTCCGCAGTGCCTGAAGGACAAGAGCGGCCTAGCCCTCGCGTGGATCATTCCTTCATCGTGACCACTGATGGTGGCGGGCGCCGGGCAGAGCCATCGGTTGGGAATGCGATGTCACACGACAAGATCAAGGCCGCGGCGCGCGAGCGGATGGCGCGCACGGGGGAGCCGTACGCCTCCGCCCGGCGCGAGGTGATCGCCGAGATCCAGGCCGCCGCGGCGGCCCACGAAGAGCTGGGGCCCGAGTACAGCGACGCGGTGGTGGCAGCCTTCCTGGACCGGGTCGAGGAGGAGATAGCCATCCGGGTGGAGGCCCGGATGGCGGAAACCCCCCGCCGTACGGCGGCTACGGCTACGGCGGCGCCGGCGGACGAGAACAGCCGGCGGGCGATGCTGCGGGGCATCGCGATCGGCATCGCCATCGGCGTTTTCGTCGTATCCGCCATCGGCGGCAACGCTAACGAGCATGCGCACCGCCTGATGCTGCTCGTGCTGGCGTGCGTGGTGATCTTCGCGGCGACCGGCGCGGTCAGGCAAGTCCGGGGAGCACTTCGGCGGCCAGCCGCTCCATCTGCTCCCGCTGGTCGAACAACGCGGTGAACAAGATCAGCTCCGCCCCGGCCGCCGCCACCTCGCTGGCCTGACGAACGCAGTCGGCGGCCGTACCGGTGACCGTGGCCGCCTCGATGGCCGGGATCCGCTGCCCGTAGATCCCGGCCAGGGCCTCGTTCATCCGGTCCCTGGCCCGCTCGGCGTCGTCGTCGATCCCGATGTACACGCGCTTGGCGATGGGGAAGTCCGCCGCCGGCCGGCCCGCCTCAGCGAGCGCGGCCCGGACGATCTGGACCTGCTCGGCGAACTTGCCGGTGGGGGAGGACCCGGCGCCGAAGAAGCCATCGCCGATCCGCACGGCGCGCCGCAGGGCCGGCTCGCTGGCCCCGCCGAACCACAGCCGCGGATACGGCTTGGTGAACGGCTTGGGCTCCATCGGCGCGTTCTCGAGCTGCCAGAACTCGCCGTCGAAGGTGACCCGGGGCTCGGTCCACAGCGCCTTCATCAGCCGGATGCCCTCGCTGAACCGCGCCACGTACCGGGCGGGATCGACGCCGAAGGCGGCGAACGGGCGGCCCTTGCCGCCGGTGCCCACGCCGACCTCGAGCCGGCCGCGGCTGAGCTGGTCGAGCGACGCCAGGCTCTTGGCCAGGTGCACCGGGCTGTGCAAGGTGGACACGAACACCACGCACCCGAGCCGGATCCGCTCGGTGCACGCGGCCGCGTAGGTCATCGCCTCGATCGGGCCGATCTGCGGTCCGGCATTGAGCGTGCCCTCCTGGGTCCAGGCGCTCTCGAAGCCGAGTTCCTCGGCTCGCGCGAGATACTCCCGGAAGGCCTTGGGGTCGAACTCGCCGTCGGCGTAGAACTGCGGGATCGCGATCGCGAACTTCATGGCTTAAGCGTATCGGCTAGCTCAGCACCGACCGGGCGATCTCGGCGGCGCAGCCCCAGGACAGCGAGATGCCCCCGCCGCCGTGGCCGTAGTTGTGCCACAGCACGCCGTCGCCGAACGGCTCCGCTTCCAGCCGCACCTCGGGCCGCCACGGCCGCAGCCCGACCCGGTGACCGAGGATTTCCGCCCCGCGCAGGCGGGGCTCGATCCCGACGCACCCGGCCACGATCCGCTCGGCCACCTCGGGGCTCGGTTCGGTGTCCCAGTTTCCCTCGTCGTTCGTACCGCCGAGCAAGATGGTGTCGCCGTGCGGAAACAGGTACACGATCCAGGGCGGCTCGGGGTCCCGGTTGATGAGGAACTCCTCGATGCCGGGGTTGGCGGCGATCACGACCTGCCCGCGCACCGGTACCATCGCGGGATCGGGCACGAGCCCGAAGGCGGCGGCGCCGGAACAGTTGACGACCACCGGGGCGGCTCCGGCCAGCTCGGTCAGCGAGTCGACCGGGGACACCTCGAGCTTGCCGCCCGCCCGTTCGAACCGGGCGCGCAGGTACCCGAGGTAGACGGGCATGGTCACCAGCGGCGCGGTGTAGTGCCAGCCGCCGCTGAAGCCGTTGGGTAGTTCTGACGGCTCGCAGGGCCGCAGGTCCGGCAGGAGCTTGGTCCAGTAGTACGGCTCGAGCGGCGCGCGGGAGACCTCCCGGCCCGCCGCTATCCGCACGCCTGTACCGGGCTCGGCGGCGAGCGCGGACAGGACCTCGAGGCCGGTCCGGCCCCAGGCGAGGAGCCGGTCGGGCGGACCGCCCGCCTTTACCGGTCCCCAGACCGCCCCGGCCGCCACCGACGTGGTCTGCTCCGGCGGTTCCGCCGTCCTGATTGTCACGCTCAGCCCGGCCTCGGCGAGGCTGATCGCCGTGGTGAGGCCGACGGCCCCGGCTCCGATTACGAGAACGTCCATGAGCCGACGGTATCTCCGGCTCTCAGCCCGGGCGCGAGCCGGCCGGCCCGGCCGTCGCTAGGACACGAGCAGCACGACGGCCAGGATCACGACGAAGGCCAGGCAGGCGATGCCCGGCGCGAACCGCTGGGCGGCCGCCGCCGGGCCCTCGCGCCTGCGCCGCGAATCACCGGGGATGTAACCCGGGACGGGCGGGCTCATGTCCGCCGAGCGGTGCGATCCGTGATGATGGTGAGCCGCCGGGGGACCGTGGTGCCCGCCCACGTGACCGGTGCCCATATGCCCGCCGCCCACATGTCCGCCCATGTGGCCGCCGCCGAAACCGCCTCCGCCGTCGTGCATGTGTGCCCCCTAGCTCACGCCACTGGCGATGTCAATAACGACATAACCGGAATACCCCGCCAACCGGGTGCGTGAACATGCCCTGCTAGCGGGGCCGGACGAGCCGGAACGTCTCGAACTCGGTGTAGTCAGGGGTCGGGCCGCCCTTGTCGCCGGTCGCGGGGTTGACCGGGTCGGCCCCGACGGCGTGGTAGTGGGTGACCTTGATGCTGGCGCTGCCGCTATCACCGTGACCCGCTGGCTCGACGTCGAAGACCGCGATGCCGTAGCCGGTGGAGGTGTCACGCCGGGCCGACCAGATGGCGTCCTCCACCGCGTCGGCCGCGGCGCGCGCGTAGACGTCAGGCGTGGAGGTGAGGACCGGGCGGTCAGGCCGGGTGAACACCTTGGCTTTGCGCTGACCGTTGGTGCCGTACTCATCCAGCGGGGCATTGGTGCCGCCGCAGCCGAGGATGAGGTGCACGGTCCCCTGGCTGGTGTCGAACAGCCCGTTGTCGGTGGTCGTCACCGGCCGCGGCCGCAGGGTGTTGACCGACGCCCCGCTGGCCACGTCGCGGCCCGCGTCGGCGTCGGCGCCGCGCACCGGGAAGGAACGTTCGTAGTCGTGGTCGTGGCCGTTCAGCACCAGGTCCACCTGGTACCGGTCGAACAGGGGCAGCCACTCCTGGCGGATGCCGAGGTCGGAGCCGTTGCCGGTAGCCGAGGATGAGGCGGCGCACTGGTGCATCTGGACGATGATCCAGTCCACCGACTCGTCCCGGCGCCCGGCCGCCAGCGTCCGCTCCAGCCAGGCGGTCTGGGCTCCGTGTGAGTAGCCCCTGATGTAGAACGACGTGCCCGGCTGGATCGGCGGTTGGCCGGTGCCCGCGGCCGGCGTCAGCGGCGCCGGCCCCGCTACGAACGCGGCCGCGTCCTGGTAGACGACGTCGTCCGCGTCGACGGAGACGAACAGGACAGAGCCGACGCGGAACGCGTACCACCGCCCGCCGAACCCGGGTACGCGGTTGTCCGGCAGCGTGTAGCGGGACAGGTAGGAGGTGAGGCCCTGGGGGCCGTTGTTGAACTCCACCTCGTGGTTGCCCGGGCAGGGCATCCAGGGCCGGCTGGCGGCCGAGGTCTGGTTGTTGTTGCCGAAGTCGCGCCACACCTGCGGCTGCGCCGCGGGGTTCAGGTTCGCGTAGCACAGGTCGCCGTTGAGCAGGTGGAACAGGGGCTGGAAGGACTCGACCGCCTCCACCGCGTAGGCGCTCTGGCCGTAGGAGAGCACCCAGGCGTCGTTCGGGGTGGCCAGGTCGCCGAAGCTGGTGAAGCGGAACGGCGCCCGGCCGGCCGGAGCGGTGCGGAAGGTGGCGCTGAACGGGTCGGCCGAGCTGGCGTCGTTGTCCGCGGTCACCGCGTAGGCGTAGGTGGCGCCGGGGCGCAGGCCGCCGACGCGGGCGTGGTAGGTCCATACCGTCTCACCGCTGATCCCGTCGGTGTAGGGACGGGATTCGGCCGGGACGACCCGCTGCCCGATCCGGACCCGCGCCCGGATCGCCTGGCCGGGCGAGGCCCACGACACGACCACGCTCGTCGCCGGATTGTCGCCCCAGGTCAGGTGGATCTGCTCGGGCGTGCCGTCGCCCACCGGCGCCCGGGACCTGCGGGTTCGCGTGGCCGCCCGAGCCGGGGTGGCGGCGGCCAGCAGGCCGGTGCCGCCGGCGCCGGCCAGCACCTGGCGGCGCGACATCCACGAACGCGGCGGCCGCTGGCTGGCTGGGTTCCCCGACATAACGGAACCGTAACGTCGGCGAATGAACGCCAGATGGCGGCGGCGGCCTCCGCGCGCCGCCATCCGATGAACTCTGTTGGCCGGGGGAGGATCCCCCCAGACCCCCCTGCTTATGGGGGGGTTACCCGCCCCCCTACCCCCCGGGCCGGGCCTAAAGGCGCGTCCAGGCCTCGGTGAGGACGGTCCGCAGGATCCGCTCGATCTCGTCGAAGTGCTCCTGGCCGCAGATGAGCGGCGGGGCCAGCTGGATGACCGGGTCGCCGCGGTCGTCGGCCCGGCAGACCAGCCCGGCGTCGAACAGCGCCTGGGACAGGAACCCGCGCAGCAGTCGCTCGGACTCGTCGTCGGTGAACGTCTCGCGCGTGACTTTGTCCTTGACCATCTCGATGCCGTAGAAGTACCCGGCCCCGCGCACGTCGCCGACGATCGGCAGGTCGTAAAGCTTCTCCAGGGTGGCGCGGAACGCGGCCTCGTTGGACCGGACGTTCCCCAGCAGGTCTTCCTTCTCGAAGATGTCGAGGTTGGCCAGCGCCATCGCGGACGACACGGGGTGCCCGGCGAACGTGATGCCGTGCAGGAACGTGGCCGTCCCGTCCGTGAACGGCTCCATCAGCCGGTCGCTGACCATCATGCCGCCGAGCGGCGAGTAGCCGGACGTGACGCCCTTGGCGAAGGTGATGATGTCCGGCTGATAGCCGTACCGCTCGGAGCCGAAGTAGTAGCCGATCCGGCCGAACGCGCAGATCACCTCGTCGGAGACGAGCAGCACGCCGTACTGGTCGCAGATCTCCCTGACCCGCTGGAAGTAGCCGGGCGGCGGCGGGAAGCAGCCGCCGGAGTTCTGCACCGGCTCGAGGAAGACCGCGGCGACCGAACTCGGGCCCTCACGCAGGATGGCTCGCTCGATCTCGTCCGCGGCCCACTGCCCGAACTGCTCCTCGTCCCCGGCCAGGAAATCAGGCGCGCGGTAGAAGTTGGTGTTCGGGACCCGGACGCCGCCCGGTGGCAGCGGCTCGAACGCGTGCTTGATGTCGGCCAGGCCGGTGATGGCCAGCGCGCCCATCGACGTGCCGTGGTAGGCGAGCTCCCGGCTGAGCACCTTGTACCGGCCGGGCTCGCCGGTCAGCTTGAAGTACTGCTTGGCGAGCTTCCACGCCGACTCGACGGCTTCGGAGCCGCTGGTGGTGAAGAACACCCGGTTCAGGTCGCCCGGGGCCATGTCGGCCAGCCGGGCGGCGAGCTCGATGGCCTTCGGGTGCGCGTAGGACCACAGCGGGAAATAGGCCAGCTCGGCCGCCTGCCGCGCCCCGGCCTCGGCGATCTCGGTCCGGCCGTGGCCGACCTGGCTGACGAACAGACCGGAGAGCCCGTCCAGGTACCGCTTGCCGTGCTGGTCGAAGACGTAGGCTCCGGACCCGCGCACGATCACGGGGACCTCGCCGTCCGCATAGGCGGACATCCGGGTGAAGTGCAGCCACAGGTTCCGCTTGGCCGCTTCCTGTATGTCCCCGATGGCGTCGAAGGATGTCATCTCGTTCCCCATGAGTAGGTTTGCTTGCGGAGCTTGAGGTACACGAATGTCTCTGTGCTGGTCACGCACGGCACGCCGCGGACCCGGCCCAGGATCTCGAGGAGGTGGTCGTCGTCCTCGCAGACGACCTCCGCCAGCACGTCGAACGAGCCGGCGGTGATCACGACGTAGTCGATCTCCTCCATGTCGGAGAGCTGGCTGGCTACCTTCTCCAGGTCGCCGTCGGTCTTGATCGCGATCATGGCCTGTCGCCTGAAGCCCAGCGTCAGCGGATCGGTCACCGCGACGATCTGCATGACCCCGGCGTCCTGGAGACGCTGCACGCGCTGCCGGACGGCCGCCTCGGACAGCCCGACGGCCTTGCCGATAGCCGCATAGGAACGCCGGCCGTCCTGCTGCAGCTGCTCGATGATCTGCTTGGAGACGTCATCGGGCACGATGCCGCCGGAATTCTGATAGGGGGGCGTCCTCGGGCTACGCGCCATACCGCCGTCTCCTCTCCAGTCAACTGATTTCGTAGGTATATGTAAAGATAGCAACTGAATCGCTTGTGAAGATAGTCTATCTCTGCGAAGCTCGTCGCAGAGGATCATGGGTTGGAGGGCTGAAGATGGCAGACCGCGCGCTGCGGAACTTCGTGAACGGCACGTACGCCGATGCCACCGACGGGCGTACCAGCGACGTTATCGACCCGAGCACCGGCGAGGTCTACGCTCAGGCCCCGGTGTCCAGTCGCCAGGACGTGGACGCGGCTATGCAGGCGGCGGCGAACGCGTTCGGGGGATGGCGTGACGCCACCCCGTCCGAGCGCAGCCTGGCCATGTTCCGGATCGCCGACGCGATCGAGCAGCGCGCCGGCGAGATCATCGAGGCCGAGACCCGCAACACCGGCAAGCCGGTCGCGGTGACCGCGTCGGAGGAGGTCCCGCCCGCCGCCGACCAGATCCGGTTCTTCGCCGGAGCGGCCCGGGTCCTCGAGGGCCGCAGCGCGGGTGAGTACATGAAGGACCACACCTCGATGATCCGGCGTGAGCCGATCGGCGTGTGCGCCCAGGTCACCCCCTGGAACTACCCGATGATGATGGCGGTCTGGAAGTTCGCGCCTGCCATCGCGGCGGGCAACACGATCGTGCTCAAGCCGTCCGACACCACGCCGGTGTCCACGCTGCTGCTGGCCGAGATCGCGGCCGAGTTCCTGCCGCCCGGCGTGTTCAACGTCGTCTGCGGCGACCGCGACACCGGCCGCGAGCTGATCTCGCACCCCACCCCCAGCATGGTCTCCATCACCGGCTCGGTCCGGGCGGGCATGGAGGTCGCGAAGAGCGCGGCCGATGACCTCAAGCGCGTGCACCTGGAGCTCGGTGGCAAGGCCCCGGTCGTGGTGTTCGACGACGCCGACATCGAGGCCACCGCGGCAGGCATCGCCGGCGCGGGCTACTTCAACGCCGGGCAGGACTGCACCGCGGCGACCCGCGTGCTGGCCGCGCCGGGCATCGCCGCCGACCTCACCGCGGCGCTGGCCGAGCAGGCCGGCAACACCAAGACCGGTGGCCTGGACGTGACCGACGCCTACTTCGGCCCGCTGAACAACCCGAACCAGCTGGCCCGGGTCGAGGGCATGCTCGGGCGCAAGCCCGACCACGCCGAGATCGTGGCCGGCGGTCACCGGGTGGGGGAGCGCGGTTACCTCTACGCCCCCACCGTGGTGTCCGGGCTGCAGCAGGACGACGAGATGATCCAGGACGAGATCTTCGGCCCGGTCATCACCGTGCAGCGGTTCACCGACGAGGACGAGGCCGTCCGCTGGGCCAACGGCGTCCAGTACGGCCTCGCCTCGAGCGTGTGGACCAAGGATCACGGCCGCGCGATGCGGATGGCCAAGCGCCTGGACTTCGGCGCGGTGTGGATCAACACCCACATCCCGATCGTGGCCGAGATGCCGCACGGCGGCTTCAAGCACTCCGGCTACGGCAAGGACCTGTCCATGTACGGCTTCGAGGACTACACCCGAATCAAGCACGTCATGAGCTACATCGGCTAACTCACGTAACAGCGGTGCGCCGCCGACCGGCGCGCCTACCACGCAATGAAACCGGGGTTCCAGCGCGTTCCAGCGCGGTGGAACCCCGGTTTCATGCCGTTCGGGAGCCGTTCGGGAGCCGTTCGGGAGCCGTTCGGGGGAGCGGGAAACCTCGGGAGAACCGGGGAACCTCGGGAGAACCGGGAACCTCAGCTCTTGTCGGGACGGCGCCAGACGTCGCGGTCGTGCATGAGCTCGATCTGCTTGTCGATGACCTCACGGCGGTATTCGGCGTGCGTGTACGGGGCGCGGTCCAGGTAGAGGTTCTTCGGGTAGACCGGCTCTTCGTAGATGATCTGGTACTGCTCGGTGGTCAGGTCCTTGATCCAGTTGTCCCACTGCGCGCTGGCCCGGAACTTGCGCAGCGCCTCGACGTCGACGGTCCCGGCCACCCAGGACGAACCCGCGCTGTAGTCGTGCCGCCCGATGATCTGGCCCCGGTAGTCGATCACCGCCGAGCCGCCGCCGAACGTGTCGATCGGCACGTCGGAGTCGGTGTGCAGGTAGTAAGTGCCGACGTTGCAGGCGATCAGGTAGAAGTTGTTGTCCAGCGCCCGGGCGCGGTTCTGCACCTCGAACAGGCCGTTGCCCACGTGCGGATGCGGGTACGGGCCCCGGTACACCACCTCGGCGCCGTTCATGGCCAGGCCACGGGCGTTCTCCGGGTAGGAGCCCTCGTTGGCCATCAAGAACCCGAGCCGGCCGATCTCGGTGTCGGCCACCGGGTAGAACGCGTCCAGGTTGCGGCCGTACAACTCGATCCACTTGTCCCACACGTTGTGCGGGGTCACCGAGTGCTCGACCGGCAGCAGCGGCACCACCTTGTGGTGCCGCAGCACGATCTCGCCCGCCGGATCCAAGACGAACCCGACGTTGAAGAAGCGCCCGGGGAATTCCGGGTGCCGCGCCTTGGCCTGGCCCATGACGAACGCGTTCCACTGCCGCGCCAGCGCGCCCAGCGCGTCGGTCTCCGGGCCGGGCACGTCGATCGCGCACTCCCGCGCGAACGTCTCGTGGTCGAGGTCGAGCACCTCGTCGTTGAAGCCCTGCAGCGCCCCTTCCGGGATGGCGATCAGCCGGACCGGCAGGTCCAGGCTGGACAGCCACGACGCGGCCTTGATCAGGTGCGAGATGTGCTCGATGTTGACGCTGATCTCGTCGCGGTGGCGGATGCCCCGCATGGTGGGCACCAAGCCGATGGCCTGATAGGGATCGATCATGACCAAACCTCCGGGGCGTCCGTCGTGGTTAGCCCGGGTCCCGCTGCCGGGCCTCGGCTTGCTGCTTGAGGGCCTCGTTGATCGCTACGAAGGCGCTCTGGATGCGCTCGACCGACACGGCCGCCGTGCGTCCGCCGCGGTTGCCGCCGAGTCCCCGGTAGGTCCCGGACTGCGTCAGCGAGGTGCCGCCGGCGTCCGGGCTCAGGGTGAAGACGCGGTTGCTGATCGTCACCCCGGCCATCTTCGACATCCACCGCAGTTCCCGGCCCGGCTCGACGGTTCGCACCTTGACCTTGCCGGTTATCTTCTTGCCTGACGTCGGGTGGGTGGTCGTGATGGTGAGCGTGCTCCCGACCGCCAGCGTCCCGGTCACCGACAGGAACGCCGGATGCCACCGCGGGTAGCTGGCCAGGTCGGCCAGTACCGCCCAGACGTTCTCCGGCGTGGCGGCGACCTCGATCGTCGTCGTTACCTCGTATGCCATCGCGGTCGGCCTCCTGCCCGGATCATACGACGCCGTCCGTGACGTGTGTGACCCGTGATTTCGGGTTGTGACGAAAGGCTTACACAGTCGGCATTTTTCGATCCATATCCGCATTCACCTCGTTCCGCTGGGTAGGAACAGGCCGAGCTAAGACCCCATCGGCCCGGTGCCCAGCGGAACCCTGCGCCGCTGGGCACCTCCCTTTTCCGGGGCCTTTTCCGGGGCCTTTTCCGGGCCGCCAGCACGCCTCGGGTGACTCCCCGTCAGGTGACATTGATCAGCACGATACCGGCCGCGACCAGCACGGTCGCGGCGATGCGGGTCCGGCCGAAGGGTTCGCGGAACACGAGCGTGGCGATGATGGCGCCGAAGATCACGCTGGTCTCGCGCAGCGCGGCGATCGGGGCCAGGGCGCCCCGGGTCTGCGCCCACAGGACCAGGCCGTAGGCGAGGACGCTGAGCGCGCCGGCGCCCAGGCCGGCCAGCAGGATCCGGGGCGGCTGCTTGAATAGCACGTCGCGCCGCCGCACCACGGCGAACATCGGCACGCACAGGCTCTCCAGCACCATCAGCCAGCCGATGTAGCCGACCGGACTGCCCGACAGCCGCACGCCCACGCCGTCCACCGTGGTGTACGCGGCGATGGTCAGCCCGGTTCCCACCGCCGCCGCGAAGGCCGCGCGGCCCGGCCTGCGCCCCGCCAGGACCAGCGTGGCCAGCCCGGCGGACACCACACCGATCCCGCCCACCTGGAACAGGGCCAGGTGCTCGTGGACGAAGATCGCGGCCAGGATCGTTACCACCAGCGGCGACGTGCCCCGCGCGAGCGGATAGACCTGGCCGAACTCGCCCAGCCGGTAACACTGCATCAGCAGCAGGTTGTAGAAGACGTGGATCGCGACCGACGCCAGCAGGTACGGCCAGCAGTCCGCCCGGGGCATGGCGGCCACGATCACCAGCGGGATCCCGACCGCGATGCCGCCCACGCCGATCAGCGCGAAGGCGAGCGTCTGGTCCTTGATGCCGTGCGCGATGGCGTTCCAGATCGCGTGGGTGACCGCGGCGCCGAGAACCGCGAAGGTGACGGCAGCGGAGAGGGTGGTCGACGGGTCCAACGGGGCTCCTCAGGCAGGCTGAATCGGAGCCCTCAGGGCTTCTATCCCGTCAGGTGTTCCCCGGGCTGCTCGCCAGAGCCAGCCTGAGTCGCGGCGCCGCTCGGTCCAGACCCGGCCATCCTGATTGTCGGCGTTACCTAGCGGACAGCCGGCGGAACCCTAGACGCAACCACGTGCTAACACGATCTTAACCCGGTCTCGTACCCGGCCCGCGCCCGAGGCGGCGAGTAGCCTAGCCAGGAGTCCGGGGTAGGGCGAGATCACGCTGAGGAGTCTTGTGCTTACGATTGACCTGAATGCGCTTGAGCGCATCGTCGGCGGTCATCGCATGGGCCCAGAACCGGGCAGTAATGTCGTGAAGAATGTAACCATTCATTCGTCGCACATTATGCAGGGAAGTATTTTTTTCGCACTCAAGGGCCTGCAGGCCGACGGTCATGACTTCGTCGATCGCGCATTGCGGAACGGTGCGGTGGCCGCCGTGGTCGCGCGCGGGCGGACGGCGGCCTGCGATCAGGCAGGACCGATCATCGAGGTCGATGATCCGCTGACGGCACTTCAGCAACTCGCCGGGTGGTGGCGTTCTCAGCTGTCGGCGACCGTGGTCGCGGTCATCGGCAGCAGCGGGAAGACCGTCACCAAGGACGCCCTGGTGCACATACTGGCGCATGACCGGAAAGCGTTCGGCAGCCCGGGGAGCTTCAATAGTAAAATCGGAGTCCCGCTGGCTCTGCTCGACTGTCCGGCCGATTGCGATATAGCCGTCATCGAGGCCGCGGCCACGGAGCCAGGTGAGATGGCCCTGCTGCGCGATATCATCCGGCCTGACCACGTTGTCTTTACCAGTCTCGACGCCCGGCACGCGTCGAATTTCGCGAACCCCGAGGCCCATATCCGAGAGCTTCTGGCCATGGCGGATGATCTCGGCGGCGGCTGGCTTCTCGTCGGCGATCAGCAGCCGGTGGTTCAGGCTACGACCAAGGCGCTGGCCGGCGGCTACGCGCGCTACCTGCGCGACCTCATGTCGGTCCCCGTCTTCTCGGTCGCCGGGAGCGACCCGGCGAAGACCTTCGTCGAGATCCTCTTTCCCGACGGTGCCGGGGCGCCTACCTCGATCCAGACCCCGTTCGAGGAGATCCTCTCCGACGTAGAACTGGCCTTCGCCGCGTCCTGGCTGCTCGGCGTGAAGTCCGACACCGCGCTGCAAGCCATGAGCGACTACCTCCCGACCGCGACCCGGATGGAAGTGTGGCAGTCGCCCGGAGGCTGGACCGTGGTGCGCGACGTGGCCACGAGCGACGCCGTCAGCCTGGGCGTGGCCCTGCGCGTCGCGCGCCGCCTGGTCAGATCGCAAGCGCGCTTCAGCGTCGTCCTGGCCGACGCCCTCAAGCTCTGCTCCGGCGATTCCGCCCGGGCCCTGGCCCGCGCGATCGCGGCCGCCGCGGTCGACACCCTCTACACGCTGGATTCGGCCGCGCACCGCTGTATCGGGGACACCATCGCCGAGGTCGCGCCGGAGATACGGGTGCTCTCCTTCGCCTCCCTGGAGGAGATGCGCCCGCTTCTCCTGACGGACCTGAGCCGCGATGACATCGTCCTGATCGAGTCACCCCGGGAACGGTCGCTGGCGGAAGTGACCTCCACGCTCATGGAGCCGCTGGCCGCGACCCGCCTGTTCATCGATCAGGCGGCGCTGGAGAGCAACGTCACCGCGTTCCGGCGGCTCATAGGCCCTCGTGTCCAGCTGCTCGCGATGGTCAAGGGCCTGGCCTACGGGACGAGCCCGGTGCAGGTGAGCATGTCTTTGCAGGGCGCCGGGGTCGATCAGCTCGGCGTGGCGACCGCCGACGAGGGCGCCCTGCTGCGCCGCGCGGGCGTATCCCTGCCCATCCTCGTCACGCTCGGTACTCCGGCCGAGATGGACAAGATGATCAGGCATGACCTCACCCCGCAGATCTACTCGCCGGGCATGCTCGAGTCGGTTATCGCGCAAGCCCGCCTGAGCGCCCGGCGGCAGCCGGTGGAAATCCACCTGGAGGTGGAGACGGGGATGCACCGGACGGGCTTTACTCCGGCCGCGGCCGTCGAAGCGCTCCAGCGGCTGCGGGATGAGCCGGCCGTCAGGCTCACCGGGATCATGACTCATTTCGCTTCCGCGGACA
The DNA here is from genome assembly GCA_050011155.1 of Streptosporangiaceae bacterium. Taxonomy (GTDB): domain Bacteria; phylum Actinomycetota; class Actinomycetes; order Streptosporangiales; family Streptosporangiaceae; genus Palsa-504. The sequence goes on from JBEKJP010000036.1 coordinate 41,263, forward strand.
TCCCGGAAGAAGATGATTTCACCCGCCGGCAGATGGCCGTTTTCAGCGGCGTCGTGGCCGCGGCCGAGGAATTCGGGTTCGTCGGCTTTGTCCGGCACGCGGCGAATACGGCGGGCGCCATCCGCTTCCCGGAAGCCCGCCTCGACATGGTGCGGATCGGTATCGGCCTGTACGGGGTTTACCCCTCCCCGAGCACCAGGGCGCATATCGATCTGTCGGCCGTCGTCGGGCTGGTGAGCCAGGTGGTAGAGGTTCAGCGGCTCGACGAGGATGACCGGATCGGGTACGGGGGAACGTACCGGGTCCCGGCGGCCGGGCGCCGCGTGGCGGTCGTCGCCGCCGGATATCACGACTGCATTCCCCGGGCCTTCTCTAATTTCGGGTACGTGAGCATCGACGGCCGCAAGTGCCCGATCGTGGGCTCGGTCTCCATGGATTCAATGGTGGTCGACATAACCGGCTGCCCGGGTGCGGGAGTGGGAAGCGACGTACTGATCTACGGCCGGTACGGCGGCTCCGAGGTGTCCGTGGAGGAGGTAGCCGCGGCGGTCGGAACCATACCCTACGAGCTCCTGACCCGCGTCGGCCCGCGTGTCCAGCGGGTACTGACCCAGCACTGACCGGGTAGGCTGGCCCGGTGCAGGCGATCATCGATATCTTGCAAGCCAACTCGAACGTAACACCGGAACGTATCGCGACCATGACCGGGATGGATGTCGGCCACGTGCGCGACCAGATCGCGACCTGGGAAGAGACGGGTGTTATCCGCCGCTACAAGGCCGTCATCGACCCGGACCGGCTGCGCGCCGTCACCGACGTGGAGGTAATCACCGCGCTGATCGATGTCTCGGTGTCCCCCGAGCGCGGGGTCGGCTTTGATGACGTAGCCGCGCGAATCGCCCAGTTCCCCGAGGTGCGGTCCGTTTACCTGGTATCGGGCGCCCAGGATCTGCGCTGCGTCATAACCGGCGGCAGCATGCATGAGATAGCGGATTTCGTCGCCCAGAAACTCGCTACGATCAGCCGGGTGACGGCGACCGCGACTCACTTCGTGCTCAAGATGTACAAGGACGACGGCGAGCTTTACATCAAGCCCGAGGAAGACCACCGTCTGCAGGTCACGCCGTGAAGCCACTCAACCAGGTCATCACCAACTGCCCGCCGTCGGGAATCCGCCGGTTCTTTGACATAGCGGCCACGATGGACGACGTGATCTCGCTGGGAGTCGGCGAACCTGATTTCGTTACGCCGTGGCGCATCCGCGAAGCCGGCATTTCCGCCCTCGAGCGCGGTTTCACGACGTACACGTCGAATGCCGGGCTGCTGGAACTGCGCGAGGCCATCTGCGCCGACCTCGGACGCCGGTACGGCGTGGGCTACGAGCCGGATGATGAGTGCCTGATCACGGCCGGGGTCTCGGAAGGCCTGGATCTGGTCCTGCGCGTCTTGCTGGAACCCGGCGACGAGGTCCTCATCCCCGAGCCCTGTTACGTGGCGTACGAACCGTGCGTGATGCTGGCCGGCGGCCGGGCGGTCACGGTCCCCACGAGCAGCGCCGACGGATTCCGCCTGCACGCCGACCGGGTCGCGGCGGCCCTGACGCCGCGGACCAAGGCCATCCTGATCAGTTCGCCGGCCAACCCGACGGGCGCGATCCAGCGCCGCGACGACCTGATGGCCCTGGTGGAACTCGCCGTCCGGCATGACCTGTACATCATCTCGGATGAGATCTACGAGCGGCTGAGCTATGTGTCGCCGCACACCTGCCTGCCCGCGCTGCCGGGAGCGCGGGAGCGGACGGTGCTGCTCGGCGGATTCTCGAAGGCGCACGCGATGACCGGGTGGCGCGTCGGGTACCTGTGCGCGCCGAAGATGATCGCGGAACTGGCCTGCCGGATTCATCAGTACACCATGCTCTGCGCGACGCACGTATCGCAGCTAGCCGCACTCGAAGCCCTGTATTCCGGTGATTCGGACGTAGCGGAAATGGTCGCTGACTACGATCGGCGGCGGCGCGTCTTCTATAAAGGGCTTACCGAGATAGGCCTTGACTGTCCCGAGCCCGAAGGCGCGTTCTATGCCTTTCCGTCTATCGCCGCGTCTGGCCTCAGTTCGCAGGTATTCGCGGAAGAACTTCTCCGGGCCGAGCGGGTGGCCGTCGTACCGGGCGATGTATTCGGGCCGTCAGGCGAGGGGCACATTCGCTGCTCGTACGCGACGGCGTTGCCGGCGCTCGATGAGGCGCTGGAGCGAATGGAGCGTTTCCTGCGCAAGGTCGCCTCGGGCGACGTGCTTCCTACCGCCGGTTAACCGTCATGCAGGGCAACGCCGGCCCGCGGGAATGTGACCTGGGAAACATCCTGATCTTGGCGGGCGGGCTGTCCCCGGAAAGGGAAGTGTCGCTCCGGTCGGGTGCCAGGCTTCAGGCCGCCCTGCGTGACGCCGGGGTCGAGGCGGGAATCCTCGACGTTGATACCAGCCTCATCCCGGCTATAGCCGGCTATCCGCCGGACGTCGTCTTTCCCGTTATTCACGGAATCGGGGGAGAAGACGGGTCGCTGCAAGAAATCATCGCGCTGCTCGGCATCCCTCATGTGGGCGCGCCCGCGAGCGCGAGCCGCCTGGCGTTCGACAAACCGGTCGCGAAGACAATCGCCAGGAAAGCCGGGCTCGCCACTCCGGCATCGGTCACCCTGACGAAAGAGATATTCCATGACCTCGGTGCCGCCGCGATCATGCGCCGTATCGTGGCGACGCTGAGCCTCCCGCTTTTCGTCAAGCCGAGCCGCGGTGGCTCGGCTCTCGGCGCGACCGAGGTGAGAACCGCGGACGAGCTGCCGGGAGCCATGATCGCCTGCTTCGCGTACGGCGACACGGCGCTCATCGAGGAATGCGTCACCGGGACCGAGGTCGCGGTGGGCGTCATCGACCTCGGGGCCGGGCCGTGGGCGCTGCCGCCGGTGGAGATCGCCCCGGAAACCGACCGCTACGATTACGCCGCCAGGTACACCGCCGGGCAGACGGAATTCCACATCCCGGCCCGTCTCGCCGACCACGAGCTGACGGCCGCCTGCGCGGTCGCGGTCAGCATGCATCAGCTGCTTGGCCTGCGAGACCTTTCCCGCACCGATCTCATCGTCTCCCAGGGCCAGGCCTTCTTCCTCGAGGTCAATGTGTCGCCTGGCCTGACCGTCACGAGCACCTTCCCGATGGCGCTGGAGTCGGCGGGCCGGAACCTGGGCGCGACCTGCCGCGACCTGCTGCTCCTCGCGGCCGCCCGAGGTAACTGACCGCCGCCGGCCGAGTATTCCAGTTGGGTCCGCAGCAGCAGGTCCGGTAGGGACGCCGTTGACAGCCCGCCGCGCCCGACTTACGATCTCATACGTCGTATACGAGACGCGGTACATGATGTCTACTCCTTATCTGATGCTGACCGGGGCGGGTGCCCTGCCGTCGCGGACGGTGGCCGTCCTCGACGCGATCAAGCACGCGATCCTGGCCGGTGAGCTCAGGCCCGGGCAGGCGCTGGTCGAGACCGACCTGGCCGAGGTGCTCGGGGTGTCCAAGACCCCGGTCCGCGAGGCGCTCAAGACCCTGGCCGGCGCCGGGCTGGTGACCATGAGCCCGTACAAAGGCGCCGCCGTGCGCGTGGTCGACGACGAGCAGGCCAGGCACGTCTACGACGCCCGCCTGCTGCTCGAGCCCGAGGCCCTGGCCCGCTCCGTGGCCCAGGGCCGCGAATGGCGCCCGGCGAACGAGGCGCTGGCCCGCGCCGACGGCGCCGCCGACCAGGCCGGCCGCAGCCTGGCCAACCGCGACTTCCACCGTGCGCTCTACGCCGGCTGCGGCAACCCGCTGCTGGTCCGCATGCTCGACGACCTGCGTGACCAGACGGCCCTGGTCAGCGTGGCCGCCTGGCGCCACGAGCCCGGCTGGCTGCCGACCCCGAGCTGGGAGCACGAGGCGGCCGAGCACCGGGCCGTGCTCATGGCCGCCGAAGAAGGCGATGCCGAACGGGCGGCCATCTTGCTCCGCCACCACATCACGTCGTTCCTCGCCCGGAATTTCCCGGAACCACAGGAGAGCACATACTGATGAGCTTCACCCCGGCCGTCGCGCAGAACCTGCGTCAGGCCCTCGCCACGGCGGTCGCCGTCCCGGTCACGCCGTTCCAGGCCGACGGGAACCCCGACTGGGACACCTACGCCGCGCTGACCAGGCGCCTGGTCGACGGCGGGATCACTGCCATCACGCCCAACGGCAACACCGGCGAGTTCTACGCGCTCACGGCGGCCGAGGCCAGGCGGGCGGCTGAGACGGCGGCGGCGGCGAGCGGCGGCCAGGCCGAGCTCCTGGCCGGAGTCGGGCACGACATCGCCACCGCGGTCGAGGCGGCCGGGCATGCCCGGGACCAGGGCATCCGGATGATAATGATCCACCAGCCGGTGCACCCGTACGTGTCGCGGACAGGCTGGATCGACTACCACGCCGCCATCGCCGGCGCGGTGCCCGACCTCGGGGTCGTCCTCTACGTCAGGAACGAGCGCATCACCGGGGCGGACATCGCCGCGCTGGCCGACCGGGCGCCGAACGTCATCGGCGTCAAGTACGGCGTCCGCGACGCCAGCACGTTCGCCGTGATGGCCAGGGACGCCGGGATCGACCGGTTCACCTGGCTGGCCGGCGCGGCCGAGCTGACCGCGCCCTCGTACTGGGCCTGCGGCGCGCACGGCTTCACTACCGGCCTGGCCAGCGTCGACCCCTCCCTGCCGCTGGCCATGCTGGACGCGCTGCGCGGCAACGACTTCGGCGAGGCGATGAAGGTCTGGGAGAAGGTCCGCCGGTTCGAGGAGCTCCGCGCGGCCGACGCGAGCGCCGACAACGTGAGCGTGGTCAAAGAAGCCCTGGCCCAGCTGGGACTGTGCCGCCCCGACGTGCGCCCGCCGAGCCGCCTGCTTCCCGCTGCCGTCAAGCAGGAAATCAAGCAGATCCTCACCAGCTGGGGCCTGGCATGAAGAAGCCGGAAGAGCTGCGCAGCTTCCGCTGGTTCGGCGGCGAGCGCACCGCGGGCCTGCGGTCGTTCAGCCACCGGTCCCGGATGCGCCAGCTCGGCGTGGAAGCCGAAGAGCACCTGGGCAAGCCGCTCATCCTCATCCTCAACACCTGGTCCGAGATCAACCCCTGCCACATGCACCTGCGCCAGCGGGCCGAGCAGGTCAAGCGCGGCGTGCTGGAAGCCGGCGGCTTCCCGGTCGAGATGCCGGTGGCCACGCTCAGCGAGACGTTCCAGAAGCCGACCCCGATGATGTACCGGAACCTGCTGGCCATGGAGGCCGAGGAGCTGCTCCGCTCCTACCCGGCCGACGGCGCGGTCCTCATGGGCGGCTGCGACAAGACCACGCCGGCCCTGCTGATGGGCGCGGCCAGCGCGAACATCCCGGCCATCTACGTGACCGCCGGCCCGATGCTGCGCGGTAACTTCCGCGGTCAGCCGCTGGGCAGCGGCACCGACATGTGGAAGTTCTGGGACGACGCGCGGGCCGGGCTGATCGGCGAGTGCGAGCTGGCCGAGCTCGAGTGCGGTATCGCCCGGTCGCCGGGCCACTGCATGACGATGGGCACCGCCTCGACGATGACCTCGGCCGCCGAGGCCCTCGGCATGACCCTGCCCGGGATGGCCTCGATCCCCGCGGTCGATTCGGCGCACTACCGGATGGCCGCGGCCAGCGGCCGGCGCATCGTCGGCATGGCCTGGGAAGACCTCACCCCGGACAAGATCCTCACCCGCGAGGCGTTCGAGGACGCGGTGGCCACCGTGCTCGCCCTCGGCGGCTCCACCAACGCGTTCATCCACCTGATCGCGATGGCCGGGCGGGCCGGCGTGGACCTCACGCTGGACGACTTCGACGCCATCGCGCGCCGCGTCCCGTGGCTGGCCAACATCAGGCCTAGCGGGAAGTACCTGATGGAGGACTTCTACTTCGCGGGCGGCCTGCCCGCGCTGCTCGCCCAGCTGGCGGCCGTCCCCGGGGCACTGCATCCCGATCGGATGACCGTGACCGGCCACCCGTTCGGGGAAAATATCGGTGGGTCACCCGTCCACAACCCGGACGTCATCCGCACGCCGGAGACCGCGCTGGCCGCCGAGGGCGGGGTGGCGGTGCTGCGCGGCAACCTGGCCCCCGACGGCGCCGTGATCAAGCACATCGCGGCCGAGCCGCGGCTGGTCAAGCACACCGGCCCCGCCGTCGTCTTCGACGACTACGCCGATCTGCAAAAGCGCATCAACGACCCGGCGCTGAACATCACCGCCGACTCGGTCCTGGTGCTGAAGAACGCCGGCCCGAAGGGCGGCCCGGGTATGCCCGAGTACGGCATGCTGCCCATCCCCGACTACCTGCTGGCCCAGGGTGTCCGCGACATGGTGCGGATCTCCGACGCCCGGATGAGCGGTACCAGCTACGGCGCCTGCGTGCTGCACGTGGCCCCGGAATCGTTCGTCGGGGGCCCGCTGGCGCTCGTCCAGACCGGCGATCCGATCACCCTCGACGTCTCCGCCCGGCTGCTCTCCATCGATGTGCCCGAACGGGTGCTCGCCGAGCGGCGGGAACAATGGCAGCCTCCCGCGCCGAAGTTCGAGCGGGGCTACGGCGCCCTGTACAGCGAGCACATCACCCAGGCCAACGAAGGCTGCGACTTCGGCTTCCTGGCCAGGAGAGGACGTAATCCCGAACCCGATCCCAAGTAACCCCCTGGAGGAGCGTTGCCAGAACCCATCAGCCGACGCAATGTACTCCGACTCGGTGCCCTGGGGCTGGCTGTTCCAGCCCTGGCGGGCACTACCCGCGCCGCAGCTTCTTCCCGGTCGGCGGTGGACCTGGCCGCCGACCGGATCGTCGCCTCGGTGCAGCGCCCGTTCTTCCCGCCCCGGACCTTCCCGGTCACCCGCTTCGGCGCCGTCGGCGACGGTACCACCAAGAACACCGCCGCCTTCGCCGCCGCGATCGCCGCCTGCCACCGGGCCGGCGGCGGACACGTCATCGTCCCGGCCGGCACCTTCCTGACCGGTGCCATCCACCTGCTGTCCAACGTGGACCTGCACGTCGAGTCGGGCGCCACCGTCTTGTTCAGCCAGGACCCGGACGACTACCTGCCGGTGGTGTTCACCCGCTGGCAGGGCATCGAGCTGATGAACTACTCGCCGTTCATCTACTCATACGGCCAGCACAACATCGCGGTCACCGGCTCCGGCACGCTGAACGGACAGGCCGACGCCAACCACTGGTGGAACTGGAAGAACCTGGAGACCGCGGACTTCGACACGCTGGAGACGATGGCCGACGACAACGTGCCGGTCTCCCAGCGGGTCTTCGGCTCCGGGCACTTCCTGCCGCCGCAGATGATTCAGCCGTTCGCCAGCGATACGGTGCTGCTCCAGGGCGTCACGGTCGTCAACAGCCCGTTCTGGCACCTGAACCCGAACCTGTGCCGCAACGTGACGATCGACGGGCTGACCATCAGCTCGACCGGCCCGAACACCGACGGCTGCGACCCCGAGTCCTGCGACGGGGTGGTGGTGCAGAACGTCACCTACGACACCGGGGACGACTGCATGGCCATCAAGTCGGGGCGCGACGCCGACGGCCGCCGGGTCAACGTGCCCTGCCAGAACGTGGTCATCCAGAACTGCGACTTCGCCGACGGCCACGGCGGCATCACGATCGGCAGCGAGATGACCGGCGGGGTGAAGAACGTCTACGCCCGCGACCTGACCATGAACAGCGCGAACCTGCAGGCCGGGCACCGGATCAAGACCAACACGCTGCGCGGCGGGTACGTGCTCAACACCAACGTCTACCGGGTCAAGGCCGGGACCGTAGGCGGCCCGCTGCTGCTGATCCAGGGCAATTACAACGGCCAGACCGGCGACTTCCCGCCGGACGTCACCAACATCAACCTGACCGGCTGGACCGTGGACGACTGCGAGGGCATCTGGTCGATCATCGGCGCCTCCGCCACCGACCCGGTGGGCACCGCGACGCTCGATGACCTTACGATCGCCGCATCGTCCGCGGCCAACTCGGCCGAATTCATTACTAACCTCGTGGTGAAGGACGTCACTGTAGGCGGCGCGCCCGTCACCTCCTGAAGGAGAGAGCATGATCCAGGGGTTCGACCCGCGAACCGGCGAGCCGGTGGGGGAGCCGGTGGCCGAGACTTCCGCCGCTGAGGTCGACGCGATCGTCTCCGCCGCCGCGGCCGCCCTCCAGGCCTGGGCCGCGTTTACCCGCCGGGCCGAGGCGCTCGAGGCCGTGGCCGACGCCCTCGACGCCAGGAAGGGCGAGCTCGCGGCCATCGCCGACACCGAGACCGCGCTCGGCGGCGAGCGGCTGACCGGTGAGGTGGCCCGGGCGACCGGGCAGCTCCGGCTGTTCGCGGCCGTGGTCAGGGACGGCGGGTTCCTCGACGTCGCCGTCACCGCGGCCGAGGGCGTCGTGCCTGACCTGCGCCGGATCGACCGGCCCATCGGCCCGGTCGCCGTGTTCGCGGCGTCGAACTTCCCCTTCGCGTTCTCCACCGTCGGCGGGGACATGGCGTCCGCGCTGGCCGCCGGGTGCCCGGTCGTGGTCAAGGCGCACGAGGCGCACCCGGTCACCTCCGGCCTGTGCGCCGAGATCGTGACCGGCGCGCTGGCCTCCGCCGGGGCTCCAGCCGGGACGTTCGGCCTGGTGTACGGCGTGGAAGCGGGGATAGCGCTGCTGCGGCACCCGCTGATCGCGGCGGCCGGTTTCACCGGGTCGACGGCCGGCGGCCTGGCCCTGGCCCGGGTCTGCGCCGAGCGGCCGATACCGATCCCGTTCTTCGGCGAGCTCGGCTCGGTCAACCCGTGCGTGGTCCTGCCCGGCGCCGCGTTCTCCCGGCCGGCCGCGGTCGCCACCGGCTACGCCGGCTCGCTGACCCTGGGCACCGGCCAGTTCTGCACCAACCCCGGGCTGCTGTTCGTCCCCGAGGACGTGGGCCTGCTGTCCGCGATCGCCGAGGCGGTCGCCGCCGCGGCGGGCGGGGCCATGCTGTCCGGCCGGATCTTCGCCGGCTACCAGGACGCGGTGGCCGAGGCGGCCGGCCACCCGGGCGTCTCCGAGCTGGCCGAGGGCAAGCCGGGCCCGGGACCGTGGGGCGCCACCCCCCGGGTGTTCCAGCTGACGCTGAAGGAGTTCGCCGGCGACCTCGCGGTGCTGTCCCGCGAGCGGTTCGGCCCGGCCGGGCTGGTGATCACCTATCCGTCGGTCGAGGAACTGCTGCCGGTCCTGGCCTCGCTGGCCGGCCAACTGGTCGGCACGGTCCACGTCGACACCGAGTCCGGCGAGGACCTGGAACTGGCCCGCCAGGTCGTCGCGGTCCTGGAACGGGTCGCGGGCCGGATCGTCTGCAACGGCTGGCCGACCGGCGTGGCCGTGGTCGCCGCGCAGAACCACGGCGGCCCCTGGCCCGCCACCACGGCCCCGGCCTTCACCTCGGTGGGCACCGCCGCCATCCGCCGCTGGCTCATCCCGGTGGCCTACCAGGACTTCCCGCCCGAACTCCTCCCGGCCGGGCTCCGCTGACGCCGTTGCTAACGTGGTTCCCATGAGCCCTCAGATCGCGACGAACACCGCCGTCAGCCGGGACGAGCTGACCGACTTCATCCGGCCGCGGCACCACGCGATCGTGATCACGGCCCGGGCCGGCGGGCAGCCGCAGGCGTCCCCCGTCACCTGCGGCGTCGACGCCGAGGGCCGGATCGTGGTCGCGACCTACCCGGAGCGCGCCAAGACCCGCAACGCCCGGCGCAACGAGCAGGTCAGCGTGCTGGTGCTGTCCGACGACTTCGGCGGACCCTGGGTCCAGGTCGACGGCACCGCCGAGGTGTTCGACGTCCCCGAGGCGGTGGAGCCGCTGGTGGAGTACTTCCGGTCCATCTCCGGCGAGCACCCGGACTGGGATGAGTACCGGCAGGCGATGGTGCGCCAGGGCAAGTCGCTGCTGCGGATCACGCCGGTGCGGTGGGGCCCGGTGGCCACCGGGGGATTCCCGGCCCGCCTTGCATGACAGACTGACGGCATGACCGCATCGGATCCGAAAGCGGACCTTCACCGTTACCTGCAGGATGCCCGCGAGGCCCTGCTCTGGAAGCTCGACGGGCTTTCGGAATACGACGTCCGCCGCCCGTTGGTGCCGACCGGCACCAACCTGCTGGGACTGGTCAAGCACGTGGCCAGCGTGGAACTCGGGTATTTCGGCGATTGTTTCGGCCGTCCCTACGACGAGCGGCTGCCCTGGCTGGAGGACGACGCCGAGCCCAACGCGGACATGTGGGCCACGCCCAGTGAGACCCGGGAGCAGATCACCGGCCTGTACCGGCGGGCCTGGGCGCACTCCGACGCCACCATCGGCGCGTTCTCCCTGGATGCGATCGGTCACGTGCCGTGGTGGCCCGCCAGCCGCAGCGAGGTGACGCTGCACAAGATCCTGGTCCACATGATCGCCGAGACCGACCGGCACGCCGGGCAGGCCGACATCGTCCGCGAGCTCATCGACGGCGCCGCCGGCCTGCGCGAGGGCACCGACAACATGGCCCCGGGTGACAAGGCGTGGTGGGAGGGCTACCGGAGCCGTCTCGAAGGGGCGGCGCGTAAGGCCGGCCAGATCGCGGCCCGCGAGGCCGGCTAGAGCGTGTCTCGTAGATCATGAAGCGGAGCTAGCCAGCTGGTCCCCGGCCGGGCCGGGCCGGGCCGGGCTTGGCTGGGCCGGGCTTGGCTGGGCTTGGCAGGCGGGCCAGCCGCCTCGCGCGCCTCAGCGGCCGCTCCCGCACCACCGGCACCAGCCGCACCAGCCGCACCGCGGCTCAGGCACTCACTGCGGAAAAGCCGCACCCACATCACAGCGCGCCGGTTGCAGACGGCCGGGAAACCGGACCCTGGGCGGCACCCGAGGCGCACGTGACACCAGGGACGCCAGCTACCGCCGCCAAGGCACCCAGCGGCGAGAGACCAATCTCGCGTGACACTGTGCCGGATAGGGCCGCATGAGTACCCGCAGCCAGCGGATCCTGGCGTAGGTACCCCACGTGAGGGTGCGATCTACGGGACGCGCCCTAGCCCTGGCGGGCTCTCACGTCGTACCGAGGTGTGGTCTCCAGCAGGAACGACAGGTCGGTGCCGGCCGGCAGGTTGGCCGGCGGGACGCCCCGGCGGAACAAGCGGCCCGTGCTGGCCCCGGCCAGGATGGCGCGCTGGCCGCTGACGCCCAGCCAGGCACCTTCGCGCAGGCCCACGACCGGCACGTCGTTCTCCTCGAGGAACTCCTCGATCCGCTCCTGCCGGGTCTCGCCCTGGTGCGTGCTCCCCGGGTCGGGATCCAGGTAGTGCGGGTTCAACTGGAACGGGATCAGGCCGAGGGCCGACAACGCGGGCACTTCCACGATCGGCATGTCGTTGGTGGTGCGGATGGACGGGCAGGCCACGTTCGAGCCGGCGCTGGCGCCCAGGTAGGGCACGCCGCGGCGGACGGCGTCCCGGATGCTGTCACCGGCATCCAGCAGGCGCAGGGCCCGTAGCAGGCGGTACGAGTTGCCGCCGCCGACGAAGAACGCCTCGGCCTGGCGGATCGCCCGGGCCGGGTCGCTCGCCTCGTGCAGGCTGTCCACCACGACGCCGATGCCGAGGCTGCTCAGCGCCTTGCGCATGAGGCCGGCGTAGGCAGCAGGGTCGCTGCTGGCGTAGGGAACGAACAAGATCCTGCTGCGACCCCCCAGCACGGACCTGATGGCGTCGGCGGCGTGCTCGAGGAACGCCTGCCCCGGCGCCCGCGAGTTCGACAGCAGCAGCAGTTCGCTCATCAGGGCACTCTAGCGGGGCCAGCGGGCCCGCCAGAGCTCGCGCCGGGTGGAGCCGTACAGTACGGCCGCCAGCTGGACAGCGGCCAGGCCGCCGGCCGCGCCGACGCCTAGGGCCAGGCCGATCAGCCCGGGCCGCACCGCCTGGTGACGCAGGATCACGATGACGACCAGCTCGAGCCCGGCCCCGATCGTGTTCACGAACATGATCAGCAACGTGGCCCGGAGTACGGGCTGCTGCCAGAGCGGACCTCATCCTGGGTGAGCGCCTGCGTCAGCTGCTCGGGCGGTACCACCGAGCGCGTCAGCAGCGGCGCCATGCAGGTGCTGCTCGACCGCTTCCGCGACGGCTTCTTCGCCGCGTTCCTGGCCAGGCACCGGTCACCGGATGAGGTCCCGGATGGCGAGACCTACCGCGCTCCGACCCTGTTCATGTCCGATCTCAGGATCTCCCCGGCTAGGGCGGCCGAGCTGAAGGACAAGTTCAAGGAGATCACGGACGCCCTCAACGACGAGCAGGCCGAGGATCCCGGCGGGGTACCGGTGAACCTGCTGATCGGCTGGTACGTGCCCGCCGAGGAGTGACCCGCCGGGCCGATCTCAGGGCTGGAACTGCCGGTAACCGTACCGGGGGAGCGCGGTGGTGCTCGCGAACGCCCGGCCCGCGGCGTCGAGCCAGGTCAGGCGCTTGAGCCGGAGCGGCGCACGGACAGAAAAGGCCGCGTACTTCCGGCCCTCCACCAACCGGGGCGTCACCAGCCGGGTGGACCCGTCGGACAGGGTCGCCCTGAGCCGAGCCGTGGCCGGGCTCACCTGGACCGCGTACCCGGTGGGGACCGGGCGCCCGGCCGGGGGGAAGGACAGCGACAACGGCAGGGCCATGATGGTCTCCGGGCCGTCCGGCGTGCTGACCGGGCCGCATCGGGCCACCTCAGGGACGTCGGCCGGTTCCTGCGAGCTGAAGTCGTAGCAGTCGCCCGCCACGCTGAACGTCACCGTGATCGACCAGGTCTTCCCGGCCGCGATGGCGCCGTCCGCGTTGTCAGAGCTGGTCGGGCCCACGTTGTTCCACATCCCGACGGTCTGCGGCGCCGACGCCGACGGCGCGCTGATCAGCGGCAGCTCGTAGCCGGCCGCGGTGATCTTCGGCGGGCTGGTCAGCCGGTAGGCGAAGCCGGCCAGGCGGTAGCGCAGCCCGCAGGCCCTCGCCGTGACCACCGGGAGGGGCTGGCCGCCGCTGGCCACCAGCCCGGCCGCTCCGCCGGGAACCTGCACGAACGCGAACCCGATGTCCGCTGCGGGCGCGCCCAGGGTGACGACGGCGCTGTTCCCAGGCGCGGGGTACACCGGGTCGGCGTCGGTCCCGTTGATGGTGACGGCCGGGACGCAGCGGTGGCCCGGGTCGGCGATGTCCTGCACGGCGAGCCGCCAGGCGCGCCCGTCGGCGCGACCAGTGGCGAACACCCCGTCGGCCCCCGCCGCACCGTCGGCCGGAACCGTCACCGGCAGCGGCGATCCCGCCGGCAGCGGCGATCCCGCCGACCCCGGCGGTACCGCCGACGGGGCCGGCCTGACCAGGACGGCCGCGGCGACGACCCCGGCCAGCCCCACGGCGCCAGCCGTCACCCAGACGCCCCGCCGCCGTACCAGCCCTCGCCACCACGCCGCGAAGGCACCGGTATCCTCGCGGCCGCTGCTGATGACATCAGGAGCACCTGGCTCATCGAAAGAATCGGGCATCACACCACCTAAGAGCACCGTAACCAGCCCGCGGTTGCGTAGGTAGGACGTCATGGCACGATGATCTTTTGAGCCGCGACACGGTGAGGGGTCATGAGCGACGAGCGTGAGAATCTCAGCTGGCAACGATTCGGCGAGGCGTCCCGCGAGCTGGCGCAGACCATCGCCGCAGACGGCTTCGGGCCCGACCTTATCCTGTCGATCGCCCGGGGCGGGCTATTCCTGGCCGGATCCCTCGGCTACGCCCTCGCGGTCAAGAACCTGTACGTCATGAACGTCGAGTTCTACGACGGAGTCGGCACCACGCTCGACATGCCGGTCATGCTGCCGCCGGTGCCCAGCGCGGTGGACTTCTCGGCCAAGAAGGTCCTCATCGTCGACGACGTCGCGGACACGGGCCGGACTATCGAGCTCGTCCACATCTTCATCAAGGACCAGGTCGACGACGTGCGCTCGGCGGTGATCTACGAGAAGCCGCAGTCCGTGATCAAGTGCGACTACGTCTGGAAGCGGACCGATCGCTGGATCAACTTCCCGTGGAGCTCCGACGCCCCCGTCGTCGAGCGCGCCGGCCAGATCCTAGACGCCTGACCCGCCGAACCGAAAGACCCGATGTGCCACCGGTGCACCTCTATGTGACCCGATGTGCCACCGGTGCGGTTCCACGACGCCCCCAGCAGTCGCGGCAGCACCATCCGCCACGTGAGGCACAAACCTGTCCGGCCAGCTGTAAGTTAACGGGGCTGATCCGGGTTACCGGGTCGAGCTGGGACCCTGGGCGTTATCGAGCCCAGGCACAGCGTCCGGGGCCCGTCATAACGCAAGTGAAACCCGGCTTCGAATGCGTTCAAACGCACCGAAAGCCCGGTTTCACCGCGTCCGCCGCCCCGAGCTAACGCCCATGATCAACTTAAGCCGAGCGGCATTGCCCCGTAACCCGGATCCACCCCGTTGCGTGGCCAGGGACGGCGCATCACGAGGCTCCCCGGGCACCGCGATGCCCGGGAGTCACGCTGGTCGGCCCGCGACGCCTGACCCCTGCCTGCGCCTCCGGCCACGAACGGAGTCTGTGTGCCCCTGCCCACGTAAGTACGTGGCCGGTGACACACAGACGGCCCCTGGCTGACGCCTCTGGAAGCGCCCGACCGGGAAATTCAGTGGCTGTGAGGGCCAGGTGGTTCGTAAGTTAAGCCAGATGATCGACTACACGTGGCGCGGCGAGTTCACCAACGCCGAGCTGAACGCCCTGCACGCCGAGGGATTCGAGCACCGGGTGCTGGACGACGACTGGCTGGCTCAGGTGAGCGGGCACAGCCTGGGCTGGGTCACCGCCCGGGATGACCGGGACTTGGCCGGTTTCGTCAACGTCCCATGGGACGGGGGCGTGCACGCTTTTATCCTCGATACCCTGGTCACCGAACGGGTCAAGCACCACGGGGTGGGTACCAGGCTGGTCGCGATCGCCGCCGAAAAGGCCAGGGCCGCGGGCTGCGAGTGGCTGCACGTCGACTTCGAGGATCACCTCCGCCCGTTCTACTTCGGCAGCTGCGGCTTCACCCCCACTAACGCCGGCCTCATCGCCCTGATCGGCGCGGGATCCTTACCGGCGGGCCTCCAAAGCCAGCAACGCGACGTGCAGCGAGGTCCGCGATTCGGCCGACCCGAGGTCGGTGCCGAGGATGCGCTCGATCCGCCGCAGCCGCTCGTAGAAGGTCGGCCGGGCCAGGTGCGCGTGCTTGGCCGCCTCCGCCTTGTTGCCGCCCGCCGCCAGATAGGCGCTGAGCACGTCGAGCAGCGAGGTGTCCGGCTCGGCGGCCAGCAGCGGGCCGAGTTCCCGTTCGACGAACGTCTGCACCCGGGGGTCGTCGCGGAGCAGGTGGAGCAGCCCCCGCAGGCGCAGGTCGGCCAGCCGGTAGAACGGGGGATGGCCCCCGCCCGAGCCAGCCCCGCCCGAGCCAGCCCCGCCCGGCCCGGCCAGGCCCCAGCCGCCCGGGCGTTCCGCCGCCACGTCGGCGACCTGGGTGGCCTCGAGGAATGAGCGGCGTACGTCCCTGATCGAGCCGGCCGCGGCCCCGACCCCGATGACCAGCTCGTCCCAGCCGGTGCCCAGCCGCGCGGCCAGGCCATCCAGGGCGCGATCGGCGTCGGCGCGCGGGCTGAGCGAGAGCAACGCCCCCGCGCGGACGTCGTCCAGCGTCCCGACCAGGGATGGGATCCGCTCGGCGCGGCACGCGGCGGCCGCCGCGTCGGCGACGTCGAGGACCCGGGCGTGGGCGGAGACGCCGAGCGCCCGGGAGGGATCGCGCAACCGCAGGACGACCGCGATGAGCTGGCGGCCGTCCACCGGGACGCCGAGCGCCCGGGCCCGGACCGCGGCCTCGGCCGGATCGGCCAGCGTCTGGCTGATCAGGCCCGTGATCAGCGTCCGGTGCGCCTGCCGGTCCAGGCTCTCGGCGTGCCGGGTGAGCAGGCGGCCCAGGGCCAGCGTGGTGGCGGCCCGCTCGATGAGCACGGTGTCCGCGTCGCGCGGCGGCCCGTCGCAGACCAGGATGACCCGGCCCCAGTCCTCGCCCCGCGCGCCGACCGGCGTGTGCAGCCAGCCGGACGCCTCGTCGAAGGCCGTGCGGCCGGACGTGCGCAGAGCCCGGCTGCGCCGGGCGAACCCGGCCAGCAGGCGCGCCGGGTCGGCACGGCCGGGCTCGCAGGCCAGCACCCGGTGCGACAGGTCGGCCAGGATCACCGGCCGGCCGGCCAGGATCGCGGCCTGCCGCACCACCTCGTCCGGGGACGCGCCGGCCACGGACAGCTCGGTGAAGACCTCGTGCAGCCGCTCCGAGGCACGCAGTTCCTCGAGCTGCGCGTCGATGATCATGGCGTGTACCGCCTCGGTGATCTCTACGAACGGGACCTCGTGGGCGAAGGCGATCAACGTCAGGCCGCTGTCCGCCGCGCTCCGGACCAAGGCCGCGGGCAGCTCTCCGACGTACCGGCGGCCGAGTTCTACCGCCAGGGCGCTCACCCCGGCGGCGGCGAGTTCGGCCGCGTAGCGGGCCAGCAGGACCGGCTCGGGCGGCAGCGCCACGCCGGTGGTCAGCACAAGCTCCCCGCCCCGTAGCAGGTGCGCGGCGTCCGCCAGCTCCAGGACGTGCACCCAGCGGACCCGCGCGGCCAGGCCGTCAGGCCCGGTCACCACCCGCGGGCTGCCCCGCCGTAGCGGGTCGAGGTCCAGCAGCTCGCGCACCGTGGGAAGCATGAACAAAGCGTAAGGCCCGAACGATGATTGCTTACACGATGTCGGTTCACCTCCAGCCCTCGCGGACGGAAGACTAGGGACTATGTCTGAGCTACTCGCCCGCCATCGCGCGGTTATCCCGAACTGGGTCGGTACCTACTACGACGAGCCGATCGAGATCGTCAGCGGCAAGGGCTGCCGGGTCACCGACGCCCAGGGCCGCGGCTACCTTGACTTCTTCGCCGGCATCCTGACGAACATGCTCGGCTACGACGTTCCCGAGGTCCGGGACGCGGTCGAGCGGCAGATCGCCTCCGGGGTGGTGCACACCTCGACGTTGTACCTCATCCGCAACCAGATCGAACTCGCCGAAAAGATCGTCAAGCTGTCCGGTATCCCGAACGCCAAGGTGTTCTTTGCCAATTCCGGCACCGAGGCGAACGAGACCGCGCTGCTGGCCTGCCTGACCGCGCGCAAGGCCAACCAGGTGCTGGCCATGCGGGGGAGCTATCACGGACGGTCGTTCGGCGCCGTCTCGGTCACTGGTGTGGCCGCCTGGAAGATGTCGAGCCACGACCCGTTCGGCACTCATTATCTGCACGGCACCGACCGGCAGCTTCCCCAGTACAGCGGCCTGTCCGACGCCGACTACATCAAGGCCTGCGTGGAAGACCTGCGGGCCCTGTTGTCCGCCGGTATCCACCCGGC
>JBEKJP010000037.1:0-57617 GCA_050011155.1 Streptosporangiaceae bacterium
TCAAGATCCGCGCCTCGGCCTGCGCCTCGGCGGACAGCGGCAGGTGCACCGCCATCTGGTCGCCGTCGAAGTCCGCGTTGAACGCGGTGCAGACCAGCGGGTGGATCTGGATCGCCTTGCCCTCGACCAGCTGCGGCTCGAAGGCCTGGATGCCCAGGCGGTGCAGGGTCGGCGCCCGGTTGAGCAGCACCGGGTGCTCGGTGATGACCTCCTCGAGCACGTCCCACACCACCGGCCGGGCCCGCTCGACCATCCGCTTGGCGGACTTGATGTTCTGCGCGTGGTTGAGGTCAACCAGGCGCTTCATCACGAACGGCTTGAACAGCTCCAGCGCCATCTGCTTGGGCAGGCCGCACTGGTGCAGCTTGAGCTGCGGGCCGACCACGATGACACTCCGGCCGGAGTAGTCGACGCGCTTGCCCAGCAGGTTCTGGCGGAACCGGCCCTGCTTGCCCTTGAGCATGTCGGACAGCGACTTGAGCGGGCGGTTGCCAGGTCCGGTGACCGGGCGGCCGCGGCGGCCGTTGTCGAACAGGCTGTCCACGGCCTCCTGGAGCATCCGCTTCTCGTTGTTCACGATGATCTCGGGTGCGCCCAGGTCGAGCAGCCGCTTCAGCCGGTTGTTCCGGTTGATGACCCGGCGGTACAGGTCGTTGAGGTCACTCGTGGCGAACCGGCCGCCGTCCAGCTGGACCATCGGCCGCAGGTCCGGCGGGATCACCGGGATGCAGTCGAGGACCATCCCCAGCGGGCTGTTCCTGGTGTTCAGGAAGGCGCTGACGACCTTGAGCCGCTTGAGCGCGCGGGCCTTCTTCTGGCCCTTGCCGGTGCGGATCGTCTCGCGCAGGCTCTGCGCCTCGGCGTCCAGGTCGAAGCTGCCCAGCCGGTCCTGGATGGCCTGGGCGCCCATGCCGCCGCGGAAGTACCGGCCGAACCGGTCCCGCATCTCGCGGTACAGGAGCTCGTCGCCCTCGAGGTCCTGGACCTTCAGGCCCTTGAACCTGCTCCAGACCTCGTCCAGGCGGTCGATCTCCTTGCCCGCGCGGTCCCTGATCTGCTTGCACTCCCGGTCCGAGGACTCGCGCAGCTTCCGCTTGGCGTCGCTCTTGGCGCCGGCCGCCTCGAGCTCGGCCAGGTCGGCTTCGAGCTTGGCCTGCCGGGCCTCGACGTCGGCGTCGCGGCGCTGCTCGAGCTGGCCGCGCTCGACCGAGATCTTGGCCTCGAGGCTCGGCAGGTCGCGCGCTCGCGCGTCGTCGTCCACGTGGGTGATCATGTAAGCGGCGAAGTAGATGACCTTCTCCAGGTCCTTCGGCGCCAGGTCGAGCAGGTAGCCGAGCCGGCTGGGCACGCCCTTGAAGTACCAGATGTGCGTGACCGGAGCGGCCAGCTCGATGTGGCCCATCCGCTCGCGCCGCACCTTGGCGCGGGTGACTTCCACGCCGCAGCGCTCGCAGATGATGCCCTTGAACCGGACGCGCTTGTACTTGCCGCAGTAGCACTCCCAGTCCCGGGTCGGACCGAAGATCTTCTCGCAGAAGAGCCCGTCCTTCTCCGGCTTGAGGGTGCGGTAGTTGATGGTCTCCGGCTTCTTCACCTCGCCGTGGGACCACTGCCGGATGTCCTCGGCGGTGGCAAGACCGATGCGCAGGTCATCGAAGAAGTTGACGTCAAGCATTGGTAATTCCCCCTTCTCGATCAGACCTCTTCGACACTGCTCGGCTCACGCCGGGACAGGTCGATGCCGAGTTCCTCGGCCGCGCGGAAGACATCCTCGTCGGTGTCGCGCATCTCGATCGCGGCGCCGTCGCTCGACAGCACCTCGACGTTGAGGCACAGTGACTGCATTTCCTTGATCAGCACCTTGAATGATTCCGGGATCCCCGGTTCTGGGACGTTCTCGCCCTTGACGATGGCCTCGTAGACCTTCACCCGGCCGAGCACGTCGTCGGACTTGATGGTGAGCAGCTCCTGCAGGGCGTAGGCGGCGCCGTAGGCCTCGAGGGCCCAGACCTCCATCTCGCCGAAGCGCTGGCCACCGAACTGCGCCTTACCGCCCAGCGGCTGCTGGGTGATCATCGAGTACGGTCCGGTCGACCGGGCGTGGATCTTGTCGTCGACCAGGTGGAGCAGCTTCAGGATGTAGATGTAGCCGACCGCGATCGGGTCCTTGAACGGCTCGCCGGTCCGGCCGTCGAACAGCCGGGCCTTACCGCTGGAGCCGACCAGGCGCAGGCCGTCCCGGGTCGGCAGCGTGCTGCCGAGCAGGCCGGTGATCTCCTCCTCCTTGGCTCCGTCGAACACCGGGGTGGCGACCGGGGTGCCGCCCGGGGCCGCGTCGGCGCCGATGGCGCGCAGCCGGTCCTTCCAGGGCTCGTCGTCGCCCTCGACCTGCCAGCCGGTCTTGGCCACCCACCCCAGGTGGGTCTCAAGGACCTGGCCGACGTTCATCCGGCCGGGTACGCCGAGCGGGTTGAGCACGATATCCACCGGGGTGCCGTCCTCGAGGAACGGCATGTCCTCCACCGGCAGGATCTTCGCGATCACGCCCTTGTTCCCGTGCCGTCCGGCCAGCTTGTCGCCGTCGGTGATCTTGCGCTTCTGGGCCACGTACACCCGGACCAGCTCGTTCACGCCGGGCGGAAGCTCGTCGCCGTCCTCGCGGGTGAACACCCGGACGCCGATGACCTTGCCCTCCTCGCCGTGCGGCACCTTGAGGCTGGTGTCCCTGACCTCGCGGGCCTTCTCGCCGAAGATCGCGCGCAGCAGCCGCTCCTCCGGAGTCAGCTCGGTCTCGCCCTTGGGCGTGACCTTGCCGACCAGGATGTCGCCGTTGACGACCTCGGCGCCGATCCGGATGATGCCGCGCTCGTCGAGGTCGGCGAGCACTTCATCGGAGACGTTGGGGATGTCCCTGGTGATCTCCTCCGGGCCGAGCTTGGTGTCCCGGGCGTCGACCTCGTGCTCCTCGATGTGGATCGAGCTGAGCACGTCATCCTGAACGAGGCGCTGGGAGAGGATGATGGCGTCCTCGTAGTTGTGCCCCTCCCACGGCATGAACGCCGCGAGCAGGTTCTTGCCGAGCGCCATCTCACCGAAGTCGGTGCACGGGCCGTCGGCCAGCACCTGCTTCGCCTCCACCCGGTCGCCCTCTTCGACGATGGGCTTCTGGTTGAAGGAAGTGCCCTGGTTGGAGCGCTTGAACTTAGACACCAGATAGGTCGTCCGGGTGCCGTCGTCGTTCATCACGGTCACGTAGTCCGCGCAGGACTCCTCGACCACGCCGGCCTTCTCGGCCAGGATCACGTCGCCCGCGTCAGTGGCGGCGCGGTACTCCATGCCCGTGCCGACCAGCGGCGCCTCGCTGCGCAGCAGCGGCACCGACTGGCGCTGCATGTTCGAGCCCATCAGCGCGCGGTTGGCGTCGTCGTGCTCGAGGAACGGGATCATGGCGGTGGCCACGGACACCATCTGGCGCGCGGACACGTCCATGTAGTCGACCTCATCCGGCGGGATGTAGTCCACCTCGCCGCCCTTGCGGCGGACCAGGACGCGGCGCTCGAACATGGTGCCCTCGGCGTCCAGCGGCGTGTTCGCCTGGGCGATGACGTGCCTGTCCTCCTCGTCGGCGGTCAGGTAGTCGATCTGGTCCGTGACCACGCCGTCGGTCACCTTGCGGTACGGCGTCTCCACGAAGCCGAACGCGTTCACCCGGGCGTAGCTGGACAGCGACCCGATCAGGCCGATGTTCGGGCCTTCAGGCGTCTCGATCGGGCACATCCGGCCGTAGTGGCTGGGGTGCACGTCGCGGACCTCGAAGCCCGCCCGCTCGCGGCTCAGGCCACCCGGGCCCAGCGCGCTCAGGCGCCGCTTGTGGGTCAGCCCGGCCAGCGGGTTGGTCTGGTCCATGAACTGGGAGAGCTGGCTGGTGCCGAAGAACTCCTTGATGGACGCGACCACGGGCCGGATGTTGATCAGGGTCTGCGGCGTGATCGCCTCGACGTCCTGGGTCGTCATCCGCTCCCTGACCACCCGCTCCATCCGGGCCAGGCCCAGCCGGACCTGGTTCTGGATCAGCTCGCCCACGGTGCGCAGGCGGCGGTTGCCGAAGTGGTCGATGTCGTCGGTCTCGAGCGGGATGATCTGCTCGCCGACGATCTGCTCCTCCTCGCCCGCGTGCAGGCGGACCAGGTACTCGATGGTCGAGACGATGTCGCTCTCGCTCAACGTGCCCTGCCGGATCGGCAGCTCGAGACCGAGCTTGCGGTTGACCTTGTACCGGCCGACCTTGGCCAGGTCGTACCGCTTCGGGTTGAAGTACAGGTTCTCCAGCAGCGCCTGAGCCGACTCGCGCGTCGGCGGCTCGCCCGGGCGGAGCTTGCGGTAGATGTCGAGCAGCGCCTCGTCCTGGCCGGCCGTGTGGTCCTTCTCCAGGGTGGCGCGCATCGACTCGTACCCGCCGAAGCGGTCCAGGATCTTCGCGTCGTCCCAGCCCAGCGCCTTCAGCAGCACGGTCACGCTCTGCTTGCGCTTGCGGTCGATGCGGACGCCGACGGCATCGCGCTTGTCGATCTCGAACTCGAGCCAGGCGCCCCGGCTGGGGATGACCTTGCAGGCGTAAATGTCCTTGTCGCTCGTCTTGTCGACCTGGCGGTCGAAGTAGACGCCGGGCGAACGGACCAGCTGGCTGACCACCACGCGCTCGGTGCCGTTGATGATGAAGGTGCCCTTGGCCGACATGAGCGGGAAGTCACCCATGAACACCGTCTGGCTCTTGATCTCGCCAGTGGTGTTGTTGATGAACTCCGCCGTGACGAACATCGGGGCGGAGTACGTCATGTCCTTGTCCTTGCACTCCTCCGCGGAGTACTTGGGCGGCTCGAACCGGTGGTCACGGAACGAGAGCGACATGGTGCCTGAGAAGTCTTCGATCGGGCTGATCTCTTCGAAGATCTCCTCCAGGCCGGACTGCTCGGCTACGTCCTTGCGGCCAGCTTCCAGGGCTTCGGCGATCCGGTTCTGCCACTTCTCGTTCCCAAGCAGCCAGTCGAACGACTCGGTCTGCAGGGCGAGCAGGTCTGGTACCTTGAGCGGCTCCTGGATGCGTGCGAAGGAGACGCGGCGCGAGCCATTATTCGTAGCGGAGGTAGTCGTTGCGGAGGCGCTGCGCGATGCTGCCAACAGGGGTCCTTCCGAACTTTGTCACGGAAATATCACCGCACGCACGCCAAACGCCCCGCGGCAAAACCCCGTAGACGCGAGGGAGAGACCGAGGACGTCAGAGTGCAGCGCAAACTAGCAGTGTAGCTGAAGGCTACACCGCTGGTCAAGTGTACGTCACTATGAGGTTCACGGTTGCTCCGCAGCATCGCTCTTCGGCGGCCCAGAGTCAAGTCTAAACCGGACAGTCCAGGCACATTGCTTTGGTGACGGATGCCACATGCAGTGTTATGTGTAGGCAGCAACACCGAGGGGTATGACGATATTCCTGCCTGGCGTGACCAGCAGACGAGTGGGCAGCCTGCGGACGTCTCGCGGTGGAACGTGACGAGACCCGGGCCCGCGAATGGCGTCGCGGGCCCGGGTCTCGCTGCGCTTCCTACCGCCTAGCGCAGCCTGACGGCTACTTGACGGTGACGGTGGCGCCGGCGCCCTCGAGGGCCGCCTTCGCCTTGTCCGCGCTCTCCTTGTTGACCTTCTCGAGCACCGTCTTGGGGGCGCCGTCGACCAGGTCCTTGGCCTCCTTGAGGCCCAGGCTCGTCAGGCTGCGCACCTCCTTGATGACCTGGATCTTCTTGTCGCCCGCAGCCTCGAGGATGACGTCGAACTCGTCCTGCTCCTCGGCCTCCTCGGCGGCGGCGCCGCCCTGGCCGCCGGCCGCCGGGGCCGCCACCGCGACCGGGGCGGCCGCCTTGACGTCGAAGGTGTCCTCGAACTGCTTCACGAACTCGGAGAGCTCGAGCAGGGTCATCTCCTTGAACGCCTCGAGGAGGTCGTCCGTGCTCATCTTCGCCATGGTGTTCCTCGTTTCCTTACTTCACGTATGTGTACGAACGGTCAGGCGTCGTCGCCCGGCGTGTCCTGGACTTCCGGTGCGGCGTCGGCCGGCGTGTCCTGGACTTCTGGTGTGGCACCGCCCTCGGCCTCGGCCCGCTTGGCCCGCAGGGCCTCCGCGAGCTGGGCCATCTGCACCGGCAGCGCGTTGAACGTCGCGGCCGCCCCGGCCAGCGACGCCTTCATGGCGCCAGCCAGCTTGGCCAGCAGGACCTCACGCGACTCCAGGTCAGCCAGCTTGATGATCTCCGGCGGCGTCATCGCCTTGCCGTCGAGCACACCGCCCTTGATCACCAGCAGCGGGTTCGCCTTGGCGAAGTCGCGCAGGCTCTTGGCCGCCTCGACCACGTCGCCGTCGACGAACGCGATCGCTGACGGTCCGGCCAGCAGCGACGAGAGCTGGTTCTCCAGTCCCGCCTCGTTGACCGCGATCTTGGTCAGGGTGTTCTTGACCACCGCGAACGTAGCGTTGTCGGCGAGCGACCGGCGCAGCTCGGCAAGCTGAGCCACGGTGAGCCCGCGGTATTCGGTGAGCACCGCGCCGGACGAGTCCCTGAAGCGTTCAGTAAGCTCGGCCACCGCGGCGACCTTTTCGGCGTTAGCCATGTGCCTCCTCTCCGTTACTCGATGCGTAGAAGCACGTTCTGCGTCTGGGTAAGAGCCGGAGACAGCAAAAACGCCCCGGCGCGAGGCGCACGGGGCGGCAACGGCAGCCTTGCGGGCTGCGCGATACTGCTCAGTTCACCTGCGCGGGATGTCCGGGCCAGGAACACGTTCCCGGCCGGAGCCTTCGGCCGTCGCGTTAGCGGCGGCATCCAGCGGTCTTCGGCAACATCCAGCATACGGTGTCCCGCCACCCCGGCCAAATCACTTTCGCGCGGGCCACGGCGCCGGAGTCGATAGGCCGCCGGTCAGCTGTACGGACCCGGTGGCACATAGGGTCACCTAGAGCTGCACCGATGGCACATAGGGTCCTTACGAGGCCGACACACCCGTCCCTGAGGCCATGAGGTGCCTCTCCGATCCCGCCGGTCACACGCGCGGCCTCGAGCAGTGCGGAGCGGCGGCGACCGGGCCAGGGCGGAACGCGGAGCGACGGGCGCCCCGGATCGGGGGGCCCGCCGCCGGCGTGTGCTCGGTGTCCGGCGGGTCAGGCCGTGGTGTCGGCCAGGTCCTCGGTGAAGTTGCGGGTCTTGTTGGGGTCGACCGGGATGCCGGGGCCCATGGTGGTGGTGAAGGTGACCTTCTTCAGGTACCGGCCCTTGGCCGCGGCGGGCTTGAGCCTGATCACCTCGTCCAGGGCGGCGGCGTAGTTCTCCAGCAGGGCGTTCGAGGGGAACGAGGCCTTGCCGATGATGAAGTGGAGGTTGCCGTGCCGGTCGGTCCTGAACTCGATCTTGCCACCCTTGATCTCGGTCACGGCCTTGCCGACGTCCGGCGTGACGGTGCCGGTCTTGGGGTTCGGCATCAGGCCGCGCGGGCCGAGTACCCGGCCGAGGCGGCCGACCTTGCCCATCAGGTCGGGGGTGGCGACGACCGCGTCGAAGTCGAGGAACCCGCCCTGGATGCGCTCGATCAGGTCGTCCGAGCCGACGAAGTCGGCGCCCGCCGCGCGGGCGTCCTCGGCCCGGTCGCCGGTGGCGAAGACCAGCACCCGGGCGGTCTTGCCGGTGCCGTTCGGCAGGTTGACGGTGCCGCGGACCATCTGGTCCTGCTTGCGCGGGTCGACGCCTAGGCGCAGGGCGACCTCGACGGTCGGGTCGAACTTCGTCACCTGCTCCGACTTGGCGATGGCGACCGCGTCGGCGGGGCTGTAGAGCTTCGACCGGTCGATCTGCTCGTCGGCCTGGCGGTAGGACTTGCTGCGCTTCATGTCTGGAGTCTCCTCAAGAGTCTGGAGGTCGTGGTCAGCGGGCCCGCGCGAGGCCCTGCCACATGCTCGTGAGCGGCCCGCGGCCGCTCACGTGGTAACGAACGGATCAGCGCTCGACCTTGATGCCCATCGAGCGGGCGGTCCCGGCGATGATCTTCTCGGCCGCCTCGATCGTGGTCGCGTTGAGGTCGGGCATCTTGACCTGGGCGATGTCGCGGACCTGGGCGGCGCTGATCGAGCCGACCTTGGTCTTGTGCGGCTCGGCACTGCCCTTGTCCACGCCCGCGGCCTTCTTGATCAGCTCCGGCGCCGGCGGCGTCTTGGTGATGAAGGTGAAGGTGCGGTCTTCGTAGATCGAGATCTCGACCGGGATGATGTTGCCCCGCTGGCTCTCCGTCGCGGCGTTGTACTGCTTGACGAAGTCCATGATGTTCACGCCGTGCGGGCCCAGCGCGGTGCCGACCGGCGGCGCGGGCGTCGCCTGGGCGGCGGGCAGCTGCACCTTGACGACGGCGGCGAGCTTCTTCCTTCTTGGCGGCATTGCTGTATGTCCTTACCTGTACGGATTCCTAGATCTTGGTCACCTGGTCGAACGACAGCTCGACCGGAGTCTCGCGGCCGAAGATCGACACCAGCACCTTGAGCTTCTGGGTATCGGGGTTGATCTCGTTCACGGTGGCGGGAAGCGTGGCGAACGGGCCGTCCATTACGGTAACGCTTTCGCCGACCTCGAATTCCACCGTGGACGGCCGCGCGGCCTCGGCCTGCTTGGTCCCCGGCTCCGGCTCGGGCGCGAGCAGGTTGGTCACCTCGCTGAGCTGCAGCGGCGACGGCCGGCTGGACAGGCCGACGAAGCCCGTCACGCCCGGGGTGTTCCGTACCACCGCCCAGGACTCGTCGGTGAGCTCCATCCGGACCAGGATGTAGCCGGGCAGCACCTTCTCCTGGACCTGCTGCCGCTTGCCGCCCTTGATCTCGGTCACCTGGTGGACGGGGACCTCGATCTGGAAGATGAAGTCCTCCATGTTGAGCGAGGAGATGCGGCTCTCCAGGTTGGTCTTCACCCGGTTCTCGTAGCCCGCGTAGGAGTGGACCACGTACCAGTCACCGGGCAGCATCCGCAGTTCGCGCTGGAACTCCTCGCGCGCGCGCTCGACCGGGTCGGCTTCCTCGTCTGGTTCCGCGGCCTCGCCCTCCGCGGCCTCGCCGGCCAGGGATCCGGTGTCGTCAGCGTCCTCTTCAGATACGACATCGTCCTCAGACACGGCACCATCGGCCGACGGGGCGTCCTCAGCCTCGCCCGCGGGGTCGAGCCCGCCAGCTTCTTCGCTGTATTCGCTCACGTCATCAGCCTCCCCGGTTTCCGCATCGGGTCCCGTCGTGCCCGGCAGCACGGAATCCAGCTGGGTCTCGGACACGATTACTCTCTCTTTCCTCAGGCCACTTTCCTCAGGCCACGATCAGTTAGCGCGATCATGGCGCCGCGCGCGGCATCCGCACGGCCCGCTGGGCGGCGTCCCCCGGCCGCCTGCCCGGGACACCCCAGGACAGCTAGCCGAACAGCTCGAACACCAGCTTGGTGAACCCGTAGTCCAGGCTCGTCACGATGATGACCATGAAGATGACGAACACCATGCAGACCACCGTGTAGGTGACGAGCATCTGACGGGTGGGCCAGATCACCTTCCGGAGCTCGCCGACTATCTGCCGGAAGAACAGGGCGGGGGTGGTCCGGGGCTCGCGCTTGGCTGCGCCGCCGGCTCCGCTCCGTTTCTCCGCGGCCTCGCCACGTGTCTGAGTCGCCATATCCTCACCTATACGTCCGCCGGCTCGGCGGTTTCGCCGGATCGCACTCGCAGGGCAGGAGGGACTCGAACCCCCAACCGCCGGTTTTGGAGACCGGAACTCTGGCCAATTGAGCTACTGCCCTGTGTCCTTGAAAACACTGTGCATGACACCACACTACGCGGATTCAAGCTCGTGTCCGCAGGCTCACGGGCACGCTGCCGCAACGGCAGCATCGCCGCCGGTCCATGCAGTGTACGTCCGAACCGTCCTTCCGTCGAACCGCCTGGTCCAGAGAGGCGTAAATGATGCGCCCGGCACTAGCGCCAGGTGGGAGAATAAAGCACATGCCTACCAGAGTCTCCGCACGCATTTCCGCTATCTCCGAGTCCGCCACGCTGGCCGTGGACGCCAAGGCCAAGGCGCTGAAGGCGGCGGGCAGACCGGTCATCGGCTTCGGCGCCGGAGAACCTGATTTCCCCACCCCCGGGTACATCGTCGAGGCCGCCCAGCGGGCCTGCGCCGAGCCGCGCTTCCACAAGTACACCCCCGCGGCCGGCCTGCCCGAGCTGCGGCAGGCGATCGCGGACAAGACCGCGCGCGACTCCGGCTACCAGGTCGAGGCCAGCCAGGTACTGGTCACGAACGGCGGCAAGCAGGCCGTCTACCAGACCTTCGCCACCCTGCTCGACCCGGGCGACGAGGTCATCGTGCCGGCCCCCTACTGGACCACCTACCCCGAGGCCATCGCGCTGGCCGGCGGGGTGACGGTGCCGGTGCTGACCGACGAGGCCGCGGGCTACCTGGCCTCGGTGGACCAGCTCGAGGCGGCCAGGACCAGCCGGACCAAGATCGTTCTTTTCGTCTCCCCCTCGAACCCCACCGGCGCGGTGTACCCGCCGGACGCGGTGCGGGCCATCGGCGAGTGGGCCGCGGGACACGGCCTGTGGGTGGTCACCGACGAGATCTACGAGCACCTGGTGTACGGCGACGCCGTCTTCTCCTCGATCCCGGTCCAGGCGCCGGCGACCGTCGGCACCTGCGTGGTCCTCAACGGCGTGGCCAAGACCTACGCGATGACCGGCTGGCGGGTCGGCTGGATGATCGGCCCGAAGGACGTGATCAGCGCCGCGTCCAACTTCCAGAGCCACGCCACCTCCAACGTCTGCAACGTGGCCCAGGCGGCCGCGCTCGCCGCCGTGTCCGGGGACCTGTCCGCGGTGGCCGAGATGCGCACCGCGTTCGACCGGCGCCGGCTGACCATGGCCCGGATGCTGAACGAGATCCCCGGCGTGGTCTGCCCGGAGCCGCAAGGCGCCTTCTACTGCTACCCGAGCGTCAAGGGCCTGCTCGGCCTGCAGATCGGCGGGCACCGGCCGCAGACCTCGGCGGAACTGGCCGGCCTCATCCTGGACGAGGCCGAGGTGGCCGTGGTCCCGGGCGAGGCATTCGGCACACCGGGATATTTCCGGCTTTCCTGCGCGCTCGGCGACGCCGACCTGGAAGAGGGCATCGGCCGGATGGCCAAGCTGCTCGCAGAAGCCAGGTAAGCACGGCACACTGTGGGGGATGTTGAGGCCGCTCACAGCTCTCCCGAAAGCGCACCTGCATCTGCACTTCACCGGCGCGATGCGGCACGGCACGCTGGTCGAGCTGGCGCACGACTACGGCATCCGGCTGCCGGCCGCGCTCACCGAGGACTGGCCGCCGCGGCTGAGCGCGGCTGACGAGCGCGGCTGGTTCCGGTTCCAGCGGCTGTACGACGTCGCCCGCTCGGTGCTGCGCCGGCCGCAGGACGTGGTCCGGCTGATGACCGAGACCGCTCAGGACGAACGGGCCGATGGCTCACGCTGGCTGGAAATCCAGGTCGACCCGTCGGGTTTCGCCACCCGGTTCGGCGGGATCACCGCCATGGTCGAGCTGGTCCTGGCGGCCGCCGCGGCGGCGGAGCGGGCCACCGGGGTCGGCATCGGCGTCATCGTGGCGGCCAACCGGACCAAGCACCCGCTTGAGGCCAGGACGCTGGCCCGGCTGGCGGCGCAGTACGCGGGGCGCGGCGTGACCGGGTTCGGCCTGTCCAACGACGAGCGGACCGGGGCGGCCGGCGACTTCGCCGCCGCGTTCCGCATCGCCGCGCGGGCCGGGCTGCTGCTGGTCCCGCACGGCGGCGAGCTGGCCGGCCCGGCGAGCGTGGCCGCCTGCCTGGACGACCTGCACGCGGACCGGGTCGGGCACGGCATCCGCGCGGTCGAGGATCCCGCCCTGGTCAAGCGGCTGGCCGCCGACGCCGTCACCTGCGAGGTGTGCCCGTCCTCCAACGTCGCGCTCGGGGTGGCGGCCGACCCGGCCGCGGTCCCGCTGCGCCGCCTGTTCGAGGCGGGCGTGCCGGTCGCGCTCGGGGCCGACGACCCGCTGCTGTTCGGTCCCCGGCTGGCCGCGCAGTACGAGATCGCCCGGTACGCGCACGGGTTCTCCGACGCCGAACTGGCCGAACTGGCCCGGGGGTCGGTGGCCGGCTCGGTGGCACCCGAGCCACGGCGCGCCGAGATGCTGGCCGGGATCGACGCCTGGCTGGCCAGAAACCCCTAAACCCCGTACCGCCACGGGTACCGGGCGGCACAATAGGCCGCGAATGGTACCGATCGGGCTCGGGCCGCGGGGGGCGAGGAACGCGGCGAGGCCGGGTGCCACGGGGACCGGTAGCCGAGGAGTGAGATGCTTCCGCTGAGCGCGGAGGATCCGCGCATGATCGGGGAGTTCCGCCTGCACCAGCGGCTGGGCGCCGGCGGGATGGGCCGGGTGTACCTGGGGTCTTCGCCCGGCGGGCGCGCGGTGGCGGTCAAGGTCATCCACCCGCACCTGGCCCGGGACGGCGCGTTCGTGGGCCGGTTCCGGCGCGAGGTCGCCGCTGCCCTGGCCGTCAACGGCGGCTACGCCGCCCCGGTGGTGGCGGCCGGACCCGACGACGACCCGCCGTGGCTGGCCACCGCCTACGTCCCGGGGCCGTCCCTGCAGGAGGTCGTGACGGCGGCCGGGCCGCTGCCCGAGGACGCGGTGCTGAAGCTGGCGGCCGGGCTGGCCGAGGCGCTGCGCGTGATCCACTCCTGCGGCCTGGTGCACCGGGACCTCAAGCCGGGCAACGTGCTGCTGGCCGCCGACGGGCCCCGCGTGATCGACTTCGGCATCGCCCGGGCCCTGGACGGCACCGTGCTGACGTCGGCCGAGAGCCTGATCGGCACGCCCTCGTACATGTCGCCCGAGCAGGCGCAGAGCCAGCCCGCCGGGCCCCCGAGCGATGTGTTCTCCCTGGGTGGCGTGCTGTATTTCGCGGCCGCGGGCACCGGCCCGTTCGGTACCGGCCATCCCGCGGTGATGCTGTACCGCATCGTCCATACCGAGCCGGACCTGGATCAGGTGCCGCCGGGACTGCGCGACCTGGTCGCCGCCTGCCTGGTCAAGGACCCGGCCGGGCGGCCGACCCCGGCGGAGCTGGCCACCGCGCTGATGGGCGCCGTACCACTCGGCGACCCAGGCGCGTTCTGGCCCGCGCCGGTGGCCCGGCTCCTCGCCGGCCAGCAGACCGGGCTCGACGACAGCCCCCCGGCCAGCCCGGCGGTCGCGCGTCCGCCCACCCTGCCGTCCGTCACCCCGGCCACGGTGATACAGGTCCCCGAGGATTCGTGGGCCCGCCCGAGCCCGCCGGCCCCGCCGCCGACCCCGCCGACCCCGCCGACCCCGCCCGTGGAGCCGGACAGCCAGACAGCGCCGCCGGGGCCTCCGATGGGACGACGCCGGGCGCTGGCGGCGGTAGCGGGGATGGCCACCGGCGGCCTGGCGGTCGCCGCCTGGGAACTCACCCGCCCGGGTAAGCCCGCCGCCTCGGCCGGGTCCGCGGCCCAGCCGGCCCAGCGCCCGGCCCAGCGGCCGGGCACGAAGGTCTGGAGCTTCACCGCCAGCGGCCCGGTCCAGGCGATCGCGGTGAACGGCCGGGCCGTCTTCGCCGGGACCGCGACCAGTAAGGTCTACGCGCTGGACGCCGCGACCGGGAAACCGCTCTGGCAGCGCGCCACCACCCGTGAGTTCAACGACAAGCTGGCCGCGACCGGGGCGGCCGTCTACGTCGCGGACGCCACCGACGGCGGCGCGTCCGCGCTCGACGCCGCCACCGGACGGCAGCTGTGGAGCGTCTCCACTCAGGGCGGCCCGCTGGACCTCGTCGTCACGGGCGGCGTCGTCTACCTGGGCAGCCCGGCCAAGAGCAACACGACCGGGGGCGTGTCGGCGCTCAACGCGGCGAGCGGCGGTCTGCTGTGGAGCGCCGAGTTCGGCCCGGTCGCCGACGTGACCGGCGGCCTGGCCGTGGACGGCGGTACCGTGTACGCCACCAGTTCCAACGGCGAGCTGTTCGCCTACGACGCCGCCAGCGGGACCAAGCGCTGGCGCATCGCGGGCAAGAACGTCACCTTCGGTTCACCGCCGGTGGTGGCCAACGGCGTCGTCTACGTCGGCGGTGTCGCCGCCGGCGACGGCGACAGCAAGCCCGGCGCGCTCTACGCGGTCCGCGCCGCCACCCACCGCCAGCTCTGGCAGTACCCCACCGGGGTATCACAGTTCCCGCCCGACCTGGCCGTCGCGGGCGGGGTGGTCTTCGCCGCCTTCACCCGGAGCAACGAGCAATCGGGGCCGGGCGACCTGACCGCGGTGAACGCCATGACCGGGAAGCCGCGGTGGAAGGTCCAAGTGCCCGGCGGGGCTTACCCGGCGCCGGTGGTAGCCGCGGGCGTCGTCTACGGCGGCAGCAACGACGGGGTGCTGAGCGCGTGGCAGGCCGGCCCGGGCCGCAGGCTCTGGGATTTCCGCGCGGCCGACGGGATCGGCACGAAAATCCGGCTGGCCAGCGGGACGTTGTACTTCGGCGCCGGGAACCAGATCTACGCGGTAGCTGCCCAGTGACGAAGGCACAGTGATGCGAGCACGGGCATGATCGAGCCGCTGCAGGCCGGCGACCCGCGTAGCGCCGGGGAATTCCGGCTGCGGGCCCGGCTCGGCGCGGGCGGGATGGGCCAGGTCTTCCTGGGCTACTCCCCCGGCGGCCGGGCGGTGGCGGTGAAGGTCTGCCATCCCGAGTTCGCCGCGGACCCGGCGTTCGTCCGGCGGTTCGCGCTCGAGGTCGAGGCCGCCCGTGCGGTCAACGGCCTGTACACGGCCCAGGTGATCGACGCCGGCCCGGGCGATATCCCGCCGTGGCTGGCGACCAGCTACGTGCCGGGCCCCTCGCTGTACGACGCGGTCCGCGGGGACGGGCCGCTGCCCGAACTGGCGGTCTGGCGGCTGGCGGCCGGCCTGGCCGAGGCGCTGCGGGCGGTGCACGCCCGGGGCCTGGTGCACCGCGATCTCAAGCCGACGAACGTGCTGCTAGCCGCCGACGGTCCCCGGGTCATCGACTTCGGCGTGGCCCGCGCGCTGGACGGCACGTCGCTGACCACCACCGGTATCGCCTTCGGCACCGCGTCCTACATGTCGCCCGAGCAGGCCCGGGGCGAGGAGATCGGCCCGGCCAGCGACGTGTTCGCGCTCGGCTGCGTGCTGTGCTTCGCCGCCACCGGCGGCGTGCCGTTCGGCGACGGCGACCCGCCCGCCGTGCTGTACCGGGTGATCTACGCCCCGCCCGAGCTCGGTGCCGTGCCCGCGCGCCTGCGCGACCTGGTCGCGGCCTGCCTGGCCAAGAACCCGGCCGAGCGGCTGACGCTGGCGCAGGCCCTGCGAGCCTGCGCGGTGACGGCCGAGGGCGCCGGGCCGTACGGCGGCTACCCGGCCCCGGCGTCGTTCTGGCCCGGCCCGGTGGCGGCGCGGATCGCCCGGTACGAGGCCGGCCTGACCGGCCAGGCCGCGGCGCTGGAACCGGCCGGCGAGCCGACCGGCGGCATGGACGCGTCGGTGGGCGCCCGGCTCCGCAGCACCATCCCGCCCCGGGCCCAGCCCGGCCCCGGGCCGACGCCGGCCGGCCCGGGGCGGGCAGCCGGCGCGTTCGGCCGCCGCCGCGCGCTGACCGGGCTGGCCGCGGCCGCTGGCCTGGCCGCGGCCGCGGGGCTGGCGACCGCGGGCTGGGAGCTGGCCGGCCCGGGCCGCGGGAACGGAAGCCGCCACGGTGAGCCCGCGGGCGGCCCGGGCCGCCCGCTCTGGTCCCACCAGACCGGCGGCCAGGTCACCTCGGGCGCCGCCCGGGCGGGCGGGACCGTCTACATCGGCAGCGACGACGGCCACGTGTACGCCCTCGACGCGGCTAGCGGCCACCGGATCGGGACCTTCCGGCTGGGCAGCGCGGTGACCGCGGCGGTCACGCTCGCCCGGGGGGCCCTGTTCGCCGCCACCGCCGACGGGACGGTGCACGCGCTGCCCGTCGGCGGTGGCCCCCGCTGGACCTACCCGACCGGCCACCCGGTCGCGGGGTGGCCCGCGGTGGCCGGCGGCGTGGTCTACGTCGGCGGTGACGACCACGACGTCTACGCGCTCGACGCGGGCAGCAAGCAGCTGCGATGGCGCTACCCGACCGGCGGCCCGGTGCACCCGGGTCCGATGCCTGGTCTCAGCCCGTTCGTTAATAAGGTTTATGTGGGCAGCGACGATGGCCACGTGTACGCGCTCGACACCAGGACCGGCCACCTCCAGTGGAAGGTCGCCCTGGGCGGCCGGGTGCGCTGTGGTCTCGCGCAGGCGTCCCCGGCCCGGGTCTACGCCGGCGACGACCACGGCAACCTGTACGGCCTGGCGGCCGGCACCGGAACCGGCCCCGGGTCGAACTGGCGGGTTGCGCTGGACGGTGCGATCGGCGGGGCGATCGGCGGGGCAATCGGCGGCGCGCTGGTGTCCCAGCAGGACACGGTGTACGCCGGCACGGCCGGCGGCTCGGTGCACGCCGTGGACATCGAGGGCAACCGGCTGTGGAGCTATCCGGCCGGCGGGGCGGTGAGCTCCGGGCTGGCCGTAAGCGGCGGCACGCTCTACGCCGGCAGCGACGACGGGTACCTGCACGCCATCGACATCAGCACCGGGCAGCGGTCGTGGCGGTTCCCGGCCGGCGGCGCGGTGCGCTCGCAGCTCCTGGTGGCCGGCGGGGCGGTGTACTTCGGCAGCCTCGACGGCCGGGTCTACGCGGTCCGCGCCTAAAACGGCGCGCAGAGCCTCAGAGCCGGGCCAGCCAGGCCTGCCACGCCGCCTTGACGCTACCCGAGGTGCGGAAGACGAACGTGCCCTTGGCCGGGTCGCTGCCGGGCCCCAGGACGTTGCCGAACGGCTTGGCGTACCTGGTGTACAGCAGCATGGCCGCGGCGAACATCTGGTTCATCCCGTACTTGGCCTCGATGTAGGCGTAGACGCTGGCCGCCACCTCGTTCCAGTTCTCGGCCGCGGTCAGCGGCGGCCCGTACAGCTGTTTCCAGGCCATAGGCACGGCGCCGGTCTTGTAACTGGCCGGCAGGGCGCGCAGGGCGCCGGTGAGCAAGCTGAAATCGTACCGGTCCGGGGCCGGGTCGCTGTTCGCCTCGAACAGGAGCTGCACCGCGACCGCGAACCCTTGCTGCGGCCAGGACGGGACCCGGATCGGGGCCAGCCCGTTAGCCAGGGCCTGGTCGTGCGCGGCCAGGATGGCCAGCATGAAGTCACGCACCAGCGTGACCGTCTGGCCGTGCGGCTGGCCGTTGTTGCTGTCCTGGTACGGCCCGACGACGACCCGGGCACCGCCGGTGGTGCCGTCCGCGATGCCGCCCGCGCTGGTCGCGTCGACCTGAGTCGAGCCGGGACCTGGCAGCTGGAACACCTGGGCGCCCAGGAACCGCGGCGGCCAGGCCGAGGGCTGCTTCACCGGCTTGAGCCAGCTGTCCCTGGTCGCGGCGCGGCCCGAGACGAACACCACGAAGCCCTGCTGCCCGTCCAGGTCCTGGAAGTTGACGTGGTTGACCAGGCCGATGTCGTAGTCCGCGGCGGCCTCGGCCACCGGCACGGTCTGGTCCACCACCGTGCTCTCGCCGGCCGGGCCGGCCACCACCACGTGCGGGCCCTTGCGGACGTACAGGGTCCCGGTGTCCCAGGGGGCGTGGTCGAGCGACTGCCAGGAGGTGATCTGCCCGGTCGCGCCGGGGCGGGCGAAGTGCAGGCCGATCCGGTAACGGGTCAGCGGGACGTCCGGCTGGCCGGTGGGGCCGGCCGGGTCGAGCGGGCTGTGCACCCCGGCCAGCACGACCGCGGTGCCGTTGCCGTGGCGGTCCACCCGCACCAGGTCGTCGCGGGCGGTCGGGATGACCGCGCCGGTGGTGAAGCCGATCGCCTGCAGGTTGTCCCACCAGGTCGCCATGGCGGGCCGGGCGGCGGCCGCGGCCAGGCCGAGGAACCCGGCCTTGTTCCCGGTCTGCACGTACCCGTCCAACTGGCGGAACAGGGCGTCCGGGAACACCTGCGCGGGCACCGGCGTCGGCGCGGGCCCGGCCGAGGACGGCGCGCCCAGGGCAGCGGCCCGGTGGCCCAGCCGCGGGGTGTGCAGCACCACCGTGACCGCAGCGGCCACCACGATCACCGCCAGCAGGCCGCCGAAGTAGGGCAGCACCCACCAGGTGCGCTTCACTAGCCGGGGACGCCGGGGACGCCGGGGCGGACCGGGCGGGACGGGCGGACCTCCCGGCGGCCGCACATCCACGGGAGCCTGGCTCACATAAGCGGATTTTAGTAACAAGCCCGGCTCGCCGCCCCCGGAATAAGCCTGGAATAAGAAGGCGCGGAATACCCTCGCCACCGGCTACGCTGAAGGCCTAAGGCGTCGATCCGGCTATCACCGGGGAGCCCCCGGAAGAAAGGGCCCGGCCGCGAGGCGGGGCCTGACTAGAACCGGGCGGGTCTGGCCCGTCACAGCCGGCCAATGAGCGGTCGCCGGGTTTCGGTGGCAAGCGAGGTGGTACCGCGGTACGCCCGCGCAGGAGCGGGCGCGTCGTCCTCGTGGCCCAGGCTTGACCGAAGGACCGCAACATTATGGCCGTGTACCCGCGCACCGGGACCAGCGACGTACCCGCCCAGCCGAACTTCCCCGCCCTCGAGCGCGACGTGCTCGGGTACTGGGAGGCCGAGGACACCTTCCGCACGTCCGTCAGCCAGCGGCCGGCGGATCGTGAGTTCGTGTTCTACGACGGGCCGCCTTTCGCCAACGGGCTGCCCCACTACGGCCACCTGATCACCGGGTACGTCAAGGACGTGGTGCCGCGGTTCCGCACCATGCAGGGTTACCGGGTGGAACGCCGGTTCGGCTGGGACACGCACGGGCTGCCCGCCGAGGTGGAGGCCGAACGCCTGCTCGGCATCTCCGGCAAGAACGACATCGTCGCGATGGGCATCGAGAAGTTCAACCAGGCCTGCCGCGAGTCGGTGCTGCGCTACACGCGCGAGTGGCGCGATTACGTCACCCGCCAGGCGCGCTGGGTCGACTTCGACCACGACTACAAGACCCTGGACCTGCCCTACATGGAGTCGGTCATGTGGGCGTTCAAGCAACTGTGGGACAAGGGCCTGATCTACCAGGGCTTCAAGGTGCTGCCCTACTGCTGGCGGTGCGAGACGCCGCTGTCCAACCACGAGCTGCGGATGGACGACGACACCTACGCCGAGCGGCAGGACCCGTCGGTCACGGTGCGGTTCAAGCTGGAGACCGGGGAGTGGCTGCTGGCCTGGACGACCACGCCGTGGACGCTGCCGTCCAACCTGGCCGCCGCCGTCGGCCCGGACATCAGCTACGTGGTGGCCGAGAAGGACGGCGAGCGGTACATCCTGGCCCGGGACCGGCAGGCCGCGTACGAGCGCGAGCTGGAGAACGCCGCCGTCGTCGGCGAGCTGACCGGGGCCGAGCTGGCCGGGCGGACGTACGAGCCGCTGTTCCCCTACCTGGCCGATACGGAGAACGCGTTCCGCGTCATCTTGTCCGACGACGTCACCACCGAGGACGGCACCGGGGTGGTGCACATGGCCCCCGCCTACGGCGAGGCCGACGCCCTGGCCTGCAACGCGGCCGGCATCCCGACCGTGCTCACGGTGGACGAACAGGCCCGCTTCACCGCGGTCGTGCCCGACTTCGCCGGCCAGCACGTGTTCGACGCCAACGCGCCGATCAGCGCGAAGCTGCGCGAGCAGGGCAGCCTGGTGCGCAAGGAAACGTACACGCACTCCTACCCGCACTGCTGGCGCTGCCGCAACCCGCTGATCTACAAGGCGGTGTCGAGCTGGTTCGTCGCGGTGAGCACGTTCTCGGACCGGATGGTGGAGCTGAACGAGCAGATCACCTGGGTGCCCGAGCACGTCAAGCACGGCCAGTTCGGCAAGTGGCTGGCCAACGCGCGGGACTGGTCGATCAGCCGGAACCGGTTCTGGGGCTCGCCCATCCCGGTCTGGCAGAGCGACGACCCGCAGTACCCGCGCACCGACGTGTACGGCTCGCTGGACGAGCTCGCGCGCGACTTCGGCGTGCGCCCGGACGACCTGCACCGCCCGGCCATCGACGAGCTGACCCGGCCGAACCCGGACGACCCGACCGGTCAGTCCGTGATGCGCCGGGTACCCGAGGTGCTTGACTGCTGGTTCGAGTCCGGCTCGATGCCGTTCGCCCAGGTGCACTACCCGTTCGAGAACCGCGAGTGGTTCGACTCGCACTACCCGGGCGACTTCATCGTGGAGTACATCGGGCAGACCCGCGGCTGGTTCTACACGCTGCACGTGCTGGCCACCGCGCTGTTCGACCGGCCCGCCTTCGCGTCCTGCGTCAGCCACGGCATCATCCTCGGCAACGACGGGGCGAAGATGTCGAAGAGCCTGCGCAACTACCCGGACGTGAACGAGGTGTTCGACACGTTCGGCTCGGACGCCATGCGCTGGTTCCTGATGGCCAGCCCGGTGCTGCGCGGCGGCAACCTGATCGTCACCGAGCAGGGCATCCGTGAAGGCGTCAGGCAGGCGATCCTGCCGCTGTGGAACTGCTGGTACTTCTTCGCGCTGTACGCCAATGCCGAGGCGTACCAGGCCACCCGTTCGGTCCGTGCTGAAAATGTCCTGGACCGGTACATCCTGGCCAAGACCCGGGCGGCGGTGACCGAGATCGGCGGCCTGCTCGACGTGTACAACATCGGCGCCGCCTGCCAGGCGCTGCGGGACCACCTCGAGGTGGTGACCAACTGGTATATCCGCCGGTCGCGGAGCCGGTTCTGGGCCGGCGAGCCGGCCGCGCTCGACACGCTGTGGACCGTGCTCGAGACCGTCGGCCGGGCCGCCGCGCCGCTGCTGCCGCTGACCACCGAGGCGATCTGGCGCGGGCTGACCGGCGGTTCGAGTGTGCACCTGGAGGACTGGCCGGACGTCTCGGACTTCCCGGCCGACGAAGAGCTGACCGGCGCCATGGACCTGGTCCGGACCGTCTGCAGCGCCGCGCTCGGCCTGCGCAAGGCGCACCAGCTGCGGGTCCGGCTGCCGCTGGCCTCGCTCACCATCGCCCACCCGGACGCCACGTCGCTGGCCCCGTTCACCGGGCTGATCGCGGACGAGGTCAACGTCAAGACGGTCGAGCTGGCCGAGGACCCGGCCAGCCTGGGGCGGTTCGAGCTGGCGGTGAACCCGCGGGTGCTCGGGCCCCGGCTCGGCGCCCAGGTGCAGCAGGTGATCCGGGCGGTCAAGGCGGGTGAGTGGACCCAGGACGGCGACGCCATCCTGGCCGCCGGGGTCCGGCTGGAGCCCGGCGAGTACGACCTCAAGCTGGCCGCCGCCGACGCCGCGTCGACCTCGGCCCTGCCGGGCAACGCCGGGCTGATCGCGCTGGACCTGGCGGTCACGCCGGAACTGGCGGCCGAAGGCACCGCGCGCGACGTGGTCCGGGTGGTGCAGCAGGCCCGCCGGGACGCCGGCCTGGACGTGTCGGACCGGATCCGGCTGACCGTGGGCGCCGACGGCGAGGTGGCCGACGCGGTCCGCGGGCACGCCGGGTTCGTGACGGCCGAGACGCTCGCGACGACGCTGGAGGTACGCCCGGCGGCCGAGGTGGCCGGCGGGTCCCACCCGGTGGCTGACGCGAGCGTCCGGGTCGCGCTAAGCCGCGTGCCTTCCTGAGGGCCCCGGGCCGCCGCGCCGGTGACGGCGGGAGATAGCCAGTCCCGCCGTCACCACGACCACCACCATCAGGCCGAACGATCCGGCGATCACCGCCCTGGTCACCGCGCTTGGGCTGTGCCCTGAGGCCGCCTGGTTCGTGCGGCCCGCACTGTTCGTGCGGCCCTCGCCGGGCAGCACCGCGGCCACCGCCCGCACCGGGTCGACAAGCCCGTGGCCGGTGCCGGGGCCGGTCGAGCCGCGGGCGGTCGCCTCGATCCGCGCCACCACCTGGGCCGGGTTAAGACCCGGGTGGGCGGCCCGGACCAGCGCGACGACCCCGGAGACGTAGGCGGCGGCGAAGCTGGTGCCGCTCTCGTCCGGGTCGTAGGCGTCCGGGAACGTGCCGGGGTAGGCGGTGGTGACGTTCACGCCGGGGGCGGTCACCGCGACCGGGGTGTGCTGGTCGGAAAACGGCGCCAGGACGCCGCCCGGGCCGGCCGCGCCGACCGCCAGCACGCCCGGGTAACTGGCGGGATAGTAGGGCCCGGTGCCCTGCTGCGGCAGGTCGTTGCCGGCCGCGGCCACCACCACCACGTCGTGTTTCAGCGCGTACTCGACCGCGTGGCGCAGGGCCGGGACGTCATCCGGGGTGGCCAGCGACAGGTTGATGACGTCGGCGCCGAACTGCACCGCGTCCATGATGCCCTGCGGGGTGGCCGAGGTCGGGAAGGTGTCGGTGCCGCTGATCTTCACGGACAGGATCCGCGCCGCCGGGGCCACCCCGGTGAACGAGACGCCGTTGACCGGGGCGGCGGCGATGATGCTGGCCACCGCGGTGCCGTGGCCCACGCAGTCGGCGCCGACCGGGATGCCGGGCTTCTTCCCCGCCACCAGGTCGGGGCCGGAGATCACCCGGTTCCCGAACTGCGGGTTCGCGTCCACCCCGCTGTCCACCACCGCGACGGTCACGCCGGCGCCCTTGGTCCGCCCCCAGACCGAGGCGAACCCGAGCTCTTTCTGCGGCCACGGCACGCCGGCCGGCGCCGCGGTCCCGCGCTGCGCCGGGCAGCCAGGCACCGGTCCGGGCAGGCCTGCCAGGTCAGCGGGCAGGGCGGCCTGGGCCGCGGGCAGCCCGGACAGCAGGAGCCCGGCCGCGCAGGCCGCGACGACCAGCCCCCCGCCTCGCACGATCCCCCACCTCCGCCGGCCTCGGCATATACATCCATATCTACGGCATCGGCGGGCCGCCGGCTCATGCTGCCGGGAAATTATTACGACTTGCTGAATATATTGCCGGTCCGCCGACCTGACAGTCGAACGGAGCTCCCGCCCGCCACGTGGTCAGGGGTGGAGAGACATTTTCGCCGGCCTCGAGCCGGAGAAAGGGAGCGCACATCCATGAAACCGATACGACGGCCTGCAGCAGCCGTCGCCGTGGTGATCACCGCCGCGGCGGGATTGCTGGTCGGAAGCGGAATTCTTACCGGGGCGGCCAGCGCCGCCACTACCTTCATCGGCCCCCTCAACACCGAGAGCGTCGTCGCCTCGACCGTTCCGGCTACCGGCCCGGAGACCGGCGACGTCAACCCCTACGGGGTGGCGGTCGTCCAGCGCAGCACGGGCGACCTGGGCGCCGGCAACGTGCTCGTCAGCAACTTCAACGACGCGGCCAACGTGCAGGGCACCGGCTCGACGATCATGCAGGTCACCCCGGGCGGGCAGGCCTCGGTGTTCGCCACGGTCCCCCACCTCGGCGGCGCCTGCCCGGGCGGCGTCGGCCTCACCACCGCGCTGGTGGTGCTGCCGACCGGATGGGTGATCGTGGGCTCGCTGCCCACCCAGAACGGCGCGATCTCCGGCCCCGGCTGCCTGATCGTGCTGGACAGCCACGGCGTGGTCCGGGAGACGTTCACCGGCCACGGCATCGAAGGGCCGTGGGACATGACCGCCGTGAACCTGGGCAGCGTGTCCGAGCTGTTCGTGACCAACGTGCTCGGCGGCATCCTCGGGTCGGGCAACCCTAACGGCGGGACCGTGCAGCGGCTCGTCATCACCACCGGGCCCGGCCTGCCGCGGCTGCTGGCCAGCACCCGGATCGGCTCGGGCTTCCCGGCCCGGACCGACCCCAACGCGCTGGTCATCGGTCCGACCGGCGACGGCTTCGCGGGTAACACCCTGTACGTCGCCGACACGCTGGACAACCGGATCGCGGCCATACCCGACGCCGCGCTCCGCACCACCGACGACGGCCCCGGCCGCACCGTCACCCAGGGCGGCGCGCTGAACAACGAGCTCGGCCTGGCCATCGCGCCGAACGGCGACATCCTGACCGTCAACGGCGGCGACGGCAACATCGTGGAGACCACCCCCTTCGGGCGGCAGGTCGAGGTCAAGACCATCGACGACAACGCCGGCGGCGGAGGCAACCTGTTCGGCCTGGCCGTCAAGCCCGGAGCCGACGCCGTCTACTTCGTCGACGACTTCGGCTCCGACAACAACCTCCAGCTATTCCACTAACCGTCTAGCGGCGCGGTGCCCTGGTCCCCTTCCGGGTGGACCGGGCACCGCGCCCCGTCCGGGGTGAGGCGGCGTAACCAGTGGACTGGGGTGGGGCTCGCGGGGCGGGCGGGTCAGAGGGTGACGTTGACGAGGATGGGTTCGGGGGCGAGGGTGACGCCGAAGGTGGCGTGGACACCGTCGCGGATCTCGCGGGCCAGGGAGAGCAGGGCGGCGGTGCTGGCGGATCCGGCGTTGACCAGGGCCAGGGTGTGCTTGGCGGAAATCCGGGCGCCGTCGCCGGGGTGGTAGCCCTTGGCGAAGCCGGCCCGCTCAATCAGCCAGGCGGCGGGTACCTTGACCTGGCCGGAACCGGCATCGAAGCGGGGCACCCGGGTATCGGGGCCGTACTTGGCCCGGGCGGCCTCCTCCACGCGAGCCAGGTCCTCGGCGTCGAGTACCGGGTTGAGGAAGAACGAGCCGGCGCTGCGCGTGTCCGGGTCGGCGGGGTCGATCACCATGCCCTTGCGCTGCCTGAGCTCGATGACCGCGGCGCGGGCCTCGGCCCCGTCCACCTGGTCGCCGGGCGAGACGCCGAGGGTCGCGGCCAGCTCGGCGTAGCGGACCGGGGCCGACCGGGCCTGCACCGCCAGCGCGAACGTCACGCTCAGCACGGCGAACCGCGCGGAACCGCGGAACCGGCTGGTCCGGTAGCCGAAGCCGCACTCGGCGGCCGGAATCTCGAGGACTTCGGCGGCGTCCCGGTCCCAGACGCGCACCCGCGTGATGGTGTCAGAGACCTCCTGGCCGTAGGCGCCGACGTTCTGCATCGGGGTGGCGCCGGTGAGGCCGGGGATGCCGGACAGGCACTCCAGGCCGGCCAGGCCCTCGGCGACGGTGCGGGCGACGACGCCGTCCCACTCCTCGCCCGCGGCTACTGTCAGCTCACCGTGGTCCCCGCCCCGGCGCACGCCGCGCGTCGCGACCTGGATCACGGTGCCGTCGAAGCCTTCGTCGGCCACCACCAGGTTGCTGCCACCGCCGAGGATCAGCACCTGCTCGCCGGCCGCGTCGGCGGACCGGACCGCGTCGGTGAACTCGTCCTCGGTTTCCGCCCGGACGAAGGCCCGGGCTGGCCCGCCCAGGCGGACCGTGGTGTAGTCAGCGAGCCTCACGACAGGCGGACGGTGGCCCGTGCGCGCGTCAGCACCTTCGTGTCGCCCGACCGGGCGGTGACGTCGACCGTCACCCGGTTGCCGTCGAGCTTGCCGGTGACGACGCCGGACACCTCGACCAGGGCGCCCTTGTCGTCGTCGGGGACCACGACCGGGGCGGAGAACCTGACGCCGTACTCGGTCACCGCGGCCGGGTCCCCGGCCCACTCGGTGAGGAACCGCCCGGCCAGCGCCATCGTGAACATGCCGTGCGCGATCACGTCCGGCAGGCCGACCGCCTTGGCGGTGCGCTCGTTCCAGTGAATGGGGTTGAAGTCACCCGAGGCGCCGGCGTACCGGACCAGGTCGGCCCGGGTCACCTGGTACTGCCGGGGCGCGAGCTCGGCGCCCGCCTCGATGTCGTGGTAGCCGGGGCTGGCCATTGTTTCCCCTTACGCGCGCTCGACCAGGGTGGAATGGGCCGTGCAGACGTGCTCGCCGGCCGTGGTCCTGATCTCGGTCAGGGTCGCCATCGTGGTCATGCTTCGGACCGGCCGGATCGACTCGATCGTGGTCTGCGCGACCACCACGTCGCCCGCGCGCAGCGGACGGTCATAGGCAAAGCTCTGCTCGCCGTGCACGACCATGGCGTAGTTCACGCCCAAGCCGGGATCGGCGATCAGCCGGGCGCTGTCCGCCGCGGTGATCACGATCGCGAACGTCGGCGGCGCGACCACGTCCGGGTAGCCCGCCGCCTGCGCGGCGGCGCGGTCCCGGCACAGCGGGCTGGTGTCGCCGATCGCGGCGGCGAACTCGGCGATCTTAACCCGGCTCACTTCGTACGGCGCGGACGGTTCGAAGGTCCGGCCCGCGTAATCCGGGTTGATGGCCACTAACGAGTCTCGCGGTGCGGCCGGTGGCAGCGGCAGTTCGGGCAGAACTTCTTCAGCTCGAGCCGGTCCGGGTCGTTACGGCGGTTCTTGCGGGTGATGTAGTTGCGGTGCTTGCATTCCTGGCAAGCCAGCGTGATCTTCGGCCGAACATCGGTGGCAGCCACGGTGAAGCGCCTCTCTCAATCATCTGGACGGCATCGTTACAGGGATCCAGGTAATGGTAGCGGAGGCCGGACTTGAACCGGCGACACAGCGATTATGAGCCGCTTGCTCTGC
This sequence comes from Streptosporangiaceae bacterium, assembly GCA_050011155.1. Classification (GTDB taxonomy): domain Bacteria; phylum Actinomycetota; class Actinomycetes; order Streptosporangiales; family Streptosporangiaceae; genus Palsa-504. The sequence continues at coordinate 26,637 of JBEKJP010000037.1, forward strand.
CTGACTGAGCTACTCCGCCATGACTAACGCAGCAAGGTTACCCCATGTTCCGGGCCGGATTGCTCGCTGGCAAGATCGTAGAGGTGAGCATACTTGGCACCAGGGTCATCCGCACCGAGGATCCCCGCTTCCTGACCAGGGGCGGGATCTACACCACCGACGTCGAGGACGAGCAGCTGGCAGGGGCCTGCCACGTGCACTTCGTCCGGTCCGCGGTGGCGCACGCGCGGATCACCTCGATCGACATCAGCGCCGCTCTCGAGTCGCCCGGGGTGATCGCCGTCTTCACCGGGGCCGACCTGGCCGACCTGCCGGTGCCGCCCCCGCCGATGGCGGGCATGATCAACAGTCAGATGGGCCAGCCGCCCCTGGCCCGGGACGTGGTGCGGTTCGTCGGCGAACCGGTGGCCGTGGTGATCACCGAGGGCCGCTACCAGGGCGAGGACGCCGGAGACCTGGTCGACGTGGACTACGAGGCGCTGCCGCCGGTGATCGACATGACCACCGCCGCCGACAGCGACGCGCCGGTCCTGTTCCCCGCGGCGGGCACCAACGTCGCCGCCACCATGGGCGACGCCTCGGCCCTGGCGGCCGACCTGTTCGACCGGTGCGAGGTGGTCGTCTCCCGCACGATCGTCAACCAGCGGGTCGCGCCCGCGCCGATGGAGGTGCGGGCCGCCGCCGCGGCCTGGGGCCCGGACGGCCGGCTGACCGCCTGGATCCCGAACCAGGGCGCGCAGGGCACCCGGGGGGCGCTGGCGGCCATGCTCGGCCTCGACCCGGCCCAGGTGCGGATCATCACCCCGGACGTGGGCGGCGCGTTCGGCGCCAAGTTCGGCGCCGACCCGGAGCACGCGGTGGTCTGCTGGGTGGCCAGGCAACTGGGACGGCCCGCGCGGTGGACCGAGACCCGCAACGAGAACCTGGTCGGCATGACCCACGGCCGGGCGCAGGTCCAGAAGATCACCATCGGCGGCCGCCGGGACGGCACGGTCGCCGCCTACCGGATCGAGATCTTGCAGGATTCCGGGGCCTACCCGAGGTTCGGCGCGTTCCTGCCCTTCCTGACCATCTTGATGGCGCCGGGCCCCTACGCCATCCCCCGGGCCGAGGCCGTCGCCACCTCGGTGGTGACGAACACCACCCCGGTCGGCGCCTACCGCGGCGCCGGCCGCCCGGAGGCGACCGCGGCGATCGAGCGGGCCATGGACCTGTTCGCGGCCGAGGCGGGGGTGGACCCGGCCGAGGTCCGCCGCAAGAACCTGCTGCCCGCCTTCACCGAGCCGCACACCACCGCGTTCGGCGCCATCTACGACAGCGGCGACTACGTCACCGCGCTGGACAAGGCGCTGGCCGCGGCGGGCTACGCGGACCTGCGGGCCGAGCAGGCCAAGCGGCGCGCCGACGGCGACCCGGTTCAGCTCGGCGTCGGCGTCTCCTGCTACGTGGAGATCACCGGGGCGGGCGCCGAGGCGGGCAACCCCAACGAGAACGCCACCGTCGAGGTCCACCCGGACGGCAGCGCCACCATCTTGACCGGGACCTCGCCGCACGGGCAGGGCCACGAGACCGTGTGGGCCATGCTGGCCAGCGCCGAACTCGGCATCCCGATCGACAAGATCACGCTGAAGTGGGGCGACACCGACCTGATCCCCCAGGGCGGCGGCACCGGCGGTTCCCGCAGCCTGCAGCAGGGCGGTGCCGCGGTGCAGCAAGCCTCCCGCGACCTGCTCGACGTGGCCCGGCAGCGGGCCGCCGACGAGCTCGAGGCCAACCCGGCCGACCTGATCTTCGACACCTCGCTCAGCGCGTTCACGGTGGCCGGCGACCCGGACGTCGCGGTCCCGCTGGCCCGGCTGGCCGAGGCCGAGCGGTTGTTCGTGCGGGCGGTGTTCACCGCGCCCGGCGCCACCTTCCCGTTCGGGGCGCACGTGGCCGTGGCCGAGGTGGACACCGAGACCGGCAAGGCGGTGCTGCGCCGGGTGGTCACCGTGGACGACGCCGGCACCGTGATGAACCCGCTGCTGGCCGAGGGCCAGCGGCACGGCGGCATCGCCCAGGGGGTGGCCCAGGCGCTACTGGAAGAGGTCGTCTACGACGCCGACGGCAACCCGCTGACCTCGAGCTTCGCCGACTACGCGATCGTGACGGCGACCGAGGTACCGACCTTCGAGCTGGCCGAGATGGAGACGCCGACGAGCTACAACCCGCTCGGGGCCAAGGGAATCGGCGAGGCCGGCACGATCGGCTCCACCCCGGCCGTGCAGAGCGCCATCGTCGACGCGGTGGCGCATCTCGGCGTCCGGCACATCGACATGCCCGCGTCGCCGCAACGGGTCTGGGAAGCCCTCCGGGCGGCCGGGGAAGCCCAGCTCACAGGTGATAGGCGTACTCGCGGAATTCCCAGTCGGTGACGTAGCGCTCGAACCGCTCGATCTCGTTGCGCTTGTAGGCCAGGAACGAGGAGACGAAGTAGCCGCCGAGGACGTCGGCCAGCTCGGTGTCGGCCGTCAGGGCGTCCAGGGCGTCGGGCAGGCGCATCGGCAGGATCTGGGCCCGCCCCGGGTTGAGAAAGACCCCCTACCATCTTTCCCATGCCGCGCCGCTTCGCCACCGGAAACGCCCAGGACCTGGTCCAGGCCGAGCGTGATGTCCGCGCCCGCATCGGCGAGCAGAAACTCGACTTCGCCGCGATGGCGGCGGTGTCGAACATCTACCGGGCCGCCAACGCGATCCGCAACCAGCTGGAACAGCAGGTGCTGGCGGACGAGGACCTGTCCTGGGCCGCGTTCACGGTGCTGTTCGTGCTGTGGATCTGGGGTGACCAGCAGACCAGGCACCTGGCCGCCGAGGCCGGGGTGACCAAGGGCACGCTGACCGGGGTGCTGAAGACGCTGGAGAAGCGCGGCCTGGCCCGCCGCCGCGGCCACGAGCAGGACGGGCGGCTGGTGCTCGTCTCCCTGGAGCCGCGCGGCCGGGACGTCATCGAGCGCTTGTTCCCCGCCTTCAACCAGGGCGAGGCCCAGGTCAGCGCCAGCCTGACCACACGCGAGAAGGACCAGCTGGCCGGGCTGCTCCGCAAGGTCATCCGGACCGTGGAGGACGACCGGCCGCCAGCCAGTGGGTGACCTCCGCGGGCCGCGCCGGGTCGGCCAGCGCGACGACCTTGTCCAGCCGGTCCTGGTCGCGCTTGGTCACCCGGTCGTGCTGGCGCAGGTGCTCGTCCCAGGAGGCGACGACGAACTGCTCGAGCACCCGGCCGGGTTCGGCGGCGTCCTGCCAGGCCCGCCAGGAGGTCGCGCCGGTGCGACGGCGGCTGAACCGGGTCTGCTGCAGCGCCGTGATCAGCTCGTCCACGGCGCCGTCGCGGGCCCAGTACACCACCGTGACCAGCACCGGCCCGGCCGGAGTGGTCGGGTCGGTGTCGTCCGCGGCTAGCTGGGGCGCGGGCCAGTCGCCGGCCGGGAGCAGTTCCTCGGGCTTGATCGGCCGGAACCGCCAGGCCAGCCCGGCCAGCGGGCCAAGCGCCAGCCCGGTGGCCGCGATGACCAGCGTGGCGGTCAGCCCGGCCGACCCGGCCAGCACGCCCATGACGGCGCTGCCGATCGCGTTGCCGCCCTGGAAGACGACCAGGTAGAACGACATGCCGCGGGCCTTGATCCACTGCGGCAGGGACAGCTGGTACAGCGAGTTCAGGGTGGACAGGGCCAGGATCCAGCCGACCCCGCCGACCACCAGGGCCACGGCGTCGGCCGCCACGGCGTGGGCGAAGGCCAGCACCAGCGCCACCGCCGCCAGCCCGGCCGAGCCGGCCGCCAGCAACGCGGCGGGCGAGAGCCGGGCGCGCAGCCGCGGCAGCAGGACGGCCCCGGCCACCGCGCCGATCCCGACGCTGCCGAGCAGCAGCCCGTAGCCGCCGGAGCCGAGGTGCAGCGCCGACCGGGCCACCAGCGGCAGCAGCGCCCAGATCGCGCTGGCGAAGAAGATGAACAGGGCCGCCCGGAGCAGGATCACCCGCAGCGCCGGGCTGGCCGCGACGTAGCGGCCGCCGGCCCGGACCGCCTCCCCGACGTGCTCGCGCGGCAGCGGGCCGGCCGGGCGGGCGGCCGTCCGCCAGGCCGCGATCACCGCGATCACCGCGATGAACGTGGCCGCGTTGGCGAAGAAGACCGCCCCGGCGCTGGTCGCCGCGAGCAGGATCCCGCCGATGGCCGGGCCGACGGCGCGGGCCAGGTTCTGGTTGACCGCGCCGAGCGAGATCGCCTGCGGACGTTCGGCCGGGTCGACCAGCTCCGGCTGCAGGGTCTGCCAGGTCGGCGCGGTCAGCGCCTGCCCGATGCCCCCCGCGAACAGCAGCGCCAGCAGCACCCACGGGGTGACGAGCCCGGCGATGGCCAGCAGGCCGAGCGCGACCGCCGCGACCAGCATGGCGCCCTGGGTGATGAGCAGGAAGCGGCGCCGGTCGACTAGGTCGCCTATCGTGCCGGCCAGCACCGCGAACAGCACCACCGGCAGCCCGGCGGCCGTCTGGACCAGCGCCACGTAGGCGGCCGAGGTGGTCAGGCTCAGCATCAGCCACTGGGCCGCCACCGTCTGCATCCAGCTGCCGATGTTGCTGACGAACTGGGCGCTCCACATCGCCGCGAACAGGCGGTGACGGAAGGGCGCCCAGGCGCCAGCCGGTTCTCCAGGAGACACGAACTAGGTGAAGCGGCGGATGAAGTCGAGCGCGATCTGGGCGGTGTCGCGCCAGCCGTCGTCGATGGTCAGGCCGTGGCCGTGGCCGGGGATATCGACGAACTCGGTGACGCCCGGGTTGCGCTCCTGCCGCTTGAACGCCGCGTGGCAGATGGCCGGGGGCACGGTGTTGTCCTGGTCGGCCGAGGTGATCAGCAGCGGACCGCGGTCCGGGTTCTCTGTGTTGACCTTGGCCTCGGTGTGCGGGTTGAAGTTGGCCGTGGCCGCCTGGAACAGCGGGGCGCCGGGGGCCGGGACCGCGAACGTGTCGTACAGCCGCCTGGCCTCGTCCTCGGGCACGGCGTTGGCGAAGGCGAAGCGGAACTGGTCGTAGGTCAGCGGCACCGCGCGGTGCCGGTTGGCCGGGTTGCCGAGCACCGGCCGGGCCGCCTTCAGGGACGAGATCGGCAACGGCAGCACCCCGCGGAACGGAGCGGCATCGACCGCGACGGTGGCGGCCGACTCGCCGCGGCCGGCCACGATCTCCGCGATCAATCCGCCGAACGAGTGGCCTATAACGGCAGGCTTTCGCGTCAGCGTGCCGATGACCTGGGAGTAGTGGTCGGCGACTTGCCCGATGGTCTTGTCCGCGAACACCTCGGGGTTGGCGTTGGCCTCTTCCACCGTGTCGGGGTCGTCCGGCCAGCCGGGGCTGACCGGGGCGTAGCCCGCCTCGTCGAACAGGGCGGCCCAGCGGTCCCAGCTCGACGGCAGCAGCCACAGGCCGTGGATGAAGATGACGGGGACGCGCCCTGATTCGTTGGCCCGCGCGACCTGCTCGGGCACGGGAACGGGCAGGGCGACGGAGTTATCTGCTTCGCTCATGCGGCCATCCTCTCCTGGCCGGCTCGATGGCCTGGCACCGGCTGGGCCGGCCAGGACCAGGTCTGGTATGCGTCCTCCATGGCGCCGCCGTGGTTGAACCCGGTCTGCGTCTCGTATTCCACATCGCCGCTGATGGAGTCGAACGCGGTCAGCATGGCCGTGGCCACGGACTTGGCGCTGGGCAGCCGGGGCGGGGCCGGGCGGCCGGCTGCGGCAAGCAGAGCCAGGGCCAGCCTCCGGCCGGTCCAGGCATCCGATCTGGTCCCACTTCGCGTGCACCCGGATCAGGACCGCACGCGGGGACAGGTTTTGTTGTGCCGGACGCGGCGGATTTAAGCGGGGCGTCCACCCACCCCGTTCGGCATCATTGTTCCTGGTAATGGGCTACGGCGGCCTCGTCCCATTCGAGGCCGTTGCCGGCTACGGCGGGCGGGTGCAGCAGGCCGTCGCGCACCTCGAACGGGCGGGCCAGCACCGGGTGGGCCCAGTCCTGCCACTCCAGCCAGTGCGCGGTCGGGGTGACCCGGAGCAGGTGCGCCGAGACCTCGGGGTACAGGTGCGAGGACAGCGGCACGCCGGTCACCTCGGCAATCGCGGCGGCCCGCAGCCAGCCGGTCACCCCGCCGATCCGCATCAGGTCCGGCATGACCAGGTCGCAGGCCCGGGCCCGGATGGCCTGGTCCATGGCCCGCGGGCCGTAGAAGTTCTCGCCCAGCATCACCGGGGTGGCCAGGTCCGCGGCCAGCCGGGCGTGCCCGTCCAGGTCGTCGTAGCGCAGCGGCTCCTCGATCCAGGTCAGGCCCTCGCCGTCCAGCGCCCGGCCGCGCTCCAGCGCCTGGTCCAGGCTGAGCCCCTGGTTGTAGTCGGCGACCAGCGTCACGTCGTCGCCGACGGCTTCCCTCGTCCGGCGGATCGCGGCGATGTCGTCGGCGGCCCGGTCGCGGCCGACCCGGATCTTGAGCGCGCTGAAGCCGCCCTCGGCCAGGAGTTCCAGGGCTTCGTCGGCGGCTTGCCCCGGCGGGATGAGGCCGAGCCCGTTGCTGTTGTAGGCGGGGACGGGGGCCAGCGTCCCGCCCAGCAGGACGGCCAGCGGCAGCCCGGCCGCCTGGGCCAGCACGTCCCACAGCGCGATGTCGAGCCCGGCCACCGCGGCCAGGGCCAGCCCCTGGTACCCGGCCAGGCCGAGCCAGCCGCGGGCGGCCTTGCAGGCGTCGGCCGGTGCGGCCGGCTGGCCGCGCAGCGCGGCGCCCATGTCGTTCAAGATTGTCTGCAGCGCCGTCGCGGCCCTGCTCAGGTACGGCGCCAGGTAGCCGCGCCCGGTGATGCCCTGCTCGGTGGTCACGTCGATGAGCAGCAGCGGCCACTGGGAGAAGTCCCCCACCTTGGTGGCCAGCGGCCGCCGCAGCGGCACCACCACCGAGCGGACGGTCACGTCGCGTACGACCAGGCTGGCCTCGATGTCAGTAAGGCTAACTGTGTCTTCGTCTTAGTGCCTGAACTCGGCGACGCCCTGGGCGACGGCACAGGGGGCGCACATGGAGACGTCCGCGGCGGCGACGCGGCGGGTCACCACGGCCTTGCCGTCGCAGACGCCCTTGTCGTCCGGGTGGGCGGAGGCGCACGTGCACCGGCAGGCGCGCCACTCCCCGGTAACGGCGGAGCGCGCGGCGTCGGCCGCGGCCCGGACCGCCGGCTCGAGCTTGTCCACCGCTTCCGAGGTGGCTTCGGCTATCTGCTTACGCCACTCGCCTAGCGCGGCCGAGGCGGCCTGCCAGGCCGCGTTGAGCTGGTGACGAGGATCGTTCGGCTGACCTTCCATGCTCGCCATCTTCTCATCTGCGGTTTGCTCAGGGTAGAGGCGGCCTGGTTCGGCGTCGCCGGGGTGTCCGCGGTTGTCGATCCGGGGCGGTCCCGTTCGTCGTCCAGGTGACGGATTCGAGAGAAGAGGACGTGACCACGATGATGATGTGCGACATGGGCCGGCAGTACCACGCGGAGCGGATCATGACCGTGGCCGAGCGGCGGCGGGCCGACGAGCAGGCCGGCCAGCTGGCGGCCGGGGTGTCGCGGACCTGGCGGCGGCTGCGGCTGGGCCTTACCCGTCCCGCCCAGGCGCTGCGCGCCCCGCGGACGTCTGATGTCACAATCAGCGGGTGACCGAACCTGTTACCGAATCAGCTTCCGAGTCGGCCGCGGACATGCTGGCCCGGGTGCGGGCCAGCTTCGACCGCCAGGCCATGATGACCACGCTCGGCGTCGAGGTCACCGCGGTCGAGCGGGGCAAGGTCCTGATGTCGCTGGGGCACGACGAACGGTTCACCCAGCAGCACGGGTTCCTGCACGCGGGCGCGGTGGCCTCGGTGCTGGACACCGCGTGCGGGTTCGCGGCCTTCAGCGTAATGCCGCCGGACGCCGCCGTGCTGACCGCGACCTACACGATCAACCTGATGGCGCCCGCGGCCGGGCAGCGGTTCACGATCACCGCCGAGGTGGTACGGGCCGGACGCACGCTGGTGATCTGCCGCGGCGAGGCGTTCGCCGACGGCAGCGACCGGCCGTTCGCGGCCATGCAGGCCACCATGACCGCCGTCTACGGCAAGGGCGGCATCAGCGGCTAGCGGTTTTCCTCCTCACCAGGCAAACGTCCGAGGTCAGCGGGGACGAACGCGGCTACCTGCTCGTCCAGCCGACGGGCGGGCGCCGAGCCGCGGTAGACGGAATGGTCCAGCTCGGTCCGGATGACGGCCAGCCGCTGGCTCTGCACCGCCGTGCGCTCCCCCGGCGGCAGCGCCAGCACCGGCTCCAGGGCGGCGGTGGCGGCGTCGAGCGCGCCGGCCCGGAGCCGCACGATGGCCAGGTCGGTGTGCGCCAGCATCTGGCACCGCCGGCTGTGCTGCTCGCCGGGTCCCGGCCCGGCCGCGTACAGGCCGATCGCGTCCTCCAGTTCGGCGGCCGCCTCGCCCGCCGGGGCCTGGGCTCGCGCCTGGGCCAGGACGAAGCCGGCGTAGTAGAACTGGGTGGCCCGGGAGAAGCCGAACTCGCCGCCGATCTCGAGCAGCTCGTCGTGGTGCTCGCGTTCCCTGGCGTCACGGGCGGCCACGATCGCCTGCCGCGCGCCCGCCAGGTCGCCCTGGCGGGCCTGGGCCAGCCCGGCCAGCAGGTGCAGCTGGGCCGCGTTCTGGCCGTCGGCGAGGTACTCCAGGCCGCTGCGGGCCAGGTCCGCGGTCTGCTCCGGGTGCCCGTCCCAGTAGGCGGCATAGGCCGCGCACAGCCGCAGCCGGGCCATCAGCGGGCGGTGGTCGATGATGGTGGCGTAGGCCCAGCCGGCCCGGGCCAGCTCGGCGGCGGGCTGGGGGTAGCCGAGGTTGGTGGCCGCCGCGGCCATTAAGGCGCTGAGGCAGCCCGCCAGCAGGTAGAGTTCGGCCGCGTCCCGCGGCCACTGCCGCCGCTCGAGCGCCTCGGCGACCCGGTTCCTGACCCGCCGCATCTCGGTGAACAGCGCGAACGGCTCGCCGGTCAGGTACTGCCCGGACAGCTGGATGACGTCGGCCCGGAACTGCTCGAGGGTGGCCTCGCCGATGCCGCGCTGCTCGGCACGTTCGGCGTGCTCGCTGCCTTCGTGCGCAGCCATCTGCACCTCCCGCCTGATCGCGGACACGCCCGGACCGGGCGGAGGCGTCTCACAGTAGGCAGGAGTGGCGGGTGTCCCTGGGCTAGGGTCGACCATGCCCGGCGGCGCTAGGGTAGCGAACTGGCCGAACTGGCCGAACTGGCCGAACTGGCCGAACGGGATCCCGAACGCCCCGCAGTAATACAGCTGGTAGCGCTCGGCCGGAGTCACCGCCCCGCGCTCCCAGCGATAGATGTTGTGGCTGATGTTGTCGGCGCTGGGCACGGACGTATCGCCCTTGGTCCTGGCCACCTTGATGAGCTGGCGGGCCAGTTCGGACCTGGTCCAGCCACGGTCCTCACGCTGCTGGCGTAGCCAGGCCCCGAGTTCGGAAGACATAAGCCGAAATCGTAACGGGAAGCCATCCCCTCAGGACCCAGCGTGTCCGATTATGTCACGAATTGTATAGCGTACGGTGGCACTACGTAGCGGATGGCACGTCGTTGCGGGTCCACCGGGCGATCGCTTCACTGGCACTTCGCCGTCAAATTTTGGCGAACTAAATGACTATTTTTGGTTGTCATACGATGCTGCGATTCGATATTATGTTCCCTAGATTCATTTCCTCCGAACGGGGAGGTGCTCATGCCTCGCGACCCGGCTCACGCGGATCCCGCCTCAGGGCCCGGCGATCCCGTCCCTGCTCCGGACTGGATGTCGGCCGAGGACTGGGAAGCGTGGTGCGAGCTCACGGCGGTCGATGACGAGCCGCCGCCTGGGTTCGGCGAGGATGATGAGGAGGAGCCTGAGCCGGAGGCCGGGGAGTTCACGACCGGGGTGGCGGGGTTCGGGAAAGGCGGGGTGCTTGACGGCCTGCCGGGCGGGCATGAGCTGGCGTTCTTCGCCGGTGACGCCGCGGGAGATGGTGACCGGTACCCGGGGGTGTCCGATGGCGAGCTGGACGGGGTGATCAGGGCGTGGGACCGGGTCGAGGCCCACGCGGCGGCGCGCAAGCACGCGGCCATCGCGGAGTTCATCCGGCGGCGCCCGGAGAAGGGGTGCGAGCCGCAGGACCCCGGGGGCATGCCGGAGCGGTGGGATGAGTTCGCGGTCGATGAGCTGCGGGTGCTGCTGGCGGAGTCCCGCAGTGCGGCGGACCGGCTGATGAGCCGGGCCCAGGACCTGGCGTCCCGGCTGCCGGGCACGATGGCGGTGTTCCGGTCGGGGAAGCTCCGCGAGTCCAAGGTCACCATCATCGTGGACGGGACCGGGCCGCTGGACGCGGAGGAGTCGAAGGCCGCCGAGGAACAGGTGCTGGGCCGGGCGGACCGCCTCACCCCGCCCGGGCTGCGGGCCGCCATCGCCCGGGCCGTCATGGACGTCGCCCCGGAGAAGGCCCGCAAGCGCCGCGAGAACGCGGCGAAGGACGCCCGGGTGGAGCGGTGGGCCGAGGACTCGGGCAACGCGGCTCTGATGGGCCGCGAGCTGCCCCCGGCCGAGGTCCTGGCGGCGGATCAGCGGATCACCGCGTGGGCGCGCGAGCTGCGCAAGGCCGGGCTGGACGGGGACATGGACGTGCTGCGGGCGCGTGCTTACCTGGACCTGCTGCTGGGCAAGGATTCCCGGCCCCAGCCGGGGGACGGCCCCGCGCAGGAAGACGTGGCCCCAGGCGGGTTCGCGGTCCGGGGCACGCTGACGGTGCCGCTGGCGGACCTGACCGGGCTGGCGGACCGGCCCGGTGAGATGGGCGGGCTCGGCCCGGTGGACCCGTGGCTGGCCCGGGACCTGGCGTACGCGGCGGCCCGGAACCCCAGGACGACGTGGTGCGTGACGCTGACCGACCAGGACGGGCACGCGGTGGAGCACGGCTGCGGCCGGCCCGAACCCGAGAACCGCGGGAAGCGGGAGAAACCAGGGGCCCCGGGCGGGGTCAGGGACGGCCCGGGAGCGGGGTTCAGCTTCACCCCCGAAGGCGGGCCGGACGGCCCGGGCGGTCGGCACCGCACCTGGCGGCTCCGCACCCCCGGCACCGGCCCGGACCTGATCGTCGAGGTCCACCCCCTCACCACCGAGGGGTGCGACCACCGCTTCCAGTCCCAGGGCCACAACCCGGGGGTGAAACTACGGCACCTGGCGCAGATCCGGCACGCCACGTGCACCAGCCCGGTGTGCCGGCGGGCGGCCCGGCAATGCGACTTCGAGCACAACATCCCCTACGAGGCGGGCGGAAGGACGTGCCTGTGCAACGCCGGCCCCAAGTGCCGGCATGATCACCGGGTCAAGCAGCAGCCCGGCTGGAACGTCGACCAGAATCCCGACGGGACGTTCACCTGGACCACGCCCTCCGGACGGAGCTACATCACCGAACCCACCAGGTACCCCATCTAAGCCTGGGTCAGGGCGGCGGCGACGAGGCGGTCGGCGCGGGCCTTGGCGGCGGGTTCCTCGCGGATGGTGTCGGCCAGGAACTGGTCGGGGTCGAGGCCCACGCTGGCGAGTTCGGCGGTGCCCATCGAGTCCAGCCAGCGCTTGAGCTGGGGACCGTCGACCTCGGGGTGGAACTGGACGGCGAAGTGGCGGCCCAGGCGGAACGCCTGCACGGCCAGGTCGTTGCGGGCCAGCACGGTGGCCTCGGCGGGCGGCAGGCAGCGGTCGCCGTGGAACTCCAGCCAGGGACCGGCCGGAACCGCGTCCTCGTCGTCCGAGGCGACCGTGTACCAGCCGATCTCCTTGCGCTCCATGGCCTCGACCCGGCCGCCGAACGCGGCGCAGATGGCCTGGGCGCCGAAGCAGATGCCGAAGATCGGGATCCCGGCCCGGTCGGCCGCGCGGAGCCAGTCGAGTTCGGCGGCGATCCAGGGGTCGGGATCGTTGACCGAGCTGATCGAGCCCATCAGCACGATGCGGTCCACGCCGTCGAGCGCGGGCAGCGGGCCCTCGTCGGGGAACAGGTGCAGGGCGATCTCGGCGCCGCGGGCCTCGAACGCGTCGGCGATGAAGCCGGCCGTGTCCACGTCATGGTGCCTGATGACGAGCACTCGCATCGCGGTTCGCCTCCCTGTGTTAGTACGCAGCGCCGTTGCGGAGCTATTCGTTTGGTGCCAAACTAACGGGTCATGGCCGGTACAGTCGATCTCACTGATCTTGACATGTGGGCCCGCGCGGTGCCATACGACGAGTTCGCGCGGCGGCGCCGGGAGGCGCCGGTGGCCTGGTCGCCCGGGGAGGGGCCGGGGTTCTGGTCGGTGACCGGGTACGCCGACATCGTCACGGCCAGCCGGGACGTGGCCACCTTCTCCTCCTCCGGCGGGGTGTCCTTCGAGGACCCGACCGACGAGGACATGGCCGCCCGGCGCACCATCATCGACACCGACCCGCCCGCGCACACCAAGCTGCGCAAGATCGTGGCCAGCACGTTCTCGCAGCGGGCGGTGGCCGTCTACGAGCACTTCATCACCGGGCTGACCGAGCAGGTGCTGGACCGGATGCCCGCGTCCGGCGAGCCCTTCGACTTCGTGGACGCGGTGGCCAAGGAGGTCCCGATCCGGGTGCTCGCGCAGGTCATGGGGCTGCCCGCCAACGACCTCGACCTGTTCATCGACCTCGGCGACCGGCTCATCGCCAACACCGACCCGGGCGAGCTCGAGTACGTGGGCGGGACGCGGGGGGACTTTCCCGGGCGTCAAGCCGTCGCAGTTCCTCGACGAGACCGCCGGGATCGGCGCGTTCTGCCGGTCGCTGGCGGCCCGCGCGGCGACCTTGTAACTCAACCCAGGGAGGCAGCGGTGGCGGCGATCCTCAGGCCGGGGCGTACCCGGCCTTGTCGAGCAGGTGGCGCAGGTCGACGACCATCTGGGCGTCGATGTCCTTGCCCTCCGGGGCGTCGAAGATCTGGCGCTCCGAGCCGACCGTGACGGTGACCTTGCCGTCGTGGTGGACGTCGACCGAGCCGATCGCGTCCAGCAGCGAGGTCACCGCGTGCCACTCGATGTTGTGACTCACGGGGTGCTCGAAGATCTGGCGCAGCGTGTTCTTGTGGTGGTTGTCCAAGTGCGGTGACTCCGGCGAGGATGACATCGTGCTCCCTTCTGGTCAGAGCCTACGCGGGGAGCGCCGAAGGGAGCCGAGTGGCACGCGTATTCATCACGGGCTCGAGCGACGGGCTCGGGCTGATGGCGGGGCGGCTGCTGGCCGGCCAGGGGCACGCGGTCGTGCTGCACGCCAGGAGCAGGACCCGGGCCGAGGACGCCCAGGCCGCCCTGGCCCCGCCGGAAGCGGCCGGCGTGGTCGTCGGGGACCTGTCCAGCGTGGCCGGGATACGGCAGGTCGCGGAGCAGGCCGACGCGGCCGGGCCGTTCGACGCGGTCATCCACAACGCCGGCGTCGGCCACCGGGACCAGCCGCACCGGGTGACGACCGAGGACGGGCTTTCCCTGGTCTTCACGGTCAACGTGCTCGCACCGTACGTGCTGACGGCCCTGATGCGGCCGACCGGGCTGGAACGGCCGGCCCGGCTGGTCTACCTGAGCTCCGGGCGGCATCGCGACGCGGAAGCCAGCCTCGCGGACGCGCAGTGGGAGCGGCGGCCCTGGAACGGCTTTCAGGCCTATTCCGAGAGCAAGCTGCTCGACGTGGCGCTCACCTTCGCGGTGGCGCGCCGGTGGCCGGACGTCCGCGTCAACGGGGTCGAGCCCGGCTGGGTGCCCACCAAGATGGGCGGCCCGGCCGCGCCGGACGACCTGTCGCTGGGCTCGGTGACGCAAGCCTGGCTAGCGGTCAGCGACGACCCGGCGGCCACCGGGACCGGCGGCTACTTCTTTCACCAGCGGCCGCAGGAGACCCACCCGGCCGCGCGTGACGTCGCGTTCCAGGACGAGTTGCTCGGCTACTGCGCCGGTCTCGCCGGGGTCGAACTGCCGCGGGTGCCGGTCAGGGGACGGTCAGGATCTGAGGGCCGTCCTCGGTGATGGCTACGGTGTGCTCGACGTGGGCGGCGCGGCTGCCGTCGCCGCTGCGGATGGTCCAGCCGTCGCGGTCGATCCGGTAGATGTCCCTGCCGCCGGCCAGGAACCACGGCTCGATCGCGATGACCAGCCCGGGGACCAGGCGGGGGCCGCGCCCGGGGGCGCCCTCGTTGGGGATGTGCGGGTCCTCGTGCATGGCCCGGCCCACGCCGTGACCGCCGAAGTCGGTGCAGATCCCGTAGCCCGCCTGGCGTCCGATGGTGCCGATGGCGGCGGAGATGTCGCCGAGGCGCGCGCCCGGGGCGGCCGCTTCGATACCCGCTCGCAGCGCGTCCTGGGTGACGTCGATGAGCCGCGCGTCGGCCGGCCTGGCCGTCCCGATCGTGAAGGAGACCGCGGCGTCGGCCGCCCAGCCGTCGAGCACGGCCCCGCTGTCCACGCTGAGCAGGTCGCCGTCGGCCAGCTTCTTCCGGCCGGGGATGCCATGCAGGGCGGCGTCGTTCACCGAGGTGCAGATGACCGCGGGGAACGGCACCGGGGCGAACCGGGGATGGTAGTTGAGGAACGGCGAGTAGGCTCCGGCGCCGGCCAGCACGTCGCGGGCGATCTCGTCCAGTTCGGAGGTCCGCATCCCGGCCTTGGCCTGTTCCTGGACCGCGGCCAGGATGTGCGCCACCACCTGTCCGGACGCGCGCATCGCCTGGACCTCGCCTGCCGTCTTGATCTCGACCACCGGGCCGCACCTCCCTTTGCGGGATAACTATACCGGTATTACTATCACGGTATGGTCCGGCCTCCCCTCACCCGCCTGGCGCACGAACGCGGGCAGCGGCTCGGCATGCTGCTGCGCGAGGCGCGCGGGCCGCGCAGCATGGCCGAGATCGCCGCCGTCTCCGGCGTTCCCGCGGAAACGCTGCGCAAGATCGAGACCGGCCGCATCGCCACCCCGGCCTTCTTCACCGTGGCGGCCCTGGCCGAGGCGCTCGGCCTGCCGCTGGAGGAGATCGCCCGGGCCTGCGCCGGATCGCCGGGCCACACGACCCGGGACACCGCGCTCAGCGCCTAGCCCGTTCGCGACATTATGTGTCCGATCGCTGACAGAGAGGATATCAGCCGTACGGCTGATGCCATCCGCCCGGATTAGGTGCAAAATGTACGTGTCCGGATTTTTGACGGGGAAATCCGGAGACGGGATCCGTTTCACGGGGGTGAAGCGACATGACGAGCTACTCCCTGGCCACATTGGCCAGCCGAGCCGCTGACCTCGGCCATCCGCTGCCTTGCAGCGACAACACGCAGCTGTGGTTCTCCGACCAGCCGGCCGACCTGGAACTGGCCAAGGCGGCCTGTGAGGCGTGCCCGCTGCGGCGGCCGTGCCTGGCTGGCGCGGTCGAGCGCGGCGAGCCGTGCGGCGTCTGGGGCGGTGAGATCTTCGAGCGAGGCCGGATCATCGCGTTCAAGCGGCCCCGCGGTCACCCGAGCCGGCAGGCCCGGGCCAGCTGAGGTCCGCTAGTTGACACCGGTTGCGGCCGGAGACGAAGATTTATGCCGAACGAAGACGGTGTCACGCCCTGGTACCGGGAGGACCATGCCCGTGCTCCCCGCCGAGGCGGACATACGCTGCGCGGCCGAGAAGATCTTCGACGTGATCGTTGACTTCGGCGGCCAGGGTCGTTGGCTCGCGAAGTCCTCGGCTTTCCGTGGCACCACGGCGATTTCGCCGGAGCCGGTGACCCTCGGTACGACCTATCGTGAGCCAGGTCCGTTCGGGGTAAGAAACGGCACCGTCACCGAGTTCGAGCGGCCTACGGCGGTCACCTTCCGCCAGCCGATGACCTTGCGGCTCCGGGCCGGCACGGTGGACGTGACGCTGCGGTACACGCTCGCACCGGGACCCGACGCCGGAGTGACTCACGTGGCGCGGGTGGTGACGATCATGGTTCCGCCACGGCTGAGGCTGATCCAGCCGGTGCTGGTCCGCGCGTTCCGGACGGAGAGCACGCGGACGCTGATGGCGCTCAAGGCCTACGCCGACACACTGGGCTGAGCAGGTCTGTGCCCGGCGCTTGACCAGGACGGTCCTGGTGACGTAACTAGATCTGGTGGCGGCCTTCGGCGGTTCCTGGATCTCGTATCACGCTCGGGTGAGCCCGGACAAGCTCGCGCTGCACGACCTGGCCAAGGGCCACCGGCTGGACTACGCGGAACTGGACGAGCGGATCGGGCACGTGGCGGGGATGCTGCGGCACTCGTTCGGCGTCGGCCGGGGCGACCGGGTGGTGATGCTGTCACGTGGATGCTTCCGGGCCTTCGAGGTCATGTACGCGTGCGCCCGCCTCGGCGCGATCTTCGTCCCGCTGAACATCCGGCTGTCCGACGCCGAGCTCGGCGTGCTGGCGGGCGACGCGGAGCCCGCGGTCATCGTCGGGGAAGGCGACCTGGTCAGCCGGGGCATCGCCGCCGAGGTGCCGTCGCTGTCCTGGGAAGACGGCTACGAGCAGACGCTGGCCCGCAGCGAGGCCGTCGACCCGGTCCTGGTGGACGGCGACGACCCGTGGGTGATCATCTACACCTCGGGTACCACCGGGCGGCCCAAGGGGGTCGTGGTCACGCACGCCGGCTCGCAGGCCACCATGCTGGCCAGCCTGGTCAGCGGCGGGGTCACCGCGGCGTCCGTATGCCTCACCGCGCTACCGGTCTGGCACGTGGCCGGGCTGAACCTGTTCGCCAACCCGGTCCTGTTCGCCGGCGGCACGGTGCTGGTCATGCCGTCCTACGACCCCGGGCTCGCCCTCGAACTGCTCACCCGTGCCTGGGATCCGGTCACGCACTTCTGCGGCGTCCCGGCCCATTACCAGTTCATGCAGGCGCTGCCCGGCTTCGGCACGGCCCGGTTCGCTGATTTCCTCGCCGGGGTGGGCGGGTCGCCGGTGCCGGCCGCGCTGGTCGAGTCGTGGGGCCGTCGCGGGGTGGCGCTGCGCACTATCTACGGGATCAGCGAGGCGGGCTCGACCGTGACGATGAGCCCGCCGGGCGCGGTAGCGGCGCCGGGCGACGTCGGCGTGCCGATGTGGCACCTGCGCTGCCGGGTCACCGACGGCGGCCGGGTCTGCGGTCCAGGCGAGCCGGGCGAGCTGCGGATCGCCGGAGCCAGCGTCACGCCCGGGTACTGGCGGCGGCCGGACGTGACCGCGCAGGCCATCGAGGACGGCTGGCTGCACACCGGGGACATCGCCGTGATCGGCGCCGACGGCCACGTCCGGATCGTCGACCGGATCAAGGACATGTACATCAGCGGCGGCGAGAACGTGTATCCGGCCGAGGTGGAAGTCGCGGGTAAGTGACCGCGGTATCGGGCCGACTACACTGGCGCGGAAGATCGCATCTGTGTTCTAATAGCTGGCACGGGTCGAACACATAAGCCAAGCCGTCGCCCGGGGCCCGCCGGGCCGGGCACGCGTCGGCTTGGGGTGCCCCCGTTCAGGTCATGGATCAGGGGTGATAGCGACGAACGAGCGATTCGAAAGTTTTATCGATGATGATGACGATGGACTCTCGGAGATAGAACTCAGGGTTCTGGACCTGGAGAAGGACATCTCTGAATTCCGGGAGGCGCGAACCCGCCAGGTCCGCGGTCCAGCGCGGCGCCGGCCGGACTTCACCGAGCCTGACATCGGGCTCACCTGGGAAGCCGACGAGCCGGAGCCGGAGTGGGAGTGGGACGACGACCGGGAATCCGGCTGGGGTCCCAGCGATCACAGCCGGACCCAGGCTCTTATCGACCATGGCCGGCGGACCGCCCGGCCGCGGACGATCCGGCGGCAGTCCGTCAGGCAGGACACGCCACGGCAGCAGGCGGAGCGGCGGGAGCCGGGTCGGCAGCAGGCGGGTCGGCGGGAGCCGGCCGGGCCAGACCCGATCCGGCGGGCCGCGGTCAGGCAGAAGACATCCCGGTCGGGTGCGGCCCGGCGTGGTCGTTCGCGTCACGGCCGCAAGGTTGTCATCGGGTCGGTGGCTGGTCTCGCTGTTATCGGCATCGGCGCGCTGATCGTGCTGCGGCCGGGCCCGTCGTGGCCGGCCAGCGTGGCAACGATCCGGAGCGAGATCACCACCGCCTGCCAGAACCCGAACGTGGCCGCCGAGCCGAGCCAGGTCAACTTCGCCTGCGGCAAGGACACCAGCCAGATCCTATGGGTTTTCTCGCTGCTGACCAGCGGCGACGACCCCGGCTACGCCGACGCCGAGACGGGCAGGAAGGGCCTCGAGCCCATTGCGCCCACCCAGGGGGGCGAGATCGCGTGGTCGCTGAACCTGCACCATCCTTACAACCCGCTCAGCGCGGTCGACAGCCTGGAGGTAGCCGCCCGGGCCATCAACAACATCATCGGCGGAGCCACGTTGACCAGCGCCAACGGCACCCCCACGGTCCAGCCGGGCCTGGAGGCCAAGCCGGGGAACTGCGCCAGGTACACCGGGTCGCCGGCCATCGTCTCGCACGCCGGGTTCCCCAGCCTGTGCGCCAGCCCGGTCACGAGCCAGGAGGGGCAGGCGGCTCTCGTCGCCGACGTGTACCAGCAGTGGATGCCGGGCGCCGGCGCGGTGGCCGCGCAGAACGCCAGCGTGCTGTTCCAGAATGCCGGCAACCCCGGCGACCCGCAGGTGCAGGCGATCCTCAAGACCCTGCCGCACGGCAAGTAAGACCCGGGAAAGAGGTGACCCCACGCGCACCGCCGGTAAGAGCAAACCGTCCTGGCAGCAGGCGACCGCGTTGGTCAGCCTCAGTACCTGCGGGGCGGTGACCGGGTTCAGCTTCGCCCAGGGCACCGTCGCCGACGCCACGTCGCCCGCCAGCATGCCGCTGCACCTGCTGGCCGCGGACCAGCCGGACGTGCCGGACGCCAGCACGACGGGCGCCAGCACGACGGGGACCAGCGCGCTGCGGTTGGCGATCGTCAAGGTGGCCAGGTACTACCTGCGGATGGCCCAGACCAGGACGCCGACCGAGATGGAGGCGCTGATCTGGCGGGCCGCCAGCGCCGACGGCACCGATCACGGGCCGTCGTGCGCGGCCTTCGCCAGCCTGACGCTGGCGCTGGGCGCCAAGGCGACGGGCCAGCAGAGCTGGGTGACCGGAGGCAGCTCCTACCCGTGGCCGCTGCAGCCGTGGGCCGACGTCCGCGTCCAGCCCAACCCGGCGTCGCTGGACGTCGTCTCCATGCAGCAGGACGCGCAGGCTCATCACCGCTGGCACCCGCTCGGCGACGGGTACCGGCCGCAGCCGGGCGACTGGGTGCTGTTCGACGGGCACGTCGAGGTGGTGACCCGCGCGACCGGCGGCGCGCTGTCCACCATCGGCGCCGACTCGCTGCCGGGCTTCACGGTGAACGCGCACACGTTCCCGGCCCCGTTCGGCGCCCAGGGCGTGCTCGGCTTCGTCGACAACGGCGACCTGGTCACCACGGCCAGCCACGACGAGCCCGCCGGGAGCAACGCGGCGGCCGAGGAGAGCGCGGCGCGGGTGCCGGGGGTCATGGCCCAGGCGGCGGTCCACGACGACGGATGGGCCGCGGTTCCCGGGGCTTCCGCCGGGACGCGGGCTTCCGCCGGGACGCGCGCGCCGGCGTACCGCAGGCATGACCCGCCAGCGGCGGCGGCCGTGCCCGGCACCGCCGCCCAGCAGGCGTTCATCAGCGGCGTCGCGCCGGGGGCGATCGCGGCGCAGCAACGGTACGGCATCCCCGCGGCGGTGACGATCGCCCAGGCCATCGACGAATCGGGCTGGGGGCAGAGCGAGCTCGCGACCGCGGACCACAACCTGTTCGGGATCAAGGGCACCGGGCCGGCCGGCCGTGACCCGCAGCCGACCCGGGAGTACGAGAACGGCGCCTGGGTCACCATAACCGCCTCGTTCCGGGTGTACCACAACGTCGCGGAGAGCATCGAGGACCACAGCCAGCTGCTGGCCACCGGCCCGGCCTACCAGCGCGCGATGGCGAACCGGGCCGTGCCGGACGCGTTCGCCAACGCGCTGACCGGCGTGTACGCCACCGATCCCGATTACGGCTCGCACCTGATCGCGCTGATGCGGCTCTACAACCTGTACCGGTACGACGCGGCGGCGCCAGCCGCCGCGCGCCCGGCCGCCCCGGTCAGCATCCCGGGAGTAGCAGGCGCACTGGCCGTCGGCGTGGTGCGGACCCGCGCGAAGCGGAAGCAGCGCCCCGGGCCGCGGATCGCGCCGCGGGGTCCGCTGCCGGGCCCGCGCCGTTATGTCCCGCAGATCCCGCACACCGTGACCGCCGATTTCGTCGGCACGGCCAAGTGGCCGCTGACCCGGAGCCAGTCGCTGTACCAGGACGTGGCCAGCCACACCGGGATCGGCTGGGAGCTGCTGGCCGCCTGTGACTGGATGCAGTGCCAGGCCCAGGCGCGCTACTCCCCGGTGCACGGGGAGAAGCTCGGTACCGTCAACCCCGACGGAACGGTCTTCCGGACCAGGTCGGCGGCGCTGGCTCAGTGCGCCAGCGACCTGCCCGAGCTGGCCTGGGCCGTCTACCGGATCGACCTGGCCGGGCGCGGCCCCCTCTCGGTCCGGGAGCTGGCCAAGGCGTTCGCCGCGTTCCGGTGGGGCGGCCTGCTGGCGGCACACGACATCTCGGCCATGGAGTTCCCCTACGCGGTCGCGGGGCTGACCGCGCAGCACCTGAAGATGCGCTGGCCCGACATCGACGACCCGCGCGCGCCGGACAAGCCGGGCGCGCGGTTCCGGCTGCCGTTCGGCGCGGTTCCCATCGTGCTCAGCCTCGGCTACGGGGCTACGGCCTGAGCGACGTCCATCTCGTCTCCATCGCCGCTGCGCCGGGGCTCCATCCGTCCCGGCGATGGTGAAACGGAACCGGCCGTCTTCGGCATTCAGCCGGCCCAGGAGGAGACATGCCCGACCGCTCACCGGCCACCGACCGCGGGAACCGTGCGGAAACCGCTGACGGTGGTTACTTCGCGTCCCTGGCGCAGGGCCGATATCTCCTGGTGACGACGTTCAGACCGAAGGGCGCTCCGGTTTCCGCTCGCGTGCAGGGCGTCGTCGAAGGTGACCGGGCCTGGTTCCGGGTCCGGAGCCGGTCGGGCACGGACAGGTACCTGCACGGCACCGACCGGGTGCAGGTAACCCCGTGCGACGCGCTCGGCCTGGTCAGCTACGGGCCGCCGCAGTTCGCGGCGGTACGGCCGCTGGCCGGCGAGGAGGCCAGCTGGGCCGATGAGAAGCTGGACCTCAGGTACCCGGTCAAGCGAGGTCTCCTGGCTCGGCTGCTCCGGCTGACATGGGTGCAGTACGAGCTAGCCGTCCCTTGAAGCCATGCCCTGAAGATAGGGCGTCCAGCGTGACACGATATGCGGATGGGATGGCCGTTCACCTTGATCGTGTTTATCGTCGGCCCGCTAGCGCTCTAGGCGCTGCTGGCCCGGACGAAGGTGCTGGGCTGCGCGTTCGCGGCCGTGCTGGCCGGGTGCGCGGTCACCGAGGCCATGGTGGCGGCGGGCTGGATATTCGCGGGCGAGAAGGTCACGGTGCTGACCGTGGTGACGGCCGTCGCGCGGCCGGGGATCCTTCGGCAGTTTGGGTTGCTATGACGCCCCTAACGGACGGAAAAGAGGGCATGTACCTCCCGGCGAGGCCGCTCTGGTCACCTGAAACCGGATGAATCACCGCAAACCGGGCAGCCGCCGGTCCATGGCGGCCCCGCAGCAGGACCCGCCGGGAACTCACGTTCTTTCGGGATGCCTGCATCTGCGGGGTAACTGTCCACGATCAGGCAATTGATCATGACGGTGCCCGGAATGCGCGGAATGCGCGGCGAATGGGCCTGCGGTGGCAGATGTGACTGCTAGCGCGAAGCCTGGGGCCAGGCACTCCATGATCGCGAAGGATTTTCTATCAAAAAACGTAGCAAACCCTTCGCGATCATGGATAAGTGCCGTAGAAGTGTAGCTGGCCGAGGACGGGACTGGGAGCCGCTCCGGGGCCAGGGGAAACCGGCGGGCTAATTATCGGCAACGCCTAACGCCCGCCCGGGGGCGGGCCGACGCCGGGTGCGGTTCCACCACAGCGAGAGCGCGACCGCCGCCACGACGAGCAGGCCGCCGCCGGCCGCGAACCAGGCGGCGAGGTCTAGGTGCTCACGGACGATGGTGAAGGCGGCGGGCAGCCGGGCCAGCGCCTTGCTGAGCTGCTCGGCGTCTTGCGCGCGGTAGAACGTGCCGCCGGTCGTCTTGGAGATCTGCGTGAGCGCGCTGAAGTCGGCCTCGAGCGGGTTGCCCCCACCGGACTGGCCGCCGAAGCCGCCGAAACTCCCGCCCCCGCCGCCGAACCCGCCGAACTGGCCTTGGCTGCACGCGATGGGCGCGGGGTTGTCGGTGCCGTAGCCGATGGTGAAGACGCGGACGCCCCGGCCGGCCGCTTCCTTGGCCGCGGTCTGCGGGTCGATCCCCCGGTTGTTCGAGCCGTCGGTGAGCACCACGATCACGTCGTCGGTGTAGCCGGTGCCGCGGCTGCGGGAGACGGTCGCGCCGGTCGGCGGAACCGACGGGTCGACCTGGGCGATGGCGTCGAGCGAGGTCAGGATGCCCTCGCCGATGGCGGTGCCGAACGAGGTGGTGAGGCCGCCGAGCGCATTGGTGAGCAGCTTGGTGTCGGTGGTGGGCGGGACCAGGACGACGGCGGTGCTCGCGAAGGCGACCAGGCCGATGCGCGGGCCGCCCGTCTGGGACCGGATGAACGCGGTGGCCGCCCGCTCGGCGGCGGTGATCCGGTTCGGTTTCACGTCCGTGGAGCACATGGAGCCGGAGACGTCCAGGGTGAGCATGATCGTCGCGTTCGACGACGGGACCGGCACGGTCGCCTGCGGGCGGGCGGCGCCGACCGCGAGCACGGCCAGGCCGAGGGCCAGCAGCGCCGGGGGGATGCGCCGCCGCCACTGCGAGCGGCCGGGCACGGCCGCCCGGACCAGCGCGATCGAGGTCACCCGGACCACGGCGCGCCTGCGCCTGCGCTGGCCCAGCCACCAGGCGGCGAACACCAGCGGGAGGACGAGCAGCGCGAGCAGCGCCCAGGGCCAGGAAAAAGACATTCAGACCACCCGGCCCGAACGGGCTACGGTCAGCCCGGCCCCCGCTGCGAGCAGCAGCAGGGCGAACGCGATGAACGCGCCGGCCAGCGGCAGCGGCTCGTGGGTGACGGTGAGCCGCAGATTGATGGACGAGGCGATGCCGTTGAGCTGGCTGGCGTCGGAGGCCGGATGGTAGGTGCCCGCGGTGGTCTGCGAGATCGACTTGAGGGCGCCGGCGTCGAGCGCGGTGAACAGGTGGTAGCCGTCGACGACGACGGTGGCGCCCGCGGCCGTGCCGACCCCGACCGTGTCGATGTGCACGCCCGCCTTCTGGGCGACCGAGGCGGCCGGGCCGGTGCTTGAATCGGCGCTGTCTCCGCTGGTGGGGCCGCTGGTGGGGCCGCTGGTGGGGCCGCCTTCGTCCTGCCCGTCGGAGAACAGCACGATGGTGGCCGAGGGCCAGTACCCGATGTTCGGCACGCTGTTGTCGCGGCCGAGGACGACCGTCTTGTGGGTGATCGCGGACAGCGAGGCCAGGATGGCGTCGCTGAGTGAGGTGCCGCCGCCGGCCGTCAGCCGGCGGACCGCCGCGTCGGCCGTGCCGTGATCGGCGGTCGGCAGGGCGGCCTCGAGGCCGCCCTCCTGGAACGCGACGACGCCGATGTCCACGCTGTCCGGCTGGGCGTTGATGAACGACAGCGCCGCCCGTTTCGCGGCGGCCAGGCGGCTGGGCGCCACGTCGGTGGCGGCCATGCTGCCGGAGACGTCCACGGCCAGGATGACGGTGCCGGAGGCGCGGGAGACCGGGACGGTGGCCGACGGGCCGGCCACGGCGACCGCGAGCACGGCCACGCCGGCGATGGTGAGCCAGCTGCCCCCGAGGCGGGCCCGGTCCCGACGGCCGCCGGGGCCGGCCGCCGTGATCCCGGCCGCGGCGAGGGCCGCGGCCCGCCTCCGTCCGGCGGCGACGGCGGCCCCGGCCAGGCCCGCGGCGACCAGCAGGCCGACGGCCAGGAGCACGGGATCGGCGAAGTTCACGCGCGCCTGCGCTGGCTGCTCGCGACGACCTCGATGAGGGCCGTGGCCAGGTCGGCGTCCGTGCCGATGCGGTGCAGGGGCACGCCCGCCCGGCTCATCCCGGCCGCCAGGCGCGCGTCGCGGTCCTCGACTCCGGCCCGGAGCCGGGCGCGCAGCAGCGGGTCGCTGGAGTCGACCATGAGCTGCTCCCCGGTCTCGGCGTCCTCGACGACGATCAAGCCGACATCGGGCAGTTCGTCGTCGGCCGCATCGACGATCCGCAGGGCGACGACCTCGTGCCGCGGCACCAGGCGCAGCAGCGACCGGCCCCAGTCGCCGTCGCCGATGAAGTCGGAGATGACCACGATCAGGGACCGGCGCCGGGCGAGCTTGGCCACCGCGTCGAGCATCGCCGCGAGGTCGGTCGTGCTTCCGTACTGGCCGTTGCGACGCTGGCGGTTGCGACGCCGGCCCGGTTCTGGGGTCCGAGCGAGTTCGGCGCCGATGCGGAGCGCGTGCCTGCGCCCGGTACCCGGCGGCACGGTGCGCACGGTCCCGTTGTCGTAAAGCCCGTTGTCATAGAGCAGGGCACCGACGCGGTTCCCGCCCCGGCCGAACAGCCGGGCGAGCACTAGGGTGAGGTCGCTGAGCACGTCGTGCTTGCCGGATCCGGGCACCCCCACCGTCATGGACGCCGACCGGTCGAGCACCAGCCACGCGGTCATCTCCCGGTCCTCGGTGAACACCCGAAGCTGCGGCTCGTTCAGCCGGGCGGTGACGTTCCAGTCGATGTGCCGTGCGTCGTCGCCCTCGACGTAGTCCCGCAGGCCGGCCAGGTCGGTACCGGTCCCCCGGTGAGCGGTGCGGTAGCCGCCCATCAGGCGTCCGTCCAGGCGGCGGACGACCCGCCATTCGAGCCGGGCCAGGAGCCGTTCCGGGGCTGTGCGCACGGTCATGGGTCAGCGGCCGCTCAGGACGACCTCGGGCGCGGCGACGGCGTCGAGCACGTTGGTGATGATCGTGTCGGCGCTGACGTCGTCGGCGAGCGCCTCGTACGACAGTACGAGGCGGTGCCGCAGCACGTCGAGGGCGATCTCGCCGACGTCATCCGGCAGCACGTAGTCGCGGCCATACAGGAAGGCCAGCGCCCGGGCCCCGGTGACCAGCGCGATCGAGGCGCGCGGGCTGGCCCCGTAGCTGACGTACTTCTTCAGGTCGGTCTTCGGGTCGAGCCCGGCACGATGCGTCTGCCGGGTCGCGGTGACCAGGCGCACGGCGTAGTCGACGACGGCGGGATCGACGTAGATCTCCCGGGCCTGCTCCTGCATCCTGATCAGGTCGGCCGGGCCGAGCATGGCGCGGACCCGCTCGGCCGGGCGCAGCGCGCGCTCCACGATCGCGTGCTCCTCGGTGGCGCTCGGGTAGCCGACGACGACCTTCATCATGAACCGGTCGACCTGCGCCTCGGGCAGCGGGTAGGTGCCCTCGGACTCGATCGGGTTCTGCGTGGCCATGACGAGGAACGGCTCGGGCACCGGGAAGGTCTCCCGGCCGATGGTGACCTGGTGCTCCTGCATCACCTCGAGCAGGGCGCTCTGCACCTTGGCGGGCGCGCGGTTGATCTCGTCGGCGAGCAGCAGGTTGGCGAAGACCGGGCCGAGCTGGGTCTCGAACTCGCCGGTGTGCTGACGGTAGACCCGGGTCCCGGTCAGGTCGGCGGGCACCAGGTCGGGCGTGAACTGGATGCGCTGGAACTGCCCCCCGATGGCGGCGGCGAGCGACTTGACGGACAAGGTCTTGGCCAGCCCGGGTACCCCCTCCACGAGCAGGTGGCCGCCGGAGAGCAGGGCGATCGCCATCCGCTCGAGCAAGATGTCCTGGCCGACGATGGTCCGCTTGACCTCGAAGAGCACCGGCTGCAGCGGGTTGGCCCGTGCTGGATTGGCCTGTGCCGCCGCGGTCGCGTCACTCATATAAGGGGTCCCTTCCCTGGCCCGATGCCGCCGGCGCCGAGCGCGCTGCCGATGGGTACCGCGAACCCGATGCCGGCGAACGCGTCCTCGCCGTCGGGGGTGGCGAGCGAGACGACGACGCCGATGACCCGGCCGTTGGTGTCGAGCAGCGGCCCGCCCGAACTGCCCGGGTTGACCGACGCGTCGAACTGCATGAGCCCGGTGAACTTGCCGTTGCTGGTGTCCGCGGTCCGGTCGAGGCCGGAGATCACCCCCGCGGACACGCTGTCCGTCAGGCCGAGCGGATTGCCGATGGCGACGACCGACGCTCCGATGTCGGCGCCTCCGCCGAGGGTGGCCGGCACGACGACCTGGGGCAGCTTGGCCGGGATGAGCTCGGCGACGTCCAGCTTCGGATTGGCGGCCGCCACGGTCGCGCTGGCCGTGGTGCCGTCGGCGAACGTCACCGTGATGGGTCCGCCGCCCGCGATGACGTGGTTAGCGGTCAGGATCAGCCCGCTATCGGCCACGATGACGCCGCTGCCCAGGTCGTGACCGGTGCGGATGGTCACCACCGAGGGTGCGACCCGCTGGTAGATGGCGGGCACGGCCAGGCTGGCGGCCGCGCTGGGGCTGGACGACACGGGTTTGGCACTCGCCTTGGGGGCCGGGCTTGAGAGCCGGTACGCGAGCCCCGCGATCACCCCGAGCAGGACCACGATGACGAACGCGAGCCCGGCGGCCAGCAGGCGACGCGAACCGCGAATCCCCGGCATGCCCGGTCCGGCGCCATCGACGCCAGCAGGCCCGCGCTCCATGGCCTCACGCTATGTGGGCCAGCTAAGAAAAACCTAGGCAAACGCCCAGAAAGCCTGGAAGAGGGCAAACCGGCTATCACGGTCATTTCCCCGTGTGGCCGCCGGGACGTGGGCAGATCTTCCCGCACCGCAGGGCATGACGGTCAGGCCCGGAACCTCTCGAGCGCCTCGGCTTTCTTCTGCAGGTCGGGCACGTAATGGTTCTTGAAGCCGACCCCGACCAGCGAGAGGGTCTTGAGCGCCTGCTTGAGCTCCTGCTCGAACCGGGCCCGTTCGTTGCCTCTCCAGCCGGTGGCATCCAGACTCCGCTGGAGTTGCCGCGCCAGCGTCTCGAGCTCCTGTGACGCTTGCGTTAGCGTCTTCGCGAGCTGGCGCAGCCTGGCCGGATCGGCGATGACTTCAGACATCCGCATTCTCCTGCTGATAGGTGCCCGGCCGGGTCAAGCCGCCCAGGATGGTTGCCAGCCAGCCGGCGCCGGGTACGCCGAACGTGATGGCGCGGGTGAGGATCCCCAGGTCGTCGTTGCTCAGTACGAGCTGGCGGTCCCGGATCTCAGCCGCCCGTTCGTGGCCGAGCAGCGAGAGCGAGTCATCCGGGCTCATCTTGCCGGCGATACGCCAGCTGCACTCGCGCATCATGCGGGACGAGAGCCGGCGGGCCGCGCCGACGACCGTGTCGGACCAGATCCAGACGTGCACCCCCGCCTCGGGACCGTCCCGCATGATCTCCTCAAGGGCCGCCGCGAGCTCGGGGTCAGCGTCCAGCCCGCCGATGTCCGCGTCGAGTTCGCGAGCCCGGTGGATACCGAACAAGAACGCGACGCGCCCGGGCCGGAGCATGTCGTCCTGGTCGACCCGGCTGCGCACATCGTGCTGCAGATCCTGCACCAGCGGGCCGAAGGCCCGACGCCGCCGCAGGGTAATGCGTCCGCGCTCGAGCAGCGGCTGAAGGATCTCGTCGAGACCGTCATCGGCCGGCATGAAATCGATGACGTCCAGCCGGGCGGAGCTCTGCGCGGCGGATGCCACGGCCGCGGTCAGCAGGCCGTAGGCCGGACCGGCGGCGGGCTGCAGCCCGGGTCCGTCGCCCTCACGCAGCACCGCCAGCACGTTGGCGCCGGCCGACCGCCGCAGGTCGATGTCGGCGACGCCCGAGATCGTCATGGGCGCCCCGGTGCGGAGCCGGACCGTCGAGGCACCGGACCGCATCTCTTCGCGGAAGACCAGCGGCGGAATACCGTCGAGTGGTGTCGACGCATTGCCTTCGAAAACGACCGGATGGCGGATGAAGCCGTTTCGGTCGGCCTTGGCTCGCAGCTTACGGAGGCGCGCGATGCGGTCGCTCTCGGCGAGCAGGGCGCCCTTGAACCGCTCGTTCGCCTCGACCGCACCGCCGGCGGCGTTCAGGATCCCCTCGCCGTGGCTGGTCAGGTACTGGCCGGCGTCGTTATGGTCACCCAGCACGCGCCGGGCGTCGGTCTCACTCGCCGGAAGGAGGATCCGCGTCGTGAGGAGCTGGGGCACATGAGCGCCCAGGGCATCGAGGCCGGACAGGCTCTGCGAGCCCAGCATGACGTGAATCCCGAATCCCCGGCCCTGCCGGATGATGGTCTCGAGCAGGTCCGCCGCGGCCAGTCCCAGCCTGTCATTGCGGGCGAACAGGACCTGAAATTCGTCGAACACGAGCAGGACGCGGGGCAGCGGGGCGTGGCTGGCCTCACGCAGCGCCTGCAGGCCTGCGTGGCGTCCGCCGGTCGCGCGCAGCAGTTCACCGCGCCGGGACATCTCGCTTTCGAGGGACGCCAGGACGCTCATCCCGAACTCGCGGTCCGACTCGATGGCCACGATCCTGGCGTGCGGTAGTCCTTCCTCGGCGTACGACTTGAACTCGACCCCCTCCTTGAAATCGATCAGGTACAGCTCCAGCTCATCGGGTCCGTACAGCGTGGTGAGGCCGCCGATGAAGGTGTGCAGCAGCGTCGACTTGCCCGAACCGGGGCGGCCGACCAGCAGGGCTCCGGCATGGTCGCTGGAGTCGAAGCTCAAGATGGCCGCGTCCCTGGCGCCCTTCTGGCCCAGCGGCGCGAACAGGCCCCTGGTGCTGTTGTCCCGCCACCAGGTCGACTCGTCGGCGGCCGCCGTCGCGGCCGCGGCCGCCGACAACCCAGCCTGGATGCCGCGGCCGGCGACCGCGGCGAACAGGCCGAAGACCTTATCGAAGGTGACCGCGGCCTCGGTCCGCCCCGCTGACTGGCGGCCGACCGCATCGATGATCCTCTTCGCCGCCGCGCTGGCCTGCGGCGGGCGGGTCTCGGGCCGCAGGCGCATCCGCAGCGAGTAGCCCCGGTGCTGTTCGACGAAGTCCGTGCCGAAGCTGATCCGGCGGACGCTGCCGGCAAGCTGGCCGAGGTCGAGTCCGTACGCCGGCGTCACGGAGCGGTTAGTCAGCAGTACCGTGTATACCCCGCAGCGCGGGCCGTTCTGGAGGATGCTCTTCAACCGGACCGCGGCCTCTTCGGAGAAACAGGCCGGGAAGTCGAACAAGACGAACTGCCGGTACGGCTCGGCGGTCTCGCCGGCGGCGGCGTTGAACTCGCCGATGGTGGCATAGGTCGCACGCAGGTACTTCTGGATCACCAGCTCGATGTGCGAGGTCTGGTCGGCGAGGCGAGCGGCCAGGTCATCAGGGCGAGACCAGATCTTGCCGCCGATGAGACCGTCGTCGTACTCGGCCAGGTCGAGAAGGTCGGCCGTGGACTGTCCCAAGCCGACCGGGTCGAAGAAGCAGAACTGCAGTTCCCCCGGCCTGAAGAGGGTGAGCTGGCGGAGCAGCAGCGATTGCGCGAAGGACAGCGCCTGCTCTCTGCTGCCATTGTCGTAGACGACCTCGAGATTCTGCCTGAGCGACAGGAAGAACGGGACCTCCGCGGTCGAGCCGAACGCGGCATTGTCACCAAGGTCGCCGTCGTCGACGGGCGTGAGGCGGCCGGCGTAGACGCGGTCGACGCCCGGGATCGCCGATTGCGCTCCCCAGGCGTTCCAGACCGGGCTGCTCCAGGGCTGGAGCGGCGCTGGCAGCTGTCCCAGCGTCTCGCGGGCGAGCTCCTCCGCCTGGCCGAGCGCACCGTCGGCCAGGTACCGTTCCTCGGCCGCGGCCCTGGTGCGGGCCGCCGTCACCCGCGCCAGTTCCGCATCCAGCGCGGACCGGGTCTCCCGCAACTGATCCAGCCAGGCTTCGTAGCGCCCGAGCGCCTCCTCGCCGACACGCTTGAGGCCGCCGCCGAACGTCTTTCCCCTGGCCTCGCTGAACTTCTGCCGAGCGGTCGCGTACTCCGCGTCGAACCGCCGATCGATCTCCGGGTTAACCGCCCAGCCGCCGCTGTGGTTCGGCTGAAACCAGTCACCGGGCCCGAGGGAGGGCACGATGTGGTCGGTACGGTCGTCGGGAAAAGCGCTGAAGTTCCTCATGAGCTCATCGGATGCTTGCTCACGACGGCTGAGCGCGACATCAGCCGCCCGGATCTGCGCCTGGACCCGTCCGATCTCCTGGCTCGCCGATAGCCACACCGCCCGGAGCCGGGCACGCTGACGTGCAATCTCCACGCGACTTGACTCGGCCGCCTGGACAAGCCGGCCGACCGCAATGGCATCGGCGGGCGCTCCGCGCGGCATCAACGGGCCACGCTTAGCGGATCCGCTGGCCCGCCTGCCGAGCACCCGCGACAAGATTCGGGCAGCAGCTGCCACGCACCGATCATGATCCCTCCCCACCTGCCCGGTTCGCGACAAGGTCAGCGGCGAAGTCCGCTCGCGCGGGCCGGCCAAGCACGCCAGCGAACCGGGTCCAGGTATGTGACGCGAACACGCGCGAACCAGTTGCCATGCGGCCGCCGACTACTTTGCGTGCATATGGCCATCGCGCGAGCGGACCGGGACTCACCAGGCCGCGCG
>JBEKJP010000038.1:0-62121 GCA_050011155.1 Streptosporangiaceae bacterium
CTAACTCTTCGGAGTTGGCTGCGCTACCCGCGCAGAGGCAGCTCTAACGCGAATAGGCCAGGAAAGCAGGCTCGGCTCAGGACTGCCCGTCGCGTGCCTCGGCCACGCGGCGCGGAGTCCGCAGCAGTCTGATCGAGGTCACCAGGCCCACGCCGCCGACCAAGTTGCCGAAACCGGCTTCGACGAGGTGTACCTGGGCCAGGTCGGCGGCCGGCTTGAGGGCGCCTTCGACTTCTTCGCCACCGAGGTCCTGCCACGCGTGCGCGGGGAATATTAGTCCCAGGCCTGTTTGTCGCCGAGGATGAGCTTCATGCCTTCGTGCGAGGCGGTGAAGCCGAGACGTTCGTAGAAACGGTGCGCGCCGGTACGGGACTTGTCCGTGGTCAGCTGGACCAGCGCGCAGCCGCGCCGCCGCGCCTCGCCGATTGCCCAGGTGAACATGGCCTGGCCGAGGCCGCCAGCGCGGTAATCCTGGTGCACGCGGACCGCCTCGACCTGGGCCCGGAGGGCACCCCGCCGGGCCAGGCCGGGAAGAAAGGACAGCTGCATGGTGGCGACGACGCGGCCCTCTGTTTCCGCCACTACCAGGACGTGCGCCGGATCGCGCTCGATCGTGGCGAAGGCTTGCTGGTAGGCCCGCAGGTCGGAGTCGTCATAGATGCCGTCGCGGGCGGCCCCGAGCTGGTCGGCGGCCAGCAGGCCCACGATCGCAGCCAGGTCCGCGGCCCCGGCCCGGCGCAGCACGACCTCGGTCCCGCTCACATCTAGGGTCGCCAGCACCTCCACCCGACCAGTGTGCCTCCGGTTGGCCCGCCAGCTCACCTGGGGCGCCGAACGTGCTCGCCTCTACCACTACCGCACCAAGGACAAAGTGGAGGTGGACGCCGTCCTGGAGACCCCCGACGGCCGCGTGATCGCCATCGAGGTCAAAGCAGGGGCAACGGTACGAGCTGAGGACCTGGCCGGACTCCGCCACCTCGCCGACCGGCTGGGCCCACGGCTCGTGGCCGCTTTTAGCGGTCTAGTCAGGTCGGGTGGCTGAAAGGGACGGTCACCGTGATGGTGTCGGGGAACCAGCGGGCTCCGCCCGGGTGCTGCGGTGCCCCGCACGCGGTCTGGAGGTAGCGCATGGGCGCCCCGAAGCCACCGAGGGTGTCATTGACGGGGAATCCGTAGCTGTCTCGTATGACGTAGGTGAGGGTGCCGGTGTAGCGCCCGTGGGCGCGGTGCCCGCTCCCGGTCACGGTCAGGCCCTGGGTGCCGCGGAATCCCCAGTACAGGTCGCTGGTCCTGGACTCGAACGCCACCTCAGGCAACTGCACGGCGGAGAGCCCGACGTGGGTCGGGCCCGTTTTCAGCTGGCCGAGGATCGCGGCCTGGATCTCGTGGTCCACCGCCTGGAAGGCGCTGCTGGCCCGCGCCTGCTTCGAGATCGCCGATCCGGCCCGGTAATCGACCTCGGTGCCCTTGCCTTGGAGGAAGTGCGTCAGGAGAGCGGCCGCTGCCGGGAAGCCGGTCAGGCCGAACCCGCGCGCCACCCGGACACCCAGCGCGTGGTCGGACGCGAACGTGGCGCTATCGCAGCTGGCGCCGGGCGTGTACGTGTCCTGGCTTCCGTTCGGCAACACGGGACGGTCCCCCGTGACGGTGAAGGGAGACCCCACCGCCCCGGCAGGAGAATGAACCGCGGAGTGAGCCGTGGCGGGCGCGGGAGCGTCGGCGGACGGCGACGAAGACGCGGAGCCGGACAGCAGCCCGCAGCCGGACAGCGCCGCCAGCACGCTCAGGAACACGGCGGAGATGACCGCTTGCACTGGCCTCGGGCATGGACCCATAGGTCTGAGCATCCTTGCGTTCCTCCTGTGGGTGCCGGGCTGGGATCAGCCCGCCTCAGCTACCCGAAGGCGCGGACGACATCTTCGGGAAGCCAGCGCAGCGCCAGGTCCGTGAGAGCCGAGTCGGCGAAACCGGCCCTGGACACGCCGATCAGGGCCGTCTCGCCGGGGTCGAATCCCGGCACCTGCGGTGCACCGCGCTGGAGCGCGGCGAGGTCCCGGCTGCCCAAGGGATGGTCGAGCCATTTGACCGACCCGGCGTACCAGAGCCTGGTAGCCACGGGCGCGCGGTCCGTTCCGGTCAGGTCGATTTCCGGGTCGAACGCGCGGTTCCACCAGCCGCCGACGGCAGTGGCCTCCGGCCAGGAAAGGTCAGCGGCCGCCAGTGACAGCGCCTCCCGGATGACGGGCTCGACTGCTCGCCCGCGCCATGACGCCCACCTGCGGCTGATCACGGTGGCCGCCGCGGCCGGTCGGCCGCGCCTGCTCAGTTCGTGGGCCGCCCGCCCGGACGCCAGGTAGAACCGCAGGCTCGGGTCGGCGACCCGGTACAGCGCGGGCTTGGTGGCCTGGACCGACAACGGCTTGTCGATGGCGAGCACGTGCTTGTCCTGGACCAGCTGACGCAAGACGGGAGCCAGCGTTCCGGACGGAACGATGCCGGCCCGGCTGCCGGCCTCGGCCGCGATGTTGGCATGCGTCCGGTTGCCGTGCCCGACGGCCTCGATCACCCGGCGGGCGGTGTCAGGGGCCGGAAATTCCGCCAGCAGCGCGGCCTCAGGCACACCAGGCCCAGCGCGCCACCCACCTCGGCCGGATTCAGCGGACCGAGCAGCAGGTTGTCGGCGCGGCCGAAGAACGGCTGGCGAGCCGCTTGTCCAGCAGAGCAAGCTCTGCTTTCCTGCCCACAAATCCAGTCGTCATGTAGATCCAATCTACATAGATTCAATCTACATAGATCGTAGCTACTAAATTTCGCCGTCGGCCGCGCACCGACACACCGCGCCCTAAGGGCACGTGGCGCCCTCCCGCGGGAGGAGCACGGTGGAGAGTACCTGGTCGAGCCAGTCGAAGGCGCGGGCGTGGAACCGGGTACGAGCCCCGGCCTCGCAGTGCTGCCCGGCACCGTCCGCGGACCTGAACTGGACGTACTGCTTGGGGCAGGTAAGCGCGTCGGACAGCTTCTGCGCGTCGGCGCTGAGGTCGTCGGCTTCGGCCGAGCAGACGAAGGTGGGGCACTCGATCAGGTGCTCGCGACCTTTCAACGAGTACTGCGGGGCCATCCGGAAGTACTCCAGCGGGTCGCTCAGGCCATGCACCATGAGGTTGCGGCGCAGCGCCCATCCGGCGACCGGCTTGTTCATCACCAAACGGACCAGGCGCTCAAGCAGTCGCAGCAGCCGGGGGTTGCCGTCCGGCAGTTGCCTGGCGAGGAAACCGGGCAGGCGGCGCGCGGTCACGTCGAACAGGTCGTAGGGGCCGCAGTCGGAGACGCAGGCGGCCAGGCGATGCTCGGCGGTGGCGGCGCGGGGCGCGAGGTAGCCGCCGAAGCTGAGCCCGATCAGCGCGATCCGCTCCGGGTCGACGCCCGGCTGGGCCAGCAGGAAGTCGGTCACCGGGGTGACGACGTTCTCCCAGTCGGGCCGGAACGGGACCCCGTGGTCGATGATCATGGCGCCCTGCCCAGGCCCGTCGAAGGCCAGCACGTTGTAGCCGCGTTCGAGGGCCGCGGCGCCGTTGGCGAAGTACAGTTCTTCCGCCGTGCCGTCGTACCCGTTGGTCAGGATAACCGTCGGGCGGGCGGCTCCGTCGGCAGCGACGCGGAAGAAATAGCCCGGCAGGGAGGAGCCCTCGTACGGGATCCGCACGATCTCGGGCGGCACCGGAAGCAGGGCCGCGCCGCGGCGGAAGCTCTCCACCTCCCGCCGGTGCGCCTCGGCCAGCCGCGGGTCGAGCGGGGCGCCCATGGCGAACACCCCGGCGGTCCGGAAGTAGTTCGATGCCCGGAAGAACCCGCTCCGGGCGCTCGCCTGGCGGCCAGCCGCCAGGCTCACCTCGGCCTCCCCGTACACGCGCCCGGCCGTCGCCGACCAGGCGTCGTGCCAGGCAGCCAGGTCGGTCCCGGCGATCCGGCCGGCGGTGGCCAGGCACTCGCCGATGTCGGCGCCGCCGTACGGGGCGTAGCCCATCGCCCGCAGCAGTTGCGCCTCGAACAGTTCGTCCTTCATCAGCTTCGCCGGCACCGGACGCCTCCCTAGTCTTAGCTATACATGCGTTTACTGATACGCAGCATAAGTGCTCGGTAAACGAATGTAAAGTGAAGCTGTGAGCACCACCGGACGCACCCAGAACCGGCGCGGCAGCGGGCAGCGCCTGGCCGACGAGATCATCGCCGCCGCGATCACCCTCGTCGACGAGACGAGCGATCCGGCCGCCCTCACCCTGCGCGGCATCGCCCGCCAGGCTGGCATCACCGCGCCGGCCATTTACGCTCACTTCCCTGATCTCGCCGCGGTCACCGCCGGCCTGCTCGCCGCGAGCTTCGACGAACTGCGCGGCCTCGTGCAGGCCGCCCGCGACGGCCAGGACGACCCGGTGCGCGCGCTCGTCGCCGCGGGCCTGGCCTACGTGCGGTTCGGCTGGGAGCACCCCGCCCGCTACCGGCTCATGTTCGCCGCGGCCGGCTACGCGCCCGACGCCGCCGCCACCTTCACCCTGGTCCGGGAGGCCATCGCGAGCTGCGTCGCGGCCGGCGCCAGCGCCAGCGCCGACCCGCACACCGACACCTGGCTGCTGTGGGCCGCGCTGCACGGCGCTGGAAAAGCCCGCCCGATCCGACTACCTGCGCCTCGGCCCGCTCGACCGCCCGGCCATGCTGGAAACGCTGATCCGCCGGATCGCCCAGCTCAGCTGAGCACGCCGAGCCGTCGCAGGGCCGCGTCGTCCAGGTCGGCCAGCGACCGCAGCACCAGGTCGGCCTGGCGGTAGCGGGGATCGGCCGCGAGCAGCGGGTCGGGGACGGCGACGCACCGCATGCCTGCCGCCTTGGCCGACGCGATCCCGTTCGGGGAGTCCTCCAGCGCCAGGCAGCTGGCCGCGGCGACACCGAGCCTGCGGGCCGCGGTCAGGTACACGTCAGGCGCCGGCTTGCCGCGGGCCTCTTCCATGGCCGAGCAGCGCACCTCGATGCCGTTCAGGCCGAGCCGGTCGCAGACCGCGTCGATCAGCCGCCGGGGTGACGACGACGCGATCGCCAGCCGCAGCCCGCACCGTCCGAAGCGCGCGATCGCCGCCGTGACGCCCGGCATGGGCTGGCCTTCGGCCTGGACATGCGCGATGACCCGGTCCACGATCAGGCCGGCCACCTCGGCGTCGGTCAGCCCGGGCCCCCCGCCGCCAGACGGTGACCGATGCCGCCAGACCGGGACCAGCTCCTCGATCGGCGCCCCGGTAGAGTCGAGCACGTCCCTCTCGCTGAGCGGGACCCCCAGCCCGGCGAATACGGCCGACTCGGCTGCCCGCCAGACCGGCTCGGTGTCGATGAGCAGCCCGTCCATGTCGAGCACCACGCCCTCGACGGCTGACACGGTCAACTGACAGCAGCGGGCGTGGATCGGACCTCACGCGCGGTGTCCACGAACCGCCTGGCCCGGTTGGGGTCGACCGGATTCCAGGTGATGCCGTCGACCTTCAGGCTGGTGCCCACGATCACGCCGTCGGCCACGGCCAGGGTCTCGGCCAGCCGGTCGGCGGTCACCCCGGTGTTGGCCAGCACCGGGGTGCCCGGCGCGGCCTCCTTAGCCGCGCGCAGGTCGCTCATGACGAACGGCACTCCCGCCTCCGGCCCGCTGATGAGTATCGCGTCCAGCCCCAGGAAGCTCGAACTCCGAGCCCGCTCGGCCACGGTGCGGTTCCCGATCGTGGAGGCGAACTCCGGCGTGATGTTGCCGAACAGCCCGACGGAAGCCGCGCCGATCGCGTCACGATAGGACGCCAGGTCGCCCAGCGAGGGCGCGATCAGGCCCATGTCGCTCTCGTAGACGCCGGTCAGCACCTCCCGGATGAACACCGCCCCGGTCGCCCGGGCGACGGCCAGGCTGGCCTTCGGGTCCCACAAGACGTTGACACCGAACGGCACCCGGATCGACGGGTGCAGTTCGCCGATGACGGCCGCCATCGCGGCCGGGATCTCCGGGCCTACGGCCAGCTGGTAGGGAATGTCGTTCTCGTTACAGAACAGCAGCGCGTCGACGCCGGCGTCCTGGAGCACCTCCAGGTCCCGCCCGATCACGTCGACCAGGCGGTTCCGCCCGGCCTCGCGGTCGTGCCGCGGCCGTCCCGGCAAGCCGGGGAAGTGCACCATCGCGATGACCGGCTTGACGGTGCCGAACCTCTCCTCGAGCGTCATGGCCAGGCTGGACCTTTCTAGGATGCGCCAACAGCGCGGACGAAATCGATGACGGCCTGATTCCACGGGCCAGGGTCTTCCCAGAAGGCGGCGTGCCCGCCGGGAACCACGGCCCAGGTGCCGACGCCGGGGGCCAGCAGGTCGAACAGCCGCCGCGACAGTTCCGGCCGGATGATGATGTCGTCGCTGGCCGTCAGCACCAGCGTCGGTACCCGCACCGCGCCGATACGGGCGGCGCAGTCGTGGCCGTTCAGCGCGGCCAGCTGCGCCGCGAAGGCCGCGGCGGGCTGGGTGCTGCCCTGCGCCGCCTCGACCAGTTCGGCCACCCGGCCGGGATCGGCGGCGTAGAATCCGGGGCTGAAGATCCACGGCGCCTGCTGCGCCATCATCACCGGCATGCCCGCCGCCAGCGCGACCGTCGCCCAGGTACCGAACGCGGCGGCGGTAAACGGATCGGCCACCGCGAACGTGTTGGCCAGCACCAGCGAGAGCAGGTCACCGGGGTGGGCCACGGCGTACTCC
Source organism: Streptosporangiaceae bacterium (assembly GCA_050011155.1). Taxonomy (GTDB): domain Bacteria; phylum Actinomycetota; class Actinomycetes; order Streptosporangiales; family Streptosporangiaceae; genus Palsa-504. The sequence continues at coordinate 6,766 of JBEKJP010000038.1, forward strand.
TGGGCGATGGCGCCGCCCATCGACACCCCGGCCAGGTGGAACGGCGCCAGCCCGAGCCCGTCGGCCAGCGCCTTCAGGTCGGCCGCCATCGCGACGCTGGCGTAGGGGCCCGGCGGTGCGCCGGACCGGCCGACCCCGCGGTTGTCGTAGCTGACCACGCGCAGCCCGGCCCGGACGAAGTCGTCCACCTGGTTGACCCAGCCGTCCAGGTCGTCGCCGACGCCGTTGATCAGGACCAGCGTCCGCGGCCCCTCCCCGGCGATCCGGTAGTGGATGTCGATCCCGTTGCCGTGCACGAAACCGCTGGTCATCGCATTCCTCGCTCGGTCAGTGCGGCCTGCCAGAACTCGGCCGAGGCCCGCAGGTCGGCCAGCGTCTCCGCGTCGTCCTGCTCGAACGCCGGGATCACCTCGAGCACCAGCAGGACGTCGTCCGCGCCCGCGGCGGCCAGCGTGTCCAGCACCCGGCCCGGGTCGATGCGGCCCCCGGCGTTCCGCTCGGTCGTGAACGGCCAGTGGTGGTCCGCGACGCCGTCCGACTGCTGCAACTGGACCTCGGCCAGCCGCCCGCCGAAGCGCGCCAGCCACGCGTACGGATCCCGGTCGTCCCCGCTGGTCCCGGGCACGCACTGGTGCCCCACGTCCAGGCACAGCCGGACCGGCACGTGCCCAGCGTCGCCCGTGGTGAGCAGCGACTCGATCCCGGCGATGGTGGACGGCTCGCGCTGGCTGGCCAGGTTCTCCACCAGCAGGTACTCCAGCCCGGCCGAACGAGCCGCGGCCGCGAGACCGGCCAGCGACTCCTGCAGCCCGGCCCAGCGCTCGGCTCGGCGGGCGTCGTCGGCCCAGTCCGGCCCGCTCATCGCGCCGACGTGCCCGCCGACGCCCCGGGCGCCCACCCGCGCCGCCAGGTCGACGGCGGCCAGGTACCAGCCGGCGGCCGCCCGACGCCGGCCGGCGTCGGGGTGCATCAGCAGGTTGGACGAGTAGGCGGCCAGGCCGGTGAAAACGCTCTCCGCCCGTAGCCCGAAATCATTGATTGCCGAACGAGTCTCCTCCGCCGCCCGCTGCCTGCTCGACGGGTCGCCAATGTCCTCGAACAGGTCGAGCGAGAGCTCCACGGTGTCGAGACCCAGCTCGTCCCGGACGATCGGAGCCCAGTCGCGCGGCCGCGGCCAGCGCTTGACCGCGAAGCAGGTGTTGATGCCCAGCCGCGCCCTCACCTGACCACCTCCGACCCGAGGAGCTCGGCGTAGCGCCGGTACAGGTCGTCGTACAGCGCGCGGTGCGCGGGATCGGGCTCGGCCCGGCCGGCCGGCCGGTAGCCGGCCGCGACCGCCTCGGCCGCGTCGCGGTAGAGGCCGGCGCCGAGGCCCGCCAGCATGGCCGCACCTGCCGCGGTGGAATCACCCGCCACCCGTGTCACCGGGATCTGAGTGATGTCGGCCTTGATCTGGTTCCAGACGTCCAGGCCCGCGCCCCCGCCGGAGACCCGCAGCTCGGTGGCTGGAGCCGACGTCCGGGCGAGGGTCTCCAGCCGGGCCCGGACACCGCAGGCGATCCCCTCCAGCGCGGCGCGGGCCACGGCGCCGCGGTCGTGCCGCAGCGAAAGCCCGGTGATCGCGCCGCGCAGGGCCGGGTCGTCTCGCTCGCCGTCGCCCAGGACGGCGGCGAACACCAGCCCGCCCGCGCCCGGCGGGGCGGCCGCGGCGGCCTGCCCGAGGCGGGCGTAGTCGGCCGGGCGCGGCGCCCGGAACCCTGATCTCGAGCCGGCGTAGAACAGCATGGCCAGCCAGTCGAGCGCCTCGCCGGTGGTGTTGATCCCCACCTCGGTGACGTAGCCGTGGCGGCTGGTGATGCTCGGGTAGTGGGTGACGTCCAGGTCAGGCAGCGGCTCCGCCACCACCGAGTTGAAGCAGCTCGAGCTGCCGGCCATCTCGCTGACCGGCCCGGCCGCGGTCACCCCGGCGCCCAGCGCGCAGGCGATGCTGTCCCCCGCCCCGGCCACCACCGGCACGCCGTCCGGCAGGCCGAGGCGGCGCGCGACCGCGGGGCGGATCTCCCCGGCGATGCTCCACGACGGCACCACGGCGGGGAACGCGGACTCGTCCACGCCCAGGGCGTCGAGCAGTTCCGGCGCCCAGCGGCGGGCGCGCAGGTCGAGCAGGGCGGTCGCGGCGGCCATCGACCAGTCGGTGACCGGGTTCCCGGTCAGCGCGAGCGCGACGTAGTCAGTCGGCTGGACGTAGCGCCGGGTCGCGGCGAACACCTCCGGCTCGTGCGCGCGCAGCCAGCCGATCTTCGCCGCGACGTGGAAGGCGGCCGGCACGTGGCCGGTCAGCTCGTGCAGCTTCTCGTCGCCGAACCGCTCGCGCAGCGCGTCCGCCGCCGCGGTGGCGCGGTTGTCGCGGTAGATCAGCCCGGCCCGCAGCGGCCGGTCGCGCCGGTCAAGCGGGACCACGCTCGGGCACTGGCCGGTGACGGCGACCGCGCGGACCCGGGACCGCGGGCCGAGCGCGCGCACCAGCGCGCCGAGGGCAGACAGCGCGGCCGACCGCCAGCGGCCGGCGTCCTGCTCGGCCCAGCCCTCGGCGGGCAGGAACGTCGGGTAGGACCGCCTGACCTCCGGCCGCGGCGCGCCGGACACCTCGAACGCGGACGCGCGGGCACCCGACGTGCCCACGTCCACGGCGACCAGGACCTCCGCCCCGGCTGAATCGGCACCGTGCTGGCTCGCCCTGGTCATCTCAGCCGCGGACCAGCTGGGCGTCGGCGCGGTCCTTGCCCAGGCTGACCAGGGCGCCGTTGAGCGCGCCGGTGGAGTAGTCGCTGCCCGGGTTGAGGACCAGCCCCCGGCGCTTCTTGCCCAGCCGGCGGATGCCGGAGGACTCGTGGATGTGGCCGTGCAGCCCGACCAGCGGCTGGCGCTCGGCCACGATGTCGCGCACCGCGGTGCTGCCGACCGCCCGCATCTGCACCTGGCCCAGCGTCGCCTGCACCGTGAGGTTCTCGTCGAGCGCCGGGGCGTCGTCCAGCTGGGTGTCGAAGGGCGGTGGGTGGAGGTTGAACACCGCCCGTTCGGGATGTTCGAGTTTGTCCGCCATGGCGGCGTAGGCGGCGGCCAGCTGCTGTTCGTTCTGCTCACGGTAGGTGTGCCAGGGCGTCGTGTTCGCGTAGCCCCAGCTGATCATCTCGTGCTCGTCGTCCAGGTGCACCACCTTGCCCTCGGCGTGCACGCCCCACGGCGCCTGGTCCAGCAGCTCGGCCAGCTCGGGCGGGTCGTCGTTGCCGAGCATCAGGTACAGCGGCACGCCCTGCGGCCGCAGCCGGGTGTCCGCGATGTCCAGCCACTCGGCCAGCCGCTCCCGCATCAGCCGCAGGAACAGGTCGTCCAGCGTGCCGTCGGCCTCCATGGCCTCGAGCTCGCCCGGCTCGGCCCGGTAGGGGTAGTAGCCGTGGTCGGCGATGAGCTTTTCCAGCCCGGCCAGCTCCGGGCCCTCCTCGAGCTCGTACCGGTTGCCGATGAACGTGCAGGTCCAGCGGCCGTTCGGGGCGGCCACGAGAGACTGGATGGCCTTGCCCGCCACGTCGCCGCCCAGCACAAGCACCGTGGGCTTGTACACCTGGGTCGCGTTGACGAACTTCCGGAAGCACAGGCTGGACCCGTGCACGTCGCTGACGAAGTAGAGCAGGGTGCCTTTAGCCATTGGCCTTGGCCTTCGCCTTGTCGGGTTCCACCTGGATCACCTCGACGCCCGCGCGGGTCATCCGCTCGACCTCGACCTGGTCGGCGCCGGTATCGGTGACGATCGCGGAGACCCGGTTGATCGGCACCACCGTGCTCAGCGCGACGTCGCCGAACTTGGAGCCGTCGGCCAGCACGATGATCCGCTCGGTCTTCTCCAGCGCCGCCCGGATGACGCCGGCCTCCTGGTCGTCCAGGTCGGTGATGCCCCGGCGGACCGAGACCCCGGCCGCGCCGATGACCGCGACGTCGGTGTTGTAGCGCTGCACGCACTCCACCGCGGCCGGGCCCACGCAGCTGAGCTCGTCCTGCCTGACCATCCCGCCGGCCATGATCACCTTGACCTGCCTGGTGCCGAGCAGGCTGGCGATGACCAGCGACTGGGTGATGACCAGCAGGCCGTCCCTGGGCGCGGTCAGCCGGGCGAACTGCTCCACCGTCGAGCCGACCCCGATGAACATCACCCGCGCGTCCGCGGTGAGCTCGGCCGCCCGCATCGCGATCAGCCGCTTCTCCTCGGCGTGGTGCAGCGTGCGCGCGTTCTGGGTGGCCTCGAACGCCCCGGCCGAGCGGACCACCCGGGTGGTGGCCCCGCCGTAGGTCCGGCGGACGAAACCGTCCCGGTCCAGCCGGCGCAGGTCCCGGCGGATGGTCATCTCGGAGACCCCGAACTCGCGGGCCAGGCTGCTCACCTCGACCGCCTGGTCCGCCGCGATCCGCTCCAGCACCTTGATCCGCCGCTCGACCGCCAGCACCTGCGCTTCCCCTCACACATTAGATGTTCGTTGTTGTCACATAGATTGACAGTTGTTGCTGGTTATGTTCGACTCTAACCAGCCTCACTACCTGGGTCAACCGGGGCGACCAGTGCAGGCATGGGCAACCAGGAGGCGCTCATGGCCACAACGGACCGGCCGGGAAGCCGGCTCTTCGTCCGCAACAGCACCGGGCTCGTACGCTCAGCGTCGGCGGTCGACGCGACGATCTTCAACGCGGTCATCTCCGCACCGATCGGCTCCACCCTGGCCTGGTCGATCTTCTTCACCCTGGTCGCCTTCCCCGGCGCCGACCCGGTCGGGGTGCTGATCCTCGCGGTGGTCATCAATGTCCCCGTGCTGATCATGTTCGCGCTGCTGGGGGCCAGCATGCCCCGGGTCGGCGGCGACTACGTGTGGGTGAGCCGGATCCTGAACCCGCCGCTGGCGCTGATCTCCAACCTGTGCATGATCATGGGCGGCCTGCTCGGCGCGGCCTACTTCGCCAAGTTCTTCTCGGTCTTCGCGCTCGGCCCGGCGCTGGTCGCGGGCGGCAGCCTGGCTCACAACAGCACGCTGGTCAACTGGGGCAACTCGTTCGAGACGGACAAGGTGTGGATCCTGATCGCGGCCCTGGCCATGGTGGTGCTGCAGACCTACATCCTGATCCGCGGCACCAAGGCGACGTTCCGCTGGCAGAACGTCGCGTTCCTGATCGCGATGTTCGGGATGATCGTGGCGTTCGGTGTGCTGGCCTTCGCCACCAAGGGCGGGTTCGAGCACAACTTCAACGCGCTGAACAAGAGCTTCGGCGGCGGGACCGCGCAGAACGTGATCGCGACCGGGGGCGGCGCCAGCGCCGCGCCTCACTTCGGCAACATGAGCGCCACGCTGCCCACCTTGTTCTCCATCCAGGGCTTCATGATGTGGAACTTCTGGTCGGTCTACATGTCGGGCGAGCTGAAGAGCGCGTCCAACCGCCGCCGTCAGCTGTGGATCATGTTCGGCGCGCTGGGCTTCGACGCCGTGCTGCTCATCATCGGCGCGCTGCTGCTCTTCCACGTGACCGGCTACAACTTCATGTACGCGGCGAACGTGTCGCCGAACAAGGCGTACGCCATCCCGTCCGGGCCGTTCTACCAGTTCCTGGCCGCGCTGTCGGTCAACGTCCCGGTGTTCACCGTGATCATCCTGGGCTGCTTCCTGTTCTGGTCGCTGCCATCCATGATCGCCAACACGTTCATGCCGATCCGTTCGTTCTTCGCCTGGTCCTTCGACCGCCTCATGCCGGAGAAGCTGGCCGACGTGAACGACCGCACGCACTCGCCGGTGATCGCGATCGTGACCGTGAACGTGATCATCGCCGCGCTGGTGGTCTGGAGCGTCACCTCCGACGTGTTCCAGCTCGTACTGGGCCTGATCGTGCTGGCCGGCTGCCTCGGCGTGGTCATCGTGGCCGCCGCCGCGATCGCCCTGCCGATCCGCCGGCCCGACCTGTACCGGGCCTCGCCGGCCAACGTGAAGTTCCTCGGCATCCCGGTGCTGTTCATCGTGGCGCCGCTGTCCATCGCGATCTTCGTCGCCCTGGCCGTGGTCTCCACCCAGTACCCGGCCCTGGTCATGAACGGCGACAGCGCCAACTTCTGGTGGATCCCGGCCTGGTTCGGCGGCCTCATCGTGGCCGGCGCGCTGCTCTACTACATCCCGCGCTACGTCCGGGCCCGCCGCGGCATCAACGTCAGCTTCGTCTACAAGGAACTGCCCCCCGAGTGACCCCTCCGGCAGCCGGCGCGGTCAGCTAAGGGGTGACCGCGCCGGCGCCGAGCGGTCCAGGATACCCAGCCTGCTCGAAGACCGCCGCCGGTCAGAAGGGTGCGTTAGCATCGGTTCATGAGCCATCTGCCGGTGGCCGGGCAGCAGCCAGTAGTGCCGCTACCGGAGCGCGAGCCCGCAGCGATCCGGGCTGCCGTGGCGCGTCTCGACCCGGCGGCTCTGACCAGGTTCGAGGCCGATTGGACGGCCGCGACTGCCCGCGCTCGGGATGAGTACAGCTTGCTCCCGGCCCGGTACTTCGTCGAGCACTGGTTCATCTGGGTCGCCGTTGAGCGCTGGCCGGAACTCGCGTCCCGGCTGCACGCCTGCGAGCGCATTGTCGCCGAGTCGCTGGATGCCGCCGAGCGGCGGACGGCGGCGGCTGAGATCAGCCAGATCCTGCGGCAGGCCGAGACAGAGCCTGCATGAGGACTGGACATGGGAGTACGTCCCTGACGCAGCCAACGTTGTGGGCGGTCTCACCCCGGCTCAGATTGATCAGGTGGAAAGCCTCGCGTCCCGGATAGCCGACGCTGTAGCGGTGCGCAGAATCGGCACCTCATTAAACGTGGCCGACGCGGTATCCAATGTGAAGAGCTACGGCGAGGGTCCGGTGATGATCTGGTTCCTTGAGGACTACCGGGACGACGTCGTAATGGTGGTGCGAGTCCAGTACTTTGATCTGCCCGATCTAACCAGTTGATCGTGCCAGCCGAGCGGCCGGCGCGGCTAGTCAAAGGGGTGGCCGCGATACCAGGCACCCAGCCGTCGCCGCCAGAAGAACTATCCGCAGCTGAAGCCTTGGACGCAATTAGGACCCGGGTCGGGGAGTTGCAAGGCACTCAACTGACAAGCCAGCCCGCTGGAAAAATCATTCCCGGAGAAGTCCAGCAGCCATCTGCCAAGTCTTCTGAACGCCATCTCCGCCTCGTGGTTTACAAGACACGCACTAGTCGCCGGGCTCGCGCCGGAGCAGGTAGGTGTCCATGATCCAGCCGTGCCGCTCGCGCAACGCCGCGCGGGCCTCGGTGATGCGCGTGGCGACCTGGCCGAGCGGCCCGGCGATCAGCACCTCGTCCGGCGTGCTGAGGTACGCGCCCCAGAAGACGTGCAGGCCCGGGTCATCGAAGGCGGCCGGGGCGAACGCGCTGTCCAGCATGACCACGGCGCTGTCGAGCCCTTCCGGCAGGCCGCCGGCGATCCGGCGGGCCGGGGTGATGTGGACGGGCTCGCCGATCCGGTTCAGCGGGATACGGTGGGCCGCCGCGAGGGCCTGGACGCTGGTCACGCCCGGGATCACCGTGTACTCGAAGGTGACGGCACCGAGCGCGAGGACGCGGTCGATGATCCGGAGCATCGAGTCGTAGAGCGAGGGATCTCCCCAGACCAGGAACGCGCCGGTGCCGTCCGGGCCAAGCTCGTCCTGGATCGCTCGCGCGATGAGGACGGCGCGGGCCTCGTACCAGTCGTGCACCGCACCCTCGTACCCGTCCGCCGTGAGCGAGGGCGAGCGGTCGCGAGGCGGTTCGGGGATGTCGACCACGCGGTACCCCGGCCGGGTGACATGCCGACGCAGGATTTCGTCCCTGGCGTCGTTCAGCCCGGCCCTGGCGCCGCCCTTGTCGACGCGGAAGAACACCTCCACCCGGTTGAGGGCCGTCACGGCCTGGACGGTGAGCTGGTCCGGGTGGCCCGGGCCCATGCCGATGATCAGCAGCTCGCGCATCCGCCCAGTGTCCCGCACTAGCGTGTACTCGTGCGCGTCCTCATTCTCGGCGGGACCGGCGAGGCGAGGAAGCTGGCCGCCGGGCTGGTGGCGGCGGGCACGGACGTGATCTCCTCGCTCGCGGGCCGGCTCAGCCAGCCGCGGCTCCCCGACGGCCCGGTGCGCACCGGGCCGTTCGGCGGCGCCGACGGCCTCGCCTCCTACCTGCGCGCGGAAGGCATCACCCACCTCATCGACGCGACGCACCCGTTCGCCGACGGCATCACCGCGAACGCGGCCCTGGCCGCCAGCATCGCCGGGGTGCCGCGGCTCGTCGTGCGCCCGCCGGCCTGGGCAGCCGACCCGGCCTGGGACACGTTCGCGGACATCGGTGAGGCCGCCGCGGCCGTGCGCACCTGGCCGGGTGAAGCTGTGTTCCTCACCACGGGCCGCGGCGAGCTCGGTGCCTTCGCCGCCGATGACCGTCATCAGTTCCTGGTCAGGACCGTCGAGCCGCCCGCAGGAGCCAGGCCGCGCCGCATGACGCTGATCCTCGGCCGCGGTCCGTACACGGTCGAGGCGGAGTCCGCGCTGATGCGCCGGCACCGGATCGGGCTGCTGGTCACCAAGAACAGCGGCGGCTCGATGACGGCCGCGAAGCTGTCGGCCGCTCTCGATCTCGGCGTCCAGGTGTTCATGGTGCGGCGCCCGCCGCTGCCGCCCGGCAGCGCCGTCGTGGAATCGGCCGCCGGGGCGCTGGACTGGATCAGCGGGCAGCTGGCGGCCTAGGCCATGCCCTCGGCGTCTCCTTCCTGCGCGGATGCGACACCAGCGCTCCAGCGGTCCTCGACGTTGCCCCAGCGCCAGTAGGCCAGGGCCACCGCCCAGACGACGACGAACAGCGCCGCGATGCAGAACCCGGCCACGTTGATGTTGAAGTTGGCCATCACGTCCCAGAAGCCGCCGTGCAGGTGCAGTTCGGTGGTGAGCACGCCCAGGATCTCGATGGTGCCGATGATGAACGCGGCGCCGATGGACAGGCCGGTGATGACCAGGTTGTAGTACACCTTGCGGACCGGCCGGGCGAACGCCCAGCCGTAGGCGAAGTTCATGAACGCCCCGTCCAGGGTGTCGAACAGCATCATCCCGCCGGAGAACAGGAACGGCAGGGCCAGCACGGCGAAGTACGGCAGGCCCTGGATGGCGGCGTACGCGGTCGCGGCCAGCAGCAGCACCTCGGTGGTGGTGTCGAACCCGATGCCGAAGATCAGCCCGACGAAGTACAGCTGCCAGGTGTGGTTGATGGACCTCATGAACCGGCCGAAGAACCGGTACATCAGCCCGCGGGCCTGCAGCTGGGCCTCGAGCTCGGCCTCGTCGTAGGTGCCGGTGCGCATCTCGCGGAATACCTTGAAGATGCCGGCCAGCACGATCAGGTTCAGCACCGCGATCAAGTAGAGGAACCCGGCCGAGACCACGGTGCCGATGGCACCGCCCGCGGTCTGGTAGGTCGAGCTGGGGTTGACCACCGCGCCGAACACGGCCCGGGCCGCCACGGTGATGCCGACGCCGACCGCCACGATGACGGTGGAGTGGCCGAAGGAGAAGAAGAACCCGGAGCCCAGCGGGCGTTTCCCGTCGGCCATCAGCTTGCGGGTGGTGTTGTCGATGCAAGAGATGTGGTCGGCGTCGAAGGCGTGCCGGAACCCAAGGAACCACGCGGTGACGGCCACGCCGAGGCCGACGCCCAGGCCGGCGCTGCCGCCCTCCCCCTTGTAGTCGAAGTGGTGCGGCATCACGTACAGGACGAAGATCCCCCAGCCGAGCACGTTGATCGCGATGATGAACGCGAACATCGCCGCCAGCCGACCCCACTCCCGCCCGGCCAGCAAGCGGACCGTCCGCCTCATACGAACCGCCCTTCATCCGAGGACAGGCATTCGCCGGCAGACCGTGTCAGGCGACCGGACTCGTCCCCTCGCGGGGCTTTACCGTTGCGGGACAGTGCCGGGATCGCACCGGACTTCGCTGGACTGGCTGCCGCCCTGGCCAGCGCCAGGACACTAGGGACGCTACAAGTCGATCCCGCTCATCGTCAAGGTTGATCAGATGATCAGCTATCGGGTGCCTGATCGATCAGGAGGGCGATGGCCGGGTCCTGGCGGAGCCGGTCCAGGCAACGGCCGCGGCTGGGCCCGATGCTCCCGACCGGGATACCGAGCCTGGCGCTGATTTCCGCGTAGGACACCGGAGGATCGGCCATGAGCAGGGAGAGCAGCCGCTGATCCCGCAGGGGCAAGCGACCGAACGCCGCCCGCAGCACCGCGTCGCGCTCGGCCACGAGCAGTTCCTCCTCGACGGTCGCGGCCGGCTCAGCCAGCGTGTCCTCGAGCGTCTCCAGGCCGGCCGGCAGCTTGCAGGTGGCGCGCAGGGCCCGCCAGCACTCCCGGCGGGTGATGGTGACGAGCCAGCCGGCTAGCGCGGCCGGGTCACGTATCGAGCCGAGATGGTCAACCACTATCAGCCAGACGTTCTGCCCGATATCCTCCACCTCGGTCCGATCCAGTCCGTATTTCTGGCATATCGACCAGATAAGCGAGGCGAACCGCTCCACGAGAGCATCCCAGGCCTGGGTGTCTCCATCTTTCGCGGACGTTACCAAGTCGGCTGTTGGCACCCCATTCAGCATGATGCCGCGTCCTTTCGAATGAGTTCCCACGGGATTGCCAAGTTGACGGGAGCACTTAGCTTTATCTCGGCCGGACGGCCTTGGTCGAACAACAGTAAGTCAGGCATCCGTCGCCGGTCTGTTCAGCCGACAACAGTTTTAGCGTCGGCTTGCCAACATAGAACCGGCAACTTGGTCACCAGCTGCACCACGGATGAGCATCCGTAACTGCACCGGCGAGCCGGGGCCGCGGAGGATCGCGGGCTAGCTTGCGACATGGGCTCCCCGGTGGTAAAGATCCGCGCGGTTCAATACCGTTATCTGGCTGCGGCTGACCGCCACAATCTTACTGGCCGCGAGTTTCCGGAGAACCTGGTTCGCCGTGGGGCGGGTGGTCCCGGCGAGGCTAGCCAGCATTTCCTGGGTGACCGGAATCACAGCAGGCTGGCTGCCGTCCGCGTACAGCTCACACAAATCTATGAGCCGGTGCATTACCCGCCTTTCGGCGGATACATAGAGCGCCTCGATCAGGCTGGTGTTGAGCTTCTCCAGCCGCATCGAGAGCAATTCAACGAGGAAGCGGTCGATACCAGGATAGGAAATCCGGAGGCGTTCGAATTCATCCCGGCCAAGAGATAGCGTCTCAGTCCGTTCCAGTGCGATCACCGTAGCCCCGCGGGACTGCGGGCCGCCGACCAGGGCGAGTTCGCCGAAGGCGGCTCCGGGCCCGAGTATCGCGACAACGACGAACTCGCCGCCACGCAGCGTCACGCGCACGCCGACATGACCCGCCGCTATCAGGTGAAGGTTGTCGGCCGGGTCGCCTTGGTGAAAGATCACCTCATCGCGCCGGTAGGCCTGGCGCCTGAGGCTGGCGATCAGTCTGCGTCGCTCATTTTCCGGCAGCGAGGCGAGCACCGGCCAGTCCATGGCCTGACTATGCCCAGATCGCCCGTTGGCGACCCCTGCCCGCGTCGCCGGAGTCCTACAGCATGACCGAACGGAATTGGAGCTGGGCGAGCGGATCTCCGGTCGAGGGCTTGAGCCAGGACCGGTGGGGCCTGATGCGCGGTTTGTCAAACATTTCCGCTACCTGCTGGTATCCCATGAAATAGGCAACGATGAAACGCATGCGATGGTCGTAGTTCAGCCAGTCGGCCACGCCCTTCAAGGCCGCTGGATCCGGCGGCCCGTACTGTTCGACCAGCGCGCCTACCCCTGGTGCCGTGAACGTGGCGGCGGCCCGCAGCAGCGGCGGCCTGCGGCCGGCCGGAAAGAATATCAGCGGCTTGCCCAGCATGATCGTGTTGACCGCGGTCCTGAGCGAGAGCGTCTCCGAGTACAGCCGCGCCCAGCGACCCTCCACTGCCCGCATGAACCGGTTCATTTGCTGGTGCGGCTTCATGTAGATCGCTATCCGGTCGCTGGATCTGCCGGTCAGGAGATAGTAAGGAACTCGCCAGGACACCAGGAGCAGGGCCCTGGGTGCCCGGTAGGCGACAAATTCGAGTGCCTTCTGGACGCGCCCCTGCTCATAGGCGGAGAGGGCGATGCTGGCCCCCAGCATCAGTTCGCTGCGGAGCACACCAGAAGCGGATTCAGCCTGCCGCAGCAGGCTGTAGGCGGTCCGGAGCAGATTGACTCCATCCTGCCCGAGGTCGGTGAGCAGGTCGGTGTCGGGACCGGGCGAGGTCACCTGTATGATCACCGGCTTATCCAGGCCCTTGAGAATATTCGTATGAAATGTAGCCATTTCTACGAAGATCGTACGGTTGGCGGTCGAGAGGCCGACACTGTAAGACCCGCCCAGGAGCGCCATCGTAATGAAGCGGACGAGCGGCTGCGCTATCTCGGGTATGTGATACCGGCGGCCGAGCTTCCGCAGGAAACTCGACCGGCCGTGGAACTTCAGGTCGGAGCCGACGGCCTTCGACGACCACTTCGCAAAGCCGCACCAGTTCAGGTCGGACGATCCCAGCGGTCCCGCGGCGAGCGCCTCGCTGATGCGGTTGTACTGGGACGCGATTAGGTACGCTTCGGCGGGAAGCGAGATCTCCTCATTCGCGGCCAGCCCGCAGATCTCTTCGTCCGAGGGCCATCCGACGCTCATCTCGTCACCAGCCCTATCCGGCTGTTCAGCAACTCCGCCCCGCGATCCGCCAGTGCCTCCGCGGACCGGCGCCTGAGCTTCTCCGAGCCGGGGCCGCGCGCCTGGTTCCGGTCGATCGCATCGGCCCAGTCGAGCATCGACTCGGCGAGCAGGAGCGGGACCTGGCGTCGCTCGTGCAGCTCCGCGGCCGCTTCGAAGTGAGTCGTGGCGCCGGCTGCGTCCCCGCGGGCCACGGCGAGATGGGCGAGATAGTAATGACCGCAGTGATGCCCGACGGCGGAGTGCCCGAAGGTCTCGCCGTACGGTTCGAGCACCGCGTACAGCGGGTCCACCAGATCATGACGATTCAGCCGGCCCGCGGTCAGCGCCAGGTTGTCGAGGGCGGCGCGCTGCGCCGGATCCCGGCGCGGAACCAGTCCGTACCTGGCCACGATGCCGTCGATGGCGGCAGCGGCGGAATCCGGCTCCACCTCGGCGAGGTAGCGCAGGGTGGCGTGGGCGGGATCGAGCTGCGGCGCCCGTATCGCCCGCCGCAGGCCCTCGCCGAGCTCGCCGAGGCGGCCCTGGAGACGGCGGATCTCGGCCAGCTGCTCCGCGTAGAAGGCCCTCGCCTCCAGGCGCCGGCCCGTGCCGACTCCCAGCTCCAGGGCGGTCCGCGCTTCCCGTTCGGCCTGTCCGAGCTCGCCCAGCATGACCGCCAATCCGGCTCGCGAGAAGCTCACCAGCCATACCAGGTGCTGCTGAGCGAGCTGCCTGGCCAGGTACTCCGCCCGGTCGAGCAGCTCGGTCACCCTAGCCACGTCGCCGACCTCGAGGGCCGGGCCGGTCTGCTGGAAGGTCGCGTGGAAGAGGGCCAGCTCGTCGCCGACGACGGCGGCCGCCTCGAGCATCTCCTGGCTATCGATGAGGCGCCGGTCGATGGTGTCGGCCGCGCTGATCGTCAGGTTGCGGAGCCCGAGAACGCTCACGATCGTGTGCGGGTCGTCCGATTGCCGCGCCAGCTCGACCGCCTCATCGCTCAGCGCGAAGCGGCTCTCGCCGTCAGGCGCCCACGTCAGCTCGGAGGCGAGCATGGCGGTGAGCAGGGCGCGTTTCTTCAGGTCGGCGGGCTGGACCAGCTCCCTGGCCTCGGTGAGCAGCGCGACGCGCTGCGCGTCGGTCGCACCCGTGATGCTGAAGAAGCCCCGGTCTGCGGCCAGGGCGGCCGCGATGATCAGGTCAGGCCGATGGCAAACCCGGGCGAGTTCAGCCCCCCGGGCCAGTGTCGCCTTCGCGTCGGGCTGGCTGGCCAGCCACATCGTCCGGCCGCACTCGATGAGCAGTTCCGCGCGCCGCTCGCCGGATCCGGGGATGTGCTCCACCAGCTCGAGGAGCTGCTGATACCACGTCACCGCCTCCTGGTAGGCGAGCCGCGAGATCGCGTGCCTGGCCGCGTGCCCGGCGGCCTCCGCGGCCTCGGCGAAGCGCTCTGGGCGCCCGCCCAGCCGCGCGGCGGAGACGAGATGCGCGGCTACGGCATAGGGGCGCGACAACATGACGGCCGGGTCAGCGGCGCGCAGCGCGTCGGCCACCGTCGCGTGCAAGAGCCCGGCCCGCGGTGCCGACAGCGCGGCGCATACGGCGCTGCGGGTCAGTTCGTGCGGGAACTGGCACGAACCCCCAGCGGGCAGCGCCACCATCCCGGCGGCGATCGCTTCTTCGATGGCGGCGACGAAGTCGGCCTCGGTCGCGCCCATGGCCGCGCTGAGCGTGGTCGGCTCGAGCTGTCCCGCGATCCCGAGCAGGTTGACCAGCTCGCGGGCGCCCGGGCTGAGCTGGGCCATCCGCGCGGCCACGACGAGGCTGACCGATTCGGGTACCGGCCAGGTTTCGAGGTCTACGTCTTCAGGCAGATCCCTGACCATCTCGGTCAGCAGGAACGCGTTTCCGCCGGTGATGGTGTGCAGGCGGGCCGCTTGCTCTTCCTGCCCGCGCCCGGGCAGGCCGGCCAGCGCCTGGGCCACGTCTTCCGCACTGAGCGAGCCGAGGAGGACCAGGCTGCTCTCGGCCTTCAGCTTGCGCAGTTCCCGTGCGGCGGTACCATCGGCCTCGGCCGCAACCGGCCGGGCGGTGGCCAGGATCAGCAGGGATAGATCGTCGGTGTCCTGGCTGAGCGATCGCACCATCTCGATCGATTCGGGCGTCGCCCAGTGCAGGTCGTCGACGACGAAGAGCACGGGTCTGACCTCCGCCAGCCGCCGTGCCAGTGTCCGGAGGGACGCCAGCAGCTGGTACCGATCGGAGATCGGGTCCGCGGCGGGCGGCACCGACAGCCGCAGCGGCGGCGCGGCCAGGTTCGGCGCCAGCCGGGCCAGCGGCCCGCATTGCTCGTCCAGGCCAGCCCGCAGCAGGAGTGCGGGTGAAGCGTGGCTGAGCCACTCGATCGCGGCGGCAACTGGCTGATACGCCTGATACGGCGGATCGGTGCAGCGGCCGGCCAGCACGGTGAAACCGTGCTCGATCGCTTTCCCGGCCACGACCGACGCCAGGCGTGTCTTGCCGGTGCCCGAGGGGCCCTCCAGGAAGATCATCCGAGTGCCGGACCTCGCGTCGCGCAGCGCGGCCTCGACCGCTTCGAGTTCCTGGCTCCGGCCGACGAACGGCAGCAGGTACCGGTGCTTCAGCCACAGCGGCACCTGGACGGCCGGATCGCTGTCCCGGTTCCGCCAGAGCAGCTCGCAGACCCGCAGCGGCTCGGCCAGTCCCTTGGCGGGGACGTGGCCGAGCTCCTTGAACTCATGCCGCCGTCGTCCCTGGGCCAGCCGCCGGACCAGATCCGTGCACAGGACCTGGCCTGCCGCGGCGACATTCACCAGGCGGGCGGCCTCGACGACCGGCAGGCCGCTCACGTCGCCGTCGGTCCAGGCCACGTCGCCCGCGCTGAGCGCGGCCCGGATGTCCACCGGGGTGACGGCATGCTTGTTCTCGCTCTCGACGGCCTGCTCGATCGCCACGCTCGCGTCGAGTGCGGCCGTCGCCGAGGCGAACAAGGCCATCAGCCCGTCGCCGAGGCCCTTGACGAAAACGGATCCGTGTGAGGCGGCCACGGCCCGCAGCAGCTGCTCGTGCCGCCTGAAATGATCGTCGGCCAGTTCCTCGCCCAGCCGGGTTCGCGTGACGGTGGAGCCGATGACGTCGGTGAACATCACGGTAGCCGTGATCACGGTGCCAGGCGGGTGCGGCGTCATCGCGGCCTCCAGCGGCGCGTGCGCCCGCCAACTCGCTGGAGCCGCGCCCGCGCGGCGTACCTGACCCGGCCGCGCATGCGGTGAACACGCAGGCCAGCCGGGGACGTGGGGATACGCCAGCGGCTGGCCAGCTCGCCGGGAACGTGGAACGGCGTCGGCCCCTGCGCGTAGCGGTCCGCGTAGCTGATCAGCACGTGGCGGCTCAGCTTCCTGATCAGCGCGTGCACCGGCGGCGCGGCCGGCCCGAGCAGCCAGTCATGCTGATTGGCGATCCTGAGCAGGGCCAGCAGCGGTACCGACCACCAAGCCGCGGGCGGAACACTGAGCAGGTCCGGTACGCCGCGGACGGCCCCGGGCGCATCCTGGAACAGCATGCGGACGACGCTGCGGGGCAGCTTCCGCCACCCCAGCGGCATGAACTCCTCCATTTCGGCGAGGAGCGCGGCCATGAGGCGCCGGCCAGCCTGGCTCGGCCCGAGCAGGCGGGTCAGCCCGGCGCTGATCTGCTCCACGTCGCTCAGGCTGAGGGCACCGTCCCGGCAGGCCTCCACTCCCATCAGCAGCCCGATGAAACTCCAGGCGTGCAGGTTCGCCTGGCGATCGGCCGGGCTCAGCTTGATGCCCATCCGCGCCATCGCCTCCCACGCCACGACGGTGAAATCGAGCAGCGTCCCGAGCATGAGTTCCTGGTTGACCGGAGGACCGTATTCCGCCTCGGGCCAGGGCCCGGATTCCGGCCGGTCCAGAATCAGGACCCGGACGCATGCGTGCATGACCCGCAGCCCGATGGCCGTCATATAGCCAGCGGCCCCGGGCGCGAGGCTATCGGCGCCGCGCAAGCCCATCACGTCCAGGAGCATCTGGCCGGTCTCGGCCACCCGGCGGGTCAGGTTCCGGGTGGCGAGGTCGGAAACGCGCGCGAGGACCTCCGCGCCGTCGACCGTCGCGTAGGCCATCGGCAGGGATGCGAAAAACAGGGCCCCTGCTTCGTAAAGACCGTAATCCGCGAACACCCGCTGTCCGCTCTCGATGAGCTCCGGGTAAGGACTCCACGCGGGCGGGGTGAGCAGGACATTGAGCATCGCGGAAAGTGGTGGTCCCTCACGGCCGGCCGTGGCGTGCGGACCCCGCTGCGGATCGCCCTTCACCTCCTGCAGCGCCTGAATCGCCGACCTCACCAGATCGCGAGCATCAGCGAGGTCGCGATGTTCGCGCTGATAGTCCGCGACGACTCGATCGATGTCCGGGTCCATGGCGCGACGAAGCCTGGCCAGCTCACGCGGAGACCAGCGTTCAGCCGGATCATCACCGCGACCGCCGTTCGTCTCATTCCGAGCACCAGCCACGCGACCACGCATCCTCTTAACCGCTAACTCTTTATCCGTAACGCCTGCACCCCGCGGTCCCCGCCAGTCACAGCGACCGTGCAATATCGCGTTCATGAGGATCGGTTAACGGCGCTCCACCCCTCGCTATATGAACATATGAGACCCTGCCCGGACCCCGGAGCGCAAGCGTGTTTAAGCGATGGCCTCGGTAAGTCGGAGACATTACCGCGAGAAATGGGTCCTGCGGGAGAATTGCGCAGAATGCTCGGCGAGTTAATACAGGGACCCAGGTGATTCCTGGCCGTTCAGCCTGGGCCGAGATCTGACGACAGCCAGCGCTGGGGGCGCAGGTAGATCGCGATCTCCTCGCCGAACTCGGCCCCGGCCATCTTGAGGTAGGCCTCGGCCTGCTCCGGCAGCAGGTAACGCTCGGCCATCTCCCGCCGCAACTCGTCGGTGCCGGGGATCGTGCGCGTGACCGGGCCCTCCACCGAGACGTACCGGGTCGTCGGCGTGACCCGGTCGACCATCAGGGTGAAACACCCAGCGGCCTCGATCAGGTGCGCCTTTCGCGACCGGGCCTCGGTCAGTATCCACACCTCTCCCCCGGGCTCGTACTGGTACCAGATCGGCACGGTGAGCGGGCCGCGGTCCGGTCCGGCCGACACCGACAAGGCCGCGATGTGCGGCTCTGCTAGGAACAGCTCGCGATCGTGTACCGACAACCTGTTATCCGCCATAACCGGACACTAAGCTCGACCACTGACATTTCACGGCGAGCGTCATGGCCTCGGCGGGGAAACGGCGCGCCGCAATAGGCTGCCATCATGACGTTCCCGCCGGACGGCGCCGCCCGTTCCCTGTGCCTGGCCGCCGACGAGGCGCTGACCGCGGCCGCGTTCTGTACCGGCGATTTCGCTGCCGCGGACCGGCTGTTCACGCAGGCGCAGGCGCTGGCCGCGGGGTCCGGCGACTGGGCCGGGGAGGCGTTCGCCGTCGGCGGCCTGGGGATGGTGCTGCACCACCGCAACCTCAGCCTGCTGATCGACGGCGCGGCGCCGGCCGACGCCGACGTGGACGCCGAAGAGGAGCTGATGCGCCGCGCCCTGACCATCTGGCAGG
Organism: Streptosporangiaceae bacterium; assembly: GCA_050011155.1. GTDB lineage: Bacteria > Actinomycetota > Actinomycetes > Streptosporangiales > Streptosporangiaceae > Palsa-504. Next base: position 25,237 of record JBEKJP010000038.1, read on the forward strand.
AAACCGGTGACGCGGCGGGCACGGCCCGCGGGCTGTTCGGCCTGAGCCTGGTGTTCCAGGTGCTGCGCCGCGACTGGGACGGCGGCATGCCGTACCTGTGGCAGGCGTTCGGCCTGGCCGAGGCGGCCGAGGAAGCCGGCGACCTGTACGGGCGCTCGGAGATCCACCGGCACCTGGGCTTTTACTACCTCGTCGCGGATCCCCGCCCGCTGGAGGCCATGCGGCAGCTCGGGCACTCGCTCGCGCTGCGCGAGAAGCTAGGCGATCCGCGGCGGATCCCCAGTGCCCTGGTCGCGCTGGCCGAGGCGGAACTGGGTGCGGGCCATCCCCAGCGCGCCGTCGAGCGGCTGGGCCGGGCCGTGACCCTGGCCCGCGAGGCCAACCTGCTGCCCTGGCGCATCCGCGACGCCGAGCAGAACCTGCGCGAAGCCGAAGCGATCGCGCGAGCCACCGGCTAACGCCCCGCCGCACGCACCCATGATCACGGGACGGTGATCACGACCTTGCCCGGGTGGCTGCGGTGCTGCTGGCCGGCGAACGCCTCACGCAGGTCGGCGAGGCCGAACGTGGTGCTGACGGCCGCGCGCAGCTTCCCGTCGTCGACGAGCTTGGCCAGCTGGCTGAGCTGTTCGCCGCTGGGCTCGACCACGAAGAACACGCCCCGCACGTCGTCCCGGCCGCCGTGGTCGGCCGGCGGCTCCTCGGCGATAGCGACCAGGATGCCGCCGGGCTTCAGCACCGACCAGGACCGGGCCATCGTGTCGCCGCCGACGGGATCGACGACCACGTCGACGTCGCGGACTTCTTCCTCGAACCGCCCCTTGTAGTCGATGACCTGGTGCGCGCCGAGATCGGCGACGTAGGCGGCGTCCCGGGCCGAGGCGGTAGCCGTGACCTGGGCGCCGAGCGCCACCGCGACCTGGACCGCGTAGGCGCCGACGCCGCCGGCTCCGCCGTGGACCAGCACGTGCTGGCCGGGCTGGAGGTCGGCGTGGTCGTGCAGGGCCTGCCAGGCGGTCAGCCCGCCCAGCGGGATGGCCGCCGCGGCCACGTGATCGATGCTGGCCGGCTTGGCGGCCAGGTCGGCGGCGGGGATAGTCACGTATTCGGCGGCGGCGCCGGGGCGGTCGAAGCCGACCAGCCCGAACACCTCCGTGCCGTCCGGCCAGCTCGTACCGCCCGGCGAGCCCGGGCCCGAACCGGCCACGACGCCGGACAGGTCGTGGCACGGGATGACGGGCCACGACTCCGGCCAGGTCAGCTCCTGGGCGGTGATCGCGGTGGCCGCGACCCGCACCAGCACCTCACCGGGCCCGGCCTGCGGGATGGGCACGCGGTCCAGGCTCAGGCTGGCGGGGTCGCTGGCCGAGGCGCGCATGGCTCGCATCGTGCCGCCAGGATTGCTCATCGAAAACCCTCCTGTGTCTAGTAGCGGGGCTCAGCCCAGGATCCGCGGGTCGGGGGTGCATGGTCGCTCCCGTCGGTCATCCGCAGGCTGGTCCTGGCACGCTACCGTCGTCATGGACTGGCGTCGAGATCCAAGATCGGCCAAAACGACCAGACCAAATGTCATCCGTCCAGTCCGCCGAGCGCGGCGCGGAGTTCGCCCAGCGCGGCCGGGAGCTCGGCGGCGTCGATCGCCCCGAAGCCGATGACGAGCCCGGGCCGGGCCGGACCGCCGTGGAAGTACTGGCTGAGACCGGTGGCCGCGATGCCGCGGGCGGCCACGGCGGCCAGCACCCGGTCTTCGTCGTACGGATGATGCAGCAGCGCGGTGAGGTGCAGGCCGGCCTGGGCGGGCAGGGCGCCGAGCCACGGGCTCAGTGGCCCGGCCAGGGCGGCCCGCACGATCTCGTAGCGGTGGTGGTAGATCCGGCTGGCCCGGCGCAGGTGCCGGTCGACCGTGCCGTCCTCCAGCAGGCTGGCCAGGGCGAACTGGGCCATGACGGGCGGATGCCAGTCGACGAGCTGACGCAGCGCGGTCACCGGCCCGGCCAGCGACGGCGGCACGACGGCGAACCCGAGCCGCAGCTCCGGCGAGAGCACCTTGGAGAACGAGCCGATGTAGATGACCCGCCCGCTGTCGTCCAGCCGGTGGATCGGCTCGAGCGGGCGGTCCACGTGGCGGAACTCGCTGTCGTAGTCGTCCTCGAGGATCGCGGCGCCGTGCCGCGCGGCCCAGCCGAGCAGCTCGCGGCGGCGGCCCAGGGACAGCACCGCGCCGAGCGGGTACTGGTGCGAGGGGGTCAGGTAGACGATCCGCGCCGCCGGGGGAAGCCGCTCCACGATCAGGCCCTGCTCGTCGACCGGCACCCCGGTGACCCGCACGCCCAGCGAGCGCAGCAGCCGGACGACCGGCAGGTAGCCGGGATCCTCGACGGCCACCGTCTCCCCCGGTTCGAGCATTACCCGGACGACCAGGTCGACGGCGTGCTGCGCGCCGGAGGTGACGACGACCGTCTCCGCCTCGGCCGCCACCGACCGGGACCGGCTGATCCACCGGGCGATGGCCAGGCGCAGGCCGTACTCGCCGGCCGGATCACCGGTGGCGGCCGGCCCGCCCGGTCGCGCGGCGGCCTTCACCTTCCGCTGCCAGACATCAGCCGGGAACAGCCGTGGGTCGGGTACGCCCGCCCGGAGGTCGTACCGGACCGCGGCGGGCTGCAGCGGGCTGTCGGTCGCGGTCCAGCCCGTGAAGCGGCGTGACGGCGCAACCGCCGCGGGGGCGGCCGAGCGCCCAGATCCAGGATCCAGCCCGGGGACCGGGAGCTCGGCCACGAAGCTGCCGCCCCCGGCCCGGCCGCAGACGAACCCCTCGGCCACCAGCCGGCCGTAGGCCGTCGTTACGCTGTGCCGGGAGATCCCCAGCTGACGGGCGGCGTCCCGGCTCGGCGGCAGCTGATCCCCTGGCCGCAGCCTGCCCGCCGCGATCGCCGATCTGACCTGCTCGTAGAGCTGCTCGCTCAGCCCTCGCCCGGCTGCGTCGATGAACAGATCCACCGGCCCAGCGTGCTATGGCCGGACCGGGGAGGCAAGACGGCTTGCGTGTGGCTCTTATCGAGGGAGCCGGTCAGCTGGTACCGGCCCGGCCTGCGACGGGCGCCTGCCCCTGCCCGTCCGGCCGGCAGGCGGCACGGAACGCGGACAGGTCTATTTCCCCGGTTACCTCGATAACCCGCCACGCCAGGTGGTTCCCCAGAAGCCACTGCCGCATGTCGTCCGGCATCAGGGGCGCCTGACTATAGTTAACGTTACGGATTTATTTCGATACAGAAAGTATTTCTGCAGGTCAGAACACCGGAAACCAGTGCGACACGCCGACCCCAGCCAAATTTGACACCCGCCACACAGGAGTCGCGTTACAGGCTCTAGAGCGTGCCTGGTGGCACACCGAGTCCGTTCGTGGAGGCGGAGGCGGCACAACGGGGTGGATCCGGGTTACGGGGTGGATCTGGTACCCCCCAGGGTCCCGGATCGGACCGGTAACCCGGATCAACCCCGTTAACTTGGGCGGGGAAGTCTGCGCCTCATGTGACAGGCGGTGCTACCGAGGCTGCTGCGGGCGTCGTGGGGGCCGCGCCGGCGGCACACCCCGCACGTCCGACACGCCGCGATTCCGCATCAGCCCGCCAGGCAGCCGGAACGCGATCAGGCACACCACCGTCACCACCCGCACCGCGACCCAGGCGCCCACGGCAGAGCCACACCCAGGCGGCTTGCCTGGGTGTTCGGCACGGGGCCTGCCGCCAGTTACGAGGCCAGCGAGGCGTAGCCACCCCGGAAGAAGACGAGCGGGTCGGCCGGGGTGGCACTGGTCTCGGCGTGCCGCACCCGGCCGACCACGATCTCGTGGTCGCCGCCGGGCAGGCGGTGCTCGACCGTGCACTCCAGCACGGCGAGCACGCCCTCGATGCGGGGGCTGCCGGTCGGCCCGTGCCGGTGGCGGACGTGGTCCCAGGCCGCGGCCAGCCCGCGGCGGGCGAAGCCGGACGACAGGTGCTCCTGCTCGGCGGCGAGCACGTTGACCGCGAACGCGCCGTGCTCGCGGATGGCCGCCAGCGTCAAGCTGGCCAGGTCGAAACAGACCAGGATGAGCGGCGGGTCGAGGGACAGCGAGGTGACCGCGTTGGCGGTGGTGCCGACCGGGTCGCCGTCGGCATCGACCGAGGTGACCACGGTGACGCCGGTGGCGAAGAGGCCCATGGCCGCGCGGAACTCCGCGGCCGGGACGTCCCGGTCCGGTAGCGGGCGAGCTGGCGTCATGCTCAGATCTGCCCGTGGTTGGGCGGCAGGATGTCGTTGAGCAGGTAATTGCCGACGTGATGGTACTTCCAGGCCACCGGGTCGTGGCTGCCGTGGGTGCGGGCGTTGCGCCAGTGGCGGCTCAGGTCGTGCCGTTCGTCGGCGGCGCTGGCCCCGGTGAGGGCGAACAGGCCGCTGGCCACCTCCGCGGCCACCTCGGTGCCGAACGCCTTGGCCTGGGCGACCGCGAGCGAGCCGCGCGCCGCCGCCGCGGCGTCGCGCGGGACCCGGCCGATCTCGTCCAGGGTGGCGGCCGCCGTGGCCAGCAGCGCCTCGGCCGCGGCGACCTTGGTGGCCAGCTCGCCGTACCGGTAGATGGTGTGCGGGTCCTGGGTCGCGGCCTCGGCCCAGCCGCCCCGGGCCGCCTCGAAGAACGGGCGGGCCCGGGTCCGGAGGAACTCCCCGGCGTCCCGCAGCGCGCCGCCCGCGATCCCGGTCTCGATCGCGGCGTGTACCAGCTGGGTGCGCGCGCCGAGCTGCTGCGGCCGCTGGAACGCCTGGTGGTAGTCCAGGACCAGGCCCGGGTCCACCGCCACGCCGTCGAAGGCGGCGCCGCCGCTGACCGTGGCGCGCTGGCCCATCACGTTCCAGTCCTCGTCCAGGCTCACCCCCGGCGCATCGCGCGGGACGAACGCGAGCACCAGACGGTCCGCGTCGTCGAGCGCGGTGACGCCGAGCCAGCGAGCGGTCAGCGCGCCGGTGCAGTAGTACTTGCGACCGGTCAGGCGCAGCCCAGCGCCGGCCCGGGTCAGCTTTGTTTTCAGGTCCTGGGCGTGATGCCCGCCTCGTTCGGCCATACCGTTGGCCAGCCTGGCGCCGGCCAGCACCTCGGCGTACAGCCGCTGCCGCAACGGCGGCGGGCCGAGCACGTCGAGCACGTCGACGAACAGGAAGTGGCTCTGCGGGACCTGCGCGATCGCGGGATCGGTCGCGGCGATGACACGCACCACCTCGGCCAGTACGGCGGCGGGCAGGTCGGCGCCGCCGTAGCGGCGGGGCACCGTGATCCCCAGCAGGCCGGTGTCGTCCAGCGCGGCGAGTTCGCGGCGCGGCACGGCCCCCGCGCGGTCGCGCTCGACGGCTCCCCCGGCGATCGACGCCGCGAACTCTTCCGCGACCCGGATCGCCTCCGGGCCGGAGGCGATCACCGGCACCGGGCTGGTCCCGGCCGCCGTCGCGGTCCCGGCCGCCATATCCACGGACAAGTCGGACCTCCTCCTCAGCGAGCGCCGCTCGCGGCGTGACCATAGCTCCACAGTGCGGCGCGCGCACCCAGGAAGTCAAGTATTACGATCGGCTTAGTAGTTATTAGGCAGGACGCGGCTGGCGGTCCAGAATGATCAGGTGACTACCGAAACCGGCCTCGAGGCCGACCAGCGGGCCAGTACCTTCGTGCCGCACGCGTTCGGTGAGTCGCTGGCCGATCTGGGCGAGGTCCGGATGAACTACGCCACAGCGGGCGACCCGGACCGGCCCGCGCTGCTGCTGATCCCCGGGCAGTCGGAGTCGTGGTGGGGCTACGAGGAGGCCATGCCCCTGCTGGCCGAGCACTTCGGTGTCTACGCCGTCGACCTGCGCGGCCAGGGCCGGTCCAGCTGGACGCCGGGCCGGTACACCCTGGACAACATGGGCAACGACCTGGTCCGCTTCATCGACCTCGTCATCGGGCGGCCGACCCTGGTCAGCGGCCTGTCGTCCGGCGGGGTGCTGTCCGCGTGGCTGTCCGCGTACGCCAAGCCCGGCCAGGTCCGGGCCGCGGTGTGGGAGGACCCGCCGCTGTTCTCCTGCGAGACCCGCCCCGCCTGCGGCCAGTCCATCCGGCAGGGGATCGGCCCCGTATTCGCGATGTGGAACAAGTGGCTGGGCGACCAGTGGTCCATCGGGAACTGGCCGGGCATGCTGGCCGCCGCGCCGCGCGAGCTGCCGGCCCCCATCCTGGCCGCGCTAGCGGCGATGGCGGCGGCCGGCCAGGGCGAGGCTCCGCCCGCGCTCGGCGAGCCGCCGCAGAACATGAAGGAGTACGACCCCGAGTGGGGCCGGGCGTTCTGGACCGGGACCGCCACGGCCGGCTGCGATCACGAGCGCATGCTGGCCAGCGTCCGCGTGCCGGTCCTGTTCACGCACCACTTCCGCCAGGTCGACGCGGCCACGGGCACGCTGATGGGAGCCATCTCCGATCTGCAGGCCGCCCGGGCCCAGGCGCTGGTCGAGGCGGCGGGACAGCCGTTCGAGTACCGCTCGTTCCCGAAGATGCCGCACTCGATGCACGGCGCGGACCCGGACCTGTACGCCCGCACCGTGACCGAGTGGGCAGCGACCCTGAAGGCTTAACGCCGTCGGCTGGGATCGGCCAGCAGGAGCAAGCCGCGCAGGCACGCGTCCAGGACCAGCCCGAGGATCGCGATCGAGATGATGCCGGAGAACACCAAGGCGGTGTTCAGGTAGTCACCCGCCTGCATGATCAGGTAGCCGAGCCCGCTGGTGGCCGCGATCAGCTCCGCGGCGACGATGGACGTCCAGGCGCCTGCCATGGAGATCCGCATGCCGGTCAGGATGCCGGGCAGCGCCGACCTGATCTGCACCCGCAGCATGGTGTAGCGGGGAGTCGCGCCCAGCGTCCGGGCGCACAACCGCAGGTCCTCGGGTACCTCGTCGAGCGCGGCGACGGTGGTCACCGCCATGACCGGGGCCACGCCGATCAGGATCAGGACTTCCTTGGGCATCTCGCCGATGCCGAGCCAGATGATGAACAGCGGGATGAACGCCAGCGGCGGCAACGGCCTGAGCACCTCGATGACCGGGTCGATCGCGTGCCGCACCACCCGGCTGGAGGACATGGCCGCCCCGAGGGTCACCCCGATCGCGCTGCCCGCCGCGAAGCCGATCAGGACCCGGCGCAGGCTGGTCAGCGCGTCGTACCACAGGGGCTTGCCCTGAGACGGGTACGGATGGGTGAAGTAGTGCGCGAAGCTGGCCACCGTCTGCGACACCGAGGGCAGGAAGACCGGGTCGTTGATGATCACGGCGAGGACCTGCCAGAGCACCACCAAGGCGGTCAGCCCCAGCGCTCCGGTGCCGAGGCGCCGGGCCCGGGCCCGGCGACGAGCCTGGCGGTAGGCGTGCAGGTCGGCCCGTTCGTCCTCATCCTCGGCGGAAATGAGGTCGGCGGGTTCGCCTGGGTCGGCGAGCACCTGCTCCTCGGCCGGCAAGGTGTTCCACAGGGACATGGCTCAGCTCCTAAGGAGGCCGCGGATCCGGCGCCTGGCGTTCAGGAAGACCTCGGTGTCGGTGTCGAGGGCGCTCCGCGGCCGGCCCAGCGGGATGTCGATGACCTTGCCGATGCCGGGCGGTTTGCCGCCCATCACGGCGACCCGGTCCCCGAGCAGGATGGCCTCCTCGATGTCGTGGGTCACGAAGATGATCGTGGTCCGGTGCTGGTCCCAGATGTCGAGCAGGAACTCGTGCATCTTCTCCCGCGTGATGGCGTCGAGCGCGCCGAACGGCTCGTCCATCAGCAGCAGCGACGGCCGGGTGGCCAGCGCCCGCGCGAACGCCGCCCGGTGCCGCATGCCGCCGGAGAGTTCGTGCGGGAACGCGTCGCCGAACCCGGTCAGGCCGACCCGGTCCAGCAGCGCGGCGGCCTCCTCGGCGAGTTCGGGGTCGTCCCGCTCGTGCTGCCGCGCGGCCCGCTGCGCCCGCGGCCCGAACAAGATGTTGTTCCTGGTCGTGAGCCATCCGAACAGCATCGGGGTCTGGAACAGCATGCCCCGGTCGGGGGACGGGCCGGAAACCGGCCGCCCCCCGACCGTGACGGTCCCCTCGTCAGCGGGCAGGGCTCCCGCGATGATCCGAAGCAGCGTCGACTTGCCGCAGCCGGAGGGCCCGAGCAGGCAGACCAGCTCACCCGCCCGGACCCGCAGGCTCGCCCCGGCCAGCGCCACCGTCCGCCGGCCGCCCCGGCGGAAGGTCTTGCCGACCGAATCGATCACGACCTCCGTGCCGGGGAGCGTGGTAATGGCATCAGCTCGGGCAGGCACCGGCCAGCGCCTTCTTGATGAACGTGATGTCGATGTGCTGGGCGATCTGCGCCGCCGACGGGGCCGAGGTCAGCCGCCCTTGCGAGACCAGGAACTGGCCGGTCTGCACGTAGGCCTGGACGATGCGGCTGTTCGGGTCGTGCTGCGTGGAGCCGAGCCAGAACAGCTGATCGCTGGGCGCGATGAACGGGTAGCCCTTGGTGGCCGCGACGATCTGGTCGCCGGGCACGCCCTGCACCGCCGAACTCGCCGTCAGGTACTTCGCCGCCTGCGGCCCGGTCATGTCCCGGCTGCCCTGGAGCTCGGCGCATACGTAGTCCTGCACCAGCGTCGGGTTGGTCTTGATCAGGCTGCTCGCGACCGCGATCACGTCCAGGCCGGGCACGCCCAGCTTGGCGATCTGCTGGGCGTTGACGAGCGAGTGGTCGCCCTTGGCCAGCAGCTGGGTGGCCGGGCTGCCGTAGACGTAGGCGGCGTCGACCGCCCCGGACAGCGCGGCCGCGCCCGCCGCGTTCTCGTCGGAGAACGGGACGACCTTGACCTTGCCGGTCAGGTGCTCGAGCGAGAGGTAACCGAGCAGCTCGTAGTCCTCGGACGAGCCGACAAGCACGCCGACCGACTTGCCCGCCAGCTGGGCCGGCGAGGTAATCGACGCGGGCACCAGCAGCTGGTCGTCGTCGAAGCCCCAGCCCATGACCACGGTCACCCCGGTGCCGTCGCCGATGGCCTCGGTCAGGGGCGGGTTGCCGACCCCGCTGATGGCCTGCACCGAGCCGCTCTTCATCTCGGCGATCGCGGTCACGCCCGCCTCGAACGGCACGTACTTCAGCTCCGCGGGGATGAGCTTGGCCAGCGTCGGCTGGCTCTCGATGATGCTGTCCGGGCTGGCCACCGAGCCCTGGCTGACCGAGATGGTGAAGCTGGGCAGCGGGCCGGAACCGCTGCCGCCGGTGGTGGCCCAGACGACCACCCCAATGACGATGGCCAGGGCGAGCGCGGCCGCTCCGTACAGGCGTCTGCGCCTGCGCTTGTAGAGCGGGACTGATCGTTTCGTGGGAGTGCTGGCTTGCGCTTCGGTGCTCATGTCGGTGCTGCCTCTCAGTGGTTCCGGCCGCCGGCGTAGTAGGCCGAGGCGTCGCCCCGGATCGCCACGCTCGGCCGCCCGTCCGCCCCGACCGGCACCGGCCCGGCCACGGTGACCCGCTCGCCGCGCCGGTGCGCGGTGCCGTAGTCCGCGATCGCGTAGTGCTGGGTGGCCCGGTTGTCCCAGATGGCCAGGTCCCCCTGGCGCCACTGCCAGCGGACCGTGTGCTCCGGCTTGGTGATGTACTCCTGCAGCAGCCGGATCAGGTCGCGCGAGGCCGACGCGCTGAACCCGAGCACGGTGCGGGCGAAGCCCCCCAGCAGCAGCGACCGCTGACTTGTCTCCGGATGCACCCGAACGAGTGGGTGCTCCGTCTCGTACACGGTGGACACGAACTCCTCGTGCGCCGCCGCCAGCGCCGGGTCGACCCGCTCGCCCCGGCTGAAGGTGCGCGCGTAGTCGAAGTCGTTCGTGTGCAGGACCCGCAGTTTCAGCGCGAGATCGCGCAGCTCGGGCGGCAGGTGATGGTACGCCGAGACGGTGTTGGCCCAGATCGTGTCGCCGCCCACCTCCGGGATCACCACCGCGTGGAGCAGGGTGAAGGCCGGCGGCTGCTCGACGAAGGTGACGTCGGTGTGCCAGTAGTTGGCCTTGCCGCCCTTGAGCGAGTCGATCTCCTCGAGCAGCGGCTGGCCGGGCGGTGAGGCCAGCGTCGGGTGGCCCAGCGTGAGCGGGCCGAGCCGCTCGGCGAACGCGACCTGCCGACGGTAGTTCAGGCTCTGGCCGCGCAGGAACACCACCTTGTGGTCCAGCAGGGTCTGGCGGATCTTGGCGATCACCTCGTCGCTCAGCGGCGTGCCGGTATCGACACCGGTGATCTCGGCACCGATATGGCCGGCCAGCCGGGTGACTCCGACGTGCGTGGCGGTGAGGGTATGAGACATGGCAAGTACGCCTTTCGAGTGGGGACTCGCCGTCCGGCGAGAAGAAAGAGGCTCTGGGCCGTGCGAGGTCCGGGCGTTCAGCTGATTCGCATGCGCGACAGCCCGAGCTGAGGCCAGCTAGCGCCGCTGCCTGCTGGCGCTGGCATTGGCGCTGGCTAGCGCGTACGACAGCCTGAGCTGACCACCCTGAGGAAGTCGACGTACCGGCGCTTGGTGCCGAAATAGTCCGCCATGTCCAGAGCATCGCAAGAGATGCCCCCCCTAGTCAAGTTTTCCCATCTAAATACTAGGAATTTGCCCAGGGCGGTTTACTGCACGACACACTGCGATCGCATGCATCAATATTTACTGAAGCCCCACGCGTCATCTGGGCCGCCGCCTTCTGGTGACCGCCCTAACCACGGCGATGCTCCATCGTGGTGGTTCCCCGGCGCCCCGGCTAGCGGCGGCGGGTACGGCTACTGAGACGGCCGGGGCTGGGGCTCGGTATCCTTGCACGGGTGCCTATCGAGCGGCGCGAGTTCCTGCGCCTGGCCGGCGTGGCTGGCGTGGCGGCCGGCGTGGCCGTCACCGGAGCCGGCCTGGCCGGCTGTACAAGCAGCCCGGGCCACGCCGCCGCCCCGCCAAGCAGCAGCGCCCCTGAACCATCCGCTTCGTCACCGACCGCGACCCCGCGCGACGACGCGAGCACGCCACCGCCCCGCCCGCTGGGCCCGCAGGTCGTGCACGGCCCGCGGAACCAGCCCCAGGTGGCGCTCACCTTCCACGGCCAGGGCTCCCTCTCGATCGCCGAGGCGCTGCTCCAAGAGGCCGAACACGCCGGAGCTCACCTCTCGGTCCTGGCCGTCGGGAGCTGGCTCGAGCAGTACCCGCAGATCGCGCAGCGCATCCTCAGCGGCGGCCACGACCTGGGCAACCACACCATGCACCACCTGGACATCGCGGCCATGGACGCCCCGGCCGCCCTGGCCGAGATCACCGAGTGCGCGCGGCGGCTGCGCACCCTGACGGGAAACCAGGGCCGCTGGTTCCGGCCCTCGCAAACCCAGTACGCGACCCCGCTGATCGAACGGGAAGCCCGCCAGGCGGGCTACCAGACCTGCGTGTCCTACGACGTGGACTCCCTCGATTACACCGATCCGGGCCCGGACGCGGTCGTCGCCACCGTGCTCGCCAAGACCCGGCCGGGGTCCATCGTCAGCATGCACTTCGGCCACGAAGGCACGGTGACGGCCCTGCCCGCGATCCTGCGCGGCCTGGCCCGCCGGAACCTGCGCCCGGTCACCCTGACCAGCCTGCTCACCACGTGAAAGCTCCCCTGGCGGCGCTGGTCATAGCAGCCTTGGCCACCGCGTGCAGCGCCACCTCCAAACCCCCCGGGCCACCGTCCGCCTACCTCGGCACGGTGGTGAACCGAACCGTCCCGCCCAGCATCGCCAACCTGCGGCTGACCACAGACTCAGGCCAGCAAACGAGCCTGGCCGCCTGGCACGGCCAGGTGGTGGTACTAGCCGACTTTATGACCCTGTGCCAGGAAACCTGCCCGCTGACCACCGGGAACCTGCTGGAAATGGACCGCGCGGTCACCGCGGCCGGTCTCGGCCACCGGGTCCGCTTCGCGGAACTGACGGTCGACCCGGGCCGGGACACGCCGTCCCGGCTGCGCGCGTACCGCAAGCTGATCGGGGCCCCGGCCAACTGGCTGCTGCTCACCGCTCGCCCGGCCGTCATCGCGCAGATCTGGCGGTACCTCGGGGTCTGGTACCAGCAGGTCGGCGAGGACAGCCCGCCCGGGACCGACTGGCTGACCGGTAAACCGCTGACCTACGACGTCAACCACGAGGACGCGGTGCTCTACCTGAACACCGTCGGCCGGGTCCGGTTCGTCATCGACGGCAGCCCGAACGCGTCCGGCTCACCCGTCCCTCCGGCCCTGCGCCGCTTCCTCGACGCCGAAGGCCGCGCCGGCCTCAGCCATCCCGACGCGAGCACCTGGACCGCCAGGGAAGCGCTCGCCCCGATCGCCTGGCTGACCAGGCGGCCGGTCACGCTGAGCTGACGGGCAATAGCAGCCGCACCGAGCCCGCCTGCGCGAAGTACAACGTGATGGCCAGCGTCGCGCCGACCCGGCCGTAGCCCCCCGGCACGGTCAGCGTCGCCGCCGCGGGCCCGGAAAACCCGCCGGACCGTCCGGGAACCAGCAGCGGCCCGTAGTGCAGCCAGTTGTCCACCACCGCCGACGACGGGGTCTCGGCTCCGCAGCCGGCCAGGTCAGGGAGTTCCCCGACGTTGACCCGCTGGTGGTAGACCGCCACCGCGGCCCCGTTGGCGGCGATCGCCGCGTCGAGCTGATCCGAGGCCTGCCCGCTCGTACTGACCTGCACGCTGGTCGTCAGCGTCCCGTCAGGCCCCGGGCGCAGCGCGCCGGCGCTGACCGTGAGCGGCCCCAGCCGGGCCAGCACGGTCCCGGTCCCAGCGGCCGAAACGGAACCCGTCAGCCCGGTGAGCACGAAGACCAGGCCCGCCAGCAGGCCCACGACCCTCACCGCATGACCCCGGTGTGCCCCAGGGAGTAGCGCCCCGGCTGGGGCCAGACGCACAGCCCGTGCGGCTCGATCCCTACTCCGATCTTCGCCAGCAGGTGGCCGTCCGAGGTACGGATGGCGTAGACGACGTTGTTGTACCGCCCGGACACCCAGAACACCTTGCCGTCCGGGGACAGGTTGCCCATGTCCGGGCTGCCGCCGCCGGGGATGTGCCAGGTGGTGACCTTCTTCTGCGTCGCGAAGCTGATCAGGGTGATCGTGCCGTTGCCGCGGTTGGTCACGTAGAGCACGCTGGCGTCGCGGCTGGGGTAGAGCCCGTGCGCGTCGGGGCCGGTGGGGATGAACCCGGCCAGCTTGAAGGTGGAGGCGTTCACGAGGTAGACCCCGCCGTGGTTCTTGTCGGCCACGTAGAAGATGCGTCCGGCCGGGTCAAGCTTGATGTCCTGCGGGGCCGAGCCGGGCAGGTTGAGGTAGTCCACCACCTTCAGCGTGTGCAGGTCGACCCGGACCAGGCGGCCGCCGAACTCGCACGTGGCGATGAGGTAGGCCCCGTTGGCGGCGAAGTCGATGTGATCGACGCCCGCGCAGTTCACGTGGATCCGGTGCTCGAGGGCGAAGGTATGCGGGTCGCGGAAGTCCAGGTCCTGCTTGGCCTCGGCCACCACGATGGCGTAGCGCCCGTCCGGGGTGTAGTACATGTTGTACGGGTCGTCCACCGCGATGTTCTTGCCTGACGGCCGGCCGGTCTCCGGGTTGATCGGGGTGAGGCTGTTACCCAGGTCGTTCGTTACGTACAGGGTGCGCATGCCGTAGCCGGGCACGACGTGCTGCGGGTTGAGCCCGGTCTGGTAGGTCGTGATCACCTTGTAGGTGACGGGGTTGATGACGGTCACCGTGGAGCCGCCGCTGTTCGGCACGTAGATCCGGTACGGCACCCCGCGCACCACCGGGCTGAGCATGTTGGCCCCGGCGTCCGCGTAGATGTTCGCCGCGTTCGCGACCGGGGGCATCCCCGGCAGGGGTTCCGACAGGTCCGCGACCGGGCCGGCCACCGGCCAGGCTGAGGCCGCATGTGATGCCGAACGAGTGGGCGACGCGCCTGCGCTACCGGAAGCCGCGCTGGCGGGCGAAACGCTCGCCGCCCGGGTCGCCCGCGACGGCGCCGATGCCGCGGAGCCAGCGGGGTGCGACGCGGACCCGGCGGACCCGGCGGACCAGAAGATCAGCAGACCGGCCACGACCAGCGCCACCACGGCCGCGGGCGCGCCGAACACCAGCAGGCGCCTCGCCTGCGGGTCCGCCGGCCACCCCACCTTGCTCATGCCGATCCTCCCTGCCCGACCCAGCCGGGGGTTACACGCGAGCCAGGGCAGTAAACCACAGAGGTCCGTGAGGTCCACCGTCTGGCCGTACGCAACGGGCCGAACGTCGCCGTCGATCAACATCGGCCTGGCCGTCCCGGCAGGGTCCTTCTTCGGCCTGGTCGGCCCGAACGGGGCGGGCAAGACCACGTCGCTCTCGATGGCGGTGGGCCTGCTGCGCGGCATGGTGCGGGACGTCGTCACCGAACGGGCGGACGAGCTTCTCCGGGTCCTAAGTTGATCATGAACGTCAGCTTGGCGGCGGACGTGATGAAACCGGACCTTCAGTGCGTTCGAACGCACTCGAAGCCGGGTCTCATGTCGTCACGGCGGACCCGTGACGCTCAGATCGCGGTGCGGACGGTGCCAGTGTTACCTCAGTGTGGAAATGCGCCGCAACAGGCCCTGGCCGCCCGACCTCCCATCCTGACAGGACGGCAAAGGGGCACCCCCCGGTCATCAGACACGAGAATGCCCCTGCGAGCGCCGGCTTGAGCCAGCCGCTAACAAGAGCTTCACCTGATCGGCGAAGCGCTCCCACGCGGCCGCACTGAATGCCAGCACCGGGCCGGTAAGGTCCTGGGTGTCCCGCACGAGTACGCAGTCAGCCTGGCCGACCTCCACGCATTCCCCGCCGCCGTTTCCGCTGTAGCTCGACTTGCGCCAGTTCACATCTGCGCCTTCCATTGTCCTTCCGCCGATCGCGTCAGGGAGAGCGAGTCCGGACGCGGGAGCGCCGCGCCGAGTATCCGTTCGAAAGCCACCGCCGCCTTGCCCACGAGGTCACGGTCTGTGCTGGTCACATCCTCGATTCCTGACATCCTGATCGTGATCGTGCTGTCCCCCGTGGCGATATCGAACGCGCCCCACACGCCCATGTTCACGCCATCGGGCAGCACATGCAGCGCCACGCCGAAACGTTCCGCCACGCTGGCGAGATAGCCGCACTGCTCGGCCATGATCGCCGGGGACCCGACCAGGCGGTCAAGGGCATGCTGGCTGATGATCATGGTAACCGGCACCTGGCCGGTCACCGACTGCCGCGCAAGACGAGCCGCGGCAAGCTCATCGATCCTGTCCAGCAAGTGACCTTCATCTTCGAACAGGTCACGCATGTACGCCGGCGTCTGGGCGACGCCCGGCACCACCAAGGGCGACCAGTACCGCAGGATACGGGCTTCGGCCTCCGCCTGCCGGTAGCTCATGAACCATTCCGGCGTGCCCGACTTCGCGCGCTGCGCCCAGTCCGCAAGCGTATCCAGCGCCACCCCCGTGGCCCCGGCCCACGCCGAAAGGATCGCGTCACTGGGCACCGGGTGAGCCGGGTTCTCCGCCTTATCGCCAGCTAGCCGCCAACGCCATCGTGCACGGCCGCTGCGCCGGGCAGACCTTCACCGTCCGCTGCCAGCTATCCCCCAGGCCGCCCGGATCGAAGTCGAAGACCTCGGCGGCCCCTGGCGGCCCCGCCACCCTGATGGCCGGCCCCACGGGCTGGGCCCAGCTGACATGGTGAGCATCGGCGCCGGACCGCACGACCCCCGCGCCTGGGTCCGCGCCGCCCGCAAGCTCATCGAGGCCGCCGAAGCCCCCGCTGGATCTCGCCCGGCCCCCGGATCATCGCTGCCGCGTCGCCCGACGCAGTAAGGGAGCGTCGAAATATAACTCGATGTCTTGGTGTGAGCTGGCTTCGATTTCTTCATGATTACCGGCGGGCCGGCTGCGCCTCAGGCTGCGTTTTCCATGATCGCGAAGACTTTTATATCATTTTCCGTAGTAGATCCTTCGCGATCATGAAGCACCTGCTCAGGGACCTGTGACTGGCAATCACATCCGTCTCCGGAGTCTCAGCAGGAACGGTTCCGGGAGTGATCACGTTAGCGCGGGCAGAAGCCCGGCCGCATATACGCCAGAACTGACCACGATTAAGGCTCGCGAAGGAGATTCTGCAGTTTATTTCCCGACGCGTCCTAACCCGATAAGACCAAGTGCATCCCGAGTGCCAAAAGCCCCGTGAATCACGCGCTCACTCAGCCAGCCTCCTCCTCCTGCTGCTGCTGCTTACCGGCGTAGACCGGGCACAAAGTGACGGCGCTGCCGGTGGCGGCCAGGACGGCTTCGGCCGTGGTGAGCAGGTCGAGCAGGGCGGGCTGAGTCAGGGACCAGACCGAGGCGCGGCCCTGCGGCCGGGCGGCGGCCAGGCCGCAGTCGCGCAGGCAGGCCAGGTGGCCGGAGACGGTGGACTGGGCCAGTCCCAGGGTCCGGGTCAGGTCCACCACCCGGGCCGGGCCGGCCGCGAGGCGGCGCACGATGGCCAGTCGGGCCGGGTCGCCCAGGGACCGGAACAACGCGGCCGCCGACCGCAGCGACACCAAGGCCGACCCTGGGTACGCCTGGTCCTGTATCATCGACATGTACCGATGATATCGGAAAATACGAATGATAATGATTATGATCCTCGCCCGGAAGGATCCCCGGCATGAGCACCGGCCACGCGCACGGCGGCAGCCGCGCCCACGACGCCAGGAGCGGCCATGCCCACGAGGCCGGACACGCGCCCGCCGCGAGCGCCGACGCCGACCGCCGGTACCTGCTGATCGCCCTAGGCCTGCTGGCCGCGTTCATGGTGGCCGAGGTCATCGTGGCGGTGGCCTCCGGGTCGCTGGCGCTGCTGTCCGACGCCGGGCACATGCTGTCCGACGCCGGCGCGATCGGCGCGGCGCTGTGGACGATGCGGCTGGCGGACCGCCCCGCCGCCGGGGCGTGGACGTTCGGCTGGAAGCGGGCCGAGATCTTGTCCGCGGCCGGGAACGGCATCACGCTGCTGGTCATCGCGGGCATCGTCGCGGTCGAGGCGATCGGCCGGCTGATCCACCCGCCCCGGGTGGACGGCGGCCCGGTGGTGGCGGTGGCCGCGGCCGGGATCCTGGTCAACGTCGCCGCCGCCTGGGTGCTGGGCCGGGCCAGCCGGGCCAGCCTGAACGTCCAGGGCGCGTTCCGGCACGTGCTTACCGACCTGTACGGGTTCATCGGCACCGTGGCCGCCGGGATCGTCATCCTGACCACCGGCTGGACCCGGGCCGACGCCGTCGCCTCCCTGGTCGTGGTGGTGCTGATGCTCAAGGCCGCCCGCGAGCTGCTGGCCGCCTCGGGGCGGATCCTGCTCGAGGCCGCGCCCGCCACCATGGACCTGGACGACGTGCGCGCCCACCTGCTGGCCACCGAACACGTCCGCGACCTGCACGACCTGCACGCCTGGACGGTCACCTCGTCGCTGCCCGCGCTGTCCGCGCACATCGTCGTCGACGACGCCTGTTTCACCGAGGGCTGCGTCCCGGGGCTGCTCGACCAGCTGCAGGCCTGCCTGGCCGGGCACTTCGACGTCGAGCACTCCACCTTCCAGCTCGAGGCGGCCGCCCACGCCAGCCACGAGCCGGGTACACACTGATCCGGTGCGCAACGTCGAAGTCGTCTTGTTCCCGGTCGTGCTGGGAACGGTCGTGGCGGCCTTCGCCGGGCGGCTGCGGATCCCAGCCCCGTCCCTGCTGGTGATCGCCGGGCTGGGCCGCCTCTACGACGAGGCCGCCATCAGCCAGGCCACCCGGCTGAGCGACGATAATCACTGATCGCCCCCGGGTGTCACATAGCCGTTTCTTCAGCTTCAGTCAGTACCATCTGCGCGGCGGGTAACTGTCAGCGATCATCCGGAGGTAGCACGTGACATCCGAACAACTCCCGGCGCCCGCGGCCGCCCCGCCGCTGGGCCGCGTGCTGCTCCCGTTGCGCGCGTTTCTCGGGTTCACGTTCTGCTTCGCCGGCCTGCAGAAGCTGGCCAACCCCCGGTTCTTCGACGCCGCCGACCCGGCCTCCATCCAGGCTCAGCTGGCGGGCGCTGGCCGGCTCAGTCCCATCCACGCGCTGATCTCACCGCTGAGCCACGTCGCGGTCCCGCTCGGCGTCGTCATCGCGCTCGGCGAGCTGGCGGTGGGCGTGGGCACGCTGCTCGGGTTCCGGGCCCGGGCCGCCGCGGCCGGAGGCGTCGCGCTGGCGCTGATGCTCTGGCTGACCGTCAGCTTCCACTCCTCGCCGTACTACACCGGGGCGGACATCGTGTTCGTGTTCGCCTGGACGCCGCTGCTGCTGGCCGGCTCCGGCTCCGTCCTGTCCCTGGACGCGATCCTGGCCGACCGCGCGGCCCGGCGGGCCGCTCCCGAGGGTGCCCCGGCCGACACCGCGCGGCACCCGTGGCGAACCGGATCCCCTGGCCGGAGCGCTCCGGGTCCCGGCCGCCGCGTGGTCGTAGGCCGGGGCCTGGTGACCGCCGCCGTCGCCGTCGCCAGCCTGGCCCTCGGCGGCCTGGCCGCGGGCCTGGGCCGACTGGCCGGCGGGACCTCGGGTCGCAGCACCGAGACGTCCCTGGCGCAGGCCGCCACCCCGACCCAGAGCGGCACCACACCCGCCCAGACCAGCACCGCCTCGCCCCGGGAAGCGGCGACGGCCGCGCCCGGGCAGACGCCGCCGGGCCACGCCATCGGCCCGGCCAGCGAAGTCCCGGTCGGGCAGGCCGCCGCCTTCACCGATCCGTCCTCCGGCGACCCGTCACTCGTGATCCACCCGAGTGCCGGGACGTTCGTCGCCTTCGACGCGGTCTGCCCGCACGCCGGCTGCACGGTCGGCTACAACGCCGCCCAGAAGGTCATCGCCTGCCCGTGCCACGGCTCGCAGTTCAACCCCAGCACCGGCGCGGTCGAGGTCGGCCCGGCCACCCGCGGCCTGAAGAAGCTCTCCGTCGCCGAGGGCTCCAACGGCCAGCTCTACGTCACGTGACCGCAGACGCGCCGGCGGCCCGCTGGTAGACGGCCCGCACGGCCGGCACCAGGGCGACGGCGGCGGCCCGGTCGACGTGCCCGGGCCGCAGCCCGAGGATGTTGCCGCCGCGCTGCGCGGCCGGGATGCCGGCGCCGCGCGCGGCGACCAGGGCGTGGAAGTGCCGGTAGTTCTCGCCGAAGTGGAGCAGGTAGGTGGCGGGCGCGCCGGTGGCCTCGGTCACCGCGCCGACCAGGTCGGCCGCCCGGCGGCCGAAGGCGGCCAGTTCGGCGTCGTCCAGGCCGGTCAGCAGCTCGGCGTGCCTGCGCACCCGGAGGAAGAACCACCCGGGTACCTCGTAACCGGGCGCCACCTCCGCGGCCCATAGCTCGTCGCGGAAGACCACCGCGCCGGGCTCCGCCTGGTCCAGCTCGCACAGCAGGCAGCCGGCCACGGCAGGTACCGTCACTGCGGGCCGAACACCTGGACGGTCGCCGTGGCCGGGATGTCGTCCCTGACCCGTTCGTGGTCGTTGATGTCGCGCCAGATCTCGTAGCCGTGCTCCCGGCAGATCTTCCCGTCCCGGCACTGGAACGCGTGCAGCAGGCGGACGCTCACCGTGGTGCCGGGCGGGTACGGGCAGTTGCGGAAGCCGTCCCCGGTGATGGTCCACTCGAAGATGGAGTCGTCGAAGACCCACTCCTCGGTGGCGAACCGGTGCAGGTTGACGATCTTGTGGATGTTCATCGAGCCGAAGATCTTCAGGTACTCCTGCTTGACGTCCTCGATGCTGCGCAGCACCAGGCCGCGCGCGGGGACCTCCCAGACGATGTCCTCGGTATAGACGCCGATGGCCAGGTCGATGGTCTCGGGTGTCTCGTTGTGGAAGTGCGTCTCCACCGCGGCCAGGTTGGCGGCGATGAGGTCGTCGCGGCTCGTTTCGGTCTGAGCGGTCATGGGCTGCCTCCCGTGCGCGTTTCCCGCACGTTAACAAATATATGTGATAACAGGCAACGGGTCCCAGGCTCACCCGCCGGTGTGGGCGCCGGTCATCATGGCGGCGAGGTCATCGGGGTGGATGAACGACGGCGGCGGGGGCGGGCCCCAGGCGAACAGGCCGCGGGCGCCTTCGAGGTCCTCGGGCGTCCAGAGCTGGTCGTCGACGATGCAGTCCATGTCGCTGTAGTACTCGCTGAAGTTGCCGGCCGGGTCCTTGAGGTACCAGAAGAAGTTAGACCCGCCGTAGTGCCGGCCGAGGCCCCAGACGTGCCGCTCGGGGTGATCCTCGAGCATGACGGCGGCGCCGCGGCCGACCTCGTCCACGTCCTCGACCTGCCACGAGGTGTGGTGCAGGAACGAGACCGGCGCGCCCAGGACCAGCACGTTGTGGTGATCGGTGGAGCAGCGCATGAACGCGCCGGCGCCCTTGATCCGGTCGCTGATCTTGAAGCCGAGCCCGGCCACGAAGAACGCCTCGGTGGCCTCCGGATCGGTGGAGCCGAGCACGGCGTGGCCGAGCTTGCGCGGCGCGACCTGGCCGTCGCGCAGGATGCCGGGGGCGCGGACGCTGGGACGTTCGGTCCGGCCGGGCCCGTTGTACGGGGTGGGGGCCACGGTGTCCTGGGTGAGGCGCCCGGCGATCTCGAGGTAAGCGCGGGTGCCGGTGGTCTTCTCCGTCGCGCTGATCCAGTCCGGGCCGCGCTCGACGTCGATACCGAGGCGCCGCAGGTTGCCCGCGGCGCGGTCCAGGTCGTCGGCGTCGTCCACGCCCACGTGCAGGTCGACCAGGCGCCGGGTCGCGGCGGGCACGATGCGCAGCTGGCGGCCGCCGTCGCGGGTGCTGAACCAGGTCTCGCTGACCGAGGTCTCGCCGGGCTGGAGCCCGAAGTCCGCGTAGTACGCGGCGGTCTCGGCCACGTTGGGCACGCCCATGGTGACCGAGGTGAGCCGGTGCAGGGCCATTGTCAGATCTTCCTTCCGAACGGGTGGGCGGCGACGAATCGGTGCCGCATCTCGCCGATTCCTTCAATATGACTGGTCAGGACGTCCCCGTCACCCAGCCAGCGCTGCGGGGTCCTGCCCAGGCCGACGCCGGACGGGGTGCCGGTGAAGATGACGTCGCCGGGCAGCAGGGTGACGCTGGCCGACAGGTTCGCCACCAGCTCGGGCACGCTGAAGATCAGCAGGCTGGTCCGGCTCGACTGCACCGCTTCGCCGTTGATCTCGCAGCCCAGGGCCAGATCGCCGGGATCGGCGAGATCGTCCAGGGTGACCAGCCAGGGCCCGACCGGGCCGAAGCCGGGCAGCGACTTGCCCAGGCTGAACTGCGGCGGCGTGGCGGCGAGCTGCAGGACCCGTTCGGACACATCCTGGCCGACGGTGAAACCGGCCACGTGCTCCAGCGCCCGTTCGGCCGGGACGTGGCGGGCCCGGCGGCCGATGACGGCCACCAGCTCGACCTCCCAGTCGGTGTGCCCGCCCGGGGGCAGCTCGATGTCGCCGTAGGGCCCGGTGATGCAGCTGGGGAACTTGGTGAATACCGGCGGTTCGCCATCCGGCACCGGCAGGCCCGACTCGGCCGCGTGGTCGCGGTAGTTCAGCCCGATGCCGAACACCTGGCGCGGTTGCGGGGCCGGCGAGCCCAGGCCACCGGGCCTGACCGGCACGCCGGTTTCCCAGCGGACGCCGCCCTCCAGGTAAGCGCTTGCCCAGCCGGTGAAGTCGTCCCAGTCCTGGTAGACGGCCTGCGGGTCCGGGCCGAAGCGGCCGTTGCTGGCCTTCTCGACGTCGTGGGCGAGCTCGTGGCCGGGGTCGCCGGTGACGACGGTGAGGCGGCCTTCGTAGTTGGCGATGCGCATGGCGTCAGACCAGCCCCTCAGACCAGCGGGGTGATGTGGTCTTCGCGGCCCAGCAGGGCCTTGCCGTAGACCTCGTAGCCGATCACCGGCAGCACCACCGCGTGCCGCGCGGCCACCGAGGAGTCCCGCCAGATGCGCTGCAGCGGGTTGACGTCGGCAAAGCTGCCCGCGCCATGCGCGGACAGCAAGATGTCGATGGCCTTTCCGATGTGCTCGATGGCCCAGCCGGTGTCGGCCCGCACCCGTGCCCGGGCCAGGAAGTCGGGGTAGACGCCCGCGGCGGCGGCCCGGTCGATGTCGTCGGCGGCCCGGTAGGCGTGCAGGTGGGCGGTGTCGATCAGCATCGCCGCCTCGGCCAGCTGGAGCTGGAAGGCGACCGAGTCGGCCTGCGCGGTGTAAAAGGTATACGAGATCGGCTTCTTGGCCGCCTTCTCCCGCACGATGTCCAGCGCGGCCCGGCCCAGGCCGAGCTGCGGCCCGGCCAGCACCAGCGCCAGGATCGGGACGAACGCCGAGCGGTAGAACGCCTCGCTGGTGAACTCGGTCGTGTAGTTTCCCTCGATGGCGGGCGGCACCGACACGATGCGGTGGCTCGGCACGAACACGTCAGTGGCGATCAGGCAGTTGCTGCCGGTGGACTTCATCCCGGCCACGAACCAGGTCTCCTCCAGGTCCAGGTCGGCCCGCGGGATCAGGGCCAGCCCCTGGTCGACCACCTCGCCAGCCTCGTCGGTAACGGGGATGCCGAGCACGGCCCAGTCGGCGTGCCAGGAACCCGAGTTCCAGTACCACCGGCCGGTGACCTGGTAGCCGCCGTCGACCTTGCGCGCCTCGGCGGTCGGCGCGAGCACGCCGGAGATCAGCGCGCCCGGATTGTCCTTCCACACGTCGTCCTGGGCCTGCCGCGGGTACGTGCCGACCAGCCAGGAACACACGTTCAGCAGCGTGACCACCCACGCGGTGCCGCCGTCGGCCTCGCCGACCGCGGCCGACACGTCGAGCATGGCGCGCATCGAGGTCTCGTAGCCGCCGTACCGCTTCGGCTGGGCGATCCGCAGGATGCCCGCTTCCCGTAGGGCCTGCATGCTCTCCTCGGCCACCCGCCGGTTCTCCTCGCCCGCGGCGGCGTTCGCGCGCAGCAGCGGGAGCAGTTCCTTGACCCGGCCGACGAGCTCGGCCGAATCGGGGACGGCACCGGCGGAAGGAAGGTGGTCAGTGACAGCGGTCATGTGGAGTCTCTCCTTCGGGACGCTCAGCTGGCGCAGGCGGCGATGAGGTCGGCGATGCTCGGGCGGGGTCGTTCGGCGAACCGCGAGTGGGTGCCGAAGGTCCGGTGGGCGTACACCAGCGGGGCCTGGTCCGGCCGGCTGCTAGCGGCGGTGACCAGGCCGAACAGCAGCAGGTGGTCGCCCGCTTCGATGCTGCGCTCCAGCTCGCACACCATCCAGCCGGGCGCCTCGGCCAGCCGGGGCAGCGCGTGGTCGGCGAACCAGCGCGCCCCGGCGAACCGGTCGGTGCCGCGCCGGGCGAACCTCACCGCCAGCTCGTCCTGGGCCTGGCCGAGGACGTTGACGCCGAACCGCCCGGCCGCCTGGATCTGGCCCAGCAGCGCGGAACCGCGGTCGAAGGCCACGCTGACCAGCGGCGGGTTCAGCGACAGCGAGGCGAACGAGCTGACCGTGGCGCCGTGGGGGACCCCGTTCGCCATGGTGGTCACGACGGTCACCGGAGCGCAGACGCCGGCCATCAGGTCACGGAACTGCTGAGGCTCGATCATCGTGTACATCCAATTCCATATGATGATTATGTTGATCGTCGGTCAGCGCATCTGGACATGTCAAGGCTCCTGATCATAATCTTTATAAGGAATTACCCAGGCGGGAGGGACGCGATGGCCACCTCGGCGGGGGACGCGGGCTTCGACGCCCCGGCGCTGCGACCCCAGGACTGGCGCCGGCCCCGGCCGGCCGAGGCCAGGCCCGGACCGCGCCTGTCCCGCGGTGAGTCCGCGGCCACCCAGCTCATCGCCATCGCCGAGGAGGCCGTGCCGGGCGACCGGCTCGGCTCGAAGGAAGAGCTGCGGGCCCGCTGCGAGGTGTCGGTCGGCACGTTCAACGAGGCGGTGCGCCTGGCCCAGTCGCGCGGGGTCATCTCGGTGCGGCCCGGCCCGGGCGGCGGGGTGTTCGCGGCCGCCCCGTCGCCGATGGTCCGGCTGGGCAACTCGGTCCTCGCCCTGGAGGGCGGCCAGGCCTCGGTGGCCGAGGCGGTGCGCATCCGCGACGCCCTCGACCCGCTGCTCATCGAGGACGCGCTCTGGCACGCCTCCCCCGCCGACATCGCCGAACTACGCGAGATCCTGGCCGAGATGACGGCCGCGGCGCGGCGGCGGGACCCGGACCAGTTCGTCCGCGCGAACTGGGCCCTGCACGCCCGCATCGCCGCGGTCAGCCCGAACCCGATGCTCCGGTCGCTGTACGTGAACCTGCTCGACCAGATCGAGTCGCACACCCTCGCGGTGCTGCCGGACACCGAGCGCCCGCTGCCCGAGTACGTCGCCGACCGGCTCACCCTGCACGCCGACCTGGTCGACGCGCTCGACGACCGCGACCGTGACCGCGCGCTCGCCCTGATCGCCCAGCACGTCACCAGCGACACGCGAGCCCCATCCCGGCCATTGCTGTTATCACATATATCGCTTAGGGTAACCCGCAGATCCTGGTGAGCCAAGGCGAGGAGGCGGGCGATGGCCGGGCAGCGCGACACCATCGAGTTCACGGCGGGCGGCCAGGTCATCGCGGCGCTGGCCGCGGGCCCAGCGGATGACGGGGCCGATAACCGGGGGAAGCCGCTGATCGTGGCGTTGCACGGCGGGACGTACACGGCGCGGTACTACGACGTGGCAGCCAGCTCGTTCGGCTCATTTATGGATGTCGCGGCCGGCGCCGGGTACTCCGTGATCTGCTTCGACCGGCCCGGGTACGGCGGGAGCCCGGCGCTGCCCCCGGCGCAGAACACCTTCGGCCGGCACGCGAGCCTGCTGGCCGACGCCATCACGCAGGCCGCCGATCGCTTCGGAGCGGACGGCGTGTTCCTGACCGGGCACTCCATCGGCGGCATGATCGCCCTGATGATCGCGGCCGGTGACATCGGTTTCGGTCTCACCGGCTTGTCGGTCACCGGCATGGGCGCGGTCATCCGGGCGGGCGGCCCGGCCCACGCGCTCGCCTCGCTGCCGCCCGACGAGACCGTGGACCTGCCGTACGACCAGCGGGATCAGGTGATGTTCGGGCCCGCGGGGACGTGGACCGCGGACGCGGTGCGGGCGGCGCACGGCTCCTACGCGCCGACGCCGGTGCGCGAGCTGATCGCGGCGCCGCAGTGGCCGGACGAGCACCTGCCCGGTCTCGCGCCCCGGATCACCGTGCCGGTGCACAACGCGCTGGCCGAGTTCGACGCACTGTGGGACAGTACGCCCGCCCACGTGGAACAGTTCGCCAAGCTGCTCACCGCCGCCCCGTTTGTGGACGCGAGCATCGCCCGGGCCACCGGCCACAGCATCGACCACCACATCCTGGGCCACGCGCTGCATCTGCGCCAGCTCGCCTTCGCCGCGGAATGCCAGCTGTGGGCGAGCCAGCGGAACTGAGTCTGCCCGGGGCGGTCCAGGTGGTCGTGGCCGGCGGCGGCCCGGTCGGCCTGGCCTGCGCGGTCGAGCTCGGCCGCCGGGGCATCAGCTGCCTGGTCGTCGAGCCGCGCGCCACGGTCTCGCACGCGCGGCCGCGGTGCAAGACGATCAACGTGCGGTCGATGCAGCACCTCGCCCGAACTGCTGGCGGACAACCTGGACGCGGACGACGCGGCCGGCCAGCGCGCCCGGCGGGTCGCCCGGGGACGCATCCAGCAGGCCAAACGGCCCGAGTTCCACTCCCTGGAGCTCGTGCTGGGCGTCACCATCGACGGCTCACCGGTCATCGCTCCCGGACCGGCCGCGTTGGCCCAGCCGGGTGCCGTCCGGGTAGGCGCACTCCTGCCGCACGCCTGGCTCGGCCCGGGCCCGGGGCGTGCCGCTGCGCGTGCTCGACCTGCCCGGCCTTGACCGCTACGGCCCCGGCCTTGACCGCTACGGCCCCGCCCTCACGCTGGTCCGCCCCGACCAGTACGTGGCCTGGGCTGGCGACCGCGGGCCCGGTGACGCCTCGGCCCTGGTCGACCGGATCCGCGGCGCGCTCTAGCTGACCGGCTGGACCGGGCTCCGGCCGGGGCCCAGGGCCAGCAGGGCGGTCTGCTCGTTGCGCGACAGGTGCTGCAGGACCGCGGCCGCGGCGACCTCCGGGTCGCGTTGCCGGAACGACGCGACCAGGTCGACGTGCGCCTGCTCGCGCCGCGCGTGCTCGCGCGGATCCGGGTCCAGGCGGCCCCAGCCGATCCTGATGTAGCGCTCCGAGGCCCGCCACAGCGTGCTCAGGATGCGGATGTCCCAGCTGGTGGCGGCGGGCGCGAGCAGCGCGAGGTGGAACTCGTGGTGCGCGTCGTAGATGTCGTTCATGGTCTGGTCCTCGGCGCCGAACCCCACCGCCTGCTGCTCCAGGCGGTCCAGGTCGGCTTCGGACAGCAGCCGGCAGGACCGCTGGGCGATCTCCGGCTCGAGCCGGCGCCGCAGCCGGTACAGGCCCTGCAGTTCGTCGAGGTCCAGCGGCGCCACCCGGGCGCTGCGCCCCGGCCGCGTCACCACCAGGCCTTCGCCTTCCAGGCTGCGCAGTGCCTCGCGCACCGGGATAATGCTGACTCCGAGCATCTCGGCCAGTTCGCGCAGCGACAGCCCCCGGCCGGGCGCCAGCGCGCCGGACAGGATGGACCGGCGCAGCTCGGTCATGACCTGCTCGACCACGGAGCGCGCCTCGATCGGCCGGACCGCCGCCCCCGAGGAGTCCAACGCTGCCGCGTTCACCCGCTGCCTCACTTCCGGACTTCCTGCCACCGACGCTGACACCGCCATCATAGCCGCGGCCGGTGTTATCACATATATTGGCGCGATGACAGCTGACGCGCAGCTGGTGATCCGCGGAGTCACGGTGGTTGATCCCCGCGACGGATCCCTGCGACCCGGCCAGGACGTCCGCATCGCGGGCGACCTGATCGCCAGCGTAGCGGACGGCGCGGATGTGCCCGGTGGCACGCAGGTCATCGACGCCACCGGCCAGTACCTAGTGCCCGGTTTCAACGACATGCACGCCCATCCCCTCGGCGCCGGGGATCCGTCCGGCGGCCTCGACCTCATGCTGGCCCACGGCATCACCGGCTTCCGGCAGATGTCCGGGTCGGATCGGATGCTGCGGGACCGCGCGACGGGCACGCTGGTGCCCGCGGGCGCGCCCCGGCTGCTGGCCCTGCCCGGCACCGTGCTGACCCCGTTCAACGCCGGCTCCGCGGCCGCCGTCGTGGCCACCGTGCGCGAGCAGCACGAGCTCGGCGCCGACTTCATCAAGGCGGCCCTGGTGACCAGCGAGGTGTTCTACCAGGCCCAGCGGGAAAGCCGCCGCCTGGGTATTCCGGTCCTCGGCCACCTGCCGAACGGGATCGACGTGGCCCGGGCGTCCGGCGACGGCGTCCGGTCGGTCGAGCACCTGGGGCCGGGGCTCAGCCTGCTGGCCTGCTGTTCGGCGCAGGAGCAGGCGGTGCGGGACGAGGTAGCGGCCAGCCCGGCACCGCGCATGCCCGCGATACCCCCGCTCATCCGCCCGCTCCTCGAGCCCGTCTTCGCGCGGATGATCGGCAAGCTCATCATCAACCCGGTCAACCGGTCGCGGCCGGCCGACATCGCCGTCCTCGAGCACGCGGCATCGACGTTCGACCAGGACGCGGCCGCCGCGCTGGCCGGGCGCCTGGCCCGGGACGGGACGTGGCAGGTGCCGACCCTGATCCGGTCCAAGACCATGCACTTGTGTGACGACCCCGCGTTCCGCCGCGAGCCCGCCCTGCGTTACATGGCCCCGCCGACGCTCAAGGGCTGGTCGCAGGCGGCCAAGAAGTTCTCCGGCTTCCCGGCCGCGGCCCGGCAGACGTTCCGGGTCGGCTACGACGTCATGCTGAGCCTGACCAAGATCCTGGACGAGGCGGGCGTGCCGATGCTGGCGGGCAGCGACTCGGGCGGCGCCGCCTGGGAGGTCCCCGGCCTCGCCCTGCACCAGGAGTTCGACGAACTGGCCCGGGCGGGCCTGTCACCGCTGCGGGTCCTGCAATTGACCACGTGGAATGCCGCTCAGTTCCTGGACGCCACCGACGTAATGGGCACCGTGGCCGCGGGCAAGCACGCCGACCTGGTGCTGCTCGACGCCAATCCGCTCGAGTCGGTGGACCACCTGCACCGGATCCGGGGCGTGGTCCGGGGCGGGCGTTATCTCGGTCCGGCGGACCTGGATGCGGTCAAGGAGAAGGTGGCGGCTACGCGTTCGGCCCGGTAACCGGGCTTTCCAGCGCCCGGCGCGGGTGCCGGCCGTCGACGTACCCGACGAACGGCGGGTAGATGTTGTAGCCGAGCAGTTCCTGCAGCCGTTCGGGCAGGTCGCGGACGACCTCACGGGGCACCGCCAGGCAGTGGTTCTCCTGCGGCCGCAGCCAGCCGGCCGCGTACTCCAGGATCACCCCGAAGCGCGGCTTTCCTGTCTGGTTCGCGCCGCCGCCGTGCCACAGGCTGCCCAGGTAGAACAGGGCCGAGCCCGGTGACATCACGGCCGTCTCCACCGGGTCGTGCGGGCCCGGCCGGCGGCCCGGCTCCCAGCGGTGGCTACCCGGGATGAACCGGGTAGCGCCGTTCTCCAGCGTGAACCCGTCGAGCGGCCACATGGTGTTGACGACCAGCGGCGGATGCGGCTCGGGCACCGGGTAGATGGCATCGTCCCGGTGCAGGACCTGCGCCTTCTCGCCGGGTCCGATGCAGATGCCGACCGGCGCGCTGAGCTGGCAGGGTCCCAGCACCTGGTCCAGGACACCGAGCAGCAGCGGGTCGGTGGCGAGCCCGTCGAACGCGCGGGTCTTGGCGAACAGTGCGTAGATCCGCTGGGTGTCGAACCCCTCGAACGAGTTCCGCCCGGTCCGGGTGGAGCGCAGCACCCGGTCCAGGTCGGCCCGGGCGTCCCGCACGCCGTCCGGGCTCATCATGCCGGTCACCACGACGTACCCGTCGTCCATCAGCAGCCGCGCCACGTCCTGGCTGGGCGCGGTGGCGGGCATCGTCGGCATCATCGCACTTGAGATTAAGGCGGCCGGGCGGCCGCCGTCCAGGCGAGCGGTCCCCGGCAGGCCAGCGCCCAGAGGGGCAACTCGCCGGGTACGGCTTCCGGGCGCGGCTTCCGGGCGCCGCACGATGCCGCCGGGTGGCGTGTGCCGGCTCACGGTGCGCACGCGCACCACCGGCACCGGCCCGCATTCCGGACACCATGAAACTGGGCTTCCAATGCGTTACAACGCGCTGGAACCGGGGTTTCCTGGCGTCCTGACGGGCCTGTACACCTGGATCGCGATGCTGCTGGCTCCATCGCGATGCTGCTGGCTCCAGTGTGGCCTGAGTCCGGTTTCTGACACGTGGCACGCCCAGTCGCAGCACTAGAAGTCGCCGGAAAATTGACCCGCGGTTCCCGTCGCGAGAACGCACCACATCCCTCCATGCCGCTGCGCAGACAATTTCATGATCTCAGGTCACGGGTACTTTAGGTGCACCATGGTCCCCAAAAATCACCCGGAAGCCCCGATCCACCCGGTTAACTTGCCACTGCGCATGCAGGTTCGCGGCTGGTGGTGCCGGTGGTGTCCCGCGCCTGGCGGGCTCGGCAACGCCCTAGATAAGAGGCATTGCTGCATGATCACGAAGGATCTGGTACGGAATACGGTACAAAACCCTTCGCGATCATGGAAAAGTCGCCCTGAAGGCGTGGGCTACCCGCGAATTATGAGGCGGAATTCGGCTAGGCGGGTTAATGAGAATCGGCGCGAAGTAGTGGTTGTAGTTTCAGTGCCGCGGTGACTTTAGCTCGGCGACGATACGTCGTGCCGGTCCGGTCCGGTCCGCCAGCGCCTCCCATCCGGCTCGGGCCGCGGCCACGCCGTTCACGGCGTCGGCCACCACGTCCCGGCCGGCGGCCAGCTGGTAGGCGGCGACCCACTCGGCTACCACGTAGCCCACCGGGTTGCCCCGGAAAGGCATCAGCGTGGCCTGGATAGCCGACTCGATGGTGTCGATGCGCAGGTACGTCGCGCCGGCCGCGTCGGCCACCCCGCGCGACAGCACGGACTTCCCCGAACCGGGGAGCCCGGCGAATACCACCAGAAGCGTCATTCCGGCACGCTACCGGCCGACTCCGTCACGCGTCCTTCTGCCGGGCGTCGTCCAGGTACACCGGGGCGCGGCCGTCCTTACGCGCCCGGATCATCTCCTCGAAATTGCCGGTCAGGTTGCGCACGTACAGCTGGGCCACGCCCTCGTGCCGCATGTGCGCTTCCAGGCTGGCGGCGTCCAGGCCGGACCACAGCAGCCGTTTGGCCAGCTCCACGCCGACCCGGCTCCAGCCGGCGATCCGCTCCGCCATGGCGTAACAGGTGCCGAGCAGCTCGCCTGCCGCGGTGACCTGTGACACCAGGCCGATGCGGGCCGCCTCGGCGGCGTCCACGTCACGGCCGGTGAGCATGATCTCGAAGGCACGGGACGTGCCGACGGCGCGGGGCAGCAGGTAGCTGAGGCCGAGCTCGGCCGAGGACAGCCCGTTGTTGATGCCCGCCGCCCGGAAGTAGGCGCCGTCCGCGGCGATCCGGATGTCGCAGGCGAGCGACAGGCACAGGCCGCCGCCGATGGCCGGGCCGTTGACGGCCCCGATCACCGGCTGGTGCATCTTCCTGAGGGTGAGGATGACGTCGTCGAGCAGTTCCATGGCCCGCAGCGAGATGCCGGGCACGGTGAGCCCGTCGATGTCGGGTATCCGGCCGGAGTCGACCAGGTCCGCCCCGGAGCAGAAGCCCGCCCCGGCGCCGGTGACCACGACCACGCGGGTGTCGTTGTCGTGGCTGATCTCCTCCAGCGCCTGCCGGAACGGGAGCATCACGTCGAACGACATCGCGTTCATCCGCTCCGGGCGGTTCAGCGTGACCAGCGTGACGTGCGGCTTGGGCTTGTCCACGAGAAGGAACGGCATACCAGGCGACGGTAGAACGTGTTCTAATTTCCGTCAACGGTGCGGGGTGTCACCCGGCCATACCCAGCGCGGCGCGCAGGCCGGCTTCGACGCGGCGCATGGCGGGCGCGGTGACCGCGCCGACATCCGCCCGCACCTCGTCGTCATAGATCGTCTCGATTTCGTCACAGGAGACCCAGCCGGTCATGACCTCTTCCGGGCCGAGCGGAACCAGCGCGGGCCGCTCGGCCTTCGGCGACATCGTGGTCAGCCGGGTCGCGAGCACCTGCCCGAACGCCCGGTTACGCCGGTTGTTGGAGACCACCAGGAAGAACTTGTCTTCGCCGATATGACTCAGGTGGGCGCGGTAGATCCGTCCGCGCAGCATGTCCGTCATGCCTGCGACCGCACGTCCTCGTCAGCCCAGGCGGGTCGCCTGCGCCGTTCGGCCCGACGATTTTCCTGGGCCTCTCCGCTGGCGAGCCTTTCCGCGGCCGCGGTGGTGTAGGCGTGTTCTTCGGCCTTCTCCCGGATGGCCTGCAGGCCCGCGCTGAAGATCATGTGCAGGAGGGCGGCCTCGGTGACGCTCTCTATCGCGATCCCGGCGAGGTCAAAGAGCGCGTCACGTTCCGGGGTCGGCCCATGCAACCGCTCCAGTTCGGCCAGATCGCGCTCGGTGAGCGGGAGGCTCTTGCGGGCCTTGGCCGGCTTGTCGAGTCTGGTGACCATCGTTTCCTGCCCCTAGCCTGATGCAGCACTTTGTGCATCACAATATACCTCACTCCTCGCGCAGGACCGAGGCTGGGCCCCGCCGGCCGCGGCGCCGAGAGGGACGCCGGCGGCGGATCGAGGTAGCCAGGAGGTGAGCCACCGTGATCAGGGCCATGACGGCCAGCAGGCCGCCGAGGACCAGCAGGCCGCCGAGGATGAGCGGGAGATCCTGGATCCGCCCGAAGTTCACCAGGTCGGTGGGTTTCGTCGGCGCCTGGGTGAAGAAGTTCTGGTCGACGGCCGCCAGCCGCCGGTCGAGACGGGCCGTGGCCTTGGCCGTGTCGGTACCAGGCCGGAAGGTGACGGCCAGCCCTACCGCCGACCCCGGTCTAGTAATGCGGATTAGGTGACAGCGCCCCGTCCGCTGGCTGGGCCATAGGGAACTCACCTGATGTCTGCCCCATGAAATCAGTAGGACACGTTTCTGCGGAAGCGCTTTGTGAAAACGTGCACAAGCCGCTTCCGCGGAAACGCCGCGCAAGAAGGGCAAACGTCAGGCGGAGACCAGGTCGCAGACGAAGATGAGGGTCTCGCCGGGCGCGATCGCGTTCCCGGCGCCGCGGTCGCCGTAGGCCAGGTGCGCGGGAATGATCAGCTGGCGGCGGCCGCCGACCTTCATACCCTGCACGCCCTGATCCCAGCCCTCGATGACCCGCCCGGTGCCGAGCCGGAACTCCAGCGGCTCGCCCCGGTCCCAGCTCGCGTCGAATTCCTCGCCGGTCGAGTACGCCACGCCGACGTAGTGAACCTGGACCATGTCACCCGGGCTCGCCGCCTTGCCAGTGCCTTCCCAGATCTCGGTGATTTCCAGATCGGAAGGCGGCTCGCCGCCGGGAAAGTCGACCTCGGGCTTGCCGGTGCTCATGCTTTCCTCTTCCAGTAGCTCGTCACGATCGCGCGCCAGCCGGTAAATCAGTTGCGTCCAGGCCAGCGGGAAAACCACAATACGCGTGTCCCACGAGCACGAGGAGGCAGTAATGCGAGGAACGTCCGTGTCCATCGAAAAGCTGCTTGCCTGCTCGAAGGATGTGGGACGTGCCGCGTGCACTACTGAACCTGGGGATACTCGCCCATGTTGACGCCGGCAAGACGACGCTGACGGAGCGCCTGCTCTACTCGGCTGGCGTCATCGAAAAACCCGGCAGCGTCGACGCCGGCACCACGCAGACCGATTCGCTCGCGCTGGAACGCGAGCGGGGCATCACGATCAAATCGGCCGTGGTCTCGTTCCGCGTCGGCGGCACCACGGTCAACCTGATCGACACGCCCGGCCACCCGGACTTCATCGCCGAGGTGGAGCGCGCGCTGAGCGTGCTGGACGGGGTCGTGCTGGTGATCTCGGCGGTCGAAGGGGTCCAGCCGCAGACGCGCGTCCTGTGGCGCGCCCTGCAGCGACTGCGGGTCCCGGCGCTGATCTTCGTCAACAAGATCGACCGCCGCGGCGCGGGCTATGAGCGCGTGCTGAACGACGTCGCGGCCCGGCTGACGCCCGCGATCATCCCGATGGGCACGGTGCACGGACTCGGCACGCCCGGGGCCGCCTTCGTCCCGTCCGCCGGGGCCGGAGCGCGGATGACCGAGGTGCTGGCCGAGCACGACGACGCGGTCCTCGCCGCGTACCTGGACGGCCGGGCCGCGCCGCCGGGCGACTGGCTGCACGAGAAGCTGGCCGGCCAGGTCCGGGCCGCGGTGGTGCACCCGGTCTACTTCGGGTCGGCCAGCACCGGCGCGGGCGTCGACGTGCTGGCCCGCGGGCTCGCCGACCTGCTGCCCCCAGCCGGCGCGACCGCAGAAGCAACAAACCAGGAAGGAACGAACGAGCCAGTACACGGCCGGGTGTTCAAGATCGAGCGCGGTCCGGCCGGCGAGAAGATCGCCTACGCGCGCCTGTTCTCCGGGACCATCGCGGTCCGCGACCGGATCCGGTTCGGCCCCGGCCGCGACGGCAAGGTCACCGCGATCAGCGTCTTCGCCGACGGCGGCGCGGTCCGCCGCGACCGGGTGACCGCCGGGCATATCGCCAAGCTGTCCGGCCTGGCCGAGGTCCAGGTGGGTGACCTGATCGGGACCGCGCCGGACGGCACCGACCGGCGTTACTTCGCGCCGCCGACGCTGGAGACGGCCGTCGTGGCCCGCGATCCGCGCGGCCGGGCCCGGCTGCACGTGGCCCTGACCCAGCTCGCCGAGCAGGATCCGCTCATCAACGTCCGCCAGGACGATATCCGCCAGGAGATCTACCTCTCCCTGTACGGCGAGGTGCAGAAGCAGGTGATCCAGGCCACCCTGGCCGCCGACTACGGGCTGGCGGCCTGCTTCAGGGAAACCGTGCCGCTCTGCGTCGAACGGCCCGTCCGCACCGGCGCGGCGGAGGAAATCATGAACACGCCGGAGAACCCGTTCCGCGCCACCCTGGGCTTCCGCATCGACCCGGGCCCGCCCGGTTCTGGCCTTGAATTCCGGCTCGACGTCGGCCATCAGGCCGTGCCGCTGTACGTCTACAAGAACATGGACGCCTTCGCCGCCGCCATGGAACAGTACGTCACCGGCACGCTGCGGCAGGGCCTGCGCGGCTGGCGGGTCACCGACTGCACGGTCACGCTGGTCCGGTCGCAGTACAGCATCGCCGACGGGCCGCCGTCGACCCGCGGTCCTGACAGCTCGGCCCAGGACTTCCGCAAGCTCACCCCGCTGGTGGTCATGGCCGCGCTGCGGCAGGCCGGCACGGTGGTCTGCGAGCCGGTTCACCACTTCGTCCTGGATACCCCGGCCGACACGCTCAACGCCCTGCTGCCGGTACTCGCCGGGCTGCACGCCGCCCCTGAGGTCACGGCGACCCAAGGCACCTGGTGCACCCTCGAAGGCGACATTCCGGTCGCTCAGCTGCACGAGCTCCGGCAGCAACTCCCGCCGTTGACCCGGGGCGAGGCCACCATGGAAGCGTCCTTCGACCACTACCAGCCGGTCCGCGGCCACGTCCCGGACCGCCCGCGCACGGACGACAACCCGCTCAGCCGCGAGGACTACCTCCGCCACGTCACCCGGCGCGGGTAGCGCTAGCAGTTCCCGGGAGCCTGCTCAGTACAGGGGTTCAGGGCGGTCTCGGCGTGGACCGCGACCCGCCGCAGCAGCGAACGGAAAGCCTGCTGGTCGGCGTCGTCCAGACCGGCCAGCAGCTGATCCTCGGCCGCGCACAGCCGCTCGCCGAGGCCGTCAAGGAGCACCCGGCCGCGCGCGGTGGCCACGATCCGCCGGGCACGGCGGTCGGCCGGGTCCGGACGCCGCTCGACCAGGCCCGCCTCGGCCAGGCTGTCCAGCAGGTAGGTCATGACCGTGCGGTCCACGCCCAGACGCTGGGCCAGCGCGAGCTGGCTGCCCGACTCCTCCCGGGCGGCCGCCGCGAGCACCTGGTAGCCGCGTGGCCCGCCGGGCACGTCCGCGAAGGTGGCCGCGACGGCCTTCAGGTAGGCCCTGGTCAGAGCGCCGAGGGCCCAGCCGAGGTCGTTGCTGAGCACGCAGTCCGCCGCCGGCTGACGACCCGGCCGGAAGCCGGGCGACCGCGTGGCCGGGGCACTCATGCCGTCAGCGTACCTCAGATCAGCTGCCCGGCCGAAGAGTTGCAATACAGATGTTCTGTGATGCAGACTATCTTTCGCGGATAGCGGACAGTTGACAGGAGTTTGAGATGACCGAGAAGCCCACTGTCGTGGTGCTCGGCGGCGGTTACGCGGGCGTCCAGGTCGCCCGGCCGCTCGACGACGCCGCCGACGTCGTGCTGGTCGAGCCGAAGGACGACTTCGTACACAACGTCGCGGCCCTGCGCGCCCTGGCCGACCCGGCCTGGCTGGAGCGGATCTACCTGCCCTACGACGGGCTGCTCGCGCACGGCCGGGTTATCAGGGACCGGGCCGTCAAGGTCGACGCCGGCCGGGTCGAGCTCGCCTCGGGGGCCGAGCTCGCCCCGGACTACCTGGTGCTGGCCACCGGTTCCGGCTACCCGTTCCCGGCCAAGAGCGATGTGGACGGCACGGACCAGGCACACAGCAAGGTGCGCGACACGCATACGGCGCTGGCCGCCGCGGACCGGGTGCTGCTGCTCGGGGCCGGCCCGGTGGGCATCGAGCTGGCCGGCGAGATCAAGGCGGTCTGGCCGGATAAGCGGGTGACGCTGGTCGACATGGCCGACGACGTGCTGGGCGAGCGGTACCGCCCGGACCTGAAGGCGGAACTCCGCCGCCAGCTCGACGAACTGGGCGTCGAGTTGCTCCTAGGCAGCCCGCTCAAGGCCGATCCGCCGAACGGGGTTGGTGAGCTCGGCTCGTTCACGGTGACTACGCGGTCCGGGGCGGAGGTGACCGCCGACATCTGGTTCCGCTGTTACGGCGTCGCCCCGGCCAGCGACTTCCTAGCCGGCGGCCTGGCCGCCGCGCGCCGCCCGGACGGCTTCGTCGAGGTGACGCCCGAGCTGCGGGTCGCCGGGCAGGACCGGGTGTTCGCGCTGGGCGACGTGTCGGCCGCGGACCCGAACAAGGGGGCGGGCGTGGCCGGCCGCCAGGCGCAGGTCGTGGCGGGCAACATCCGCGCCCTCATTACTGGCGACGGCGAACTGGCGCGCTACGAGCCGGCGCCGCCCTCCATCATCATCCCGGTCGGTCCCGACGGCGGCGCCGGGCAGCGCCACGGCAGCGAGAACCTGGTCCCAGCCGAGGTGGTGTCCCAGCTCAAGGGCCGGGACATGATGGTCGACCGGTTCGTCGAAATGCTCGGAGTCACCAAGACCTGAGCTACTCGGCCCGCAGCACCCGGCCTGGCCGGGAACGGGTGGCGCTCAGCGCCGGGATGACGGCGCAGCTTGACACCAATGGCGGCGGTCATCAGTACCCCCGTTGGTGCAGCTGTGCCGGGAGCTGCCCTCGGTGGAAGTGCTGGCCTCGCACCTACACCACCACCCCCACCCGCTACGCCGCCTGACCGATTAGCCGATCCAGACGGTCTTGACGTTGCAGAACTCGCGGATGCCC
>JBEKJP010000039.1:0-73349 GCA_050011155.1 Streptosporangiaceae bacterium
GTAGAGGACGGCGACACCCTGGTCATCCTCGAGTCGATGAAGATGGAGATCCCGGTCCTGACCGAGAGTGCGGGCGTGATCACCAAGCTGCACGTCGCCGAGGGCGACGTCATCCAGGGCGGTGACCTGATCGCCACCATCGGCTAGGCGCCCGCGCCGGGAGCGCCGCCCGCGCCGGGAGCGCCGCCCGCGCCGGGAGCGCCGCGCCACGTCCAGCCGAAGCCGCGCCCCGTATGAAGCCTCATCAGTCGCCGCAGCCCCACCCGTCCTGCGACATGGCAACCGTCCATGATCACGAAGGGTTAGGTGCCGATAGCCGTACCAAAGCCTTCGCGATCATGGGCACATACCGCGAATGCGTAAACAATGGGGTTCTAGGGGGAGGTGAGGCTTCCTCGCCCGGAGCTCTTCATGATCGCGGGCAGTTTCGGTCGTTTTTCGGCCCTAACTGCCCGCGATCATGAAGCCGCCGCTCAGGGCACCTGGCGGCACGGACCGGATGTGGTTCCAGAGACAGCAGCAGCCGCTAGCACGGCTGCTGCGATAACGGATGAAAGTGACCCTCACCGGTCGTGACGCATGGGACGCAAGAGAGGCGGGAGTTAGGAGTTAGGCCTCAGCGCCGCCACCGGGGCATCAACGCGTCGCCCTGGGCGCCAGCGCTGCCCTACACTCCGGTGGTCGAGCGGGGGTAGGCGATCTCCGGGTCGGTGAGCACGTTGACCAGGTACGGAACGCCGGAATCGAAGGCGCGGCGCAGCGCCGGGCCGATGTCCCCGGGGGCGGTGACGATCTCCCCGGCCCCGCCGAGGGCGCGCACCACCTCGTCGTAGCGGCAGCCCGGCTGCAGGTCGGCGGCGACGTCGTAGCCGTACAGGGAGCGCATGGGGTGCCGTTCCAGGCCCCAGCCGGCGTTGTTTCCGCAGATCATGACCACGGGCAGGCCGTGCCGGACCAGGGTGTCGGCGTCCATCAGCGAGAAGCCGGCCGCGCCGTCGCCGAGCAGCAGGACGACCTGGGCGGACGGGCGCGCCAGACGGGCTGCGATCGCATACCCCAGCCCGGTCCCCAGGCAGCCGAACGGTCCCGGGTCCAGCCACCCGCCCGGCCGGGCGGGCTCGACGTACTTGCCTGCGAACGAGACGAAGTCGCCGCCGTCCCCGATGACCACCGTGTCGTCGTCGAGCACCTCGAGCAGTTCACCGTAGATCCGGGCCGGGTGCACCGGATCGGCCTCGCTGGCCAGCAGTGGGGCGTCCGCCGCCAGCGCGGCCCGGACCGCCTCGGCCAGTCCCGGCACCCAGCCGGGATCGGCCCCAGGCCCCGCCGCAGCCGAAGAAAGCGCGGTAAAGAACGCCGCCAGGTCACCAGCCGCCGATGCGGCCAGCGGGACATGCGTCGCGATCCCGGCGGGTGAGTCGGCCACGTGTACGACTCGCGCCGGGGCCTCGGCCGGGCCGAACGATCCGTAGCCGAGCCGGAAGTCGAGCGGTGTCCCGGCCACGATGACCAGGTCGGCCAGGCGCAGCGCCGCCGACCTGGCCCGGGTCACCAGCAGTTCGTGGCCGCGGGGCAGCACGCCGCGGGCCTGTCCGTTGGCGATCACCGGTAGCCGTAGCGCCTCCGCCGCCTCCCGGGCCGCGCCCTCGGCGCCACCCAGCCATACGTCGGTGCCGAGCACGAGGACGGGACGCTGGGCCGTTCGGATCAAATGAGCGATCTGGTCTACGGCGCCGGCGTCGGGAGCGGCGGGCCGCCCCAGCCGGCCCTCCGGCCCGGCCGACCCGTCCGGCAGGTCCGCCGAGGCCTGGCCGTACAGCGCCTCGAGCGAGATGTCGAGGAACACCGGCCCGCGGTGGGCGCTCGACGCCAGCCGGAACGCCTCGTCGACCGAGCCGCCCAGCTGAGCCGTATCATGCTCGGTCCAGGCGCGCTTAGTCACCGGCGCGAGCAGCGGCGGGTGGTCCATCTCCTGCAGGCTGCCCGCGCCCCAGCGGGAGTCAGGGGCGCGGCCGGCCAGCACCACCACCGGCGCGCCGTTGAACCACGCGGTCGTCACCGCGCTGACCGAGTTGGTCACGCCAGGACCGGCGGTGACCACGGCCAGCCCGGGCGTCCGGGTCAGCCGGGCGGTCGCCTCGGCGGCGAAGACCGCGGTCTGCTCGTGCCGCACGTCCAGCAGGCGCATCGGCGTGTCCGTTTTGACCGCCGCGTCGTAGAGCGGGAACACGTGCCCGCCGGACAGCGTGAACATGACCGATACCCCGTGCCGCCGGGCGGCCGCCAGCGCGTGCACCCCGCCATGACCAGAGATCCGTTCCACGAGGGCGACGTTACCAGCCAGTAAAGCCCAGTGGCCTCAGCCCCGGAGCTGAGTTTGCCGCCAGTCCCGCCCGGTCACCGGGCGCCACTGTGCCGACCCGGCCGACAGCTGCATCATGGGTTCGGGCTGGAACCCGCGCGCGCCGCCGGACGAAGGAGCATTCCCGTAATGCGGGCTGGCCAGGATCATGACCACCATGGCCGAGTCCGCGGCGAACAGGTACGTCGGGTAGATCACCCCGACCAGGACATTGAAGTCGGTGACATACAACACCAACCCCGCCGCCGCGCCGAACAGCGCGTACGGGAGCCAGGGCTCCTCGTCGGGGTTGACCCACGCGTGGTGGAAGGTCGGCAGGTAGGCGAGCAGGTCCGTACCCACGGACACGGCCACGGCCCACGACATCGGGATGAGCCCCGGCACCAGTTGCGCCACCGCGAGCAGCGCCACGCCCTCCGCCGCCAGGGTCACGCACACCGCGTCCAGCGGACCGAACTCCCGGCTCCCGTGCCGCCAGCCCAGCACTACCACCGCCGCGCAGCCCGCCGCGCACAGCGCTGTGTAGCACGCGGCCGGCACCTGTCCCGCCGCGAACGAGGACACGGTCCCCACGCTCTGGACGACCAGCCAGATGCCCCAGGACGCGATCCGGGGCTTGGCCCGGCCGCGCACGATGTCGATGATGTAGGGCAGGGCCGCGACCGCCGTGAGCGTGCTGCTCGCAACAGTGATGCCGGGCTTCACGGCGCGGCTGCCGTCACGCTCAGCGCGCCGCCTCCCAGCGCGCCGCCTCCCAGCGCGCCGCCTCCCAGCGCGCCGTCTCCCAGCGCGCCGTCTCCCAGCGCGCCGTCTCCCAGCGCGCCGTCTCCCAGCGCGCCGCCACCAGAGGTGCACGCCCGCCGGGATCCGCCCGCCGCGCCGTGGGCGGAGCGCGGCCGGGGGACGGCGGCGCGGGCGGGCCGCTGGCCGCCGGCCGCGGTGACGGTCCACCGCGGCTCGGCCCACGTGCTGGCGACCAGCTTCTCCGGGGCGACGCTGGTCATCCAGTCGAGCACCGCGAAGCCCTCGAACCGAGCGTGTTCGACTACCGCCGCCTCCAGCCGCCGCCCGGGGGAGTACCGTCGCCAGGGCGGCGCGAACCGCCCGTCGAACACCC
This sequence comes from Streptosporangiaceae bacterium, assembly GCA_050011155.1. Taxonomy (GTDB): domain Bacteria; phylum Actinomycetota; class Actinomycetes; order Streptosporangiales; family Streptosporangiaceae; genus Palsa-504. The sequence continues at coordinate 3,480 of JBEKJP010000039.1, forward strand.
GGTAAGCCGGCCCGTCGGTGAACGCGATGACGTACGCCGCCAGGTGCCCGTCCAGCCGGAGCGTGGCCACCTCGAGCTCGCCGCGGGCGGCGTGCAGGTCGTAGACCGAACGCCAGAAGGCCACGCCGGCCGTGTCGTCGAGATCGCTCTCCCGGCCGGCGTCGTGATCCCGGGCCAGATGCACGTCCTCGATCTCGCCGCGCAGCTTGGCCAGCCGGTCCGGGTCGCGCTCGAACTGGATCTCCTCGCTCAGCGCGTGCTGCCTGATGCGCTGGCTGGACCGGTCCAGGCCGCTGCGGATGCCGGGGCCGAAGGTCACCTGCCCGGCCTTGAAGCCGATGCCGGGGACCGGCGACGCGGGCGTCACGTGGCTGCCCGGCAGCTGGCGGGCCAGCCACGCGGCGTCGTTGCCGTCGCGCAGGCCGGTCAGGACCAGTTGCCAGGGCCGTCTCAGGTCGGTGGCGAACCCGGCGAGTTCGGCCAGCATCGTCCGGCGGGCATCCGCCGACCGGGCGGCGACCTCCCACGTGTCGTCGCTGTGCGGGCGTCCCGACGTGATCTGCCAGACCCCGTCCTGCTCGCGCACGGCGACCAGGGCGGCGGCGACCAGGGCGGCGGCGCGGAGTGGGTCGTCCGGCGCGGGCAGCGCCAGCAGCACCGGTACCGCGTCGTGTTCTGCCCTGACGGCCGAACGCCACCAGGCCAGCCGGGCCGTGACCGGGGTCCCGGCCAGCTGGTGGAGCGCCGCTACAGCGGGTTCGAGCGGGCCCAGAGCCGGCCAGCCGCTGAGGATGTCGATCTGCGCGGAGGCCGCTGCCGCCGGTTCATGCCGCGTCCCAGGCATTCCCCGATCCTTCCGGCTGGGGCGCCCCGCAATCCTGCGTATTCCGGGGCAACTAGTACTTAGAGTAATCTTTCACATGCGCATTGTGAATAGCCCGGATGGTAAATTTTCGCAGAATGTGGCTAGTCGGATACAGATAGTAATCCTTGTGTAATAAAAATTGCCGTGGAAGTGGCGCCAGAACCTGCGCCGGAATCAGGCCCAAGAAGGAATCAGGCCCAAGAAGGCCCGGGAACCTGCTACGGAATCAGGCCGAACACCGTCGCGGGCGAGCCCGAGCCGCCCCGCACCCGTATTCCGCCCACGATGATCCAGCCCCCCGCCGGCGGCATCTCGCCCAGCCCGGCCAGGTTTTCCAGGTGCATGCGACGCCCATGGAGCAGCAGCTGATTAGTGCGAAAGAAGGTATCGGTGCCCGGATCGACGCCCATCGCGTCGATCCCCAGCGCGCCGACGGACCGTTCCTCGATCAGCCACCGGGTCACCTCGACGCCGAATCCCGGATAATGCAGGCCGCCCGCCGGATCCGCGTTCAGGTAGGCCGCCGGTTCGTCCCAGCGGTCCGCGAAGCCCGTCCACGCCAGCACGGCGCTGTGCGGCGGGACCGGCCCGAAGTTGGCCTCCCACTTCTCGATCTCGGTCCGGCCGAGGACGAAATCCGCGTCCTCGGCCGCCTCGGCCCGTACGTCGAGCACGACCGCGGGAAAGAAGAAGTCACCCGGCTCGAGCTCGTCCGCGGCCGTTTCACCCACATGGAAGTGCGCGGGCGCGGCCCAGTGCGTGCCCGACTGCTCGCCGGTCACCACCGTCTGCAGGTGATAGCCGTCCCGCTCGACCGTGGCGACCGGGCGAACCGAGACCACCGGATCGCCGGGGAAGACCGGCGTGCCCGGGCCGAGCACGTGGCTGAGGAACACCACCCGCGAGAAACCGAAGGGAGCCATCACGAATGGTTGACCGGAGCAGCGGGCGTGACCACGGGCTCGGCCCTGACGGCCGGCTCGGCCCGCGTCTTGCCGCCCAGCAGGTAGAAGGCCAGGCCGATCACGACGATGACGGCCAGCGGCACGAGCTGGCTGAGCTCGTACTGCAGCCGCTGGTGGGAGAAGCTGAGAGCGGCCAGGGCGTCGTTCGGGTTGCCGCCGGCGCCGAACCAGTTGACGCCGAACCCCGGCCAGATCAGCGCGACCGTGGCCAGCAGCGCCCAGAACGTCGGGACGACCGAGCAGATCCACGCGCCCGCCATCCCGCCGGGTACCCGGTAGGGGCGCTCGACGTCCGGCCGCGAGTACCTGAGCTTGATCAGGGCCGGGAAGATGAACAGGTACGAGATCGTGGTGGTGGAGATCGTCAGCCCGAGCACCGCGGAGAAGTACCGGCTCGAATCGCCCCCGGTGATCTGGAACGCGGCGATCATCAGCACGGTTGACACCACGCCCGAGACCAGGTTCATCGTCACCGGCGTGCCGAACCGGGCCGAGAACCGCCCTAGCACCCGCGGCCCGCCGCCGTCGTAGGAGGCCACCGCCTCGGTCCGGTCCGAGCCCATGATCCACGTCGTGCCCGCGCTGGCCAGCGCGAAGATGAACACCACGGCCGCGACCCGGCCCAGGAGCAGGCCCGCCCCGGTGAGCGTCACCGTCCCGTCGTGCGCCACGTGGCCGCCGTAGACCGTGAAGGTGGCCTTGACCGCGTCCAGGAACCCGGTCAGGTTGGAGATCTGGTTCGTCGGCAGCACGATCAGGATGGCCAGGATGGGGATCCCGTACGCGAGCATGGTGGTGAGCCCCGACGACAGGACGGCGAACGGCACGTCCCGCTTGGGGTTGGTCATCTCCTCGCCCGCCGCCGACGACACCTCCAGGCCGGCGTAGTTGAAGAACAGCACCGGCACCACCGCGATGAACACGGCGTAGGTGGGCAGGAAGGCGTGACCGCCGAAGCCGTGCACCCCGTGCTTGGCCGCGTACACGATGACCGAGATCACGAAGAACGTCAGGATCGCCCCGCGGGCCCAGGCGCCCAGCGTCGGCACCCACTTGCCGTACCGCAGCGCCACGATGGCGGCCCCGATGGTGAACCAGATGAAGGCGACCGCGTACACGTACTTCCACGGTCCGCCCACGTTGCCGAAGAACTCCTCGATCGCGGCGAACGAGACGATCGTGAGCGATCCGCCCACCCAGATCGGGTTGGAGATCCAGTAGATGACCGAGTTGATCGCGGCCAGCGGCCGCCCGAAGGCCAGCCGGGTCCAGACGTACGGGCCGCCCTCCTGCGGGAAGGCCGAGCCCAGCTCGGATATGGACAGCGCGTAGGGCAGGAAGAACAGGAGCCCGAGAAATATCAGCCAGGTGAAGCCTTGCGCTCCGTTGCTCGCGACCGCGCCGATGGTGTCGATCGTCACCACGGTGCAGATCAGGTAGAAGTACATGTCGAAGCGCCGGAAGTGCCGCCGCAGCTTGCGCTTCTCCTGCAGCGCGCTGGCAGTGGTCTCGAAACCGGGCTCAGCCGCGTTGATCTCGGTCACGTTGCGCCTAACCTCCTCGGGCTGGTGTTCGCTGGCGCGCTCTCGCGTGGGATCTGGAAGAACGAGGACCGCAGGCCCAGGCGCGCGACGAGCATCAGGACCACGCCGGACCCGAGGATGGAGATCAGCGACCAGCGCTGGGACGCGGGCGCGCTCATCGTCGACTTGGCCACGATCCAGACCAGGAAACCGGCCGCGGCGAGGGGCAGGATGCCGATCAGCACCGCGTCCCAGAGGTTGCTGAACACGTGCCGCCGGTAGTACACGATGGCGGACAGCGCGGTCAGGATGTAGAAGCTGGCGTACAGCACGCCGGTCACGTCGATCAGCTGGGTGAAGGCGTTCGCGATCGAGCCGGAGAGCAGGTACACCCAGGTGACCGCGATGAGGACCACGCCGACGACGACGCTGGCGACCACCGGGGTGGCGAAGCGCGGGCTCACGATGCCCAGGGCCGGCGGCAGCACCCGGTGACCCGCCATCCCGTAGATCATCCGGGCCAGGATGACGATGCTGACCCCGGTCGACGCGATCACGGACAGCGCCAGGGCCAGCGCCATCACCTTGGCCGCGCCGCCGCCGCCGAGCGCCTGGGCGATGAAGACGAGCACCGAGGAGGAGTTCTTGTGCAGCTTGGCCGGGGAGACGACGCCCTGCAGGCCGACCTGGCAGAACGTGTAGATGACGATGAGCAGGGCGACCGCGATGACCGCCGCCCGGCCCGGGTTGTGCCGCCGGTGCTTGACTTCCTCGTTGACGTAGACGGTGGCGTCCCAGCCCGCGAACATGAACACCGCGATGAGCAGGCCCGACGCCAGGCTGCCGTGGCCACCGATGCCGCTCAGGCTCAGCCAGCTGCTGGTGATCGGGAAGGTGCCGTGGTGGTGGGTCAGGACCGCGATCAGCCCGGCGACCGAGAAGGCGATCAGGATGATGTACTCGACCACCCCCATGCCCACCTGGGTACGCGCGGTGAGCCGGATGCCGACCACCGCGATCAGTAGCATCAGCGCGATCACGATCGTGCTGATGAAGATGTTCGGCCAGGTGGCGCTGGCGCTGGCGCCGAAGATGGCCAGCACCGACGGGCCGAGCACGACCACGCCGGCGATCGCCCCGACCAGGCTGGCGGCGATCATCAGCCAGCCGGTGATGAACCCGAGGTAGGGGTTGATCGCCCGGCCCACCCACTCGAACGAGGCGCCGCAATTGGCGTTCCACAGGTTCAGCCGGCGGTAGGCGTTGGCGATGACCAGCATCGGCACCCCGCACAAGACGATGACGGGCCCGCTGCCGTAGGACGACGCCAGGGCCAGTCCGGCCAGCGAGAGCCCGATGGCCACCGTCGGCGCCGAGTTGGCCATCCCGATGATCGTGTCCTGCGCGGCCCCGATCGCGTCGGGTTCCAGGCGGGCGGGCAGGACCTGGGCGGCATCCGGGATGGCCGTCGCGAGTCGTTCCGTCATCTGTTCTCCTGTCCTGCGGGCGCGCGTCATCGACGCATGGCGCAGCCTCTGCTCATGCCTGTAGCCACCGCTCGGCATGTCCCCGGCGAACACGACGTTGGCTGGCTTTCCAAACTTTACGGTTAAATCACATGGCATGTCGGAAAGACCGCGAATTTCGGCAAAAACCCGGCATAGGTCGCTTTCGGTAAAGGTGGTCAGGCCGGCCGGCGTCCCATCCAGGCTGACCTCGATCTTTATTACCGAACGGTGTTCCTGTTCCGCCCGCCCGCACCTGTTACGTGAGTTACTGCGGTGAGAAGAGCGGCAACCTGCAGCTCACGGGGCACAGTGCGTCGCGTATAGCGCCCTGGCGTACTCGTGAACTATCCGTGCATAGTTACAACGGGCTGTACTTTCCGGGGCAAATCCGATTCCGCCTAAATTGGCCGGTAGAGAGCTAGAGTGTCTCTTGGCATGCCGTGCACTCTGTACAGCCAAATAAACGCCGAAGGGTCGCCGTGCCGGTTAAAGACCGGGCGGTTCCCGGCCATTGACCTGGTGTGAGTTGCGATGCATGTTGAGATTTTCCTGGCCATCATGGTGCTCGCCGTCGCCCTCCTGGTGGCCGCGGACTTCTTCCGGCGGGCGAGCGAGGGCCCGCACGAGCACGCCGAGAGACCGGCGTACGACGCCGGGCGGGCTGCCTTCACCCCGCCCGGCGCTCCCGGACCTTCCCGGCCCGCGGCCGCGGTAACCGCCTTCCAGCCCGTCGGGGCTGGCCGGCCGGCCGCGGCCAGGACCGGCCCCGGCCCCTCGCTGTCCCGTCCGGGGCCGGGTGCCGGGGGAGCGGTGCCGGTCCAGGGCGCGGACGGGGTGAAGGGCAGATGGCTCGTCCGCACCCGTTTGTCGCTCGTGGCGGCGGCATCGGCGCTGGCCGCCGCGGCCGCGACGGCCAGCTTCATCCGCGCGGCCGACGTCATGCGGGGGGCCTCCTACCATTCCGACGTCAGCTCGATCCGCGATGGCGCCGCCGCGTCGGCCATCTTGGCCGGCGCGGCCGGGGTCGTCGCGCTGGCCGTCGGCGGGTGGGCCGCGGCCATCTTGATCAGGTCGGTGCTGCGGCCGCTGGACCAGCTGCGCACCGGGGCGGTCGAGCTGGCCGACGTCCGGCTGCCCGATGCGCTCCGCGGCGGCGGCCGCGGAGCGCTCGCCATCCGGTCGGTCGGCGTCGCCTCCTCCGATGAGATCGGCCAGATCGGCCGGGCCTTCGACCGGGTCCAGGCCGAGGTGCTCGGGCTGACCAGCAACGAGGCTGGATTGCGGGGCAAGCTCGGCGAGATGTTCGTCGAGCTGTCCACGCGCAGCCAGGCCCTGGTGGAGCGCCAGATCAGGCTGATCGACGAGCTCGAGCAGGGGGAACAGGACGCCGAGCGGCTAGCCAGCCTGTTCAAGATGGATCACATCGCGACCCGGATGCGCCGCTACTCGCAGAACCTGCTCGTGCTGGCCGGGCACGAGCTGCCCGGGGACTGGAACCAGCCGGTGGCGCTGGTCGACGTGATCCGGGCCGCGGTGTCCGAGATCGAGGATTACGAACGCGTCTCGCTCAACGCCCAGGCGGGTATCGCGATCGCCGGGCCCGCCGTCAAGGACGTGGTCCACCTGCTCGCCGAGCTGGCCGAGAACGCGACCTCGCTGTCCGCGGCCGGCACCCCGGTCGATATCTCCGGCCGCTCGCTGGCCAGCGGCGGGACCCTGATCGACGTCACCGACTCCGGTGTCGGCATGAACCCCGAGGTGCTGGCGGAGGCCAACCGGCGGCTGGACAGGCCGCCGGCCATGGACTTCGCCGTCTCCAGGAACATGGGCCTGTTCGTGGTGGGCAGGCTCGCCGCCCGGCACGGCATCAAGGTCCGGCTGCAGCCCGCCGCGGCCGGCGGCCTGACCGCGCTGATCTGGCTGCCGGAGACCGTCGCCAGCGGCCCGGACACCCCCCCTGACCACCGGGCTTCAGACCACCGGGCTTCTGACCACCGGACTTCTGACCGCCGGGCCGCCGGGGGCTGGGCGGGCGGGGACACGGCTTCTGGGGATACCGCCTTCGACGGTACCGACGCCGGTCCGGGATGGGGCGCGCACGCGGCCGTAAGGCCCGGGCTGCCGGCCGGGACACCCGGCTCTGGTGCACCCGGTCGCGGCCAGGCCGAGCGGGAAGGCGTGGCGACGTCGATGTGGTCCGCGCCGGTCATGGAAGACATCCGCCCGTCCGCCCCAGCGGCCCCGTCCGCCCTGTCCGCCCCGCCCGGCCGGGTGGCCCCGCCCGGCCCGGTGGCCCGCCCGGGGCGGCACGCCTGGTCGGATAGCGGTTCGCAGCCCAGCTTCCACCCGCACCCGCCGGCTTCCGCCTCGCCGGTTCGCACCCAGCCGTCCTCTCTTCCCCAGCGGCTCGTGGCCAGCCCGCGGCCCAGCCCGGCCCAGCCGTCCGCATCCGTTGCCGCCCCGCCCGCGCCTTTCGCCGCCTCACCCCCGGCCGGCCCGGACGCGGCGGCCTCGCCCGCGTTCGCCGGCCCGGAGTCCGACGTCGCCACCAGCGCCGCCGAGTCCGGCGCCGCCGAGGCGGGGGAACGCCGTCTGCCCATCTACGAGGCGGTCGAGTCGGACTGGTTCGGGAACCGCCGTAAGCTGCCCGTCGGCTCCGCCGCGGCCGCGGGCGGCTGGACCACCCCCGCCGACCCGGGCTGGGACGCCGCCAAGGCGGCCGCCGCGCCCGCCTCGAGCGAGAACACGGCGGCCGGCCTGCCGCTGCGGGTACCGCGGGCGAACCTGGTCCCCGGCGCGATCGGCGCGCCGTCGGACAAGCCCCCGATCCCCAGGTCGGCGTCCGCGGTCCGGGACCGGCTCTCCGGATTCCAGCGCGGCACCAGCCACGGGCGGGCGGTACTCAACCGGGACGGCGAGGAGCAGACCCCCTGACGCCAGCCTGTCCCGGATCGCGCACCACCTCGACTTCGCCCCGTACACGCTGGACGAACTGTTCGCCATCGGGCAGGCCATGCTCGACCTACTACCTGTCCCCAGAAGCCGAGCTGGCCTTCCGTGACTACCTGACCATCCGCATGGGGCAGCAACCGCACCCGCCAGTCCCGAACCTCCCGCCAGTCCCAAACCCCTCGTCAGTCCCCGGCGCTTCCCGCCACCCCGACGCCCCCCACTCCAGCCGGAGCAGCCACCGGGGCCTGCGACGGGTCAGCCGTGTACTCGTGCGCCCGAGTCTCGTCCTCACCCGCAGGCACCTTAAAAGCCTTGAAGACCAGCGTGAGCACCACCGCCACCACCAGGTTGAGAACAATCGCAGTCAACCCGATGTAAAGCGTGTGCCCCCAGACGGTATCCACCGACCCAGCCCAGTGCGACGTGGTCGGCGTGGCCACCTTGTACGCGGCGACAGTCCCGAAGATCATCCCCGCCAGCCACCCCGTCAGCAGCGCATACCGGTGGAACCAGCGTGTGAACAACCCGCTGACCAAGGAAGGGAACGTCTGCAGGATCCAGATCCCGCCAAGCAGCTGCAGGTTGATAGAGAACGTCTTAGGCAGCTCGACCGCGAACAGCAGCGCTCCCACCTTGACGGTAAGCGAAGCCCACTGAGACACCCGCGTCTGCAGCCGGGGACTTGCCTCGGGATGGAAGAACTCGCGGAAGATATTGCGGGTGAACAGGTTGGCGGCGGCGATGGACATGATCGCGGCCGGCACCAGCGCGCCGATGACGATGGCGGCGAAGGCGATCCCGGTGAACCAGCTCGGGAACAGGTGCTGGAACAGGTACGGCACCGCGAGCTGGGCGTTGTTCGCCTTCTTGACGTTCGCCGCGGTCGTCTTGTCGGCCAGCGCCACGTAGCCGAGCAGGGCGATGAAGCCGAGCATGATCGAGTAGATAGGTAGCAGCGCCATGTTGCGCTTGATGATGTCGCGCCGCCTGGTGGAGAGCACCCCGGTGACCGAGTGCGGGTACACCATCAGCGCCAGCGCCGAGCCCAGCGCCAGGGTGGAGAACGCCAGCTGGTTGTTACCCGTCACCGGAATGAACACCCCGGTCGGCTTGTGCGTCACCGGGCTGATCGCCTTCAGGTGCGCCTCGCCGGCCGCGAAGATGTGTCCCCAGCCGCCCACCTTCCCCGGCAGGTAGAGCACCGCCACGATGATCATCAGGTACACCAGGGTGTCCTTGACGAACGCGATCAGCGCGGGCGCCCGCAGCCCGGAAACGAACGTAAAGAAGGCCAGGACCAGGAACGCGATAAAAAGCGGAAGATCCTTGACGAACGTGTTGGCCGAAGAAGCGCCGACGCCCATCACGGTGAGCACGGCCTGAATGCCCACCAGTTGCAGCGCGATATAGGGCATCAGCGCCAGGATCCCGGTGAACGCGATGGCCAGCGCCAGGCTGCGTGACCCGAAGCGGCCGCGGACGAAGTCGGCCGGCGTGACGTAGTTGTGCACCCGCGCGATCGACCACAGCCGGGGCAGGAAGATCAGCGCGATCGGGAACACCATGATGGTGTAGGAGACCGCGAAGAAGCCGGTCACCGCGCCGGCCCCGAACACCGCCGCGGGCACCGCGATGAAGGTGTACGCGGTGTAGAGGTCACCGCCGAGCAGGAACCAGCCCACGAACGTGCCGAACCCGCGCCCGCCGAGCCCCCACTCGTTCAGGTGCATCATGTCCTCGGCCCGGCGCCACCGGGCCGCCGCGAAGCCGATCAGGGTGACGAGGAGGAACAAGACGATGACGATGGTGAAGGTGACGGCGTTGACGTTGCTCACTGGGTCACCTCATCCGGCCCGTCGGTGCCGGCCGGCCTAGAGCCGGCCGGCCTAGAGCCGGCCGGCCTAGACGCCAGCCGGCTCTGCAGGAACAGGACGATCCCGAGCGCGATGCCCACCGCCGGTATGTAGACGAGCAGGTAGAAGTAGAAGAAGGGGAAGTCGCCGACCTTCGGCGTGGCGCTGGCGTAGAGCGGCACGTACAGCGAGAAGAACACCGAGGCAAGGATCAGGATGGCGATGACCGCCGAGATGACCGGGTGGGCCGCGATCGCGGACCGGGAACCACCGGAGGTCGTCGGCGTAGCGGACGGCTGGGTCATGGTTGCCCTCTCGTCGGGAGAACGCCTCTCACCGTGACTGACATCACACTGGCTCCATATATGGTCCACTCGAAATCATGATTGGGCAATGCCCTGCGAGCGCAATGAGGAAATTGTCACGTTATTGGTCGCGGCACGCCATTTACGTTGGCCGATGTCGCCTCGATAGCGCTGGTCCAGGTCGTGCCGAGTGATTCTCGCCTAATGAGGATCAGTGAATCTGAGCCGGGTATATACCGCCGAGCTCGGGGCCGAGCCCCGCGCGCGCCACGGCCAGGAAGGCGTCCCGGTCCAGCTGCCCGGAGCCGGCTGGCAGCGCGCCGGCCAGTGGCCGTCCCGCGATGACGGCCAGGTCGGTGAGGTTGGCCCGTTCGGCCAAATCCGGTTCGGCCGGCCAGGCGCCGATGACCACCCCGGCCGCCGTCAGCCGCCGGGCCCCCAGCGCCTCCAGGGTCAGCGCGGTGTGGTTGAGGGTGCCGAGCCCGGGCGTGGTCACCACCAGGACCGGCGCGCCCAGCATGGCGGCCAGGTCCGCGATCGTGGCGCCGGCCGGGTCGTAGCGGACGAGCAGCCCGCCCGCGCCCTCGACCAGGACCAGATCCGCCGAGGCGGCCAGTTGCTTCACCGCGACCGCCGCTGCGGCCAGGTCCAGTGGCGGGAGCCCGGCCGACCGGGCGGCCGCCTCGGGCGACAGCGGGTCGGGAAACCGGGCCAGCTCGCGGGTCAGGCTCACCCCGGACAGGCGGCGGACGACCTCGAGATCTCCGCGAAAACCAGGCGGCTCGCCGGTCTGGGCCGGCTTGACCACCGCGACCCGGTCGCCGCGCGCCACCGCCAGCGCCGCGACCGCCGCGGTGACCACGGTCTTGCCGACCTCGGTGCCGGTACCGCTGACGACCAGGACCGGAGGGAGCCTCAAAGAGCCAACCCCAGGGGTCACCGGCGGAGCCTGGTCACGAACTTGTACCGGTCGCCGCGGTACCACGACTGCGCCCACTCGACCGGCTCCCCGGTGACGTCGTACGCGTGCCGGGACAGCAGCAGCAGGGGCAGCCCGGGGTCGACCTCGAGCAGCTGGGCGTCGTGCGGGTCGGCCAGCACGGTCTCGATCGTCTCTTCCGCCTCGGCCAGCTCGATGCCGTACGCCGCGTGCAGCGTCTCGTACAGCGACCGGTGCCGTTCCAGCTGCTTGCGCAGGCCGGGAAAGCGCCGGGCGGGCAGGTGCGAGGTGTCGATCGACATCGGCTCGCCGTCGGCCAGCCGCAGCCGGTGAATGCGCAGCGCGCGGCCGCCCGGGCGGATGCCGAGCAGCTCCGCGAGCGGCTCGTCGGTGGTCACGTAGCCGATGTCGAGGATCTTGGTCTGCGGGTGCAGGCCGTGCGCGCGCATGCCCTCGGTGTAGCTGGCCAGCTCGAGCGGCTGGGCCACCTTGGGCTTGGCCACGAACGTGCCCTTGCCCTGCATGCGCAGCAGCCGGCCCTCGACCACGAGCTCGGCCAGCGCCTGCCTGACCGTGGTCCGCGAGGTTCCGTACGACCGCGCGAGCTCGCGTTCCGGCGGCACCGGGCTGCCGGCGTCCAGCGCGGCGGTGAGCTCGAGCAGCTGCCGCTTCACCTGGTAGTACTTGGGCAGCCGGAGCGGGCCCGCACCGGGAATTGCGGGTGGGTCATCGGCCGGCAACAGCGAAGCGGTCATCGCAAATCATTGCCTTAATAAGAGGTGAACGTCAACTATCAACTATCTCCATGTTCTCGCACCGCGGCCAGCGCGCACACCGCTGTCGCGAAGTCGCTTTCCGTCAGGTCGGCCCGCCCGGTCAGCCGCAGGCAGGCCCGCCCGCTGGGCACCGAGGGCGGCCGGAAGCAGCCCACGTGCACGCCGTAGTCGGCACAGGTCTTCTTGGCCCGAACGGCCTGGGCGGATTCGCCCACCGTCACCGCGAGCACGGCGGCGTCCGGCGCACTGACCCGCAAGCCCGCCTCAGCCGCGATCGCGGCCAGCCGGGTCGCGGCGGCCCGGGCCCGGGCGCCTAGCTCCGGTTCGGCCGCGACCACGTCCAGGGCGGCCAGCGCCGCGGCCGCGCACGGCGGCGCCAGGCCGGTGTCGAAGATAAAGCCGCGCCCGGTGTCCACCAGGGTGCCGGTCACCTCGGGCGCGGCCAGCACCGCGCCGCCCTGCCCGGCCAGCGCCTTGGACAAGGTGACGGTGCGGATCAGGTCCGGCTCGGCCGCGATCCCGGCGGCGGCGGCGGCGCCACGACCGCCCGGGCCGATCACGCCGAACGAGTGAGCCTCGTCGAGCACCAGCAGCGCCCCGTGGTCCCGGGCCGCGGCGTGCAGGCCGGCGACCGGGGCCACGGCGCCGTCGACGGAGAACACGGCGTCGCTGACCACGATGGCCGCGGGTTCGTCCCGGCGGTCAAGCTCACGCCGCACCGCGTCCGCGTCGAGGTGCGGCGTCACCGCCACCCGGACCCCGCGGGTCCCGCGGGCCAGGCGGCACGCGTCGATCAGCGAGGCGTGGTTGCCGGCGTCCGAGACGATCAGCACCCCGCCCGCGCCAGCCAAAGCCCCGCTTAGGGCCGAGGCCAGCGCGGTGAGCACGGTCAGGTTGGCCAGGTAGCCCGAGGAGAACACGAGCGCGGCTGGGGTGCCGGTGAACCGCGCCAGCCGCTCCTCCAGCCGGGTGTGCAGCGTGGTCGTCCCGGTGACCAGGCGGGAGCCGGTCGATCCGGTGCCCCACGCCCGGGCGGCCTCGGCCGCGGCGTCGGCCAGCCGCTTGTCCCGGCTCAGCCCGAGGTAGTCGTTCGAGGCCAGGTCGACGAGCCCGTCATGGCCGGCGCGGCGGGGGACCAGGCCGCGCCGGACCCCGGCCCTGGCTCGCCCGGCCGCGGCCTGGCCGAGGAGCTCGAGTGGACGTATTCGATCGCTCATCGGGGAATGATCTCAGCCCGGATGCGATGATGGTGCTGTGCCTACCCTGAACGACCTGGCCAGGAGCCACACCGACCTGGCCGAGGCCGACGTCGAGCACCTGCACGCGCTGGTGTCGGACTGGCAGCTCCTGGCCGACCTGTCCTTCGCCGACCTGATCTTGTGGGCGCCGGCCAAAGACGGCACCGGCTGGCTGGCGGTCGCCCAGATGCGCCCCACCACCGGTCCCACCTCGCTCCAGGACGACGTGGTCGGCACCTTCGCCGGTCCTGAGGACCAGCGGCTGCTCGACGTGGCCAGGGACGAGCGGCGCATCTGGCGGGAGAGCGACCCGGACTGGACCAACGGCGTCCCGGTGCGCACCGAAGGCATCCCGGTGACGAGGGCGCACCGGGTGATCGCCGTCATCGAGCGGTGCACCAACCTGAACTCCGCGCGGACCCCGAGCCGGCTCGAGCTGACCTACCTGCAGGGCGCCGACGACCTGGCCCGGATGGTCGCCGAGGGTACCTACCCGTTCGCCGGCGCCGACGCCATGCTGGTCCGGTCGCCCCGGGTCGGCGACGGCCTGCTCCGGCTGGGCAAGTCCGGGAAGGTCACCTACGCCAGCCCGAACGCGCAGTCGGCCTACCGCCGCCTCGGCCTGGCCGCCGACCTGATCGGCGCCGAGCTGAGCGTGGTGACGGCGGGCCTGTGCGCCTCCGACGAGCCGCTGGACGAGTCGCTGATGGTGGTGGCCGCGGGCCGGGCGGCCCGCGAGGCCGAGGTGGACGGGAACGGCTCGGTGGTCCAGCTTCGTTCGATCCCGCTGGTCGTGGGCGGCAGCCGGACCGGCGCCCTGATCCTGGTGCGGGACGTGACCGAGCTGCGCCGCCGCGAACGCGAGCTGATGACCAAGGACGCCACGATCCGGGAGATCCATCACCGGGTGAAGAACAACCTGCAGACGGTGGCGGCTCTGCTCCGGCTGCAGGCCCGGCGGCTGCGCGCGCCCGAGGCGCGGATCGCGCTCGACGAGGCGGTCCGCCGGGTCGGGTCGATCGCGGTCGTGCACGAGACGCTGTCCCACGCGCCGGAGGAGGCCGTCGACTTCGACGACATCGCGGACCGGGTGGCCATGATGGCGGGGGAGGTGTCGACGGCCGAGGTCCGGGTGGTCCCGAAGATCATCGGGTCGTTCGGCCAGCTGTCCGCGGCCGTGGCCACCCCGCTCGCCATGGTCCTGACCGAGCTCCTGCAGAACGCGCTGCAGCACGGCTTCGTCGATCCGCGGGCCGCCCGCGAGCACGGATTGCTCGAGGTGGTGGTGGTGCGCGAGCCCGAACGGCTGATGGTGACGGTCGCGGACAGCGGCGTCGGCCTGCCCGAGGGCTTCGACCTGGACTCGGCCACCAGCCTCGGCCTGCAGATCGTCCGCACGCTGGTGGTCGGGGAACTCGGCGGGCGGCTGCGGATCACGCCGCGGCCGGGCGGCGGCACCGAGGCGGTGGTGGATCTGCCGGTCCGCCACGAGCCGCTTACTTAATCCCCGTTAAACACCGGGTGTCCAGAGCGTGCTCCCGAGCGTACGGTGGCACCGGATGCTCGCCGGAGCGGCGCGCGGCCTTTCGTCCGAGCTTCGCTACACGTGGGCGCGGGCCCGCAGCCTGATGGTCCGGCGCTTGAGCGTGCGGCGCTCGTCCTCGCTCATGCCGCCCCAGACGCCGGCGTCCTGGCCGGACTCGATCGCCCAGCGCAGGCATTCCTCCATTACCGAGCAGCGGCGGCACACCTGTTTCGCTTCGTCGATCTGGAGCAGTGCCGGACCGCTGTTCCCGATGGGGAAGAACAGCTCGGGGTCCACTTCACGGCAGGCGGCTTCGTGGCGCCAGTCCATGATGTCCACTCCTTTTCGGCGGCCGGGACGCTGACGGAAGCGCCCGGTTTGCGCGTCTATCTGCAGCTTGTGAAGCTTTTCACGAGCTCTGCCGTTTTTAGTCGTCGTCCCAAGTTGTTTTCCCGGGACTACGATGACGCCAGGCGATATTTCAGCCGACTCGCTAGGCGATCCGGCCGTCCCCCCGGAGGCGCCGCCGCCGTCACCTCAGCTACGGAGTTATCCGCGCTGATGAGACGGCTGAAACGCCCCGCACCAGGCATCACGTCAAGCCTCTCAACGACGGTTAGCCAGCGCAAGAGGGCACGGCGCCCCTTCAGCCGAATTTAATGTCAGATCGATCACATTTTGCTCGCGGCGTTGCCATCAAGCTTCTGGCAGGCTCCAGGGGCCCTCCAGATAACGTCACAATCCGAAGCGCATGCGGTACGAACTGGAATTTCACCGCTTCGGTTTCGCCCAGGTATTCCCCGTCGACCTGGAACGCGATCGGCCGGGACGAGCACACGGTGAGGGTTTCCGATCCCAGGATCGACACCAGGCCCCGGCCGCGCGGCGGGCGGCTCCTGACGTAGAGCATCTGGCCGACCGCGTTGAGGATCGTGGTCAGCCGCAGGCGGCGCAGCGCCAGCACGTCCAGCCCCGAGCTGAAGTCCGGATGAGGAACGGGGAGCACCGCGCGGCTGTTCAGGTAGGTCCACGGCGAGCGGTTGGTGACGATCGTCATGAACAGGTCGCCTACCGGCGCCTCGCCGTCGCGCTCCAGCGTCAGGGCCGGGTGCCGCCGGTCGGTCCCGCGGTAGTAATAGCGCACCATCGTCCGCAGGAACAGCGACGCGCTTTCCCGGTGACCCTCGCCGCGCAACCGGTCGACTTCCCCTACCACCTCGGCGTCCATGCCCAGCCCGGCGCTGAACGTGAAGTACCGGTCCCCGGCCAGCCCGAGCCCGATCGTCCGGTAGCGCCCCGCCGTGAGGGCCTCCCGCAGCCGCCGGATCGCCGCGGCCGCGTCGATCGGCACCTCCAGGCTCCGCGCCAGCACGTTGGCCCCGCCGCCAGGAATGACCGCGATCAACGGCCGGCCGCGCTCCCGGCTCATGACGCCGTTGACCACCTCGTTGATGGACCCGTCGCCGCCGTGCACGATGACGAGATCGGCCTCTGTCGCCGCGGCCAGGTCGCCCGCGTGGCCGCGATACCGGGTCGGTTCGACGTCCAGGTCCACCAGCCCGGCCAGGGCGCGGACCGCCAGGTCGGCGACGGTTCCCGTCATCGAGGTCGCGTGCTGGTTGACGATCAGCAGTCCCCGCACCCCGCCTAGGCTAACGGCCGCCTAAGCTGGAAGCCTGCGCGACCCCCAGATCACGGACGGATGAGACCATATGGCGACGCGACCGGCCAAAACGCGACCGGCCCAGCCCCAGGCCGCGAAGGCCCGGTCGGCCAAAGCCCAGCCCGCTAAGTCCGATCCAGCTGAGCCCGCGGCCGCCCCGCCGCGCGCGCTCCGCGTGGCCGCGGTCGTCCAGGGCATCGAGGCCGTCGGCATGCTGGTCGCGGCCGGGTTCGCCGCCGTCGCCACGGCGACAGGGAAGTCCTACGAACTATCCAGCGGCATCGCGCTGACGCTGATCGCGGCGGCCACCGCCGCCCTGTTCGCGGCGTTCGCCCTGGGCCTGGCCCGGTCCCGGCCGTGGACCCGGACCCCGGTCGTCATGTTCCAGCTGGCTATCGGCATCTGGGGCGCCGTCCTGCTGACCGGCCACCGCTACGAGTGGGCCGTGCCCATGCTGCTGGCCGCGGCCGTCATCCTCGCCACCATATTCACCCCGGCCGCCCTGCGCGCCCTCAACCGCCCGCCCCGCGAGCCCTAGCCGGTCCCCGCCTCATGATCACGTGTTGTTTTGCGTCGCCGGTGACCCCTAACAACACATGATCATGGAACACGGCGGGGGAGGGGCCGCTGGGGTTAGTCGTCGGTGGTCAGGCCGTCGCGGAGCTGGGCTAGGGTCCGGGCCAGCAACCGGGACACGTGCATCTGGGAGATACCGAGCTCGGCCGCGATCTGGGACTGGGTCATGTTGCCGAAGAAACGCAGCAGCAGGATCTTCTTCTCGCGCGGCGGCAACTGCTCGAGCAGCGGCTTGAGCGATTCGCGGTACTCCACGCCCTCCAGCGCTTCGTCGACCATGCCGAGCGAGTCGGAGACGGCCGGCGCGTCCTCGTCGCCCGAGTCCGGCGCGTCGAGCGAGACGGTGGAGTAGGCATTGGCGGACTCCAGGCCCTCCAGCACCTCTTCCTCGCTCATCTGCAGGTGTGCGGCCAGTTCCGAGACGGTCGGCGCACGCCCCTCACGCTGGGCCAGGTCGCCGATGGCCTTGGTCAGCGAGAGCTTGAGTTCCTGCAGCCGCCGCGGTACCCGGACCGCCCAGCCCTTGTCCCTGAAGTGCCGCTTGATCTCGCCCACGATCGTGGGCGTGGCGTAGGTGGAGAACTCCACGCCGCGTTCCAGGTCGAACCGGTCGATGGACTTGATCAGCCCGATCGTGGCGACCTGGGTCAGGTCATCGAGCCATTCGCCGCGATTGCGGAACCGCCGGGCCAGGTACTCCACAAGCGGCAAGTGCAGCTCGACCAGGTAACCCCTGATCCGGGCCCGTTCGGGATCATCGAGCGGAAGCTGGGACAGGCGCTCGAACAGCTCCCGCGCCCGCGCCCGGTCCGGCGACCCGCGCTCGATGCGCACGGTCTCCGCCGTGGCCTGAGCGACCTCGAACTCCTCGGCCACCTGGGCGACCTCGAACTCGCTGCTCACCCGGACCTCGAAGCGGAGTGCCCGGCGTTCACGTTCTCTCGGTGCTTGCACAAGACGATGGACACCTGGTCGTCGCCCTCGAGCCGGGAGTCGACGGTCCCGGCCAGGGCGGAGAGCACGGTCCAGGCGAACGTGTCCCGGGCCGGCACCTGCGGCTCGGCCGCGGTCACCGAGACCGTGATCGTCATGTCCTCGCTGCCGAGGTCGAAGGCGCATTCCAGGTTGGTGCCCGGGATCGCCTGGGAGAGCAGCATCGCGCAGGCCTCGTCCACGGCGATGCGCAGGTCCTCTATCTCGTCCAGGGTGAAGTCGAGCCTGGCCGCCAGGCCCGCCGTCGCCGTCCGCAGCACGGACAGGTAGGCGCCTTCGGCGGGCATGGAGACCGTCACCTGGTCTTGTGTCGTCTCGCGACTCGCGGTGGCCGGATCTCGCCGACCCGGTACCGCTGTCGTCGCGGCGGTATCTTCCGTCACGTTTCTCCTCCGGGCAGGTGTCCCGTCGCCGCCCGGCCTCGCCGCCGGTCCTGGATAACACTCACGCAAGCAACCTACCGCCCGCAGGCTATGACAAGAAACGCGCCGCGCCGCCGCCCCGAGCAGCCCCGGACGCCGTGAAACCCGGGCCTCATGGCGTCACGACAGCCACAAACCCGGGTTTCACGACGTCGAAACGCTGGGCGCACCAAAGTCGCCAGGCGCAGCGCACGAGCCACGCCAGAAGGCGCGGCCCCGCGACCTAAGCCTGCTTGGTCTCCCAGAAGATCTTGCTGATCTCTTCGATCTTGCCGAGCAGCTCGTCGGCCTTGGCCACGTCCACGCTGCCCTTGGTACCCGCGGCCCCGGCCAGCTTGGTGGCCTCATTGAACAGCTGGTTCAGCTGCGGGTACTTCTCGAAGTGCGGCGGCTTGAAGTAGTCCGTCCACAGCACCCACAGGTGGTGCTTGACCAGCTCGGAGCGCTGCTCCTTGATGAAGATGGCACGGGCCCGGAACTCGGGGTCCGTGTTCTGCGCGTACTTTTCCGCGATGGCCTTGACCGATTCTGCCTCAATCCGAGCCTGCGCCGGGTCATAGACTCCGCACGGCAGATCGCAGTGGGCGTGGGCAATGGTCTTCGGCTCGAGCAGGCGTGTGAGCAGCCTCATCGATTCCCTTTCTACGCACTTGTAGCTTGCAGACCCGACACTACCCCCGGCGCCAGCCCTAATCCTTGGAGGGATGCTGTGCACTGGCCCATCTGGCGGGTCATGGTGACCGAACGTTCCATGGAACCCGCCCTGCGTCCCGGCGACTGGCTGCTGGTCCGCCGCACCCGCCGGATAAGGGCCGGCCAGATCGTGCTGGCCCGGCACCCCGAGCGGCCGGAGCTGCTGCTGGTCAAGCGGGCCGCGGGCCGGGTGGACGACGGCTGGTGGCTGGCCTCGGACAACCCGGCGGCCGGCGCCGTGGACAGCGCCCGGTTCGGCGCGGTGCCGGTCCCGTTCATCGAGGGCCGGGTCCTGGGCCGCTACTGGCGACCAAGATCTTTAGTCCGAACGGCGCGGGATGTCACGCCCCGCCACCGCGAAAGAAACGGCCCCGCCAAGCGACGGGGCCGTTCTCCGTACCGCGTGAACTCAGTGGTGGATACCGGTGTCGGGGGAGCTCCTGCTCGCCAGCCTGCGCGTTCACCAGCTCCAGCATCTCCTCGCGCGGGAGCTTGGTGAACATCGCCCAGTAGTAGATGGCCAGGCTGAACGCGGCCACGACCGCGATGTCCCACCAGAGACGCCGAGCACGATGTAGCCGATCACCAGGACGATGCCGAGCTTCCAGACGACCTCGAAGCCGGAGATGAACGCGTCGACCCGGAGGATGGACGCGAGCCAGCCGAGCCCGACCGCGCCGGCCAGCCCGGCGAACGGGCCGGCCTTGATCGTGGCGTCGCTGAAGTGGGTCCACCCGGAGCCCACCAGGTTCGCGGGCATGGCGCCGATCATCACGACCTCGAGCAGGGTGTAGACCAGCGTGCCGATCGGCACCGCGATGATGACGCCGGCCAGGCTGCCGAACGCGAAGTGCGGGAACCGGGCGGTGCCGCCGGAGACCGGGTACATCGCGCCGATGCCATGTGCGATCCTTTTCCGACCGTGCCCCGCGGGGCGCTAGCTAACCCGTGGCGCGAGATCCCCTCCCCAGGCGCCTCGCGCGCTACTCCGAGGCGTGCTCCGTGTCGGCGCCGGGTGACTTTGCCTCGCCGTCCTCCTCGCCCCGCTTCCTGGCGCGGAACGCGGACACGTTGGCGCGGTTCATGCATCGCTCGGAGCAGTAACGCCTGGTGTTACTGGTACTGATGTCGATGAAGACACCCTGGCATCCGGCCGCCTGGCAGATGCCGAACCGGTCGATGCCCAGGTCGGTGAGCCGGACCGCGAGGCCCATCACGGCCCCCGCCGCGTACTTGTCCGCGACCGAGCCGCTCTCGGTGTAGTGCACGTGCCAGGGCTGGCCGTCGTGGCCGGACAACTGCGGATGGACCGGGTGCTGGATGAGCAGGTCGTTCAGCCGGGCGGCGGCGTCCTCGCCGTCGCCGTCGGCGCAGGCCACGAAGAAGGCGCGGAACTCGGCCCGGAGGCCGCGCAGCAAGTCGAGGTCGTTGCGGTTCATGCCGGTGCTGAGGTGCTCACGGTCGGCGACGAGAGCGCGCAACCCGTCCAGGTTGGCGAGCCTGTCGCCGTCCTCGCCCCCGGCGCCGGCTGTGTTCGCAAGCCGTACCGCGAGTTCAGCGTAGGAGTTGAGGTCCACTCCTGTGCTCCCTAGCTGTCCGTCCCAAGCTCCAGGGAGGTTCATCGATGTAATGGCCTGGTGCCGGTATCGAGTATTACACCATCGGCTGGGCAGGCGCCAGCAACCGGCCGGCGTTCTGTGGCACAATGGCTACACGGGCCACCCCCCGTCTCTCTCACGTGCGCGCCATCTCCGCGCCCAGCTGTCACCGTGAGCACGACACTCCACCCACTGGGGTAACCCATGTTCGAATCCACCCCGTCCACCGGCACCGACGAGATCGTGGCGACGGTCGCCGCGCTCGCGCCCAGCTTCGGCGGCATCAACCTGGAGGACATCTCCGCGCCCCGCTGCTTCGAGATCGAGGACCGGCTCAGGGCGATGCTCGACATCCCGGTCTTCCACGACGACCAGCACGGCACGGCCATCGTGACGCTGGCCGCGCTGCGCAGCGCGGCGCGGGTAGCGGGCAAGGAATTCGGCCAGCTCCGCGCCAGGGCCGGGACGGGCTGAACCCGGTCAAGGCGGCCCTGGCGGCCCGGACCAACCAGGCCGGCCTGACCGGCTCCACCGAGTCGGCGCTGCGCGGCGCGGACGTGTTCATCGGCCTGTCCAGCGGCACCGTGGCCGAGTCGGCCATCGCCTCGATGGCCAGCGGCGCGATCGTCTTCGCCCTGTCCAACCCGGACCCCGAGGTCCACCCGGACATGGCGGCCCGGCACGCCCTGGTCGTCGCCACCGGCCGCAGCGACTTCCCGAACCAGATCAACAACTCGCTGGCCTTCCCCGGCGTGTTCCGCGGCGCCCTGGACACCCGCGCCAGCGACATCACCGACGGCATGAAGCTGGCCGCCGCCGTAGCCACCCAAGCCCACCGAGACGGCGTATCCCGCCGCTAACCCCCCTCGCCGCTAACCCCCACCCCCGCCGTGAGTCACCATCCGCCGCCAAACCCCCACCCGTTACGCTATCACTTTGAGTAATCATATATACACTTAAGGTGATATTCTCCCGCCGGGCCTGGCCCCGGCGGGTTCCGGCGGTCGGGTTAACAGCACCGGTGTGCCATCGGTGCACCTCTATGTGACCCGGTGTGCCATCGGTGCAGTTAGAGCGCGGTGCCGTCGGCAGCGGAGGCGGGGGTGGTGATGCGGGCGGGGATGGCGGTGAGGCTGGTGCGCAGGCGCGGGCGGCGCGCCGTGTAGTTGTGCTGCTACGGGCACGCCGTCTGGCCGGGAGCCTCGTCATAGCTACACCCGGTCGCCAGAGCCACTCGCGTTCCCTAACCAAGTCGGTGGCATTGGCTTCTATGCCACCCGCTGCGCCATCGACTCATGGCACGGGCCGGGACTGGGTGACGCCGCCCGGGCTGGACTCCGGATCCAGGGAGCGGGGGCGGGGTTCTGTAGGGTGTGGGCATGTTCGCTGTGACGGCTGCGCGTATTGACACTGCTGATCCGCTGTCCGGGCTCGAGCTCGGCGAGCGCCCGGAACCGACGGTGCCGGACGGGTGGACCACGGTGACGGTGAAGGCGGCGGCGCTCAACCATCACGACGTCTGGACGCTGCGCGGGGTGGGTATCTCCGCGGACCGGCTGCCCATCGTCCTCGGCTGCGACGCGGCCGGGCTCGACGAGGACGGCACCGAGGTCGTGGTGCACGCGGTGATCGCCGACCCGGACGCGGGCGGCGGCGACGAGACCCTCGACCCCCGCCGTTCGCTGCTCTCCGAGCGCTACGACGGCACGTTCGCCGAACGCGTCTGCGTGCCACGGCGCAATCTGGTGCCGAAGCCGGCCGCGCTGTCCTTCGAGGAGGCCGCCTGCCTGCCGACGGCGTACCTGACCGCGTACAAGATGCTGTTCGAGAAGTCCGGCGTCCAGCCCGGCGCCACCATCTTGGTCCAGGGCTGCGGCGGCGGGGTGGCCACCGCGGCCATCCTGATCGGCCGCGCGGCCGGCTACCGCATGTGGGCTACCAGCCGCAGCGAGGCCAAGCGCGAGCGGGCCCTCGAGCTTGGCGCGGACCAGGTCTTCGAGTCCGGAGCCAGGCTGCCGGAACGGGTCGACGTGGTGCTCGAGACCGTCGGGCAGGCGACCTGGGCGCACTCCGTGCGCTCACTCAAGCCCGGCGGCCGGATCGTGATATCGGGCGCGACCAGCGGTGACGCCCCGCCGGCCGAGCTGACTCGGGTGTTCTTCACCCAGCTGACCGTGACCGGCTCCACCATGGGCTCGCGCGACGAGCTCGGGCGCCTGACCAGATTCTGCGAGCAGACCGGCGCCCGCCCGGTGATCGACCGGGTGCTGCCCATGGCCCAGGCCCGGGACGGCTTCGCGGCCATGGCGAACGGCGACCTGTTCGGCAAGGTCGTCTTTACCCTCTAGCCGGAGCGTCTCCCGGGCGGCGCGACGTCAGGAAGCCGCGTCTGAGGGCGGTGTGTCGGCCGTCGGCGTGTCGGCGGGCTTGGCGCCAGCAGGTGCGGTATCGGCCGGCGCATTATCCGCCTCACGGCCGGAACCGAAGATCTCGGACTTGACCCGGTCGAGCGCGTCTTCCAGGATCGAGCGCAGGTCGCTGATCACGTTTTCGCCGCTCGTGGTGGACTGCATGGCCAGCTTGCGCAGGTCGGACGTGAACTGGACCGCCACCCGCTCCAGGTCGCGCAGGGTGCCGAAGTCGAGCGTCCCGGGCCAGCCGTGGCGGCCGCGCGTGCGCGCCCAGTCCTCCCAGCCTCGCCGGCCGGGCCAGTCCGTCCAGCCGGGCCCTTCCCAGTCTTGCCCGCCGGGGCCGAACCGGGCTCCGGCAGGCTCGCTGAACGCGGCGGCTCCGGCCCCCATGGCTTCGTCGCGGGCGCGGCGGGCTTCCTCGCGCAGGCGCTGAGCCTGCGCGTGCACCCGCTGGGCCTGCTCGTGCACGCGCCGGGTGGCCTCCGGGCCGCGCTCCTCGCCGCCGGGCGCCCCAGCACCGGGAGCGCCGTTACCGGAATCGGCCGGCTGGGTCTGCTTCTCATGAGCCTGATCACCGCGGTCGCGCTGCTGACGAGTGCCGTCGCGCACCTGCCTATCCTGCTCGCGGGCCTGCTCCTTGGCCTCCTTAGCCTGGTCGCGAGCGTCGTCACGGGCCTGCTTGGCCTGGTCGCGGACGTCGGCGGCCATCTCCCGGCCCACCCGGCGGGATTCGCGGGCCGCCCAGGTCAGCTCCTCGCGCAGGCTGCGCACGGTCTGCCGGACGTCCTCCTTGACCTCGCGCACGATGTCGCTGACCGATGCGGACAGCTCCTCCTCGAGCTCGTCGAGCTCGTCGCTGCGGCTGCGCAGTTCCTCGCGGCCGGCCTCGGTGATGCGGTAGACCTTACGGCCGTCCACCTCGTCGTGGGTGACCAGGCCTTCTTCCTCGAGCCGGGCCAGCCGCGGGTAGATCGTCCCGGGGGAGGGCGAGTACACGCCCATGAACCGGTCGCGCAGCAGCCGGATGACCTCGTAGCCGTGCCTGGGCTCCTCGTCGAGCAGCCTCAGCAGGTACAGCCGGAGGCTGCCATGGCGGAATACCGGACTCAACTGGCCTCGCCTTCCATCTCATTCCTATTATCACGCTGCTGATCAGCCCGCGTGTCACGTGACCCGGCGCGTCGCAGCAGCATGACCCGGCCGGACATGGAGGTAACCGACACATGTCCCGAACCGGCGCCAAGGCTACCGCTAACGCTACGAGAGGCCGGCGCCGAGGAGCGCCTAAGCTCCGCGAATTCACTGCGCACGTCACCAGAAACCGAGTGCAGGTTCACCTGGGCGTCGGCCTCGGCCGGGAGCCTGAGCACGACCTCGCCGGACACCGTGTTCACGTTCAGCCCGCCCAGCGGGTCCAGGTCGACGTCCGCGGTGACGTCGCCGCTCACCCCGTTCGTGTCCAGGCGCTCCAGCCAGCCGTCCGCCAGCGTGAGGTCACCGGACACGGTGCTGAAGTTGAGCCTCCCGTTGATCCCCTGCGCCTCCAGCGCCCCCGACACGGTGTTGGCGTCCACCTCGCCGGTGACGCCGTCCAGAGTGATCTCCCCCGAGACGCTCTTGACCGAGGTCCGCGCGCCGATGCCGGACACCACGGCGGCCGCGTTGACCACGCCGACCTGCGCCGGGGTCTTCCGCGGCACGCTCACCGTCACCGTGGCGGCGTGCCGCTGCGGTCGGAGCCACTTCAGCAGGCCGTCCCAGCTGAGGCTCTCGTGCGCGATGGTCAGCATGCCGTCCTGGAAGGTCACCTGCAGCGGGTCGCCCTCCAGGTGAGATACCTCGAGCGTGGACGTCCCCTCGCCGGCGATCACCGCCACCGAGCCGCCGATGAGCCTGACCCGAAGCCCGGTGACGTCGTCGAACTCCATCGTCGTCGGAGTGTCGATCTTCCATTGCGACATCGCGCCCATCGGCATTCCACCCGTCTTCCCGTATGCCTGTCCAGTACACCTAACGATATATCTCATTTTCCCAAAGTCAAGATGTATCGCGACTAGGCCGGGCGGCGCGGTGCGGCGGGAGGGAGCGACTGGAAGCCAGGCGGGACGGCGCGATGCGGAGGGATGGCGCGACTGGAAGCCGGGCCGGGTGGCACGGCGCGGGATGGCTTGCCGGGGCGAGTACCCACCTCGTTCGGGATAAAAGGTTTTAGTCCTCTTCGTCGTCGAGGCGGGCCAGCCAGGTAGCCAGCCGCTCGACGGGCGTCTCGAACTCGGGGTTGACGTCGACGAAGTCGCGGAGCCGCGCGGCGAGCCAGGCCATCGAGACCTGGTCCTCGCCGCGCCGCTCCTCGAGTTCCTCGATACCGCGGTCGGTGAAGTACATCTGCTACTCCGAGGGGATCGTCGTCTCGATGATCTCCCGGTGGCTGGAGGCGTGCGCCTTGGCCGAGCCGGCCGCGGGCGCGGAACTGGCCGGCAGCGACACCATGCCCACCTCGCGCCCCAGCACCTTGGGGAGCTTGAGCGCGAAGGTCGGCCGGGCGCCCATGTTGGCTGGCTCCTCCTGCACCCAGGTCACCGACTCGAGCCCCGGGTAACGGGCCAGTTCGGCCCGCAGTTCGGAAACCGGGAGCGGATACAGCCGCTCCACCCGGGCGATCGCGGTGTCCGCCGCGCCGACCTGCCCGCGCCGGGCGGCCAGGTCGTAGTAGATCTTGCCGGTGCACAGCAGGAGCCGCCGGACCTCGGCGTCCGAAGCCTGCGCCGACGGGATCAGCGGCCGGAACGAGCCGTTGGTGAACTCGCTCACCGCCGAGGTGGCCGCCTTCAGCCGCAGCATGGACTTGGGCGTGAACACGATCAGCGGCTTGTGCCGGCCGGACAGGGCCTGCCAGCGCAGCAGGTGGAAGTAGTTGCCCGGCGTGGTCGGCATGGCTACGGTCATGTTGTCCTCGGCGCACAGCGTCAGGAAGCGCTCCACCCGGGCCGAGGAGTGGTCCGGGCCCTGGCCGTCGTAGCCGTGCGGCAGCAGCAGGACCACGCCGGAGCGCTGGCCCCACTTCTGCTCGCCCGAGCTGATGAACTCGTCGACGATCGTCTGCCCGCCGTTGAAGAAGTCGCCGAACTGGGCTTCCCAGCAGACCAGCGCGTCCGGGCGGGCCAGCGAGTAGCCGTACTCGAAGCCCATCGCGGCGAACTCGGACAGCAGGGAGTCGTGCACGAAGAACTTCGCGGCACCCGACTCGAGCTGCTTCAGCGGCGTGTAATCGGCGCCGGTGTGCCGGTCCACCAGCACCGCGTGCCGCTGGCCGAACGTGCCGCGCCTGGTGTCCTGGCCGACGAGCCGGACCGGATGCCCGTCCAGCACCACCGCGCCGAACGCCAGCAGCTCACCGGTCGCCCAGTCGATCGCGTCTTCCTCGCGCATCGTGGAACGCCGGTCGATCACCGGCTTGAGCCGCGGATGGGGGGTGAAGTCGGCGGGCAGGTTGACCTGGGTGTCGATGATCCGCTTGACCACCTCGGAGGACACCGCGGTCGGCACCGCCTCATGGTTGACCGGGCGGTCTTCAGGCTCGGGCCTGATCACGCTGCCCGGCTCGGCCGGGCGGTCCACCGCGTCCTTGGTCTCGGTGAAGACCCGCTCGAGCTGCTGCTGGTAGTCGCGCAGCGCCGCTTCGGCCTCCTCCATGGAGATGTCGCCGCGGGCGATCAGCGACTCGGTGTACACCTTCCTGGTCGAGCGCTTGGCCTCGACCAGGTCGTACATGAGCGGCTGGGTGAACGACGGGTTGTCGGTCTCGTTGTGCCCCCGCTTGCGGTAGCACACCATGTCGATGACGACGTCCTTCTTGAACGTCTGCCGGTAAGCGAAGGCCAGCCGGGCGATCCGCACCACGGCCTCGGGGTCGTCGCCGTTGACGTGGAAGATCGGCGCCTGGATCATCCGGGCCACGTCGGTGGCATAAACAGAAGACCGCGAGTACTGCGGCGCCGTGGTGAAGCCCACCTGGTTGTTCACGATGATGTGCACGGTGCCGCCGGTGCGGTAGCCGCGCAGCAGCGACAGGTTCAGCGTCTCGGCCACCACGCCCTGCCCGGCGAACGCGGCGTCGCCGTGGATGAGCACGGGCAGCACGGTGAAGCCGGGCTCGCCCTTGTCGATGACGTCCTGCTTGGCCCGGACCACACCCTCCAGGACCGGGTCCACCGCCTCCAGGTGGCTCGGGTTGGCCACCAGCGAGGTCGGGATCGTGGTGCCGTCCGGCGCGCGGAAGGTCCCCTCGGCGCCGAGGTGATACTTGACGTCGCCGGAGCCCTGCGTGCTGCCCGGGTCCAGGTTGCCCTCGAACTCCTTGAAGATCTGCCCGTAGGACTTGCCCACGATGTTGGCCAGCACGTTCAGCCGGCCCCGGTGGGCCATGCCGATGACGGCTTCGTCGAGGTGGGCCTGGGCCGCCTCGGCGAGCACCGCGTCGACCAGCGGGATCAGCGACTCGGCCCCCTCCAGCGAGAAGCGGCGCTGGCCGACGAACTTGGTCTGCAGGAACATCTCGAACGCCTCGGCCACGTTGAGCCGGGACAGAATGCGGATCTGCTCATCGTGTTCGGCCCGGGGATGCGGGATCTCGATCCGGTCCTGCAGCCAGTGGCGTTCCTCCGGGTCCTGGATGTGCATGTACTCGGTGCCGACCGTGCGGCAGTACGCGTCGCGCAGCTTGCCCAGGATGTCCCGCAGCTTCATCCGCGGCTTCCCGCCGAACCCGCCGGTGGGGAAGTCCCGCTCCAGGTCCCACAGGGTCAGGCCGTGCAGGTTGATGTCCAGGTCGGGGTGCTTGCGCTGGGTGACCTCGAGCGGGTTGGTGTCCGCCATCAGGTGCCCGCGGACCCGGTAGGCGTGGATCAGCTCCTGCACCCGCCCGGACCTGGCGACGTCGTCCTCGTGGCCGTAGGGAAAGTCCTTGACCCAGCGGACCGGCTCGTACGGGATGCGCAGCGCGGCGAAGATCTCGTCGTAGAAGCCGTCCTCGCCGAGGAGCAGCTGGTGGATCTTGCGCAGGAAGTCGCCTGACTGCGCGCCCTGGATGATCCGGTGGTCGTAGGTCGAGGTCAGCGCGACCGACTTGCTGACCGCCAGCCGGGCCAGGGTCTCCTCGGAGGCGCCCTGGTAGGCCGCGGGGTACTCCATCGCGCCGACGCCGATGATGACGCCCTGGCCGGGCATCAGCCGCGGCACCGAGTGGACGGTCCCGATCGTGCCCGGGTTGGTGATGGTCGCGGTGGTGCCCTGGAAGTCGGCCACGGCGAGCTTGCCCGCGCGAGCCCGGCGCACCACGTCCTCGTACGTCGTCCAGAACTGGCGGAAGTCCATCTCCTCGGCCGCCTTGAGGTTCGGCACCAGCAGCTGCCGGCCGCCGTCGGCCGTCCGTACGTCGATGGCCAGGCCCAGGTTGACGTGCTCCGGCCGGGCGATGGCCGGCTTGCCGTTCTCCTCGGTGTAAGACTCGTTCATCTCCGGCAGCGCCTTGAGCGCCGCGACCACGGCGTAGCCGATCAGGTGGGTGAACGACACCTTGCCGCCGCGACCGCGGCGCAGGTGGTTGTTGATGACGATCCGGTTGTCGATCAGCAATTTGGCCGGGACCTCGCGGACGCTGGTCGCGGTGGGCACGCCCAGGCTGGCCGTCATGTTGATCACGGTCCGCGCGGCGGCGCCGCGCAGCCTGCTGACCTCGGTGCCCTCGGGGAGCGGGGGAGTGACGGCAGCCGGGGGAGCGGCCGGGGCGGCCGCAGCCGGTGCCTGCGGGGCCGGCGCGGCTGCCGCCGGGGCCGGGGCGGGGCGGGCCAGGACCGGCTGCGGGCCCGTCCCGTTCGGGAGCGAGGGCTGGTAGTCGGCGAAGAAGCTCCACCAGGCCCGGTCCACCGAGCCGGGATCCGCCAGGTAGCGCTGGTAGAGCTCCTCGACCAGCCATTCGTTGGCGCCGAAATCGGCTTGGCCCGCGCCGGGATCATGGGTGGACCCCTGGTGCGGTGCGTTGTTTGGCTGGTGTGCTGACCCGGGCGCTCGAGACGCTTGGGGTTCGCGGACCTCCGCGCTACCCTGCGGTGACCCAGAAGACACGGCGGACATCGACCGTCAATCCTTCTTCCGGAGATGCGTAATTGTTTGGTTCCAACTCTGCTTATCAAGGCTACCTGGCGTCATCCGAGCCAGTGCCTGAAGCACTTCAGGCACTCGGGGATACTGCTGTGGCCTGAGTCACGCCCGCCTCGCATCCTTGGTGCCCGGTTACAGCCTGCGGAAAGTCCCTGTCCCGACCGGTTCCGGCCGGTACCATCGGCGGCAATGACATCTGGTTTCCGGGCTTAGGCCCTGCTTGCGGGCGTTTCTCCCGGGAACCGTCCTTTCGACGGCAAGGCACAGGTGACTAGGGAACCGAGCGGCCATCCCGAGGCTGACGGCGACTGGGGCCCATCGGGTCCTGCCCGCCCCCGGCCCTCGCGTGCCCCGTCCGGCTCCCCGCCGCACACCCCCACCGGCCCCCTCCCGCGCGCCGACACCGGCCCCCTGCCGCGCATCCCGGCCCGCCCGGATCCGGCTGGAACCGGCCCCCTGCCGCGCATCCCGGCCCGCCCGGATCCGGCCCGAACCGGCCCATTGCCACGTATCCCATCCGGCCGCGACCCGTGGGGCTACTCCGCCCCCGGGTTCGAGTTCGAGGCCCGCCGCGCCCAGCCCGGCCGCCCGCCGCGCCGAGCCCAGCCCGGGCGCCCGGGCCAGACCGCCGACCCCCGCCCGGGACCTCCGCCTGGCCCAGGTGATACCGGCCCCCGGACCGGACCGCAGCAGGCGCTGCGCGGACCACAGGAGGCGCTGCGCGGACCACAGGAGGCGCTGCGCGATACCCGCCCGGCCGAAGCGCCGCGTGAGCCGCGTCGGTTCCGGTACACGCCGACGGTGAGCCAGCCGCAGCCGGTACCCCCTCCGGCCTGGCCCGACGACGTTCCGCCGGCCTCCCCGGGTTCATCGCCTACGGGGTTCACCAGGCCAGCCTCGCCCGGCGTGCCCCCGGCGAGCGCCGACCCCTCCCGCACCGTCCCGCGGCAGGGCTACGTCCACGACTCCGGCCCGCGCCAGGCCTACGGTTACGATTCCGGGCCTCGGCCAGCCTTCGACCGTGACTCCGGGCCGCACCCGCTCCCTCCGCGTCAGGTCGTCACCGACCGGGGCCGGGGGCAGCCACCACGCGAACGTGACCGCCCGGCCCGGCCCGACCTGAGGACGGCGAGGGCCGAGTGGGCCAAGCTGGCCAGCTCCTTCGTGCCCGCGCCGGTCAAGCGCCGCTGGTCCCGGGAGTTCCTGGCTGGCCTGGAGTTCCGCGGCTGGGGAATGCGGGTGGCGATCCCGATCCTGGCCATGGTGGTCTTCGGCGTCGCGGTCGTGGTGATCGCGGGCGCGAACAACGGCAACGCGGGGCCGACCCCGCCCGCGGCCGCGCTCGGCTTCCCGCCCGCGACCCTGGCGGGCAACGACTTCACGGCGACGGCCAGCGGCCGCGGCATCACCCAGACGCTGGGCCGGGTGACGAGCGTCGGCAACGAGGTCGTGGCGGTCGGCTCGCAGTCGGGGGCCCGCATCGGCCGTGCCCAGTTCTTCGTCTCGGCCGACGGCGGGCACAGCTGGACGCTGGGGACGGTCAGGTCCGCCTCCGGCGGCGTGCCCGCGCCCGGACACGGCGCCATCTTCGTGGCCGGCGGCCAGGGCGCGTGGCTCGCGCTCGGCCCCGGCTCGGTCTGGACCAGCCCGGACGGCCGGACCTGGACGCTGGCCCCGGGCAACGGGTTGCCGCTGGTCCCGGGCGACCAGATCAACGCGGTGCAGCGGACCGCGTCGGGCTTCATCGCCGTGGGCGCCAACGTGCCCGGCGGCGACCAGGCCAAGTCCACCCCGGTGATCTTCGTGTCGGCTAACGGCACCAGCTGGCAGCGGCTGGACGCGGCGCGGCTGCGCCTGGGCCGCGCCCTGGACATCAGGTACGCGGCCACGTCGGGGAAGCTGATCCTGATCGGCGGCGATGCCCTCACCACCCGGGCGCGGGTCCAGGTCGGCGCGGCCTGGCTGAGCAGCGACGGCGGCTCGACCTGGATGCCGGTGGCCAGCTCGGCCGCCCACCGGGGCTCGCAGCCGCAGCTAGCCGGGCTGGCCGCGGTCAACGGGGGATTTGTCCTGCTCCGGCCGGCCGCCGTAGCCAACCGTCCCGCCGTCGACGCTTTTTATTCGCCGAACGGTGTGGCCTGGAACTTCCAAGCCACCCTTTCAGCGACCGGTGGGTTCACCGCCGAGATGGTGAACGGTGGTCCGGCCGGCGCCGCCGTCACCGGGCAGACGAACGCCGTCGGCCGAGATGGCGGGTCGCTGACCGCGTTCGTCTCGTCGGACGGCAAGACCTGGCGGCAGGCCCGCCCGTTCGGCAGCGCCGGGTCGGAAACGATCTCCGGCCTGGCCCTGGCCCCGGACGGGACGGTGATCACCGCGGGTGTCAGCCCGGGCCCGGACAGCCGGCAGCCGGTACTCGTCCTGGCCCGGACCGGCGCTGACCCCGAACGCGTCGCGATCGCCAAGATCCCCGGTGCCGTCGACCCCCAGGTCGCCGTGAACGCCGTCGCGGCCGAGGGCGGCACCCAGGTCGCGGCGGGCAGCGCCAACGGCTTCCCCGCCGTGTGGACCTCGGCCAACGGCGGCAGTGCGTGGAGCCGTGCCACCGGGGCCAGCCCCGGGGTGTTCGGGCGCCCGGGGACGCAGCGGCTGACCAGCGTGACGCACGGCCCGATGGGCTGGCTCGCCGTGGGCGGCGTCACCGCGAGCGCCGCCGAGCATCCGGTCGTCGTGGTCTCGGCCGACGCCGCCAGCTGGCAGGCGGCCGACGGCGAGCCGGCCTTCACCGGACCCGGCCTGTTCACCCAGGCCGCGGCCGCGAACGGTCAGGGCCTGGTCATCGTCGGCGATCAGAAGATCAAGCAGGAGCGTGACGGCCGGGTCGTCTCCGTCCGGACCGTCGCCGCCGCCTGGTGGTCGACGGGCCTGACCGGCTGGCAGCGTGCCGGTGACGGGTCGGCGGGGGCGCTGGACGGCGTCGGCGACCGGCGCATGCTGGACGTCACGGCCGCCCAGGGCGGCTTCGTGGCGGTGGGCGCGCACGGCCGCCAGCCGTCCGCCTGGACCTCGGCCGACGGCCGGAGCTGGCGGCAGGTGGACCTGCCCGTCCCGGCCGGCGCCAG
The DNA here is from genome assembly GCA_050011155.1 of Streptosporangiaceae bacterium. Classification (GTDB taxonomy): domain Bacteria; phylum Actinomycetota; class Actinomycetes; order Streptosporangiales; family Streptosporangiaceae; genus Palsa-504. Next base: position 35,567 of record JBEKJP010000039.1, read on the forward strand.
CCAGGCCGTGCTCGAGCACGTCGCGAGCATCGGCCGCGCCGTGGCCGCCGTCGGCACCATGGTGACCGCCACCGGGCAACCGGTCCCGTTCGCGGCCCGCTCGGCCAACGCCGGCGTCACCTGGACCGAGTCGGTGCTCCCGGATCCGGCCGGCCTGACCACGGTCACGGCGCTGACCGCGGCCGGCCGCACCTTCACCGCCACCGGCAGCTACGGCAGCACCCCCGGCCACCAGAACGTGGTCGTGTGGACCTCGCCCGACGGCGCCGCCTGGCAGGCCGCCGAGCCGGCCGGCCAGGGCCTCACCGGCCCGGGCATCCAGGCCATCACCAGCCTCACCGCCTCCGGCAACACCCTGACCGGCGTCGGCTTCTCCGCCTCCCCCAACACCGAGCAACCCGTCTTCTGGCAAGCCCCAGTCCGCTAACCCACCCGCCCGCCCCCGCCGAAGTGCGAGGCCGGTGCTACGCCTCGCGGGCGGGGGCGGGCACGCCGAAGATGTCGTCGCGGCGGTTGGCCAGGCTGGGCAGGGTGGCGCGGACCGTGGCGATCAGGCCGGGGTCGACCTCGGCCACCGTCACGCCGGGGGCGGGCCCCAGGTCGGCCCGGACCACGCCGAGCGGATCCACCAGCAGGCTCCGCCCGACCCCGGTCGCGGCCCGGGTCGGCCGCTCGTCCGGGTCCGGAACCTGCCCCACGGCGGCGACCCACACCGTGTTCTCGATGGCGCGCGCCCGCACCAGCGTGACCCAGTGCTCCTCCTTGTACAGGCCGGACGCCCACGCGGCCGGGAGCACGAGCAGCTCAGCTCCGGCCACCGCCAGTGCCCGGGACAGCTCGCCGAACCGCACGTCGTAGCAGATCTCCAGCCCGGCCCGCACCCCGGCCAGCGTGCACACGACCACCGACGAACCCGGCGCGACCTGCTCGGACTCCCGATGCCCGAACGCGTCGAACAAGTGCAGCTTGCGATAAGAAGCGACGAACTCGCCCGCGGCGTCGTACGCCACCGCGGTGTTGTAGACCCGGCCGTCCGCCGCCGGCTCGAACACGCCCGCCACCAGCGCCACCCCGGCCGACTTAGCCGCGGCGGCCAGCCCGGAGCAGAACGGCCCGTCCAGCGGCTCCGCCGCCGCGGCCAGGTCCGAGCCGAACCTGACCTGGGTCGCCTCGGGAAACACGGCCAGGTCGGCGCCAGCAACGGCGGCCGAGCCCAAAGCTTCGGCTACTCGCCCGGCGTTGATCTCGGGCCGTGAGCTGACCGGTAGCTGGCACAGTGCGACGCGCATGCCTCCCATGATGTCATTAGCTGGTGAACCGACCCCAGCCAAACCGACGACCACTGCTCAACCGGCGCCTCGAGGGGCTGGGCACGACGATCTTCGCCGAGATGTCCGCCCGCGCGGTCGCGACCGGGTCCATCAACCTGGGCCAGGGCTTTCCCGACCGGGACGGCCCGGCCGAGATCGCCCAGGCGGCGGCCGACGCCATCTTGGCCGGCCGCGGCAACCAGTACCCGCCAGGCCCGGGCGTCCCCGAGCTGCGCCACGCTATCGCCGCCCATGACGATCGCTTCTACACAATAAGCTACGACCCCGACGACGAGATCCTGGTCACCGCCGGTGCCACCGAGGCCATCGCGGCCGCCATGCTGGCCCTGGTCGAACCGGGCGACGAGGTGATCGCGTTCGAGCCCTACTACGACTCCTACGCGGCCAACATCGCGATGGCGGGCGGGGTCCGCGTCCCGGTCACGCTGCGCCCGCCTGGCTTCCGCCCGGACATCTACGAGCTGAAGAAAGCGATCACCGCCAAGACCAGGCTGATCCTGCTGAACAGCCCGCACAACCCGACCGGCACCGTCTTCGACCGCGACGAGCTAGCCGCCATCGCAAAGCTAGCCGTCGAGCACGACCTGCTCGTGGTCACCGACGAGGTGTACGAGCACCTGGCCTTCGACGTCGAGCACGTGCCGATCGTCCAGTTCCCCGGGATGCGCGAGCGCACGGTGTCGGTCAGCTCGGCGGGCAAGACGTTCGCCTTCACCGGCTGGAAGATCGGCTGGGTCAAGGCCATCCCCGAGCTGGTCACCGCGGTGAAGACGGCCAAGCAGTTCCTCACGTTCGTCAGCGGCGGGCCGTTCCAGTACGCGGTGGCGCAGGCCCTCGCGCTCCCGGACGCGTACTACGCCAAGCTGAAGGACGACCTGATCGTCCAGCGCGACCTGCTCACCGAAGGCCTGGACGAGATCGGCTTCACGGTCTACCCGCCGCAGGGCACCTACTTCGTCACCGCCGACGTCAGGCCGCTGGGCTACGACGACGGGGTGGAGTTCTGCCGGACGCTGCCGGACCGCGCGGGCGTGGTCGCCATCCCCACCGCGATCTTCTACGACCACCCCGACCGGGCCCGCAGCCACGTCCGGTTCGCCTTCTGCAAGCAACCGGAGGTGCTCACCGAGGCGCTGGCCCGCTTGTCCAAAGCCTTTTATCCCGAACGGGCTTAAAAAAATCCTCGCCCCGCTAACCCCGCTGCGCCCGCCCGACCCAGGCGCGATGGTGGGCTCAACCCCACCCCCCAACAGTAGGCGCAGGCCCATGGCGGCCGCCCGACGCCGCCGACAGGATGGGAGCAAGACGGAAGGGGCATGGTCATGAAGTTCGCGTTGGTGCTGCTGCTGACGATCGGATGCATCGCGTTCGTGCTGGTACGGAACGCCAAGGGGGTCCCGCGCCCGGATGGCCTGCGGGGGCGCGTCCGGGACCGCGGCTGGGGCCTGCTGCTGCTGCCGGTCGCGATGTCGGCCGCCATAATGTCCGGCCGGGCCTCCGGGCTCGTCCCGGCCGAGCTGGGCCTCGCGGTCCTGGCCATCGTCTTCGCCCCGAAGCTAGCGGCCAAGCTGGTTCCCTACGGCCTGCTCGCGCTGGCGATCACCGGGGTCAAGCTGACCAGGTCGGTCAACGACGGGAACACCAGCCAGGTCCAGTACCTGTTCGTCCACACCGGCTGGGGGAGTGCCCCGCCGATCCTGGCGGAGGCCGTGATCTTGTTCGTCGCCGGTCTGTGGCTGCTGGTGCACCTGGGCGCGCCGGGCGCCGCCCCGGTCCGGGCGCTGGCCGCCCGGTGGCTGGACCGCGGCCGCGGCGGGATCTCCGGTGCCCAGGCCCTGCTCCTGATCCCGGTCGCGGGGCTGACGATGCAGCTGCTCGGGCCGGGTGACTGGTTCAGCCTCCGGGCGATCGACGGGCTCGATGCGGCCCTGCTCGACCTGGCCTTGCTCGCGGGCACGCTGGTGCTGATCTTCCGGTCGCGGGCCTGGGCCGCCACCCTGGCCGCGGCGGGCCTGCTGGTCCTCGGCGCCTACGGCTGGGTGGTCGCGCTGTTCTGGCCGGGGGTGCCTGGGTTCGCCCTCGGCTTCGTCGACCTGGACAACAGCTCGCCGCACGAGGCGTTCTGGGGCGCCGGCCTCGAGGCCTCCGTCCTGCTGGCGGCGGGCCTGTGGCTGGCGCCGCGGGTACTGCGCGAGCATCAGGCTAGCGCCGAGCTCGCCGAGCGCGCCAGCCAGCTGACCGAACGGGTCCAGACCCTCACCCAGACCCGCAGCCAGGCCGTGGACACCGCGGCGGCCGAACTCCGCCGCATCGAGCGGGACCTGCACGACGGCGCGCAGGCCCGGCTGGTCGCGGTCGGGATGAGCCTGCAGGCCGCCCAGCGGCTCTTCACCAGGAATCCCGAGGCGGCGCTGGCGCTGGTCGCCGAGGCCAAGGAAAGCTCCTCCCGCGCCCTGACCGAGCTGCGCGACCTGGTCCGGGGCATCTACCCGCCGGTACTGGCCGACCGCGGCCTCGGCGACGCCATCAAGGCGCTGGCCCTGGACGCGCCGCTGCCGGTCACGGTCGACGCCGACTTGCCCGGGCCCATAGAACTGCCGGTGGCATCGGCGGTCTACTTCTCAGTCGCCGAGGCGCTCGCCAACACCACCAAGCACGCAGATGCTCGTTCGGTCCAAATAAACCTCAGCCACCTCCAAGGGATGCTCCGCGCGGAGGTCACCGACGACGGTGCGGGGGGCGCCGACCCGGCCGGCGGGACCGGCCTGGCCGGCGTGGAGCGCAGGCTGGCGACGTTTGATGGCATCCTGGCGGTGAGCAGCCCGCCGGGCGGGCCGACCATCGTCGTCATCGAGGTACCGTGCGCATCGTCATCGGCGAAGACCTCTTCCTGCTGAGGGACGGCCTGGTCCGGCTGCTCACCGCGCACGGCTTCGAGATCGCCGCGGCGGTGGGCACCGCCCCGGAGCTTCTCGAAGCGCTGACTAAAGAGCGCCCGGACGTGGGCATCGTGGACGTCAGGCTGCCGCCCACGCACACCGACGACGGGCTGCGCGCCGCCCTGGCGGCCCGCCGCGAGATACCCGGCCTGCCGGTCCTGGTGCTGTCCCAGTACGTGGAGCAGCTGTACGCCCGCGAGCTGCTGGCCGACCAGGCCGGCGGGGTCGGCTACCTGCTCAAGGACCGGGTGTTCAACGACGAGGCGTTCACCGCGGCCATCCGCACCGTGGCGGCCGGCGGTACCGTGCTCGACCCCGAGGTGGTGCAGAAGCTGATGGTGCGGCGGTCCGGCAGCGAGCCGGTGTCCCGGCTGACGCCGCGCGAGCGCGAAGTGCTCGCGCTGATGGCCGAGGGCCGCTCCAACGCCGCCATCGCCCAGCGGATGTTCATCACCGAGAAGGCGGTGAGCAAGCACGCGGCGGGTATTTTCGGCAAGCTTGACCTGGTGCCGTCGGACGACGACAATCGCCGGGTGCTGGCGGTGCTGGCCTACCTCGGATCGTAAAAGGAGCTAACCAGTGGATGCTGAGCTGCTGAAGGCAGCCGAGGCGGCGACCGGTTTCATGCCCGGGCCCGAGGGCCTGGCCCTGTTCGCCGCGGCCGCGCGCTACGCCGGCCGCGGGCCGGTGCTCGAGGTCGGCACGTACTGCGGCAAGTCCACGATCTACCTGGCCGCCGCCGCGCGCGAACAAGGCCAGCCGGTGATCACCGTGGATCACCACCACGGCTCGGAGGAGAACCAGCCGGGCTGGGAGTACCACGACACTCACCTGGTCGACCCGGCCACCGGCCGGCTCGACACCCTGCCGCACCTGCGGGCCACGCTGGCCGCCGCCGGAGTCGAGGACGACGTGATCGTCGTGGTGGGCCGTTCGGCCGACGTGGCCCGGCTGTGGCGGACGCCGCTCGGCCTGCTGTTCATCGACGGCGGGCACACCGACGTCGCGGCCACGACCGACTACGAGGGCTGGGCCCCGTGGATCGCCCCGGGCGGCCTGCTGGCCATCCACGACGTGTTTCCAGACCCGGCCGACGGCGGGCAGGCGCCGTACCGGATCTACCTGCGGGCGGTGCGGTCCGGCGCGTTCACCGAGATCGAGGGGGAGGGGTCGCTGCGCCTGCTAGAGCGGACCGGCGATGGCATCGGCTGACGCGCCGTCCCCGCCGCCAGGAAGCGCGCCGGCGTCGCGGAAGATGCCGGCGCCGCCGGTGTAGCCGGCCAGCGCGTCCGCCGCGAGCACCACGGCGGCCGAGGTCCAGGTGGACCGCTCGCGCGGGAACGGCACCTGGTTGGCGAACTGCCAGCCGGTCCAGTAGGAGCCGTCCGGCTCGCGCATGTGCTGGACGCTGGCGAACACCTCCCGGGCCTGGGCCCGCATGCCGCAGGCGTCCAGCGCCATGACCAGCTCGCAGGTCTCGGCCGCGGTCACCCAGTCCTGTCCGCTGACGCAGCGGACCCCGAGTCCAGGCACGACGAACCTCTCCCAGCCTTCTGTCAGCCGGCGCTCCGCGTCCGGGCCGCGCAGCGCGCCGCCGAGTACCGGGTAGTACCAGTCCATGGAGAACCGGCTCTTGTCCTCGAACGCCTCCGGCTGATACGCCACCACCTGACCGAGCCGGTCCGCCGCGAGCTCCCAGTCGGGCCGCGGGTCGTCCGCCAGTTTGGCCAGCGCGACCGCGCAGCGCAGGCTCTGGTGGATGCTCGCGCAGCCGGTCAGCAGCGCGTACGCGCCCGGCTGACCGGCCCCGTCGCGTTCCCAGCGGACCTCGCCGCGCGGCGTGCGCAGGGCCAGCGTCCACTCCACCGCGTGGCGCACCGTCGGCCACATGACCAGCGCGAAGCCCTCGTCCCCGGTGACCAGGTACTCGTGCCAGGCGCCGACGGCGACGTACGCCGCGTGGTGGCTCTCCGCCGCCGGGTCGGTCACCTGGCCCGCCACCGTGGCCCGCGGCCAGGAGCCGTCGGCCCGCTGGTTCTCGCGCAGCCACCGGTAGGCCCGCCGGGCCGGCTCGCGCAGCCCGCACACGCTCATGGCCATCGCGCACTCGACGTGGTCCCACGCCTCGACGTGCCCGTCGGGCCACGCGATCCCGCCGGACGGCTCCTGCATCCGCGCGATGTACGCCCCGGTCGCGATCACCGCGCTGCGGTCCAGCGTTTCCCCCGGACCGCTCTCGTCAGTCATCCACCCGCCCCGGCTTGACCGCGTACACCACCAGGCTCTTGCCGATCACCGGGTTCAGCGCCCGCTCGGCGATCCTGGTGGCGGCCGGCTTGCGCATGATGTCCCAGACCAGCAGCTTGTGGTACGCGGCGGCCAGCCGGTGCTTGTCGTCGTGCACGCCGACCGCGCACTTGAGCCACCAGTACGGCGAGTGCAGCCCGTGCGCGTGGTGGTGCCACAGCGGGGTCAGCCCGGCCCGGGCCAGCTTGGCTTCCAGCTCGACCCGGGTGTAGATGCGCACGTGGCCGCCGGGGGTGTCGTGGTACTCCGAGGACAGCGCCCAGCAGATCCGTTCGGGCAGGAAGGCGGGCACCGTGATGGCGGCCAGCCCGCCCGGCCGCAGCACCCGGGCGAGCTCGTTCATGGCCCGCTGGTCGTCCAGGATGTGCTCGAGCACCTCGGCCGCGATCACCCGGTCGAACGCGCCGTCACCGAACGGCATCACGGTGGCGTCGCCGGAGACCGCCCCGGCCTCGGTCTGCTCGCTGACCTGGCCGGCTTTGCGCATCTCGCCGAACATCGACGTGACCGGCGTCAGCTCGCCCGGGTCCAGGTCGAACGCCACCACGTCGGCGCCGCGGCGGTAGATCTCGAACGCGTGCCGGCCGCCGCCGCAGCCCAGGTCGAGCACCCGGTCGCCCGCCCGGACCGGGAACCGGCCGAAATCGACGGTCAGCACGAGGGCCGCTCCTGGTTCCCCGGCGCCTGTTTGTCCAGCGCTCGCAGGTACTGTTCGGTGGTCGCCCGGGCCACCGCGGGCCAGGCGAACCGCTCGCTGACCCGGTGCAGCGCCCGCTCGGACAGCGCGGCCCGCTCGGCCGGGGAGCCGAGCAGCCGCCGCAGCACGGTGGCGAGGTGCTCGTCGTCGCCCGCGTTGAACAGCTCGGCGGCGTCGCCGACGACCTCAGGCAGCGACCCGGAGTCGCTGGCCACCAGCGGGGTGCCGGACGCCATGTGCTCCACCGCGGGCAGCGAGAACCCCTCGTAGAGCGAGGCCACCACGGCGATCTCCGCGCTGGCCAGCAGCTCGGCCAGCGCCTCGTCGGACAGGCCGGAGGTGAACGTGGCCCGGTCGCCCAGCGACAGCTGGGCGTGCAGCTTCTCGTTGGCCGGCCCGGGCTTGCCCACCACGATCAGGTGCGCGTCGGTGTCGGTGACCAGCTTGCTGGTCGCGCGCAGCAGCGTGGCCACCCCCTTCAGCGGGGAATCCGAACTGGCCACCGCGACGATCCGCCCCGGCACGCGCGGCGCCGAGCGCGGGTGGAACACCCGGGTGTCCACCCCCAGCGGGATGATGCGCACGTTCTGCGGCTGGACCCCGAAGTCGCGGCAGATGTCGTCCCGGGCCGAGGAGGACACGGTGAGCAGCGGCGCGTGCTCCGAGACCCGGCGGGCCACCCGGGCCTGCATCCGGACGAACCCGTACCAGCGCCACTTGGACAGCCGGGCCAGCCCGCGCGCCTGCTCCAGCTCGATCCGCCGGTCCACGCTGATCGGGTGGTGCACGCTGGTCACCAGCGGCAGCCCGAGCCGCGGGATGCCCAGCAGGCCGTAGCCGAGCACCTGGTTGTCGTGCACCACGTCGAAGTCGGCGGCTCGCTCCTTCAAGATCTTCAGGGCCCGGATGCTGTAGGTCAGCGGCTCGGGGAAGCCCGCCGTCCACATCGTCGCGGTTTCCAGCACGTCGACCCAGTCCCGGTACTCGCGCCAGTGCGGCGTGCGGAACGGGTCCTCGTCCCGGTACAGGTCCAGGCTGGGGACCCGGTGCAGCACCGGGCCGTCGTCGAGTTCGGGGTAGGGCTGCCCAGAGAACACCTCGACGTGGTGCCCGAGCGCGTGAAGTTCCCTGGTCAGGTGGCGTACGTAGATGCCCTGGCCGCCGCAGTGCGGTTTGCTACGATATGACAGCAGCGCAATGCGAAGCGGGCGGTTCAAGATAACCACGGGGCACCTTACCACCCAGTAGTCCCTGGCTTCCCAAGTGCCCCCGTGGTAGAGCCGGGACCTGCGGTTGCGTTACAACAGGAGCGTGACACACAGGTTCCCCGCCCTGATCGCGGCGCCGCCCCCCGCGCGGGGCCGGCTCTGGCTGACCGGGGCCCAGCTATTCGACGGCACCGGCACCGCGACCGCGCTGCGCGCGGACACCGCGGTCCTGATCGAGGACGGCGTCATCCGCCGCGTGGCCGACGACCGGGAGCCCTGCCCGGACGGCGCCCGGCCGCTCGACCTGGGCGGGCGCACCCTGATGCCGGGGCTGACCGACGCGCACACGCACGCCTCCGGGCGCGTCCCGCATACCGCCAAGGGCGCCGAGGCGCCGCTGCCCGGGGTGGACGCGCACTTCCTCCAGGCCGAGCTGCGCGAGTACCTGCGCCTGGGCGTGACCACCATCCGGGTCTGCGGCTCGCAGGGACTGCTGCCGCAGACGGCCCGGCAGGCCATGCGCTACGGCGCGTTCCGCGGCCCCCGCGTGCTGACCTGCGGCAAGATCATCTCGGCGACGGCGCCCGGCGGCCGCTTCTACGGCGACATGTACCGCGAGGCCGACGGGCCGGACGACATCAGGCGGGCGGTCCGGGAGCAGATCAGGGCGGGAGCGGACTTCGTCAAGGTGATGACGACCGGCGCCCGCTCCAACGAGCTCGAGGATCCCGAACCGCTCCAGCTCACCGAGCCCGAACTGGCCGCCGTCACCGACGAGGCCCACCGGCTCGGCTACCGGGTGGCCGCGCACGCCGAGGGCCTGGACGGCTGCGCGGCGGCGATCAGGCACGGCGTGGACACCGTCGAGCACGGCATGTACCTGCACCACCGGCCTGACCTGCTGGCGGCGATGGCCGCCGCGGGCCAGTTCCTGGTGCCCACGCTGTCGGGCTACTACTGGATGGCCGGCCTGGGCGAGACCGTCGACCCGGCGGCCGGCCCAGACGCAGCCGCCGCCGACCCCGACGCGCCGCACGCCGACCCGGGCATGCCGCCGGTGCTGACCGAACTGGCCCGCCACAACCTGGCCGAGGGCGCGGCCAGCATGCGCGCGGCGCAGCGGGCCGGGGTGAAGATCGCGCTGGGCAGCGACGTGAGCCTGGCCACCGGCCTGGAGATCCAGCGGATGGTCGAGCACGGGCTGACCGCGAGCCAGGCCCTGGCCGCCGCGACCGGCACCGCCGCCGCGGCGCTGGGCCTGGCCGGCCACGTCGGCACCGTGGCCGCGGGCCAGCTCGCCGACCTGATCGCGGTGGACGGCGACCCGCTGGCCGAGCCGGCGCTGCTGTCCGACCCCGCCCGCATCTGGCTGGTCTGGCAGCAAGGGGTGCCCGTCGCCGGCCAAAACCTAGCTAACGAACGAGGTAGGTGATACCGGCATCCTCATGCCCGCGTGGCCAACCTGGAGCACGAGCCGGTGCTGCCGCTGCTGGCATCCGCGTTCGTCACGCCCGGTTATCTGGTGGTCTGGCCGGTGCTGATCGCGCTGGCCGTCGTCGGCGCCAACCGGGCGCTCGGCAACGCCCGGACCGCGCTCGTCTGCCTGGCCGGGCACGTGATCGGGACGCTGGTCAGCGAGGGCATCGTCGCCTACCGGGTGGACGCGGCCCATCCGGCGGCGGCCCATCCGGCGGCGGCCCGTCAGCCGGCGACCCGGCCGACGGCGGCGCCGATGCCGTAGGTGATGGCGACGGCGGCCGCCCCGAGCAGCAGCTGCCGGAGCGCGCCGCGCCAGAACGGCCGGCCGGTCAGCCGGGCCACCATCCCCCCGCCGGCCACGGCGGCGACGGCGGCGAGCCCGAGCGCGACGGCCAGCAGGTTCAGGCCGATCAGGTACGGGAACAGCGGGATGACCGCCCCGATCGCGAACGAGAGCAGCGAGGCCCCCGCCGCCACCACCGGCGAGGGCAGCTCGGCTGGGTCCACCCCTAGCTCCTCCAGCGCGTGCACCGCCAGCGCCTTGTCCGGGAACTCGGAGATCTCCGCGGCGGCCTGCTTCGCGGTGGCGGCGCTGACGCCGCGGGCCCGGAGCATGGCGGCCAGCTCGGCCTGCTCGGCCCGGGGGTGGTGCTCGAGCTCCAGCCGTTCCTTGTCGACCTCGGCCAGGATCAGCTCGTTCTGCGAGGAGACCGACACGTACTCCCCGGTCGCCATCGAGCACGCGCCCGCGACAAGACCGGCCAGGCCGGTGAGCACGATCGTGTGCCCGCCGAGGCCGCTGCCGCCCACCCCGGCGATCAGCGACACGTTGGTGACCAGCCCGTCCATCGCGCCGAACACGGCCGGCCGCAGCCAGCCGCCGGACACGTCGCGGTGGTGGTGCCCATGGCCGTGCTCGTGCGCGCGGGCGTAGCTGTCGTGCCCGTGATCAGCCTGGGCCTGGTTCTCGGTCGCCATCGGAGGCCACCTACCCTCTCCGCGCCGCCGCACTCCTGGTGACGGCGCGGAGAGGAAGGTCAGGCCCTAGCTCTTGGCCGCGTTGTAGAGGAACAGGTGCCCGATCGCGGTCGGGTAGACACCGGTCACGCCCTGCGCCGTCGCCGTCAGGTAATTGTAGAAGTACGCGAAGATGATCGGCGTCTGGTCCAGCAGCAGCGTCTCGATCTGCCCGGCCAGGCTCTTCTGGGTGGACAGGTCGGAGGCCCCGATGTACTGCGTCACCAGCTTGTCGTACTGGGCGTTGTTGAAGTGGGCCGCGTTCCACGGGCCGGTGCCGGTCTTGGCGTTGGTCGTCTCAAGCGGCGCGGTCAGGAACACGTTCGGCACGCTCCGGTGCCCGTAGTCGACCAGGCTCATGGTGGCGTCGAGCCAGTCGGAGTTCCCGAACGTGGCCTTGCCGTAGTAGGCGGACTGGGCCTCCACCTTCAGGTTGATGTTGACCCCGATATCCTTGGCCGACTGCACCACGATCTGGGCGAACTCGGGGATCTCCAGGACGTTCTCGGTGACCAGCTGGGCGCTGACCCCCGAGCTGTGCCCGGCCGCGGCCAGCAGCGACTTGGCCTTGGCGATGTTCTGCGTCCGCTGCGGCACGCTGGTGTCGGTGGACGGGTACACCGGCGCGAACGGGCTGTCGTTGCCCACGTCGGAGTAGCCCTTGAACAGCGCCTGGGCGATCTGCGGGCGGTTGATCGAGAGCGCGATCGCCTGCCGCACCCGCGCGTCGGCCAGCGGCCCGGAGTCGCAGCGCATCGACAGCTCGCGGTGGGCGCTGGACTTCAGCTTGATGATGTTGTAGCTGCCGGTCAGCAGCTCCTGCGCCCCGGACACAGAGAACTGCCCCACCACGTCGATGTTCCCGCCGGTCAGGGCCAGGACCATCGGGTTCTGGGTGTCGTAGAAGGTGAACACCGTCTGCGACGGCAGCGCCTTGGTGCCCCAGTAGCTCTCGTTGCGGGTGAACGTGGCCCCGGACTTCGGCGTGTACGAGCCGAGCTTGAACGGCCCGGTGCCGATGAACGTGCTCTGCCACTGGGCCGGGTCGTAGCCCTTCGGCAGGATGATCATGTTGTAGTTGTCGGACGAGGTCAGGTACGGGAAGTTCCCGTTCGGCGCCGCCAGGTGGAACTCGACCGTGAAGTCGTCGACCTTCTTCACCCCGGCCGGCAGGAGCACCCCGCCGAAGGCGGACAGCGCGTTCGCGCTGCCCTTGGGGTTGGTGTGCAGCTGGTAGGTGTACACCACGTCGTCGGCGGTCAGGGCCTGGCCGTTGTGGAACTTGACCCCCTGCCTGATCTTGAACGTCCACACGTCGGACGTGGCGTTCGGCGTCCAGCTGGTGGCCAGCACCGGCTTCAGGGCCAGCGTCTGGGTGGACAGGCACAGGTACTCGCCGGTCTGCGCGAGCATGTCCAGGCCGCCCTGGTCGGCCACGGTGACCGGGTTGATGGCCGCGGTGGGCGTTTCGATGCCCGCCTTGATGACCGCGCCCGGCGCCCCCTTCGCGGTGGCGGACGCCCCGCTGCCCGCGGTGGTCTTCGCGCTGCTGCCGCAGGCGGCGAGGATCGACCCGAGCAGCGGCACCGAGATGCCGACGACGGTGCCGCGGCGGATGAAGTCACGCCGGGAGAGCCGCCCGGCGGCGAACTCGTCGATGATGTGGTTGGCGACCTCGCCCTGGTCCTGACGTAGCTGCCCAAGCCGCTTGCGGTCGATATTCCTGGTCAATGGGTCCCTCCCTGGGATGGGGCGGATTCACTCAGCTGGATGGTTCGTAGTTCGGTCAGCGGGATGTGACAGCGGATCTGGTGACCAGGCTCGCCTTCGAGCAAGGGGGGTTCGGTCGATTCGCAGACTCCGGTAGAAAGCCGACGTGGACAGCGGGTGTGGAACACGCAGCCACTGGGTGGATCGGCCGCGGAGGGGATCTCGCCCTCCAGCTTGATCCGGTCGGGACGCTGGCCATCCAGCGACGGCACCGCGGAGAACAGAGCCTCGGTGTACGGGTGGTGCGGCCCGGTGAAGACGCTCTCGGCCGGCCCGACCTCCATCACCCGTCCGAGGTAGAGCACCACGATCCGGTCCGACAGGTACCTGACCAGGCCCAGGTCGTGGGAGATGAACAGGTAGCTGGCGTGCTCCTGCTGCTGCAGGTCGGCCAGCAGGTTGAGGATGGCCGCCTGCACCGACACGTCGAGCGCCGAGGTCGGCTCGTCGCAGACCACCACCTCGGGCCGGGCGCCGAAGGCCCGGGCGATCGCCACCCGCTGCTTCAGGCCGCCGGACAGCTGGCCCGGGCGCAGCGGCAGGTGGCGGTCCTCCAGCCGGACCGAGGCGATCAGCTCGGCCAGCCGGTCCCGCAGCGCCGTCCCGGACAGCCCGGCCAGCCGGGTCAGCGGCCGGCTGATCAGGCTGCGTACCGTGTGCCGCCGGTTCAGCGCCGAGTCGGGGTTCTGGAACACGATCTGCAGCGCGCGCAGGGTCTCCCGGGGCCGCCGCCGCGCGTCCGGGTTGAGCGTCTTGCCCTCCAGCGCGATGACCGAGCCCTGGTCGGCCACGGTCAGCCCGAGCAGCACCCGGGCCAGCGTGGTCTTGCCGCTGCCGGACTCGCCGACCAGGCCGAGCGTCTCGCCCCGGTGGACCTCCAGGTCCACCCCGGCCAGCGCCTGGACGCCGCCCGCGAAGGTCTTCGACAGCTTCTCGACCGTCACCAGGGGGCCGCCGATCCCGTCGGTGGCCAGCGCCGCCAGCGAGGACGGGGTGGCCCGGGGCAGCTCAGGCGCCTGCTCGTGGAAGAAGCAGCGCGACGTCCGCAGCTCGCTGACGTCGAAGAACGGCGGATCCTCGGTCCGGCAGCGGTCCTGGGCGAGCGCGCACCGCGGGGCGAAGATGCACCCGGTCAGGTGGTGTCCGGGCGTAGGCAGGAAGCCGGGGATGGTGTCCAGCCGGTCGCGGTCCTTGCGTTGCCCGCGCCGCGGGATGCAGCGCAGCAGCCCCACCGTGTACGGATGCCGCGGGTCGTCGAACACCTGCCGGGCCGGGCCCTCCTCCACCAGCTCGCCCGCGTAGAGCACCCCGACCCGGTCGCACATCTTGGCGATCACCGCCAGGTTGTGGCTGATGAACAGGACCGAGGTGTCGAACTCCTTCCGCAGCGCCGCGACCAGGTCGAGCACCTCGGCCTCCACGGTCGCGTCGAGCGCCGTGGTCGGCTCGTCCAGGATCAGCAGGGACGGCGACACGCCGAGCGCCATCGCGACCACCACCCGCTGCGCCATCCCGCCGGACAGCTCGTGCGGATACCGCTGCATGACCCGGGCCGGGTCGGAGATCTGCACCTTGCGCAGCATGTCCTGGGCCGACGCGGTCGCCTCGTGGGACGACTGGCCGGCCACCTCGAAGACCTCGGCGATCTGCCGGCCGACCCGGATCGACGGGTTCAGCGCCCGGCCGGGCTCCTGGTAGACCATGGAGACGGTCTTGGCCCGCAGCTCGCGCAGGTCCCCCTTGCCCATGCCCAGCGGGTCCTGCCCGTTGATGCGAACCGTCCCGGCGCTCACCCGGCCGTTGCGGGGCAGGTACTTGACCAGCGCCAGCGCCACCGTGGACTTGCCCGAGCCCGACTCGCCGACCAGCCCGTACGACTCACCCCGGCCGACGGAGAACGACACGTCCCGCAGCGCGCGGCGATCTTGCCCCCGCACCTTGTACGACACGTCCATATGCGAGACGACCAGCGCTCGGTCTTCCCCGCGGTCGATCTCACTCATCCGTTCAGCACCTGCTCGATCGAGTCGGTGATCAGGTTGACCGCGGTCACCAGCGAGGCGATGGCGAGCGCTGGGAACAGCACCTGCCACCAGTACCCGGCCAGCAGACCACTGTAATCAGCGGCGATGTCAGAGCCCCAGTCGGGCGTGGGCGGCTGGACGCCGAAGCCCAGGAAGGACAGCGTGGCCACGGCGAACACCGCGTAGCCGAGCCGGACGGTGAACTCCACCAAGATGGCGGGCATGACGTTCGGCAAGATCTCGCGGAACATGATCCGCAGCGGTCTCTCGCCCAGCAGCCGGGCCGACGACAGGTAGTCCAGGTTGCGCTCGGTCAGCACCGCCGCCCGGACCGTGCGCGCGATCAGCGGCGTGAAGATCAGGCCGATGACGATGATCAGCGTGGTCTTGGACGGGCCGAGGGCCACGATGAACAGGAAGGCGATGATGACCGCGGGCAGCGCGAGCACGGCCTCCACGAACCGCCCGACGATCAGGTCGAACACGCCGCCGAAGTAGCCCATGGCTAGACCGAGGGCAGTACCGAGGACGGTGCCGAGGATGGTCGCGAGCGGGGTGATGACCAAGATGTCACGGGACCCGACCAGGACCCGGGAGAGCACGTCCCGGCCCAGGGTGTCGGTGCCGAACCAGTGCGCGCCCGACGGGGCGGTGTTGTTGAGCAGCAGTTGCTGCGCGAGCGGGTTGTACGGCGCGATCGAGCGCCCGAAGATCGCGCAGACCACCCAGAACACGATGATGGTCGCGCCGACGAGGAAGGTGGGCCGGCGCAGCAGCAGCCGCCAGGCGGCCTTGGGCATGGCGGCCGTGGGTGTCGCGACCGCGACGGTGCTCCCGGCCGGCCCGAGCGGCCCGAGCGGCCCGCCCGGCCCGAGCGGCCCGCCCGGCTCGAGCGGAGCCCCGCCCGCGTCCGCGGTGATGTCAGTCATTGCCGCCCCCGATCCGCAGCCGCGGGTTGAGCGCGATCAGCAGCAGATCGGCCGCCAGCGTGGCCAGCACGTAGACGACGCCGATGGTGAGCACCCCCGCTTCCAGCATCGCGAAGTCCTTGGCCTGGGCGGCCTTGAAGATCAGGTTGCCGATGCCCTGGTAGTTGAACAGGTCCTCGACCACGACCAGGCCGCCGATCAGGTACCCGGTCTGGGTGGCGATGACCGTGATGGTGGGCAGCAGCGAGTTGCGCAGGATGTGCCGCCTGATCACGGTCGTCCTCGGCAGCCCCTTGAGCACCGCCGTCCGGGCGTAGTCCGAGTTGAGCGCCTCGATCGTCCCCGCTCTGGCCATCCGGGCGATATACCCGAAGAGCACGAAGACAAGCGGTATGGCCGGCAGGATCAGATGCTTGAACTGGCTGAAGTCCCCGGCGCCCGCTCCGGCCGAGGCGGTCACGGGCAGCACCTTCAGCGTCACGCCAAATATCACGATGAGTACGATTCCGGACACGAACTCGGGTACGGTCGCCAAGGAAAGTCCGGTAACAGAAATAATCCGGTCAAGGGCGCGGCCCGCGTTAAGCGCGGCGATCACGCCGCCGATGATGCCGAGCGGTACGACGATCACGAACGCCAGCGCGGCCAGCTTGACCGAATTGATGAGCGCCGCCCGGACGAAAGGCTCGACCGCGGACTGGTAGGTGTACGAGGTGCCGAAATTCCCGTGCAGCAGGCCGCCGAGCCAGTCTAGGTACCTGGTCAGCAGCGGCTGGTCCACCCCGAGCTTGTGGTCGAGAGCCTGCACGGCGCTCGGCGCGGCGAGGTTGCCGAGAATGGCGCGACCGGGATCACCCGGGAGAATCTGGCCGGCGAAGAATACGATCAGGCTGAGAATCCACAACGTAAGCACCATCAGCCCGAGGCGCCTCAGAAGGAACATAGCCATCTCTGGCCTCCTTGATGGTGGACCGCCCCACGTGAAACGCCCTCGGGCGGCAAAGCCTAGCTCAGTTATAGATGGGGGATCAATTAATGACGATCAGGCTCAATGGAAGTGATCTGACTGTTACGCAGGTCATAGCCGTGGCGAGGCACGGGGAAGCGGTCGCGCTGGCCCCGGAGGCGGTCGTCGCCATGGGCCGCGCGCGGGCCGTCGTCCAGGACGTTCTCGCAGGTGGCGAGCCGGTCTACGGGCTGACCACGGGGGTGGGGGAGCGGAAGGCGTTCCTGCTCGATCCGGCCGAGCGGCAGCGGTTCAACCTGCGCCTGGTGCTCAACCACCGGATCGCCCAGGGGGACGTGGCCCCGGCCGACGTGGTCCGCGGCGCGATGCTCTGCCTGGCTAACAGCTACGCCAAGGGCGTCACCGGCGTCCGGCCCGAGCTGGCCCAGATGATCGTGACGCTGCTGAACGAGGGCTTCGCGCCGCCGGTGCGTCGGCTCGGCTCCATCGGCCAGGGTGACCTGGGGCCGATGGCCGACCTGGCCCACGGGCTCCTCACCCACAGCGGCTTCGAGGTGGCCGAGAACGAAGGGCTGGCCCTGGTCAGCAGCAACGCCTTCACCACCGCCTGGGCGTGCATCGCGACCGCCGACGCCGACGCCCTGCTGTCGGTGTTCGACGTGGCCGGGGCGCTGGACCTGGAGGCGTTCGGCGCCAACCTGAACTGCCTGCACCCGGTCATCGAGCAGACCCGGCCCTTCCCCGGCCTGGCCGGCACGCTGCGCCAGCTCCGGCTGCTGCTGGCGGGCAGCTACCTGTGGCAGCCGGGCGCGGCCCGGTTCCTGCAGGATCCGCTGACCTTCCGCTGTATCCCGCACATCCACGGCGCGGCCAGGGACGCACTGGCCTACGCCCGGACCATCCTGGAGCTCGAGCTCAACTCCTCGCAGTCCAACCCGGTCGTGGTCGTGCCAGAAAAGCGCATCGTCTCGGTCGGCAACTTCGACATCGGCCCGCTGGCGGCCGCCCTCGACTTCTTGCGGATCGCGCTGGCGCCGGTGGTGACCAGCGCGAACGAACGCGCGGTCAAGCTCCTGCAGGCCCCCTTCTCGGGCCTGGCCGCCGGGCTGGCCGCCCGGGCCGGCTCGCCCGACGACGCGCTGTCCGAGCTGGCCGTGGCCGGGCAGGCCATCACCGTCGAGGCCCGCACGCTGGCGCATCCGGTCTCCTACGAGCTGGCCAGCTCGGTGAAGGGGGAGGGCATCGAGGACCGGGCCACGATGGCACCGCTGTCCGCGCGCAGGCTGGCCGACATGACCAGCCTGTGCGCCCGGGTCGCCGCGATCGAGCTCGTCGTCGCGGCCCAGGCCATCGACCTGCGCGCGCTCGGTATCAACGGGCTGGGCGTCAACGGGCTGGGCGAGCTCGGCCTCGGCACCGGCCGCGCCTACCGGATGATCCGGGAGCTCGTCCCGTTCACCCAGGCCGACGGCACCTTCCCGGCCGACCTGGAGCCCGTGGTCGACCTGGTCACCCGCGGCGATCTCACCCCAGCCGCTTGACCCTCCGCGTCCCGCGGTTACGATGACCGCGTGCAGCCCGTGCAAATCGGCAGAATCGGCGCGAACTCCGCCGGCGACAGGATCCCCCCGACTACCTGTTGAATACCCCGGCGCAGGAGCCTTTCATGTCCCAGATTGACGGGTTTGTCATCGCGGCCGAGCCCGCCGCGCACTTCGGCCCCGGCGCCGTCGGTGAACTGCCCGCGATCGTCCGGGCCGCCGGCGCGGACCAGGTGGTCGTGGTGACCGACGCGGCCCTCGCGACGGCCCCGGTGATCGAGAAGGTGCTGGCCGTACTGGCCGAAGCGGGCCTGCCGGCCCGCCTGTTCGCCGGTGTGCACCCCACTCCCACCCCCGGTGACCTGGCCGCCGGCGCGGGCACCGTAGCCGGAGCGGCCGCCGACGCCGCCACCGCATCCGCCGCCGCGTCCGCCGCGTCCGCCGCGTCCGCGTCCGCCGCCGCCGTCGCCGCGATGCTCACCCCCTCCGCCCCCCTCGTCGCGCCCCACCCCTCCACTCTCTCCGGGTCCACTCTCTCCGGGTCCACTCTCTACCGGCCGCCTCCGCCCGCCGGGCCGTCCTACCTCTCCGGGCCGCAGGCCGTACTCCAGCCCGCCGCGCCGCTTCCGCTCGCGTCCGCGTTGCTGGCCGGACCGCGGATCGCGCTGGTGGCGGTGGGCAGCGGGGCCCCCGTCGACGCGGCCAAGGGCATCGCGATCGCCGCGGCCAGTGACTTCGCGGGGCCCGCGCTGCCGATCGTGGCCGTGCCGGTCCCGGCCGGAACCGGGGCCGAGACCAGCGCCCTCGGCCTGATCGCCGATCCGGCCGACGGCCGTACGTTCTACGTGGGCCACGCCGGCACGATGCCGGCCGCGGCGATCCTCGACCCGGAGCTGGCCGCGGACGTGCCGCCGGCCGTGATCGCCGGATGCGGCCTGGACGCACTGACCCGCGCGCTGGAGTCCTACCTGGCACTGCGCCCCAACCCGTGGTCGGACGGGATCGCGCTGCAGGCCATCCGGATGGTCGCGGCTAGCCTGCCGCGGGCCGTCATGGACGGCACGGACCTGGCGGCCCGGTCGCAGCTGCTGCTGGCCGCGCACATGGCGGGCGTCGCGACCGCCAGCACCGGCCTCGGCCTGTGCCACGCGATCGGCCGCTCGCTCGGCACCCGCTGGGACATCGCGCGCGGCGCGGCCCTGGCCATGCTGCTGCCCGAGGTGCTCCGCTTCGACCTGCCGGCCCGCCTCGAGCGGATGGCCGACGTCGCCTTCGCCCTCGGCGTCGGTGACACCCACGCGGACACCTGGCTCAACGCGGAGGCCGCTATCGGCGCGGTGACCGCGCTGCGGGACGACGTCGGGCTGAACCGGCTGATGAGCGACTTCGGCATCACCGAGGCCGATTTCGCCCAGATCTGCGCCGATGCCCTCGCCGACGAGGTACTGGCCAGCACCCCGCGCCCGGCCGCCGCGGACGACATCCGCGCCATCCTCCTAGCCGTCGCTGGTCAGCCCCGCTGATCTCCGCCGACCTTCCGCTGGCCGTCGCCGGGCCGGCCTCGCGATCGAGGCGAGCCTGATCTCCTGGTACGGGGGTAACGACTACGTCACCACCCGCCTGTTCACCGACATCCCCGACGGCCCGGCCCGGCGTACCGAGATCGGCTACGACACGGCCCGCATAGGTCACGAGATGCGCACCCTGGGCCGGGGCTACTGACCACGACGATGGAGCATGTTTCCTGTGAGTGTTCGCCGCTTGCCGGTGAGCGTCCCGGTCGCGGTGCCAGTGGTGCTCGCGGTGCTTGCGGTGCTGTGCCTGGTGCACTCCCGGCGTGCACTCCCGGCGGCCGCGGCGGCGCTGCCGGACGTGCTCCGTGTGCCCCGGGCCACGCTCTAGCGTGGCCCGGGCGCCACGCACCACCTGAGCCGCACCCGAGCCGGAGCCGGCCCCGGCCTCCCCGCACCCGGCACGCGCCCGCCCGCTAGCCCCGGGACACGGGCGCCCGCCCGCCGCACGAGCCCTCACTCCGGCAGAGCCACACCCATGGAGCATCGCGGTGGCCGGGACCCAATGTCAGGATTTAAGGAAGCTCTGCGTGCCCCCTATCCAGGGAGTTTCTGCTGGCCGGGGCCGTTTCACAGCGGGCGGGGCGGCACCAGGGGAGCAACGTGGGCGCGCGCCGGCTGCGGCAGAACCGCCGCGGCATCCCGGCCACGCCACAGCAAGCCCGTTATATCCCCTCATGCCTCAACTTCAGGTTGAGACATTCCGCGTGTAGACCATGATCATGGTCAGTTCCGGTCGATATCCGGCCGTTTCTGCCCGCGATCATGGAACAGCACGACGCGAGGGTGCCGCCTTCCTGGCATTTGGCCGGGACCACGACGATGGAGCATTGCCGTGGTTGCGGCGGTCCGGGACTGCGCGGGAGCTGGTGCCGGTGGTGCGGGAGCGGCCGCTGAGGCGCGCGGTGTGGCTGGCCCGCCTGCCAGGCCAGGCCCGGCCCGGCCCGGCCGGGCCGGGCCGGGCCCGGCCGGGTACCAGCTGGCCGGCTCACTTGAGAAAGGCCGCACCCATGTCACATCGACCCGGTCCGCCACACGGCCGGGACCGATTCCAGACCCGGGCAGCATCCCCGTACCGGGCAGGCTGCCACGCGCGATGGCGCGGACGGGACAAGAGGGGCGGGTTAGGTCACGAGGCCGGGCGCCATATCGGCCTCATGATCTACAAGACGCGATCAGGTGGCAAGCTGGTGGCGTGTCTGATCCGCCGAGCACGCTGATCACCGGGATCGGTGAGCTGGTCACCAACGACGCGGCCGAGGGCGCCTTCGCCGCGGTCGCCGACGCAGCGCTGGTCATCGAGGGGGACCGGGTGGCGTGGACCGGCCCCGCGTCGCGCCCGCCCGCCGCCGACGCGGTGGTGGACGCGGCCGGCCGGGCCGTCCTGCCTGGCTTCACGGACTCGCACGCGCACCTGATCTTCGCGGGGGAGCGCAGCGCGGAGTTCGCCGCCCGGATGGCGGGCCGCCCGTACCGGGCCGGCGGCATCCTGAGTACCATGGCGGCGACCCGGTCCGCCCCGGACGCCGTGCTGCGCGCGAACCTGCGACGGCTGGCAGGCGAGATGCTCCGCCAGGGCACGACCACGTTCGAGTGCAAGTCCGGATACGGCCTCACCGTGGCCGACGAGGCCCGCGCGCTCGCGCTCGCCGCCGAGGTCACCCCCGAGGTCACCTACCTGGGCGCGCACGTGGTGCCGCCCGAATTCGCCGCCGACCCGGCCGGTTACGTCGACCTGGTGCGCGGCCCGATGCTGGACGCCTGCGCGCCGTCCGCCCGCTGGATCGACGTGTTCTGCGAGGACGGCGCGTTCGGCGCGGACGAGGCGGCCGCGATCCTGGCCGCGGGCCAGGCCGCGGGCCTGGCCGCCCGAGTGCACGCCAACCAGCTCGGACCGGGCCCCGGCGTCCGGGTGGCCGCCGAGGCGGGCGCCGCGTCGGCCGACCACTGCACGTTCCTGACCGACGCCGACGTGGACGCCCTGGTGTCCGCCGGAGTGGTCGCGACCCTGCTGCCCGGCGTGGAGTTCAGCTGCAGGCAGCCCTTCCCGCGGGCGCGCCGGCTACTCGACGCCGGCGCCACCGTGGCCCTGGCCACCGACTGCAACCCGGGTTCCTGCTTCACGAGCAGCATGCCGTTCTGCATCGCGCTGGCCGTGCGCGAGATGGGGATGACCACCGAAGAAGCGGTCTGGTCCGCCACCGCCGGCGGTGCCCGGGCGCTGCGCCGCACGGACGTCGGCCACCTGCGCCCGGGCGCCCAGGCCGACCTGATCCTGCTCGACGCGCCCTCGCACGCCTACCTGGCCTACCGCCCCGGCGTCCCCCAGATCGCCGCCGTCTGGCAAGCCGGCCGCCTGGCCGCGGGCTCGGTGCCCTAGAAGATCTAGGCGCCCCTAAAGCCGGGCGGGCAGGTACCGGCCCCGGAAGCGGATGAGCGGCTCCCCGGCCGCCGACAGGTACGCCACGCCCGTCACTCCCGCGATGACCAGCAGGTGGTCCCCGGCCGTGACCAGCCGCTCGGCCGCGCACTCCACCGCGGCCAGCCCGCCCTCGGCGATCAGCGCCCCGGAGTCCCGCCCGCGCCGGTGCGGCACGTCGTCGAGCATCAGCCGGGCCCCTGGCCGTCCGGCGGCCGCGAACCGCCCGGCCAGCACTCGCTGCCCGGCCGCGAGCAGCGTCACCGCGAACCGCGTCACCGGCTCATCCGGCCGGCTGAACAGCTCCGCCGGGTAAGAACCGGACATCAGCGACACCAGCACCAACGGAGGTTCGGCCGACACCGGGCAGAACGCGCTGACCGTGACCCCGACATCATCCCGCCCGTCCGCCACCGTCAGCAGCGTGACCGCCCCCGCCCAGACCCCCCGCGCCCCAGCCCAGCTCTCCGCCCACGACCCCGCCCCCAGCTCACCCCCGCCACCGGCCCCAGTCACGTCCCCGCCGCGAGCCTCAGCATCCATGCCAGCCACGCTAGTACCAGCCGACTGCCCGCGACGCTCAACTACACAGGCGTGAAAGGCGGCCGCCGCGCCGCGCGAGGTAACGCTGTCAGCACGTCAGCGGGGCGAGATGATGGCTCGTTCGGTCAGCGGATGATCAAGTGGCCGGGAAGGGACAGCGGTCCGTACGGCGACAGGCCCGCGCTGGCCGCCCAGCGCCAGGCCGGGCCCCAACCCGAGAACCCCGAGAAGCCGGAGAAGGCGCCGAGGTCGAGCGTGGTCGCGGCGGCCGGGCGGGACTCGCTGGAGTCCGGCGGCCGGATCTGGTCGAACGGGGTCATCCGGGGGTAGGTGCGCAGCGGCGCGTCGGTCGGCAGGCCGGCCCGGCGGCGTGCGATTCCCGCCGCGACCGTCATCCCGCCGAGCTCGTCCACCAGGCCGTTCTGTGCGGCGTCGGCGCCGGTCCAGACCCGGCCGCGGGCGATCTCGTGCACCTGCTCCGCCGTCATCCGGCGGCCCGAGGCCACCTTCTGGGTGAAGTCACGGTAGATCGCGTCGAGCCAGGTGTTGATCCGCTGCCAGTCGTCCTCGCTGAACGGGTGGGCGGGCGCGAACATGTTCGCCCCGCGGCCCACGGACACCGAATCAGTGGTGATGCCGGCCTTCTCGAAGGCCTCCTGGAACACGGGCTTGCCCATGATCACGCCGATCGAGCCGGTCAGCGTGCCCGGTTGCGCCACGATGGCGTCGGCCGCCATCGAGATGTAGTACCCGCCCGAGGCGGCCACGTCGCCCATCGAGACGACCACCGGCTTGCCCGCCGCGCGGGTCCTGACCACCTCGCGCCAGATCGTGTCGGAGGCCACGGCCGATCCGCCGGGGCTGTTGACCCGCAGCAGCACCGCCCGGACCCGTTCGTCCGAGGTCGCCGCGCGCAGAGCGGCCGATACCGTGTCCGAGCCGATCGAACTGCCGCCCAGTGGGCTCCGCCCGCTGCGGCCCGACCGGATGGGGCCGGACGCGTGGATCACCGCGATGAAGCGCTCGCGCGGGATCGGCAGCTTCATGGCTCGCTGGGTCAGCGCGTGCGTCCGCTGATAGCGGCCGACGTACTGCAAGATGGCGTCCTTGCCCGCCTCCTTGCGTACATCCGCGTAGACCTCGTCCCGGTAGCCGAGCGCGTCGACCAGGCCTTCGGCTAGGGCGTCCTCGGCCAGGAACGGCCCGCGGTCGAGCAGTTCGCGGGCCTGTTCACCGGTCTTGCCGCGGCGCGCGGCGATAGCGCTGCTGATCTGCTCGGCGATCGAGACGGCCAGGCGCTCGT
The DNA here is from genome assembly GCA_050011155.1 of Streptosporangiaceae bacterium. GTDB lineage: Bacteria > Actinomycetota > Actinomycetes > Streptosporangiales > Streptosporangiaceae > Palsa-504. Next base: position 59,612 of record JBEKJP010000039.1, read on the forward strand.
TGGCCTCGCGGCTGGGCTCGGTGAAGCCGCGTTCGGTCAGGTTGTCGGCGGCCGACTTGTACTCGTGCCGCTTCGCGCTCTGGAAGCTGACGCCGACCTTGGCCAGCGCGTCGTGCAGGAAGACCTGCTCGACCGCGACCCCGGTGAGCCCGAGCGTGCCGGAAGGCTGCAGGTAGATCCGGTCGAACGCGGTGGCCAGGTAGTACGGCACGCTGCCGCCGGTGAACTCGCCGAAGGACTCGGACCAGGCCACGGTGAGCTTGCCGGTCTCGCGGAACGCGCCGATCGCCTCGCGCAGCTCCTGGACCCGGGCCAGCCCGATTCCGCTGCCGCCGACCTTGACCACCAGCGCGCGGACCCGGTCGTCCTGGCCGGCCCGGCGCAGGCCCTCGAGGACGTCGGACAGCCTCAGCTTGCGCCGGGACATGAACGCGGACAGCGGGTCGGCGACCGGTCCTTCGGCGATGCCGTCGGTCAGGTCGAGCTCGAGGATCAGCGGCGCCGTCTGGTGCTGCCGTAGCCTGGATACCTGGTCGGTAAGCTGCCGGACGAGTTGCACGTCTGCCATGCGGCCAGCTTACGGTGCGGAGGAGACGGGAATCGGCGGACATGAGATGACGATCGTCGTAGACGTCGCCAACGTGATGGGTTCGCGGCCCGACGGCTGGTGGCGGGACCGGGCGGGCGCCGCGGTCCGGCTGCACACCCAGATCACCCGGCTGGCGGCCAGCGGCCGCGTCGTCCTGCCGGATAGCGAAGTCGTCCTGCCGGATAGCGAAGAGGCGCCCGGGAGCGCGCCCGCGTTCGTCTTGGTGCTCGAGGGTGCCGCCCGGGCCGCCATCGCGCGGCTGCCACCAGCCGCGTCCCCCGCCAGGCCCGATGCCGTCGGCCCGGCTGGTCCGCCCCGCCCCGGGGAGGTGCGCGTGGTGGAGGCGCGAGGCTCGGGAGACGACGAGATCGTGGCCGTGGTCCGCGAACTCCCCGGCCGCCGCGTAGTCGTGACCGCCGATCGCGAACTGCGGGCACGGTGCGCCGGGGCCGGCGCGGAAATCCTCGGACCCGGCTGGCTGCTCGGCCTGCTGCGCGATGCGTAGGGCCGCTGCGCGATGCGTAGGGCCGCTGGGCCCGTGGAGCCCTCGGGACTGGTCGGCGAAGGGCGAGGCCCGCTCGTGACCCGGCTCCTATATCCCCAGGTCACGAGCGAGTTAATCGGGCCACCCGGCCCGTTCAACCGGGTGGCCCCACTTCCCCTTTCAGGCCGACGCGCTGAGGCGCCGGAGCGAGCATCGTAGCAGCCATAAAGCCGTGTCCGCCCGAGTTAGCCGGGTACGTACGGTTTGGAAAATGCTGTGAGTTCCGGCTTTACTTGGGGCCTCCAGCCGCCTCGAACGACGAAACGGAAGATGCCCGTGCTATTGCTGATCGCTGTCGTGTTTGTCCTGCTGATCTGCCTGCTGGTCGTGGCCGACCGGACCCTCAAGGTAGTCCAGCGCGGGCGCCGCCGCCGTGACGCCGCCGTGCGGCTCACTGCCGCGGCGGCCCAGGCGGAAGCCAAGGACAGACGGCGGAAGGCGACCGAGCAGGTCAGCGGAGCACTCACCTCGGTCATGCCGACCATACACGACATCGACACTCGTCATGTGGACGAACCGGGCGATGCGGCCGCTATGTGACCTGGGAGCCCGGCCGCTCGGGCTGGCACCAGGTGCCTCACGGGTACCATCCGTCCCTGGTCCTGCTGAACCGGGAAGGGGGAGCGGGCCGGGCTGGGAAGATGGGTGCCGTGCGGGTCGTGGTCCTGTCTGACACTCATGCGCCGCGCCGCTGGCGCGCGTGCCCGCCGGCCGTGGCCGGATACCTGGGCCAGGCCGACCTGATCCTGCACGCGGGCGACGTCTGCACCGCCTCGGTCCTCACCGAGCTGGCGCAGTACGCGCCGGTAACCGCCGTGGTGGGCAACAACGACGACCACAGCGTCGCCGAGTGGGGCGCCGCCGCGACGGCCGAGCTGGACCTGGACGGGCTCCGGGTGGCGATGGTGCACGACAGCGGGACCGCGGCCGGACGGATGGCGCGGCTGCGCCGCCGGTTCCCCCGCGCGGACCTGGTCGTGTTCGGGCACTCCCACATCCCGCTCGACGAGTCCGCGTCCGGCTTGCGGATCTTCAACCCGGGATCGCCGACAGACCGCAGACGACAGCCGCGCGGCACCCTCGGCATCCTGGAGATCGACTCCGGCCGTCTCGTCGAAGCCACCATCATCCCGGTCACCTAGCCACCACGCGGTCGCCGCTCCCGATCGTTCGTCAGTTTGGGTCGCGGTAACGACCCAAACTGACGGAAAAGCCGGATTTCCGAGCCGCACACCCCCACGCAACGCGAAGAGGGCGCGATACCGGCCAAGCCGGAACCGCGCCCTCTGACAACGCGAGGTTACTCAGTCCACCAGTCCTCGTCGTCCTCCTTGCCACCGCCGCCGTTGGCGCCCTGCTTGGCACCGGCCGGAGCCGGAGCCGGAGCGCCGTTGGCGGCCCGGGACTGCGCCTGGGTCTGCGCGGGCGACACCTGGGTGGCCGAGTGGGCGGCGGCCGAGGCCTGGGCCGGCTGTACCTGGGTCGGAGCGCCGTTGCCGTTGCGCGGCGCCGTCGGCTCCGCGGCGATGGCCGGCTTGAGCGGCGGCGGGGGCGCCGCGGCCGCCATCGCGGCCTCGCCGAGCCCGCCGGGCATCTGCCCGCCGAGTAGCTGGCGGACCTGCGCCAGGTGGGTCGCGATGGAGTCCTTCTGCCTGGTCAGCTCGTCGACCTCGCGCTGGGCAGCGGCCCGGCGACGCTCGGCGTCGGCCTTGGTCTCGGCCATGAGCTGCTCGGCCTGGCCCTTGGCCCCGCTGACGATCTGGTCGGCGTTCTTCTTGGCGTTGGACACCAGCTGGCGGGCGTGCGAGTCGGCGTCGCGCCGGGTCTGGTCGGCCTGCGCGGAGGCCTTGGCCGCGCGCTGCTCGGCGGTCGACGCCCGCTGCTCGGCCTCGGAGACCAGCTTCTGCGTGGCCGACTGGGCCGCGGAGAGCCGCTCGGCCTCCTGCCGCTCGGCCTCTTCCCTGCGCGCCGCGAGCTGGATCTCGAACTCGGCCTCGGACTGCGCCCGCTGGGCTTCGCTCTCCTCCAGGATCCGCTGCGCCTGGCTGCGCATCTCGTCGGCCTGGCGCTTGGAGGTGGTCAGGATCTCGTCCCGCTCGCGCTTGGCCGTGGCCTTCAGCTGGGCCACCTCGCGCTCGGTGCTGGTGCGCAGCTTGGCGATGTCGCGCTCGGAGGCGGCCCGCTTGTCCGCGACCTCGTGGTCGGCGGTGGCACGCAGCTTGGCCACCTCGCGCTCGGTGGTGGAGGTCAGCTCGTCCGCTTCGCGCCGGGCCGTGGTCCGGATCGAGTCGGCCTCCCGCTCGGCCGCACCCCGCTGGTCATCGGTCTCGCGCTTGGCGTTGGCGCGTAGCTCGGAGGCCTCGTTCTCGGCCGCGGCGCGGAACTCCGCCGCGTCGACCTTGGCCGCCGCCTTGATCTCGTTGGCCTCGGACCTGGCCGCCTGGACGAGTTCGGTGGCCTGCTCCTCGGCCAGCCGGAGCAGTTGCTCAATGCGAGCGCCGAGGCCGGAGTAGGTGGGACGCTCCTGCTCCTGGATCTGCCGGTGCGCGTCGGCCAGTTCGCGCCGCATGGTCTGCGCGGCCTCGCGGTGCTGGCGACCCTCGGCCTCGATCTGCCTGATGTGCTCGTCAACCTGATGCCGGTCGTAACCACGCATGACCGTGGCGAACTCGCGCGGCGGGGCGTCCTCGAAGAAGTTGGTCAGCTGGGCGTCAATGTCCGATTGCATATGGCCTAATCCTGGCTCGACGTGAGGGCTTCAGATACATATACGGCGGGTGTCAGCCATGGCGGGTACGACTCTCGCCCGGTGACAGGCAGACTACTCTTACTTGGGTGGTTTCGCGGGTCCTTCGGAGTTCTCTACCCCATGCGTCCGACTAAACCCCCTTATCGCCCGTATGGGGGGGATTACGCTGGGCTGACGAACTGTACGAGTTCCGTCAGCACGCCGCCCAGATCGCCTGGATGAAGGAAGGCGATGGCCGCTCCCATGGACCCGTGCCTGGGCCTTTCGTCGATCAGGCGGATGCCGGTGCCGCCGATCGCGGCCAGCGCCTCGGCGACGTCGGCGACGCCGTAGCCGACATGGTGCAGCCCCTCGCCCCGGCGGGCGATGAACTTCCCGACCGGCGTGTCCGGCCCCAGCGGCTCGAGCAGCTGGACGTAGCCGGGACGCTCCCCAGCGTCCGGGGAACCCCCGACCGCCAGCATCGCCTCGCGCACTCCCTGCTCCTGGTTCTCCTCGATGCTGACCACCTCCAAGCCGAACGTGGCCTGGTAGAGGCCCATGGCCCGGTCCAGGTCACGGCAGGCGATGCCGACGTGGTCGATGCGGGTCAGCAGAGGTAGCACCTTATTTCCTTCCGGACACGACTAGGTATCGTGGCTGCATGAGTGATTCACGTCAGCCGGTTATCGTCGGCGGCGCCCGGACACCGTTCGGCCGCCTGCTCGGGTCTCTCGCCAGCAAGTCTGCCAGCGATCTCGGCGGCGTCGCCATCGCGGCAGCCCTCGAGCGCGCGGGCGTCGCCCCGGACCAGGCGCAGTACGTGATCATGGGGCAGGTGCTCCAGGCGGGCGCCGGGCAGATCACCGCCCGGCAGGCCGCCGTGGCGGCGGGCATCAGCATGACCGTTCCAGCGCTGACGGTGAACAAAGTGTGCCTGTCCGGCCTGGACGCCATCGCGGTCGCGTCCCAGCTGATCCGGCTGGGGGAGTACGACGTCATCGTGGCCGGCGGGATGGAGTCCATGACCCGCGCGCCGCACCTGCTGATGAACTCCCGGGCCGGCTACAAGTACGGCCCGGTCACGGTGGAGGACTCGATGGCGCTGGACGGCCTGACCGACGCCTTCGACCACCTGTCCATGGGCGAGTCCACCGAACGGAGCGGGCGCGAGCTCGGCATTACCCGCGAGCAGCAGGACGAGTACGCCGCCCGGTCCCACCAGCGCGCCGCCGCGGCCGCGAAGAACGGCTTGTTCGCGGCCGAGCTGGCCGGCGTCCCCATCCCCCAGAGGGGCGGCGACGACCTCATCGTGACCGAAGACGAGGGCATTCGCCCCGGCACCACCGTCGAGGCCCTGGCCAGGCTCAAGCCGGCCTTTCTCAGGGATGGAACGATCACGGCCGGCACCGCGTCCCAGATCTCGGACGGCGCGGCCGCCGTCGTGGTGACGACCGTAAATTATGCCGAACGGAATGGGCTCCGCGTCCTCGCCGAGATCGGCGCGCACGGGAACGTGGCAGGCCCGGACAACTCGCTGCACTACCAGCCCGCCAACGCGATCAAGCAGGCGCTGGGCAAGGCCGGCCTGGCCGTGTCCGACCTGGACCTGATCGAGATCAACGAAGCGTTCTCGGTGGTCGCCATCCAGTCCACGCGCGAGCTCGGCGTCGGTGCGGAGATCGTGAACGTCAACGGCGGCGCGATCGCCATCGGCCATCCGATCGGCGCCTCCGGCGCCCGGATCGCCCTGCACCTGTGCCACGAGCTCGGCCGCCGCGGCGGCGGGCTCGGCGCGGCCGCCCTGTGCGGCGGCGGCGGCCAGGGTGAGGCGCTGCTGTTCCGGGTCCGCGGCTAACCCAGTGCCCGACGAACTCGACAGCGCCCCTATAGACCGGGCCCTCATAGACCGGGCCCGCAACGGGGACATCCGCGCCCTCGCCCGCCTGCTGTCGCTGGTGGAGGATGAGTCGCCGCGGGTCCGTTCGGTCATAAAAGATCTTCTCCCCGGTACCGGCGGGGCGCGGGTGATCGGCCTGACCGGCGCCCCCGGGGCCGGCAAGTCCACCGTGACCGGCGCCCTGATCAGGGCGTTCCGCCAGGCCGAACACCGGGTCGCGGTGCTCGCGGTCGACCCGAGCTCGCCGTTCACCGGCGGCGCGCTGCTCGGCGACCGGATCCGGATGCAGGAGCACGCCACCGACGAGGGCGTCTACATCAGGTCGGTGGCCAGCCGCGGCCACCTGGGCGGCCTGGCCGCCTCGACCCCGCAGGCCGTCCGGGTGCTCGACGCGGCCGGGTTCGAGCTGATCATCATCGAGACGGTCGGCGTCGGGCAGGCCGAGGTGGCCATCGCCTCGCTGGCGGACTCGGTGGTGGTGCTGCTCGCGCCGGGGATGGGCGACGCGGTCCAGGCGGCCAAGGCCGGGATCCTGGAGGTCGCCGACCTGTTCGTGGTGAACAAGGCGGACAAGCCGGACGCCCAGCAGGTGGTCAGGGACCTGCGCAACATGGTCGCGCTGGCCGACCGGGCCCACAGTGACTCTCCGGGCTGGAAGCCGCCCATCGTCTCCACCACGGCCACCAAGGACGAGGGGATCGGCGAGCTGACGGAACGTCTGGACCAGCACTGGTCCTGGCTCACCGCGACCGGGGAACTGAAACGGCGCCGCCAGGCCCGGGCGCGCGAGGAGCTCACCGCGCTGGCCTTCGCCGCGTTCCGCGGCCGGCTGGCCGCCAGCCGTCTCGACGAACTGGCCAGCCAGGTCGCCGAGGGCGTCCTGGATCCCTTCGGCGCCGTTGATGAGCTTCTCGACCAGCGGTAAAGCTACGGTGTACCCGTGGGTAAGCCGCTGGAGTTGCCGTTCGACCCGATCGACCGGGCGGCGCGGATCTGGGCCCGCCGGTTCGGTCCCTCGCCGTCGATGGCCGCGGTCACCTCGGTCATGCGCGCGCAGCAGATCCTGCTGGCCGAGCTCGACGCGCTGCTGCGGCCGTACGGGCTGACGTTCGCACGGTACGAGGCGCTGGTGCTGCTCACCTTCAGCCGGACCGGCACGCTGCCGCTCGGGATGATCGGCGAGCGGCTGATGGTGCACCCCACCAGCGTGACGAACATCATTAGCCGGCTGGAGCGGCAGCAGCTGGTCACCCGCCGGCCGAACCCGGCCGACGGGCGAGGCCGCCTGGCCGAGATCACCGCGGCCGGCCGCGACGTGGTGGAACGCGCGACCCGGGACCTGATGGCGGCGGAGTTCGGCCTGGCCGGCTTCGGGCCCGGCCAGCTGAAGGAGATCTTCGACCTGTTCCGCGAGCTGCGCCTGGCCGCCGGGGACTTCGTTCCCGAGATCCCCGAGGTTTCTGCCGACCCGGGTGAGGCCTAGGCGCCCAGGCCCCCGGGAGCCCTGCACTCCCCGGGGCCCGGGCCCCTAGGAGCTGATGACCGGCGAGGGCTTCCAGGTCTGGCCGCCGTCGAAGGTGAACCAGATCGTGCCGGAGGTCGGGTCGGCGGGCAGCGCGATGCCCTGCTCGTCGGTGGTCATGCCCACGTAGCTGAACCCCCCGTTCGGCGCCGCGCCGGTCAGCGTGGCCGCCTGCCAGGCGCTGGCGCCCGCGGGCCGCAGCTCGATGCCCAGGTTGCCGGCCAGCACGGCGCTGCCCGCCGGGCTGGCGGCCAAAGAGGCGGCGAGGCCCGGGACGGGGGCCGTACCCGCCCCGGTCCAGCTGGCCCCGCCGTCGGCCGAGGAGTAGAGCAGCTTCTGCTCGGCGGCACTGCTGCCACCCGGCGGCAAGCAGGCCAGGATCAGGTCGTTCGCGCTGACCGCCCCGAGCAGTTCGGAGGGCAGTCCTGATCCGGTGGCGCAGGCGGCCGGCCGCGTGCTCGCTTGCTGCCAGGGCGCGCTGCCGTCGACCGGCCCGGCGTACAGCGTCCCGCTCGTCGTGAGCAGGTAGCCGCGGGTACCGGTGAGGACCAGCGCGGCGGGCCCGCCCGAGCCGCCGCCAGTTGAGTCGGTACCGGCCAGGCCGGTGGTGGCCGGGCCGACCGGCGCCCACGCGCCGCCGGCGGCCGAGGCGGAGTACAGGGTGACCGCGCTGCACGCGCTGGCGTACGCGGCCCCGGTCCCGGCGCACGACGCCCAGAGCGCGTACACCCGGTTGCCGACCGTCTCCAGATCCGTCACCCGCAGCCCGTGGGTTTCGACCGGCGTCCAGGTCTTACCGCCGGTATGGGTGACGAACAATCCGGGCCCGAACGCCCACCCGTCGTTCAGGTTGAGGAACCTGAGCTGGCTCACACCGGTCGCCCCGTCAGGCGCGCCGGTCAGCGGAGCGGGGACGCCGGACCAGGTCCTCCCGGCGTCGTCCGTCCGTGCGACCGAGGTGCAGTACGGCGTGGCGCAGTGGCCGGCCGCGCCGGCCTGGCCGATCACCCAGCCGGTCCGGGGACCGACGAAGGTGACGGAAGACGGCCGGAAGTCAGCCGGCACCGGCGCGGCGGTCGGGAGCGGCTGGGCCGAGTTCGCCGCCGCGGAGGATGAGCCGCTGGCTATGCCGTGGGCCGTGCGCGCGGCGGTCGAGTGCCCGGCTCCGGCGACCGGGCCCGACGTAGGGTTTTCGTTCAGCACCGGCAGGTTCACCACCTGCGGGACGGTCACCGCCGCGGCCACGATGACCGCCGCCGAGCTCGCGGTGATGGCCAGCTTGCGGAACTTGCGCCGCCGGGCCCGGCGCTTGATCAGGTCGAACGTGCCCGGCGGCGGGGCCAGCGGCTCGATCCGCTCGCTCAGCCAGTCGTCGACGTCGTCGTGGCGGTCGTGGCGGTCAGCCATCGCGTTCCCCCAGCGCCGTCTTCAGCTTGCCCCGCGCCGCGAACAGGTCGGCCTTGATGGTGCCCTCCGGCCGGTGCAGCAGCGCCGCGACCTCCCGGATCCCGAACCCCCCGTAGTAGTGCAGCAGGAACGGGTCGCGCAGCCGCGGCGGCAGCGAGGCGATCAGGTTGCGCACGTCGACATCCTGCACCGGGTAGGCCACCGGGTCGGCGGCGGCGCCGGCCGTGACGCTGCGGATGGCGCGCCGCTCCCGTTCGGCCTTGCGCCAGTGGTCGCGGATCAGGTTGGTCGCGATCATGTACAGGTAGCTCTGCGGGCTCTCCACCCTGGTCCAGCGGGACAGCAGCCGGACGAACGCCTCCGACGCGATCTCGTGCGCGGTGTCGTCGTCGTCGACCAGCCGCCTGACCCACCCGGCCAGCTTGGGATAGGCCCCCTTGAACAGTTCCTCGGCCGCGTCCGCGTCAACCTCGGTCACGCTGCCCACCGGATCTCCCTCGATGACGTTCCCGGCAGGTGGGAACAGCGTGGGCTGACGTTCCTGGCGCCCCGCGGGCCGGTCCGGCATCAAGATCATGCGCGGGCCGGTCGGGGCGTCCTCGAGAACACCCGTGTGATACGGCAACTTCTACCACATTCCCTGCCCGGTGACGTTACTCACCGGAGCCTGCTCGTTGCCTACGGCTCACCTGGACCAGCCCGGCCGATCGGGCCGGGCTGGCCTAGCCGCCGCCTGAACTGGCTGGCCTCCTCGGGCTCGGGCTGAGCCCTCAGTGTCTGGCCCGGGCGCGCCCCCGTGACGTCCGGGCCCCGCTGGTGCGCGAGGCCGTACTAGCCTCGCGCTCTTAACAGACGATGCAGCGGGCTCATCGGTTGCACAGAAATTTCTTTTTTTTCCTGACGTGCCCGACGGGCTACACTAAAAAAATAGTAGGACGTCCTACTATCTCGGGGCGCATCTTCCGGAGGCGAGATCATGGACGAGGGACGAGAGCGCTGGCAGCGCCGGTTCGGGGCGGCGGCCCAGTCCAAGGGGGCGGTGCGCGACGCGGACTTCACCACCTTGTCCGGGCTCGAGGTCGACCCGGTCTACGGGCCGCCGGACGACGCGCCGGTCCCGGAGCGCATCGGCTGGCCGGGGGAGTTCCCTTACACCCGCGGCATCCACGCCACCGGGTACCGCGGCAAGCCGTGGACGATCCGCCAGTTCTCCGGGTTCGGCAACGCCCAGCAGACCAACGAGCGGTACAAGATGCTGCTGGCGGCCGGCGGCGCGGGCCTGTCGGTGGCCTTCGACATGCCGACCTTGATGGGCTGCGACTCCGACGACCCGCGCTCGCTGGGTGAGGTCGGGCACTGCGGCGTGGCCATCGACTCGGCCGCCGACATGGACGTGCTGTTCGACGGCATCGACCTGGCCGGCACCACCACCTCGATGACGATCAGCGGCCCGGCCGTGCCGGTCTTCTGCATGTACCTGGTGGCCGCCGAGCGCCAGGGCGCGGACCTGTCCAAGCTGGACGGCACCCTGCAGACGGACATCTTCAAGGAGTACATCGCGCAGAAGGAGTGGCTGTTCGAGCCGCGCCCGCACCTGCGCCTCATCGGCGACCTGATGGAGTACTGCGGCGAGAACATCCCCCGGTACAAGCCGCTGTCCGTGTCCGGCTACCACATCAGGGAAGCCGGCTCCACGGCCGCCCAGGAGCTGGCGTTCACGCTGGCCGACGGGTTCGGCTACGTGGAGCTCGGCCTGTCCCGCGGCCTGGACGTGGACGCCTTCGCGCCGGGCCTGTCCTTCTTCTTCGACGCGCACATCGACTTCTTCGAGGAGATCGCCAAGTTCCGCGCCGCCCGCCGGATCTGGGCCCGGTGGCTGCGCGACGTCTATGGCGCCAAGACCGAGCGGGCCCAGTGGCTGCGCTTCCACACCCAGACCGCCGGCGTCTCGCTGACCGCCCCGCAGCCGGACAACAACATCGTCCGCACCGCGGTCGAGGCGCTGGCCGCCGTGCTCGGCGGGACCAACTCGCTGCACACCAACGCGCTGGACGAGGTGCTCGCCCTGCCCGGGCCGGCCGCGGCCGAGACCGCCCTGCGCACCCAGCAGGTCATCATGGAAGAGACCGGCGTGATGAACGTCGCCGACCCGCTCGGCGGCTCCTGGTACGTCGAGGCGCTGACCGACCGCATCGAGGCCGAGGCGGAGGCCGTCTTCGCCCGGATCCGCGAGATGAGCTCGGACGGCTCGATGACCGACGGGATCCTGACCGGCATCGAGAGCGGCTGGTTCACCGGCGAGATCGCCGAGGCCGCGTTCACCTACCAGCAGCAGCTGGAGAAGGGCGAGAAGAAGATCGTCGGCGTGAACTGCCACACCGGCACGGTGGCCGAGCCGCTGGAGATCCTCCGGATCAGCCCCGAGGTCGAGCGCGAGCAGGTCCGCGTCCTGTCCGGCCGCCGGACCGCCCGCGACGAGCAAGCCGTCACCGCCGCCCTGTCCGCCCTGGTCACCGCCGCCCGCACCGACGACGCCAACCTGGTCCCGCCGATGCTCGACGCCGCCCGCGCCGAAGCCACCCTCGGCGAGATCTGCGACGCCCTCCGCGCCGAATGGGGCTCCTACACCGAACCCGCCGCCTTCTAACCCCTCCCGCCCCCGCACCCCGTCCCGCCCCCGCACCCGCCCCCGCCCCGGCCCCGCATGTCACCACCACACGGGCCACATGAATCCCACCCGCCGCAAAATCCGCATATTTATGCAATCAGCCGAAAATCAATGGGGTGGATTCGGGTTACGGGGTGGATTGGGGAGTCCACAGGGTACCGAATACTCCCCATAGCCCGAATCCACCCGGTTAGTGGCGAGTTGCAGGGTGAGACGCTCGCTAGTACTGGCTTGACCTGCGGAATGAGGGACTGCAGCCGACCGGGTCAGGTGCCCGCGAGGGTGCTGGCGTGTCCGGCACGCAAGTGACGGAGTTGCCGGGCTACGACGCGCCGGGGGAGGCGACCGGCAGGCCGGCCGTCCTGGCCGCGGCGAGCAGCCGCTCGTCGTAGGCGACGAACGCGGTCAGGTCCCGCCTCACCGCCAGCGCCGACGCCAGGTGGATGGCCTGCGCCGGGGTCAGGTCCTGCGGTGGCAAGGTGGCCGAGTCGTCGAGGACGGCGGCGCTCAGCGCCACCCGGGCGATGCGCTTGAGTACCTTGTAGCTGCGCGGCAGCGCGCCCGGCTCGGCCTGCCAGACGGTCCGCGGCAGCTCGGCCCGGTGCAGCGCGCTCGATACCAGCGGCTGGCTGGCCCGCTCGGCCAGCCAGGCGGCCAGCGCCGCCGACTCCGGCTCGGTCCTGGCCAGCTTGACCAGCGCAGAGGAATCGAGATAGATCACGCCGAGCCGCCTGGCCGCGGCCCGACGCGGCTCACGCCGGTTCTCCCGGTCCTGATGGCGGGTAGGGCTCGAGGCCCTCGGCGCCACCCGGCTCCTCAGCCGGCTCGATGATCCCGGCCGCGATCAGGCGCTCCAGCGGGCTGCCTGGTTCGTTGACCGGGACGAGCTGGGCGACCAGCCGCCCCCGGTTGGTGATGTCCACGGTGTAGCCTTTCTCCGCGAGATCGACAAAGACGCTGGCCCGCTGGCGCAGCTCCCTGATCCCGATCCGCCGCGCCGCGATCCGCCCGCCCCGCCCGGCGACCTCGGCTCGCGCGGCAGGCCGACCGGGTCCCCGCCCCTGCGCCGTGGCCGCGTTCCCAGTATCAGCACCGACGGCATCCGCACCCTTCGCGTCGCCACCGCGCGTGGCGCCCGTTCCCTTGGCCCGGCCCCCCGGGCTCGCGGGCAGCGGATCCTGCTCGTTCCCCCGAGTATCACTCATCGTGCCACCGTAGCACGACAAATGCTACCAGGCACCCCGGCGTGTCGAGAACTCCCGCATCGTACGAAACGCACAGGAATTCGACTTTTCATGATCCTGAAGGGTTTTGTGCCGCTAGGGGGCTGTTGCGGGATTGGCTGCTCATGGGTCCGGTGCGGGACGGCTGACGCATGACACCCCGGGCATGACGCCCGTGCCATGCCCCGCGCATGACGCCCCGCGCCGTGCCCCGCCAGACGCGGGAGCACCACCAGCCGCAAACCTTCACCCGCAGTGGCAAGTTAACCGGGTGGATCGGGGCTTCCGGGTGGATAAGGGGGACCATGATGCACAAAAATCACCCCGGAGCCCGAACTCACCCCGCTATTCCCGCGGGACACCGCACCACCGGCCCCCCAGGACACCACACCACTGGCGGTGCTGGTGTGGCGCCCATGCCCGGCCTGGGGCGTCTACCGGGGCGTGTGACCAAGGCGGGCGTCGATCTGGCGCTGGGCCTCGCTGATGACGTGACCCACGTCCCGGCCGAAGCTCGCGTCACACGGGTGGGTGGTCCGTCCGGCGCGGATGTTCGACGTGAGCTCGTCCAGCGCGGTCCCCAGCGGGCCAGCCACGCCCGGATTTCCGCCTGGAACAGCAGCAAGCAACAAAGGTGCCCCGCGGGCCGGTAAGGACCCGCGGGGCACGCCCCCGTTCGTCACCGAGCGCTCCCGACGTCACCGAGCGCTGAACGCGCTCCCGGCCCCGGCCGTGACCCCGGCCTGGTGACCGCGAAAAGTAGCCGTCCTGGCCTTGGCCGCGAGGATCCCGGTCCGGGCCAGCAGCATGGCGATGGACAGGAAGATGAGGCTGTCGGTCAGGGCGCCCACGGTGATGTGGGTCGTGACCAGCCAGTTGCCGAGCTGACGGCCGAACACGTGGTTCGCGCCGTAGGCGAAGTACAGCCGTCCGGCCACCACGGCGATCCAGACCAGCGCGTACGGCACGCCCGCGTGCGACACCGCCCGGTCAGCAGTCGCGTCGTAGCGCACCCGGATCAGCGCGGCGGCGACCACGCCGAGGGCCAGGCCGGCGGCCGCCCCGCCGATCTCCAGGGCCAGGCCGTGGCCCGAGGTCGCCGCCCCCTTGATGAAGAACGGGACCACGACCGCCGCGGTGATGAACGGGCGCAGCAG
>JBEKJP010000040.1:0-55717 GCA_050011155.1 Streptosporangiaceae bacterium
CCGAGAAGGCGCTGGCGTACCTGCGGCAGGCGGTGGTGAACCGGTCCCGGTCGGTGCTGCGGCACCGCACCGTGGTCGACAAGAACCTGCAGAAGGCCCCGCCGGACATGCCCAGCGCCGAGCACGGCGCCCTGGTCCTGCTCGAACGCGACGCCGTGGTGGCCGCGCTGCGCGTCCTGCCTGACCGCCAGCGCGAGGCCATCGTGCTGCGCTACTACGCGGACCTGTCCGAGGCCGAGATCGCCGCCGCCATGGGCATCAGCCGCGGCGCCGTCAAGAGCCACACCGCCCGCGGCATGACCGCCCTGCGCGCGGCCCTGGAGTAATGACCAGATCCGGATTCGACGGCCCACCGCCGCAGGGACCCGATCCCGTGGACTTCGGGGAATACCTGCGCCGGGCGCTGCATGCCGCCGCCGATCAGGTCGAACCGCGTCCGGACGGGCTGGAGCGGATCCGCGCGCGAGTGCGGTCCGGGGGTGCCCGCGCCACTAAGCATTCGGCCGCGCCGGGGGGATACCTGGCGGGCCTGGGACGGTGGGCCACCGGGTCAGGCGGGAAGGAACGAGGCGGGGAAGAACCGGCTCGCGACCGGCCTCGTCAGCGACCCCGGGACTGGCGGGACGGGCTGCTCAGGCCGGTCCTGGCGGCCGCTTGCGCCGTGTTCGCCATCGGCGTGGTCCTCTCGCTGCCTCCGCTGCGCGAGGCCTTCGTCCAGCTCGGCTCGGCCGTCGGGATCTCGTCTTCGAGCCCGAGCGGGAAGGCGCCCAGCCTGGACGGCTCGGGCACCGCGGCGGGATCGCCGAACGGCGGGGCCGGCCCGGCCAGCCCCTCGGCCAGCCCGAGCAGGGTGTCGCCGACCGCCTGCCCGCCGTCTTCTTCGTCCGCCGCGGCGTCGGCCAGGCCGGCCAAGACGCGGACGCCGAGCGTGACCCCGGAGAACTCGCAGACCTCCCCGGCCAGCAGCAGCAGTTCGAGCGCCGCCACGACCGGGAGCCCGGCCAGCGGCAGCACGAGCGTCAGCCCGTCCGGCAGCGTCAGCGCCTCCGCGACCGGGACCGCCTCGGCCAGCAGCACCGCGACCGCCTCGGCCAGCAGCAGCGCGAGCAGTACCGCCACCACGACGGCCTCGGCCACGGCGAACACCAGTCCGACCGGCAGCAAGAAGGCGGCCGTGACGGCGACTGGCTCCCCGTGCGCGGCCCCTGCCGCCAGCACCAAGCCCACGAAGAAGGCCAAGCCCAAGGCGACCGCGCCGGCGTCCGCGTCGAGCGGCACCGGTTCCGCCGCGCCGCCCGCCGCGGGCTCGTCGACGTCGAGCTTGCCCTCGACCGGGAGCACCGACGTCAGCCCGACGATGAGCAGCTCACCCGGCACCGCGACCGGCTCCGGCGGCCAGGCCGGGACGACGGCCAGCACCGGGCCTACGAACTCGTCGTTAAGCCCGTCAGGACAACTGGGTCGTTAGGACCACCGGCCGGAGCGGGTCAGCAGGATCGCGGCCGCCACCGTCCCGGCGGTCGAGGTCCGCAGCACGGTCGGCCCCAGCCGGCCGCCGATGGCTCCGGCGGCCTGGAAGGCCGCGCTCTCCTCGGCCGTGATCCCGCCCTCCGGGCCCACCACGACCAGCAGGTCGCCGGATTCCGGCAGGGTGAGGTGGCCGAGGCTGGTACCGGCCCCGGGCTCGAGGACGATCGCGCAGGCGGCCCCGGCGATCAGCCGGACCACGTCCGCGGTGGCGGCGAGTCCGGGTATCTCGGGGATCCAGGCCCGCCGGGACTGCTTGGCGGCCTCGCGCGCGGTCAGCCGCCACTTGTCCAGCGAGCGCTCCCCGCGGGCGCCCTGCCACACCGCTACGCAGCGTGCCGCGGCCCACGGCACGATGCGATCGACGCCCACCTCGGTCATCTCCTCGACCGCCAGTTCCCCCCGGTCGCCCTTCGGGATGGCCTGGACGACGGTGATCGCGGGGACCGGGTACGGTACCTGCCGCCTGGCCTGCACGGTGAGCTCAAGGCCCCCGTCCCGGGCCGCCCCGGCCACCACGCACTCCGCTACCAGGCCGGCGCCGTCGGCCACGTCGGCGCGTTCGCCCGGGCGGAGCCTGCGCACGGCGGCCGCGTGCCGGCCCTCGGGACCGGACAGCACGACGACGTCGGATGCCAGCGCCGCGCGGTCGGCCAGGAAGACGGGCGGCTGCACGGTGTGGTACCTCGCGTCCGGCGGGGGGTCAGCGCCCGTTGAACGCGTCGCGCAGCCGGGAGAAGAACCCCTGGGTGCCCGGCGCGAACCGGCCGGGGGGTTGCTCCTCGCCGCGCAGCTTGGCCAGGTCGCGCAGCAGCTTCTCCTGCTCGGCGTCCAGCTTGCTGGGCGTCTCGACGGTCACGTGGATGACGAGGTCACCGCGGCCGTTGCCGTTCAGGTGCTTGACGCCCTGGCCGTACAACGGGATGACCTGGCCGGACTGGGTACCGGGGCGGATGTCGATGTCGGCCGGACCGTCCAGGCTCTCGACCGACAAGGTGGCCCCCAGCGCGGCGGCCACCATCGGGATCGTCACCGTGCAGTGCAGGTCGTCGCCTTGGCGCTCGAAGATGGCGTGCGGGCGCTGGACGATCTCGAGGAACAGGTCGCCGGGCGGGCCGCCGCCCGGGCCGACTTCGCCCTCGCCGGCCAGCTGGATGTGCGTGCCGTCCTCGACGCCGGCCGGGATCCGTACCTTGATGGTCCGCCGGGTCCGCACCCGGCCGTCGCCGTCGCATTCCGGGCAGGGCCTGACCAGCACGGTGCCGTACCCGCCGCAGCCGGGGCAGACCCGGGCCATCATCACCTGGCCGATGAAGGACCTGGTCACCTGGCTGACTTCGCCTCGCCCGCCGCAGATGTCACAGGTCTGCGGGTGCGTGCCAGGCGCGGTGCCCTCACCGGAGCAGGTGGGGCAGACCACGGCGGTGTCCACCGTGAGCTCACGGGTGGCGCCGAACGAGCACTCGGACAGCTCCAGCTCGATCCTGATCGTGGCGTTGCGGCCGCGCTGCGCCCGGCTGCGCGGGCCGCGGGTGGCGGCACCGCCGCCGGCCGCGCCGAAGAACTGGTCGAGCAGGTCGTTGAGCGGGTTGAAGCCCGCCGTTCCGAAGGGCCCGGCGCCGGCGCTCGCCGCGCTGGAGGCGAACGGGTCCATGCCCATGTCGTACATCCGGCGCTTGTCGGTGTCCGACAGCACCTCGTAGGCCTGGGTGATCTCCTTGAACCGTTCCTGGGTCTCCGGGTCGGGGTTCACGTCCGGGTGCAGTTCCCTGGCCAGCCTGCGGTAGGCCCGCTTGACCTCGTCCTGCGTCGCGTCCCGGCGGACCTTGAGCAGCGCGTAGTAGTCGGTCGCCACTTAGGACTCCGCCAGGATCTGGCCGACGTAACGGGCCACCGCGCGGACCGCGCCCATGGTGCCCGGGTAGTCCATCCGGGTCGGGCCGAGCACGCCGAGCTTGGCCAGCGGCTGCTCGGCGTTCCCGTACCACGTGGATACCACGGATGCCGACTGCAGGCCGACGACCTCGTTCTCCGCGCCGATCCTGACGGTCAGGATGGCGGGCTCGGTCGCCTCACCGAGGAGCCGCATCAGCACCACCTGTTCTTCCAGGGCCTCGAGCACTTCACGCAACCCCTTGCTGAAGTCGTGCGCGGCCAGGTTCGCGGCTCCACCAAAGACGATCTTCTCCTCGTTTCGCTCGACCAGGCTGGCCAGCAGCACCGCCAGCACGGCGTTGGCGTTGACGCGCTCGCCGGCCGGGATCTGCTCGGCCAGGTCGGAGACCATGGCGGCGGCGTCGGACAGCTTATGCCCGCCCAGGCAGGTGTTCACCATCGCCCGGACATGGGACACGGCGGCGTCGTCCCAGGCCTCGGGCAGGTCGACGGTGCACTGCTCCACCCGCCCGGTGTCGGTGATGAGCACGAGCAGCACTCGCTGCGGGGCGAGCGGGACCAGCTCGATGTGCCGGATGGCGGACCTGGTCAGCGACGGGTACTGCACCACGGCTACCTGGCGGGTGAGCTGGACCAGGAGCCGGACCGTCCGCGCGACCACGTCGTCGAGGCTGTACGCGCCCGCCAGGAACGTCTCGATCGCACGCCGCTCGGCTCCCGACAGCGGCTTGACGCTGGACAGCCGGTCGACGAACAGCCGGTAGCCCTTGTCCGTCGGTACCCGGCCGGCGCTGGTGTGCGGCTGCGCGATGAACCCCTGCTCCTCCAGCACCGCCATGTCATTCCTGATGGTCGCGGGCGACACGTCGAAGTGATGCCGGTCGACCAGCGACTTGGATCCCACCGGTTCTGTGGTGGACACGTAGTCTTCGACGATCGCCCTGAGCACCGTCAGCTTCCGCTCGTCGAGCACGCGTTCACCTCCTTGGCACTCGTACGTCCCGAGTGCTAAGTCTAGTGCGTCTGGCAAGTTCCTGGCGCGTGACAGCGGAGCGAACGGCCGGCCCGGGGATGACCCACACGCCGATGGTAACCCGGCCGGCACAGGCCGCGATAGCGCGTGTCGGCGGCGGCGTTCTGAGGCCATCAGGTACCGCCTCCGCTACGCTGACGCGCAGGTACGACCACGTCCGTCAGGCGAGCGGAGGAGATACCGGTGCGGAGCAGGCAGTACGGATCCGACGTGCTCGCGGCGGACAGTGGGCTCAAGCGCCGACACCCCGGCGAGCGGGAAGTACCCAGGGTCGAGGCGGAGCGCGGCCTGGTGGTCGAGGACGCCGAGGGCCGGTTCTGCGGTGCCGTGGTCGGCTACGAGAAGGGCGTCGTGACGCTGGAGGACCGGCACGGCAAGCGGCGCGTCTTCCCGCTGACGCCGGCCGCGTTCCTGCTCGAGGGCCAGCCGGTCACGCTGGTCCCACCCGCCCCGGCGGTCTTCGGGCCCCGGCCCGGCGGGGCGACCAGGACCGCCTCGGGTTCGGTGGCCGCACCCGCGGCCGAACGGGCCCGGGCCAAGGTCGCCCGGTCCAGCCGGATCTACGTGGAGGGCAAGCACGACGCCGAACTGGTGGAGAAGATCTGGGGCGACGACCTGCGCGACGTCGGCGTCGTGGTCGAGTACCTGGAGGGCATCGACGACCTGCCGGCCATCGTGCGGAGCTTCTCCCCCGCGCCCGGCCGGCGCCTCGGCGTGCTCGTGGACCACCTGGTGACGGGGTCCAAGGAGACGAAGATCGCGGCCAGCGTGCGTTCCCCGGACGTCCTGATCGTGGGGCACCCGTTCATCGACATCTGGGCCGCGGTACGGCCCGCGGCGGTCGGCATCGCGGCCTGGCCGGATGTGCCGCGCGGCCAGCCGTGGAAGGAGGGCGTGCTGCGCGCCATCGGGTGGCCGCCCGTGGTGCCGGCCGCCTGGCAGCGCATCTTGCGCTCGGTGACCAGCTACGCCGATCTCGAGCCCGAGCTCCTCGGCCGGGTCGAGGAGCTGATCGATTTCGTCACCATGCCGGGCAGCGCGTAGCGTGACGCCATCGACCCAGGACACGCGAGGTCCCATGACGAGCACGCCGGCGCCCGCGGACGGTCCCGCGCGGGACCGGGAGATCAGCGCGGCGACGTTCGGTTACCTGGGGGCGATTATCCTCGGCCCGGTCATCCCGGTCGCCGTCTACCTGTTCCGGGCCCGGCGCTCGCCGTTCCTGCGGTATCACGCGGCCGCCGCGGTGAACCTCTCGCTGACCGGCGCGCTGTACGCGGTGTGCTGCGCGATCCTCGGCGGCCTGCTGGCGCTGGACAGCATCACCGTCGCCCTGGGCGTGGCGCTGCCGGTCGCGGTCGTGATCTGGGCGTCGATGCTGAGGTACCTCATCCGCGGAGTCGGCGCGGCCAGCCGCGGCGAGGAGTACGAGGTGCCCGACTGGATCTGCGCCCGCATCGTGAGCTAGGGCTCGGTCAGCTTGCGGGTCACCGCGTCGGCCAGCAGGCGGCCGCGGCGCGTGAGCACGATCCGGCCGTCCGCCAGGGCACTGGCTTCGGCGAGGCCGTCGGCCACCACCGACTCGGTGTTCGCCCGGCCCGCCGGGCCGAGGATCCCGGCCGGGCAGCCCTCGGCGAGGCGGACGAGCAGCATGACCTGCTCCAGCTGCCGTTCGTCCTCGGTCAGGATCTCCCTGGCCTGACCGGGACTGGCCCCGGCGGCGATCCTGGCGGCATAGCGGTGAGGGTGCCGCACGTTCCACCACCGGGTCCCGCCGACGTGGCTGTGCGCGCCCGGCCCGATCCCCCACCAGTCGCCGCCGGTCCAGTACAGCAGGTTGTGCGCGCACCTCGACGAGGCGGCCCGCGCCCAGTTGGAGATCTCGTACCAGCCGTAGCCGGCCGCGGTCAGGATCTCGTCCGCGGCCAGGTAGCGATCGGCCAGCACGTCGTCGTCGGGCGCGGCCAGTTCGCCGCGCCGGACCCGCGCCGCCAGCCGGGTGCCCGCCTCCACGGTCAGCGCGTACGCGGACACGTGGTCGGGGCCGGCCGCGACCGCCGCGTCCAGCGAGCGCCGCCAGTCCGCGTCGGATTCCCCCGGCGCCCCGTAGATCAGATCCAGGCTGACGTGCTCGAAACCGGCCTGGCGGGCCCAGGCGGCGCACTGCGCCGGACGCCCGGGCCGGTGCACCCGGTCCAGGACGGCCAGCACTCCGGGCACCGCGCTCTGCATGCCGAACGAGATACGCGTCACGCCCTGGGCCCGCAGCTCGCTCAGGCTGGCCGCGTCGACGCTCTCCGGATTCGCCTCGGTGGTCACCTCCGCCCCGGGCGCCAGGCCGAATTCGTCCTCGACCGCGCGCAGGACCCGGCCGAACGCGGCCGGGGGCAGCAGGGTGGGCGTGCCGCCGCCGAAGAACACCGTGCTGACGCTGACGTCGGCCCGGTGCTTATCGGGATTGGGCTTATCGGGATTGGGCTCATCGGGATTGGCCAGGACCCGGCGGGCGAACCTGAGCTCGGCGATGGCCAGATCCGGGTAGCTGGCGGGCGATACCGTGGCGGATCCGGAACCGAGTTCGGCCGCCGTGTAGGTGTTGAAGTCGCAGTATCCGCAGCGGGTGGTGCAGAACGGCACGTGCACGTAGAGTCCGAACGGGCGCTGGCCGAGCCCGGCCCGCGCGCCTTCGGGCAGGGTTCCCGCGACGGGAACCGGTTCACCGTCGGGAAGGACGCCAGGCATGGAGTCACGCTACCCGGTAAGAATCTAGTCAGTGCCGGAGCGGCCAGAATGCCGTTTCGCGTGCTTAGACTGAAAGGGCCAGGTTTTCGTGATGCACGAGACACCAGGGTCGCGTCTACGGGAGGCACCTTTTGGCAGGTAACGAGCCGCAGTGGCCGGCCCAGTATCCGAGGGACGGCTGGACCGCCGGTCCCCAGGGGCCGGACGCGGTCGACGACGGCCCGCCGACCGCCGCCCAGGAGCAGCCCACGGCCGAGCAGGCTTCGCCGGCCAGCGGTCAGGCAGCGGCCCCGGCGCCGCCGGCCACCCCGTACGTTCCGCCGGCGACCCCGTACAGTCCGCCCGCGGCTCCTTACGGGTACCAGGCCCCGCCCGCGCCCTCGTACGGCTGGCCGCCCGCTCCGCACATCCCGCCGGGCGGCTACCAGGTCCCGTCGGCCGGGTACCACGCCCCGCCGGGCGGCTACCAGGTCCAGGCCCGGATGGCCCCGGGCATGATGGCCCCCGGCATGAACCCGGGCATGCGGGCGGCGTCGGCGGACCGGGAACGCGCGGTCGACGTGCTCAAGGCCGGCTTCGCCGAGGGCCGTCTCACCCAGGACGAGTACAACCACCGGATGGGGCGGGCGTACGCCGCCAAGACCTACGGCGAACTGGCGACGCTCACCGCGGACCTGCCCGCCGGGGCGATGCCCGCGGTCTGGGCGGTGCCCATGTACCAGCCGCCGGCCTCCACCAACTCGCTGGCCCGGGCGTCGCTAGTGCTGGGGGTAGCCGAGTTCTTCACCATGGGCCTGACCGCCATCCCGGCGATCATCTGCGGGCACATGGCCAAGAAGGAACTGCGACAGACCGGCCAGCGCGGCGACGGGCTGGCGACCAGCGGCCTGGTGCTCGGCTACATGGCCGTGATCTTCTGGGGCGTCCTCATCGCCCTGTCCATCGTGGCCGCCATGATCTCGGCGACGGGCGCCGGACCCGGCCCCGGCTAGGCCGGGGCGCCGCCAGCGCACTCACCTCGAGTGACCGCGCGGAACCGCGAACCCGCCTTTGGCACTCTTGATGCCCCTTGCGCGTCTACACTCTTAAGAGGCATCCGCGGGAGGCTCAGGTGGCATTCGGTCCAGGTCAGGCATATCCGCCTTATCCGGGGGTGAACCCGGCCTGGCTGGCGGGCAGCGCGGACCGCGAGCGGAGCGTGGGCGTGCTCCGGGCGGCCTTCACCGAGGGCCGGCTTACCCCGGACGAGCTCGATGACCGGATCGCCCGGGTCTACGCGGCCCGCACGTACGGCGACCTGTGGTCCCTGACCGCGGACCTGCCGCAGGGGCCGCTCCCGTACCCGGGCGGCCTCTCGGCCGTGCCGTACCAGCCGGGAATGCCCGTCGTGCCGCCCGACGCCGACCCGGCCACCGGCTGGCACTCGGCCGCGGCGCTGGTCATCACCGCGCTGGTGATCTTCACGCTGGCCGCGCTGGTCACCGCGATCGCCACCGCCCGCGCCGGGGGGCCGATCGGGTACCAGCAGGGCTGGGTTCAGGTCCAGCCCGCCGTCCCGGTCCAGAACGCGCAGTTGCTGCCCTTCCAGCAAGGGGCCGTCCAGCAAGGGGCCGTTCAGCCCGCCCGGCTGACCCCGCCCGTCGCTTCCCAGGGCAAGCGGGCTTAGCGGGGCACGCGCCCGCCCGTTCGGTAAAAAGATCTTATTTTGGTTTTTTGTCGCCGGGCTGGGTCGACAGGGCGGCGACGAAGGCCTCCTGGGGCACGTCGACGCGCCCGATGGTCTTCATCCGCTTCTTGCCCTCCTTCTGCTTCTCCAGCAGCTTGCGCTTACGGGTGATGTCGCCGCCGTAGCACTTGGCCAGCACGTCCTTGCGCATGGCGCGGATGTTCTCGCGGGCGATGACCCGCGCGCCGACGGCCGCCTGGATCGGCACCTCGAACTGCTGGCGCGGGATCAGCTCCTTGAGCTTGGCCGTCATGGACAGGCCGTACTCGCGGGCGTTGTCGGCGTGGACGATCTGGCTGAACGCGTCCACCGGCTGGCCCTGCAGCAAGATGTCCACCTTGACCAGGTCGGCCTGCTGCTCGCCGTCGGGCTCGTAATCGAGCGAGGCGTAGCCGCGGGTGCGCGACTTGAGCTGGTCGAAGAAGTCGAAGATGATCTCGGCCAGCGGCAGCGTGTAGCGGATCTCCACCCGGTCCGCGGACAGGTAGTCCATGCCGATCAGGGTGCCGCGCCTGCTCTGGCACAGCTCCATGATCGTGCCGATGTAGTCAGACGGGGAGATGACCGTGGCCCGCACCACCGGCTCGTAGACCCGGTCGATCTTGCCCTTGCCCGGCTCGACCCCGCCGGGGAAGTCGCTCGGGTTCGTCACCCGGATCTCCTGGCCGGTGTCCATGACGACGCGGTACACGGCGTTCGGCGCGGTGGAGATGAGGGACAGGTCGAACTCGCGCTCCAGCCGCTCGCGGACGATCTCCATGTGCAGCAGGCCGAGGAAGCCGCAGCGGAAGCCGAACCCGAGCGCGAGGCTCGTCTCCGGCTCGAAGACGAGCGCGGCGTCGTTCAGCCGCAGCTTGTCCAGCGCGTCCCGCAGGTCCGGGTAGTCGTCGCCGTCCAGCGGGTACAGGCCGGAGAAGACCATCGGCTTGGGGTGGGAGTAGCCCGCCAGCGGATCCTGCGCGGGGTGCGCGGAGCTGGTCACGGTGTCGCCGACCCGGGCCTGGCGGACGTCCTTGACCCCGGTGATGAGGTAGCCGACCTCGCCCGCGGCCAGGCTCTCGCTCGGTATCGGCTCCGGCGAGATCACGCCCACCTCGAGCGTCTCGTGGGCGGAGGCGGTGGACATCATCAGGCTGCGCTCGCGCCGGGTCAGCCGGCCGTCGACGACCCGCACGTAGGTGACGACGCCGCGGTAGGTGTCGTAGATCGAGTCGAAGATCAGCGCCCGGGCCGGGCCGTCCGGGTCGCCGGCCGGCGGCGGGACCAGGCGGACGATCTCGTGCAGCAGGTGCTCGACACCCTCGCCGGTCTTCGCGCTCACGCGCAGGACCTCGCTGGGATCGCAGCCGATGATGCCGGCCAGTTCGGCGGCGTAGCGGTCGGGCTGGGCGGCCGGCAGGTCGATCTTGTTCAGCACCGGGATGATCTTCAGGTCGGCGTCGAGCGCCAGGTACAGGTTGGCCAGCGTCTGGGCCTCGATCCCCTGGGCCGCGTCGACCAGAAGCACGGCGCCCTCGCAGGCGGCCAGGCTGCGCGAGACCTCGTAGGTGAAGTCCACGTGGCCGGGGGTGTCGATGAGGTTGAGGACGTACGGCTCGTTCTGGCTGGTCCAGGGAAGCCGGACGGCCTGGCTCTTGATCGTGATGCCGCGCTCGCGCTCGATGTCCATCCGGTCCAGGTACTGCGCCCGCATCTGACGGCCTTCCACCACGCCGGTGAGCTGCAGCATCCGGTCGGCCAGCGTCGACTTGCCGTGGTCGATGTGAGCGATGATGCAGAAGTTCCTGATCACGGCCTGCTCAGTACCGCCCGGCGTGTTACGGCCCGGCGTGTTGCGGCCCGGCGTGTTGCGCGCTGCCGCGGTCAGGGTTCCGGGCCCGGCCTTCTCGGCGGGCTGGCTGGTGGGGGTAGCTGGAGGCACACGCATCCGTTCGGGTTACTCGCCTGGACATTCCATGATCCCATGTCCGGCTCACTGCCCCGGCCCAGACTCTTCGGTTTGAGTACGGGGGCCTGGCTCGGATAAGCTACTTCGTCGCGACACTCCCAGCCAACTTGAAGGACTCCCACGCTGTGGCGAACATAAAGTCTCAGATTAAGCGCAACAAGCAGAACGAAAAGGCACACCAGCGGAACAAGGCCGCGAAGTCGACGCTGCGTTCGTCGGTCCGCAAGTTCCGCGAGGCCGCGGACGCGGGGAACCTCGACGAAGCCGGCACCGCGCTGCGGGTCGCCTGCCGCCAGCTGGACAAGGCGGCCAGCAAGGGCGTCATCCACAAGAACCAGGCCGCGAACCGCAAGTCGGCCATCGCCAAGCGCTACGCCGAACTCCAGGCCAGCTAACCGCACGTGGCGCCGCCCGGCGCGGGCGCGCCGCCCGGCGCGGGCGCAGAGCGCCAGTGAAACTGGGCTTCCAGTGCGTTCCGGCGCGCTGGAAGCGGGGTTTCATCCCCATGATCTCGCGGGGCACGGATCGTTCGTCAATGTCGGTTGTCATAGCGACCCGAACTGACGAACGATCTTCTGCTATGCCCGGTGGCATCCGGCCGCCGCCGGTTTCTGGCCTGCGCTGCACCGCGGTCGCACTTGTCGGCGTCGCCGGCGCTATAACCCCCTGATACAACAGCTGTTTGCACCAGCCAACCCATCAGTAACGTCAGCCACAGGCAGTGGAGGCTTATCCGTTGTCGGTAACCAGGTGTCTCGCTGGGCTCAGGAGAATCACTAGTCACGCCGACGGAGTAGTCCGGACGTATCAGCCGAGGATGGCTGGCGTGCATGCCGGACTCGTGGGGCTGGTGGTGCTACGGCTGCGGCTGGTGGTCAGTCGTCGCGGCCGGAGCGGGCGGCGACGATCCGGCGTATCGCTCGTTCCAGGGCGTAAGCGGCGCTGGCGGCCTCGCCTTTGACCTGGGCGTCCGCTTCGGCGATGGCGTGCAGGGCGCGGATGATGCCGTCCGGGTGCCAGCCGCGGAGCTGCTGCCGGACCCGGTCGATCTTCCACGGCGGCGCGCCGATCTCGGCCGCGAGGGAGGCGCTGCTGGCGCCGCGGGGCGCCGATCCGACCCGGCCGAGCAGGCGGACTCCCTGCGCCAGCGCACTGCAGATCAGCACCGGGGACACCCCCGTGGCCAGCGCCCAGCGGAGCTGCTCGAGCGACTGCGCGAGGTGCCCTTCCACCGCCCGGTCGGCCACGGTGAACCCGGTCGCCTCGGCCCGGCCCCGGTAGTACCTGGCCACGGCCGCTTCGTCGATGCCGCTCTTCGCGTCCTCCGTGTCGGTGGCGAGCTGGTCGCAGGCGGCGGCGAGCTCGCGCAGGTCCGAGCCCACCGCGTCCAGCAGCGCGCGGGCCGCGCCGTCGTCGGCGCGGACCCCGGCCCGGCGGAACTCCGACCGGATGAAGTCGAGCCGCTCGGCGAACCGGGTGACCTTCGGGCACTCGATCACCCGCGCGCCGGAGCCCCGGGCCGCGGCCAGCAGTTCCTTGCCCTTGGCCCCGCCCGCGTGGGTCAGTACCAGGATCGCGTCGGGAGCCGGGTTCTTGGTGTACCTGGCCAGTTCGGCGGCCACGTCCTTGCTGGCGTTCTGGGCGGACCTGACCACGACCACGCTGCCGCCGCCGAACAGGGACGGCGAGGTGAACGAGGCCAGCTCGCCGGGACCGAGCTCCGACCCTTCGAGGTCGTGGACGTCGCCGCCGGAAGCGGCGGCCCGGGCGGCCGCGAGCAGGTCACGCACGGCCCGGTCGACGAGGAACTCCTCCTCGCCCACGATCAGCGTGACGGGGGCGAGTTCCGTGACGGGCGGGGTCACCGCGGTGCGCGCAGCCATAGACCGCAGCATGCCATGCCGGCGGCTAGTTCGTGACCGGCTCGCCGCCGAGCCAGACCCGGCGCGGGGTCAGGCCGTAGGACCAGACAAAGGCACCTTCGTGGTCGGCGTCCCACAGGACCATGTCGGCGAGCCTGCCGCGGACCATGGCGCCGCGGTCGGAGGCGCGCAGGGCGTGGGCGCCGCCGATGGTGGCCGCCCGCAGCGCCTCCTCGACGCTCATCCCCAGGTAGGACACGGCCAGCGAGATGATCAGGGCCATCGAGGTGATGCCGGTGCCACCCGGGGTGTGGTCGGAGCCGAGCGCCACGGCGACGCCCCGGTCCAGCAGGGCGCGGACCGGCGGCCGGGCACCGGTCTGCAGCGCCGTGCCCGGGCAGAGCACAGCGGCCACGCCGGCCTGGGCCAGCGCGGCGACGTCGTCGTCGTCGGCGTGGTGCAGCAGGTCGGCGGACGCGCAGCCGAGCTCGGCGGCCAGCCGGGCCGCCCCGGTACGCAAGTCGCCGCAGGCGTGCAGCCGCGGCAGCAGGCCCGAGCGGCGGCCGGCGTTGAGGATCCAGCGCGCCTCGTCCTCGGAGAACTGGCTCTTCTCGCACAGCACGTCGACGCTGTCCGCGCCCACGGCGGCGGCGTCCGCGCACCAGGAGCCGACCGCGTCGATGTAGTCGGCGCGGCGGCCGAAGAACTCCGGCGGCACCGCGTGCGCGGCCATGAACGTGACGTGGAGCCGCGGCATGCCCGGCTCGCCTTCGAGCCCGCGCAGCATCCGGACGTCGGCCAGCTCGCCGTCCCTGGTCAGGTGGTAACCGGTCTTGGCCTCGAGGGTGGTCGTCCCTGAGCGCAGCCAGCGGCCGAGCCGCAGGCGCACGCCGTTGCACAACGTCCAGGGGTCGGTCCCCCTGGTCACGGTCACCGTGGAGTTCACCCCGCCGCCGGCGGCGTTGATCTCCGCGGCCGACGAGCCGTTGGAGCGCATGGCGAGCTCAGCCCAGCGGTTGCCCGCGTAGACCGGGTGGGTGTGGGCGTCGATCAGCCCGGGGGTGACCAGGCCGCCGCCCAGGTTCTCCACGTGGTCCACGTCGACGATGTCGTCGATGACACCGGGAATGCGCTGCGGAAGTTCAGCCGAGGGACCGACCCAGGCGATGCGGTCGTCGCCGGTCACGATGGCGGCGTTGCTCAGGATCTCCGAGCCCGTCCATAGCCGGCCGATGTTGGTCAGCAGCCGAACAGTCACCGGCGGTCCCCCCCGGGACTGGTGACCCCATGAGCCATGAGCGTCCACCTGCCATGACGTGTGCACGCCGGGTAACCCTGCGGGCACTGAACGAGCATTGCTGCGCACCACGCGATCGCGCCGGTGCCGATCGTGGTACTGGCCGGGCGGGTACGGCAGCCAACATATCGATTCAGACACGCTATTGCACCGCTACCACCGCAGACAAGCCTTTCGGCAAAATGCAGAACTTTATCCGCTTGCGCGGTTTCGGTTCCCATAGCCGGCGATAAAAAACCGGCCAAACGTGACGCTTATCACGCCCGGACCTGGACACTATCGTCCGCGGCCGCCTCGAGCGGTACTGCCTCGAACGGTACTTCCTCGAGCCGTACTGCCTCGAGCTGGGCGGCCAGGCCGGGCGGGACACGCGCCTCCAGAAGGGTACCGTGCTCGGTGTGCTCGGCGGTCAGCACCTCGCCGTCGGCGTGCACCCGGGCGATGAGGTCGCCCCGGCTGTACGGCACGGTCACCTTGACCTGGATATCGAGCCGGGGCAGCCCGGCCTCGATGGCGTCGCCCAGGGCGGCCAGGCCGGCCCCGGTCTTCGCGGAGATGCTGAGGCTGCCCGGCTCGCGCGCGCGCAGGCCCTGCAGGATCACCGGGTCGGCAGAGTCGATCTTGTTGACCACCACGAGCTCGGGCACGTGGGCCGCGCCGATCTCGGCCAGCACGGCGCGGACCGCGGCGAGCTGCGCCTCGGGCTCGGGGTCGGACCCGTCCACCACGTGCAGGATGAGGTCGGCCTCGGCGGTCTCCTCCAGCGTGGAGCGGAACGCCTCGACCAGCTGGTGCGGCAGGTGCCGGACGAACCCGACGGTGTCGGTCAGCGTGAACGCCCGCCCGGACGGCGAGGTGGCCTTGCGGACGGACGGGTCGAGCGTCGCGAACAGCGCGTCCTCGACCAGTACCCCGGCCCCGGTGAGCTTGTTGAGCAGGCTCGACTTACCCGCGTTGGTGTAGCCGGCGATCACCACCGACGGCACCTCGCGGCGGTTCCGCTGGCTGCGCTGGACCTTACGGCCCGTCGACATGTTGTCGATGTCCTTCTTGAGCCGGGAGATGCGCGTCCGCAGCCGCCGCCGGTCGGTCTCCAGCTTGGTCTCGCCGGGACCGCGGGTGCCGATGCCGCCGCCGCCGGCCACCCGGCCGCCCGCCTGCCGGGACAGCGACTCGCCCCAGCCGCGCAGCCGGGGCAGCATGTACTGCAGCTGGGCCAGCTCCACCTGGGCCTTTCCCTCGCGGCTGCGCGCGTGCTGGGCGAAGATGTCCAGGATCAGCGCGGTCCGGTCGACCACCTTGACCTGCACGATGCTTTCCAGGCGGCGTAGCTGGCTCGGGGTGAGCTCACCGTCGCAGATAACGGTGTCGGCCCCGGTCGCGGCCACGATATCGGCCAGTTCGCGGGCTTTGCCCGAACCCACGTAGGTGGCCGCGTCGACCCGGCTGCGCCGCTGGATGACGCCGTCGAGTACCTCGGAGCCGGCCGTTTCCGCCAGCCTGCGCAGCTCCCGCAGCGAGTTCTCCGCGCTGGCCAGGCTGCCCTCGGCCCACACCCCGATCAGCACGACCCGCTCGAGCCGCAGCGCCCGGTACTCGACCTCGCTGATGTCTTCCAGCTCGGTGGAGAGCCCGGCCACCCGCCGCAGCGCGTGCCGCTCTTCCAGGTCGAGATCGAGATCTGGCTGCTGCTCGTCAAAAACCGTGCTCATAGTCCTCCGACATAGTGGGTAACGCGTGTCTCCCCGATGGTGCCACGCGCGTCGTCACATCGCACATGAATAACAACCCGGCCGCGCCATATGTGCCCGGCCGCGCCAGGTCCCCGCCGCAGCGGCCTACCGAACGAACCTGGTACCCCGCCCCGGTCAACCTTTTCGCGGCGCTGGCCGGGCTGCCTGCCCGGCGCCGGGAGGAGCAGGCATGAGCAGCGCTGGTTTGAATAGCGTCGATTTGAATAGCACCGAGGAGCGGCTGCGCGAGGCGCTACGCGCGCACGCGCAAGATTTCACGGCCCACCCCGATGCCTGGCGGCAGCTGACCGCGAGGAGCCACGGTCGAGGCGGGCGGCGCTGGCGGCGGTTCCGGCTTTCCGGCCCGGCCCTGATCCCGGTGGCCGCCGCCGTGGCGGTGGTGGCCGTGGTGGCGGTGGCCCTCCTGGTGGTCCGCGGCGTCTCCGGCGGAGCCGGGAAAACGCCGGAAACCGGCGTGACCGCGACGCCGACGGCACGGCAGGCATCGCCGAGCGCCAGCCCCAGCCCGGCCCAGGTGCCCGGGGGACCCGGCTCGGGCCCGGCCGGGGAGCTGCTCACGGCGGATCCGCCGGTCAGCGCGGTCGTGCACGTCCGGGTGCCGGGGATCGACATGCACCCGTAGGGCCGCCGCAGACGGCCCAGCCCGCCGGCGGCGGCGTGGCGCTGTTCTCCTACCCGGCCAGCAACGGGGAGCCCGCGGGCGTGGTCAAGGCCTACCTGATCCACGGGGAGGTGGGCTTCTGGTCACCGACCTGGGGCGGGGTCATCTCCCAGCGGCTCGCGGCGGACCCGCCGGCGCTGGGCGGGCTCACCCTGCCGTTCGGTAACGAGGGGGGCGGCACCTCATCCCCGGTGGAGGCGCTCGGCTACGCGCATGCCGACGTGGCGCGGGTGGTGCTGCGGGCCGGTGGCAGGCAGCTTGCCTCCGCCGCCACGGCCGCGGCGGGCTGGCCCGGCAGCGGCCTGCGGCTCTGGCACGCCCGCGTGCCGGTGAATCTCCAGCAGAGGGCCGGCGGCGGGCTCGTGGTCACGGCGACCGCCTACGACGCCGCCGGCCGGGTCCTGGGCCAGGTCAAGCTGGGCCAGATCTACTGAGCCCAGGATCCGGCCTGTGCGGGCGGTCAGGCCGGGAGCGGGGCGCGGGCGGCCAGTTCGGCGAAGGCGGCCTCGGTCGCGGAGCCGGGGGCGGCGCAGTAGGCGATGAGGCGCTGGCCGGTCTCGGCGATGTGCAGCACCTGGCACTCGAACTCCAGCGGCCCGGCCAGCGGGTGGAGCACGTGCTTGAGCATCGGCCCGCGCACCTCCACCTCGTGCTCGGCCCACATCTGGGCGAACCGCGGCGACAGCGCCAGCATCTCGGTGACCAGTCCGTCGATACCGGGGTCGCCGGGGTAGCAGGCGTAGCTGGCGCGCAGGTCGGCGACGGTGGACCGGGTGAAGCGGACGAAGTCGGCGTCGCTCCAGATGACATCCTGCGGGGCCAGCAGGAACGTCCAGCGGATCATGTTCCGGTCCTCGTACCCGGACAGGTCGCCGATGAAGTGCGTCGCGAGCTGGTTCCAGGCCAGCACGTTGTAGGCCGCGTCCACCACGTAGGCCGGGACGCCGGGCATGCTGTCGAGCAGGTGCCTGATGCCGGGGGTGAGCTCCCGGGCCGGCCGCGGCGGCGCGGGCGGTGCCTCGCCGGCCAGCCGGAACAGGTAGTCACGTTCGTCCGCGGTGAGCATCAGCGCCCGGGCCAGCGCGGCGAGCACCTGGCGGGACGGGCGCGGGCCGCGGGCCTGCTCCAGCCGGATGTAGTAGTCGACCGACAGCCCGGCCAGCTGGGCGACCTCCTGGCGGCGCAGCCCGGGGGTGCGCCGCCGTCCCGGTGCGCCCGCCGCCGGCAGGCCGGCCTGGCGCGGGCTCAGCCGGGCGCGCTTCGCGCGCAAGAACGCCGCCAGCTCGGAGCGGCGGTTGGTGTCCACGACAGCCATTGTCCCTCCGGCGCCTCACCCCGAGGGTGGTACCGCTGGTCCCAGCCTCGGGCGGTCTCTCCAGGGCCGCCCGCCCGGCTACTAGCGTCGGCGGCATGGCTACGACAATCGCCCTGATCACCGGGGCCAACAAGGGGATCGGCTTCGAGACCGCGCGCCAGCTGGGCGCCCGCGGCGTCACCGTGCTGGCGGGCGCGCGGGACGAGGCCCGGGGCCGGCAGGCCGAGCAGGCGCTGCGTGACGGCGGGGCCGAGGCCCGGTTCGTGCCGCTGGACGTGACCGACGCCAAGTCGGCGCAGGCGGCCGCCGACTGGATCGACCGGGAGTACGGCCACCTCGACATCCTGGTCAACAACGCGGGCATCGCGGTCGGCGGCGGTCCGCCCAGCCAGACCGACCTCGACGCGATGCGCGAGGTCTACGAGACGAACGTGTTCGGCGTAATCGTGGTGACGAACGCGATGCTGCCGCTGCTGCGCCGGGCGCCCGCGGCGCGGATCGTCAACGTGTCCAGCGAGGTCGGTTCCCTCACCGCCATGACCGACCCGGCCAGCCCGCTGGCCCAGATGCCCGCCGGGCTGGCCTACCCGTCGTCCAAGAGCGCGCTCAACATGGTCACCGCGATCTACGCGAAGGAACTGAGGGACACCCCGGTCAAGGTCAACGCGGCCAACCCCGGATACACCGCCACCGACCTCAACCATCACAGCGGATTCCGTTCGGTCGCCGAGGGCGCCGAAGCCAGCGTTCACCTGGCCACCTTGGGTCCCGATGGCCCCAGCGGCACCCTGTGGGGCCACCTGTGGTCCGCCGACGGCCCCGCCGGCACCTACGGCATCCTGCCCTGGTAGCGCGGCCGGGTCTGGCCGCGCAGCCGACCGGCATGAACCCGGGCTTTCAGCGCGTTCTGACGCGCTCAACCCCGGGTTTCACATGTGCGGCGGCCGAGGCGGGGCACGGGAAGCCGTTACCGGAGGTGTCCTTGTGGCTCAAGTCCGGATTACGGCTGCCGCCACTGGCTTTGTCGGCAGTTATGGGTGTCATAGCACCCGAAACGGCCGACAAATCGGTTTTCATGTTCGAACGAAGGGCGGCTCGGCGGGAGCTATGGGGCG
Source organism: Streptosporangiaceae bacterium (assembly GCA_050011155.1). Taxonomy (GTDB): domain Bacteria; phylum Actinomycetota; class Actinomycetes; order Streptosporangiales; family Streptosporangiaceae; genus Palsa-504. Next base: position 18,877 of record JBEKJP010000040.1, read on the forward strand.
GGTGATTCGAGTGCGGCGTGGGTGGCGGCGGGCCAGGCGCAGGTCGGCGGGCGTCGCGATCAGCGGGCGCAGGTCGGTGGACTGCCCGGTGGCCGCGTCGGTGGCCAGCGGGTGGAACTCGACCGGGCTGGCCAGCACCGCGGCAAAGTCCATCGGGAACGTCGTCTGGTACAGCTCCTCGATCAGCGCCCGGACGTCGGCCACCGGGCGGCCACGCAGGAAGGCGGAACGGCGGATGAAGGCACGCGCGTAGACGGGCTCGGTCCAGCCGCGGAGCCCGGCGGGACGGCTGAGGAGCCAGGCGCCGGTGATGGCCCCGGCCGAGGCGCCGTAGACGGCATCGAAGGCGGGCACCAGCCCGAGTTCGTCGAGCGCGAGCGCCATGCCAGCCGAGATCGTCCCGCGCATCCCGCCGCCCTCGATGGCCAGCGCCACCCGGAACCCGTCGGACCGCTCCCCCAGCCGGCTGCCCGCCTGGGCCCGCTCGGCGAGGACCCGCAGCACGTCGTGCATCAGGGGGCCAGGCGGCTCAGGGAGGCGGGCAGGTCGCCGTCGTGCACGACGGTGAGGCGGTGAGTGGCGCGGGTGATCGCCACGTACAGGTCGTGGCCGCCGGCCGGTGACTGGGCCAGGATCCCGGCCGGGTCGGCCAGGACCACGCGGTCGAACTCCAGGCCCTTGGACTGGCCCACGGTCAGCAGCGCGACCGGCGAGTCGAGCACCTCGGCCTGGTCGCCGGGGACCGCTTCTGGCAGTGCCCGCGCCAGCTCGGCGATCCGGGCGCCGGGGGCGATCACCGCGAGGCGGCCGCCGTCCTCCAGGCCGTCGAGTTCGGTCGCCACCACCGCGGCGACGCGGTCCAGGCCGCGGACGGCGCGTGGCTGGACGTCTTCCTCGCGCACCGACTCCGGCGGCCGCTCGCCGGGGGCGACCTCGGCCAGCACGTCGGCGGCGACCGCCATGATCTCGGCCGGGGTGCGGTAGTTGACGGTGAGCATTTCCTCCCGCCAGCGTCCCTGCACGTACGGGTCGAGCATCTGCGCCCAGGAACGGGCGCCGGCCGCGCTGCCCCGCTGGGCCACGTCGCCGACCACGGTCATCGACCGGGTCGGGATCCGGCGCATCACCATCCGCCAGGCCATCGCGGACAGCTCCTGCGCTTCGTCCACGATCACGTGCCCGTAGGCCCAGTTGGGGTCGGCCCAGGCCCGTTCGGCCGTGGTGAGCTGCTGGCCCGAGTCACGGCCCCAGTCGGCCAGCGTGCTGGCGTCCACCAGCTCTGAGAGCCTGGTCGAGGCGCCGAAAGCCTCGTTCCCGACCGGGGTGATCTGGAGCACTTCCCGGGCGTACTTCTCCTCCAGGCGGCGTTCGCGGTCGGCCTCCCGGCGCCGCCGCCTGTCGGCGCTGTCATCGTTGCCAAGCAACTGCGCGGCCTCGTCGAGCAACGGTACGTCCGCCACGGTCCACGCGTCGGGGGCACCGGGGCGGTGCAGCGCGGCCCGTTCGGCCGCTGAAAAGCCGGACGCGGCGCCGCGGATGGCACCTTCCTCGGCCAGCAGCCCGGCCACCAGCCGCTGCGGGGTCAGGTAGGGCCACAGCCGGTCGAGCGCGGCCCGCACCTCGGGCTCGTCCCAGAGCCTGGCCCGGACGTACGGGACGTCCTCCGGGTCGAGGTCGCGGACGAGCGCCCGGGCCTCGGCCCGGGCGAGCGCGCCGAGCAACTCGGTGATGAACAGCTTGCGGGCCGCGTTGTGCGGCTTGCGCAGGCCGCGGGCCCGGTCCCGGCTGCGCAGCACGGTCTCCCGCGGCACCGTCATGGTCACGCCGTCCACGGTGATCTCCAGGTCGCCGTCCGGCACCTGCTGGAGGTTGCGGACGTGGCGGCGGAGCACGTTGACCATCCGGGCGTCGCCCTTGACCACGGCGGCTTCGGCGTCGTCGTCGGGGCTGGCCTTGATGCCGGGGAACAGCTCGGCCATCGAGCTGAGCACCACGTCGGTCTCCCCCAGCGATGGCAGGACCTGGCTGATGTAGCGCAGGAAGGTGGCGTTGGGGCCGATGACAAGCACGCCGCGGCGCTCGAGGGTGCGGCGGTGGGTGTAGAGCAGGTAGGCGGCGCGGTGCAGCGCCGCGACGGTCTTGCCGGTGCCCGGGCCGCCCTGCACCACCAGGATCCCCTGCAGCGCGGAGCGGATGACCCGGTCTTGCTCGGCCTGGATGGTGGCGACCACGTCGCTCATCCGGCCGGTGCGCCCGGCGGTGATGCTGGCGATCAGCATGGCCTCGCCGGACAGGCTCCTGCGGTCCGGCTCGGACAGCCGGTCGAGGTCGAAGACCTCGTCGTCGACGCCGGTGACGGCGCGGTGCCTGGTGTAGATGTGACGGCGGCGGATCAGGCCGGCCGGGTCCTTGGGGGTGGCGGCGTAGAAGGGCTGCGCGGCGGGCGCGCGCCAGTCGATGAGCCTGGGTTCCTGCTCATCGTCGCGCAGGCCGATCCGCCCGATGTACAAGGTGGGGCCGAACTCGCGGCTGGTCGCGATATCCGGGTCCGCGTCGGTACGCCCGAAGCACAGCCCGTGCTCCACCGCGTTCAGCTGAGCCAGCCGCCGGGCCTGCTCCGCCGCCGTGATATCCCGCTCGACCCGGGCCTGAAAGGTTCCCCCGGCCCCGCCGCTACCTTGCGTCTGGGTAAGCGCGCGCTCGGCCCGGGCCCGCGCCTCGTCAAGCAGGCCATAAAGCATGTCAATATAAACCTGCTCCTGGGCTACCGGCGTCGCATTCGCGGATTTAATTTGACTGGCCGTCATTATTATTGATATACTTTCTTTAATTCAAGTGGGCGCATCGGCGTTGGGGACAGGATCTATAAGCTTATCACCGCGGCTGCGTTGCGGGAGACCTCAGCAGAAATAAAAGCGCCGCCGGGCATGCCCGGCGGCGCTTCGGCGCTGATCTGGCGCTAAGGATCCCCGCGGCTAAGGCGCCTTGATGGTCAGGGGCCGGTTGTAGGTGAACACGTCGCCGATGCTCAGGCGCATGTCCGACGAGGTACCGGTAATGGCCAGGCTGACCGGTCGGCCCTCGGCGTCGGTCGAGAAACTGACGGCGAAGGATGTGAACTGGTTGAAGTAAAAAAAATCCTCCGGCAAGCCAAAGGAATAGGACAGGAGCCCGCTGATTTGCGCCACCGTGTCGGTCGCGTGGTAATGCCGGGCGCCGGTCCGGTGCAAGGCGGGGAGCGCGAAGAGTTTCGCGATAACGATATGAATGTCAGTCGATTTCTCGTACCCGCGAATCTGGCTGGCCGTGGGAGTAGTCCTTATCCACCCGGGCTGGCCACTATCCTTCGTGTAATCATGGCCGCCGGTGAAATACTGCTGCTGGCTGGACTTGAGGATCTCGCCGTCGGTCTGGCGCGCGGCGTGCGCGACAGCCACGTAAAATGCCAGCCGGGGACTCCTGATGACGCGGCTCCGATAAGAAGCACGCAGGTACCAGCCTTTTTCTGTGCCCGTGCCAGTCAGGTTCGAGTTCCAGCTGTCGGTATAGGCCTTCACCTGGGGCTTTGCGGCGGCGGCCGTGGCCGGGACAGCCGCGAAGATCATTCCGGCGACGGACGCGGTGACGGCAGTTACCGCGAGAAAGCGTTTCACCAGGTACCTCCAGGCCGGGTTCGGATGATAACGGTAGAATCCTAACGCAACATATGTGACAAAAGCCCGATTCGCGCGGCCGTCCCGGCCGCCGGGCCGGAACGTCGGCTGATTAGCTGGTCACCGGGGGTCTTCCGGCCGGCCGGACGGCCGCGCCTAGGATGTAGGGCACCACCTTTGGCGGGCCGGGGACGGGCCGGGAGGAGCACACAGATGCCGGGAACCGAACGCGTTGAGATCACGGGCCCCTACGGCGATCGCTACGACGAGATCCTGACGCCGCAGGCCATCGACCTCATCGCCACGCTGCACGCCGAACTCGGCCCGCGCCGGTCCGAGCTGCTGGCCGCGCGTCGCCGCCGTCAGGCCGAGCTGTCCGGCGGCGCCATGCTGGACTTCCTGCCGGAGACCGCGGCGATCCGCGAGGACCCGGACTGGCGGGTGGCGGCCCCCGCGGCCGGGCTGGTGGACCGCCGGGTGGAGATCACCGGCCCGACCGACAAGAAGATGACCATCAACGCGCTCAACTCCGGGGCGAACGTGTGGCTGGCCGACTTCGAGGACGCGAACACCCCGCTGTGGGACAACATGATCACCGGCCAGCTCAACCTCAAGGACGCGCTCGACCGGGCGATCGACTACGCCAGCGACGAGGGCAAGGAGTACGCGCTGCGGCCCGACGAGGAGCTGGCCACGATCGTGGTCCGCCCGCGCGGCTGGCACCTGGACGAGAAGCACATCCTGGTCGACGGGGTGCGGGCCTCGGGCAGCCTGACCGACTTCGCGCTGTACATGACGGCGAGCGCGCAGCGCCAGATCGACAAGGGCAAGGGCCCGTACTTCTACCTGGCCAAGAACGAGAGTCACCTGGAGGCGCGGCTCTGGAACGACGCGTTCGTCCTGGCCCAGGACTTCCTGGGTATCCCGCGCGGCACGGTCCGGGCCACGGTGCTGATCGAGACGATCCCGGCGGCGTTCGAGATGGAGGAGATCCTCTACGAGCTGCGCGAGCACTCGGCCGGGCTGAACGCCGGGCGCTGGGACTACCTGTTCAGCGTGATCAAGAAGTTCCGCACCCGCGGCCGGGATTTCGTGCTGCCGGAACGGAACTCGGTCACGATGACCGCCCCGTTCATGCGCGCCTACACCGAGCTGCTGGTGAAGACCTGCCATCAGCGCGGCGCGCACGCCATCGGCGGCATGGCCGCGTTCATCCCCAGCCGGCGCGACGCCGTGGTCAACGACCAGGCCATGGCCAAGGTCAGGGACGACAAGACGCGCGAGTCGGGCGACGGCTTCGACGGCTCCTGGGTCGCCCACCCCGACCTGGTCCCGCTGTGCAAGGAGGTCTTCGACGGGGTCCTCGGCACGAACCCGAACCAGATCGCCAAGCAGCGCGACGACGTGCACGTCACCGCGGAGGACCTGCTCGCGGTGAGCAAGACGCCGGGCCAGATCACCGAGGCCGGGCTACGCAACAACATCAGCGTGGCGCTGCAGTACCTGGCCAGCTGGCTCGGCGGCAGCGGGGCAGTGGGCATCTTCAACCTGATGGAGGACGCGGCCACGGCCGAGATCTCCCGGTCCCAGATCTGGCAGTGGATCCACAACGACGTCCCGCTGGACGACGGCCGGCTGGTGACGCGGGACCTGACCGAGCGGCTGATCGACGAGGAGCTGTCCAAGATCCGCGCGGCGTCCGGGGCGGGCTTCGACGCCGAGCGGTACGGCCAGGCGGTCGCGCTGTTCACCGAGGTCGCGCTGGCCGACAGCTTCGCCGACTTCCTCACCATCCCCGCCTACGAGCGAATGCCCTGACCAGGGTTTCTGTTCCCCGGAACGGGAAAGAGGGACAATCACCACAGGGCGATCCCGGGTGAGGTGTGCGGTCATGGGCGTTAGGGAGCTTGTGCCCCGGATGCGGGACATCTGCGGGGCGGGCAACGTCGTCACGGACCCGCTTGAGCTGCGCACCTACGAGTGTGACGGGCTGACCGCGCACCGGTGCGTGCCCGCCCTGGTGGTGCTGCCCGGCTCGGCGGCCGAGGTGGCGGCGGTGGTGACCGCGTGCGCGCGGGCCGGGGTGCCGTTCGTGGCCCGGGGCAGCGGCACCGGCCTGTCCGGCGGCGCGCTGCCGCACGAGAGCGGCGTCCTGATCGTGCTGTCCCGGATGCGGTCGATTATTGAAATCGATCCGGTGAGCCGCCGCGCGGTGGTGGAGCCGGGCGTGACCAACCTGGCGGTGAGCAAGGCGGCGGCGCCGTTCGGCCTGTTCTACGCGCCGGACCCGTCCAGTCAGGTGGTCTGCTCGGTGGGCGGCAACGTGGCGGAGAACTCGGGCGGGGCGCACTGCCTGAAGAACGGGTTCACCGTGCACCACGTCACCGGGCTGGAGATCGTCACGCCGTCCGGCGAGCTGACCTGGCTGGGCGACGGCACCGGGATTTGTTCCGGCTATGACCTGCTGGGCGCGTTCACCGGGTCCGAGGGCACGCTCGGCATCGTGACCAAGATCGTGGTCAAGCTGATGCCGGTGCCCGAGGTGGTGCACCTGCTGCTGGTGGCGTACGAGTCGACGGCGGCAGGCGGGCAGGCGGTGTCCGACATCATCGCGGCCGGGATCTTGCCAGCCGCCATCGAGATGATGGACGCGCTGGCCATCGAGGCGGCCGAGGCCGCGGTGCACTGCAACTACCCGGCCGGCGCCGGCGCGGTGCTGATAGTGGAACTGGACGGCCCGGCCGCCGAGGTCGAGGCGGAGCTGGCGACCGTGCGCGAGCTGTGCGAGGCGGCCGGCGCGACCGAGATCCGGGCGGCCGACGACCCGGCCGAGCGGGCGGGCATCTGGGCCGGGCGCAAGTCGGCGTTCGCCGCGGTCGGCCGGATCAGCCCGGCGTACATCGTGCAGGACGGCGTGGTGCCGCGGACCTCGCTGGGCACGGTGCTGGCGCGGATCGCGTCGCTGTCCGCCGAGTCGGGCATCCGGGTGGCCAACGTCTTCCACGCCGGCGACGGGAACCTGCACCCGCTGGTGCTCTACGACGACCAGGTGCCCGGCCAGGCCGAGGCGGCCGAGAAGGTGTCCGGCGCGATCCTGGACGCCTGCCTGGAGCACGGCGGCTCGATCACCGGCGAGCACGGCGTCGGGGTAGACAAGTCGCGGTACATGCCGAAGATGTTCGGCGCCGACGACCTGGACACCATGCAGCTGGTCCGGTGCGCGTTCGACCCGGCCAGCCTGTGCAACCCGGGCAAGATCTTCCCCACCCCACGGCTGTGCGGAGAGGTACCCGGCCACCACCGGGCCCTATCTTCGGCTGGGCATCCCGCCGTAGCGGCCGGGCAGGCGGAGATCTTCTGACCATGGATACCGAACGGGTCACCGTCCCCGCCCTCCTTCCGGCGCTCGCGGCCGCCTGCCCGGCGCTGCGCGAGGGCGCGCCGTCCGATGCCGTGGCCGGAGTGATCCCCGGGTACATCGCCTCGCCCGCGTCGACGCAGGAGGCGGCCGGGCTGATGCGGGCCGCGGCGGCGGCCGGGCTCGCGGTGGTGCCGCGCGGAGCCGGCACCGGGTTCGGCTGGGGCGCGCCGCCGTCCCGCTGTGACCTGGTGGTGGACCTGAGCTCGATGGACCGGGTGATCGAGCACGAGGCCGGGGACCTGGTGGTCCGGGTGCAGGCCGGCCTGACGATCGGGCAGCTGGCGGCGGCGGTTTCCGGGTCCGGGCAGGAGCTGGCGCTCGACGTCCCGGCCCAGGCGACCGTGGGCGGGGTGGTGGCCACCGGCACGACCGGGCCGCGGCGGCTGCGCTACGGGTCGCCGCGCGACCTGCTCATCGGACTGACCGTGGTGCGCGCCGACGGGGTGATCGCGCATTCCGGCGGCAAGGTGGTCAAGAACGTGGCCGGCTACGACATCGGCAAGCTCTTCTGCGGGTCACACGGCACGCTGGGGCTGATCACCGAGGCGACCTTCCGGCTGCACCCGCGGCCGGTCGCGGTGGCGTGGGTGACGGCGGAGTTCGGGGCGTCCGCCGGCGTGAAGAGCGCGAGCGCGGCGGTGGCGGCGGCGGCGGGCTCCGCGCTGGTGCCGTCGGCGGTGGAACTCGACTGGCCGGGCGGGCCGCCGGAGTCGCCGCGCCCGCTCCGGGTCGGGGTGCTGCTCGAGGGCACGTCGTCGGGGGTGGCCGAACGGGCCGGGCGGATGTCCGAGCTGCTGGTGTCCGAGGGCGGCGGGACCGCGGAGGTTTCCGATACGCCGCCGCCGCGGTGGGGTTCGCTGCCGGACGGGGCGACGATCGTGCGGGTGTCGTTCTGGGTCAGCGCGCTCGAGGGCGTGCTCGGGGCGCTGCTGGCGGCGGGCGAGAGCGCGGGAGTGCGTCCCGCCGTGACCGGGGCGGCCGGCGCGGGTGCGCTGTACGCCTGCCTGGATCCTGGTATCCCGGACGCGGCGGCCACCTCGTTCGTCACCATGGTGCGCGAGCGGATCGCGGACCTGTCGGGTCCGTACGGTCCCCGCGGCAGCGTAGCGGTGCTGGCCGGGCCGCCGGCCGTGCTGGCCGCGGCCTACCGGGACGTGCCCGGGGCCGGCCTGATGCGGGCGGTCAGAGACCAGTTCGATCCGGAGCACCGCATGTTCCCCGGCCGTCTATCGTTCGCTGGAGGCGATTGATGCAGGACGAGGACGCGCTGCGCGAGGTGGCGAAGGACTGCGTGCACTGCGGGTTCTGCCTGCCCGCCTGTCCGACCTACCAGCTGTGGGGCGAGGAGATGGACTCCCCGCGAGGCCGGATCTACCTGGTCAACCAGCTCCTGGACGGGGCGCCGCTGAACGCCGCCGCCGCCGAGCATTTCGACCGCTGCCTGGGCTGCATGGCCTGCATGACCGCGTGCCCCTCCGGGGTGCAGTACGACCAGCTCATCGAGGCGGCCCGGGTGTGGACCGAGGAAGCGCGGTCCGGTCCGCCCGTTTCGGCCGGGGTGGCTCGGACGGTCGGGGACCGGGCCGCCCGGGCGGCGATCTTCTCGTTGTTCCCCTACCCGAAGCGGCTCCGGGCGCTAACCGCTCCGCTGCGGATCGCGCGGAGGACCGGCCTGGACCGCCGGCTGGCCCGCAGCCGGCTGCCCGAGAAGGTCTCCCCCGTGCTCGGCGCGGCGCTGCGGCTGGCCCCGCCGGGCGCTTCCGCGGCCGACACGCGGCGGCTGCCCGGCCGGGTCCCGGCCCTCGGCACCCGGCGGGCCGTGGTGGGCATGCTCACCGGCTGCGTGCAGTCGGTGTTCTTTCCCCGGGTCAACGCGGCGACGGCGCGGGTGCTCGCGGCCGAGGGCTGCGACGTGATCATCCCGCGCGGGCAGGGCTGCTGCGGCGCGCTGTCGATGCACGCCGGGCGGGAAGCCGAGGCGGAGGAATTCGCCCGGCGCACGATCGCCACCTTCGAGCAGGCCGGCGTGGACGCGGTGGTGGTGAACTCGGCCGGGTGCGGTTCGGCCATGAAGGAATACGAGCGGCTGCTACACGGGGCCGACCAGGGCTGGGCCGAGCGCGCGGCCGAGATGAGCGGCAAGGTCAGGGACCTGGCCGAGTTCCTGGCCGATCTCGGGCCGGTGGCGCGGCGCCACCCGCTGCCGGTTACCGCCGCCTACCACGACGCCTGCCACCTGGCGCACGCGCAGCGGATCGCCAAGGCGCCGCGCGAACTGCTGCGGGCCATCCCCGGGCTGAACCTGGTCGAGGTGGCCGACGCGGGTACCTGCTGCGGCTCGGCGGGCGTGTACAACCTGCTGCAGCCCGCGGCGGCCCGCGAACTGGGCGCCCGCAAGGCCGAATCGGTGCTGGCCACCGGCGCGCCGCTGCTGATCTCGGCTAACCCCGGCTGTTCCCTGCAGATCGCCTCCGCGCTGGCGGAGCAGGGTCAGGACATCGCGGTCGCCCACACCGCCGAGGTGCTCGACGCCTCGATCCGCGGCCGTCCGCTCTAAGGCGAGCAGCTTCTCGATGTTCTCGACCACGGAGCGGGATTCGCGGTGCAGCCGGGCGATGTCCAGTCCCTCGTCGCCGAGGAGGACGAGCACGGCGGAGGCACCGACGGCGTAGATGGCCACGTAGCCGCCGCTGCTCCTGGTCAGGGCCTCGCGCAGGGTACCCTGGCCGGCCTCGCGGGCTAGCCGCTGGGCCAGCGACAGCGCCGCCGAGGTCAGCGCGGCCAGGTTGTCCGGGTTCACGCCGCCGGTATCTTCCCTGATGATGAGGCCATCACGGCTCGCCACCGCGGTCCCGGTGATGCCCGTGATCCGGTCCCGCAATCCCTGCATCTCGTCGAGCAGCTTGTCCTCGGTCATCAATCCCCCTCCAGAGATCATGCCTTCCCCTGTCCCGTCATCTCGTCATCTCGGCTCGCCCGGACTCGCGTCGCGGGCGCCGCGCGGCCGCAGCAGGCCGAGGGGCGCCAGCAGGTCCGGGGCCCGCCCGGGCACCCACTGGCGCCGCGCTCCGCCCGCCATGTCGCGCTGGCGGCGCGGCAGGCCGGAGGTCAGTGCCAGGTCGTTGGCAGCGGCCGGCCGGCGGATCTGCGCCGCAGCCGCGTCGGCGGCCCGGGGCGATACCGACACCAGCAGGCCGGCCCGCTGCATCCGGGCCAGTTGCAGCATCGTGGCGTAGACGCCGCAGCCCAGGGCGAACGCGAGGTCGCGGGCGGTACGCCGGCCGTCGGCCAGGGCCAGGATCTCATCCTGGCCTTCGCCGAGCCGGACGCCGTCCTGGACCGCCCCGGTCACGGCCACGATCCGGTCGCGGCCGCTCCGGGCGGGCAGGGCGGCGAGCGTCCGGATCCGGCGTGATGTCTCGGCCAGCAGGCTGTCGGGTCCGGCGCCGGGCTGCAGCGGCAGCACGAAATCCACCGGCCCCGGCTCGGCCCTGTACTCGTCGACGGTGCCGCTGGCCAGGACGAACATCCCGTCCGCGAGAGCCGTCCGTAGCTGCCACTCCAGCTCCCCGGCCCCGATCATCTCGCGCCGGGTGAGCTCGGAACTCATCCGGCCGCCCGCGGCCGCGGCGGCCGCGAATGCCTCGTCCCAGCCGGACTCGCTGACCCGGTGCGACCGGAGCAGCAGGACCTCGGGCCCGGGCGCGCCCGGGGTTTCGATGGCCGCCACCAGGCCGTCGGCGATGTGGATGGCCCCGCCGGGGTCGCCGGTAACGCGCAGGACCCCGGTCATCCCGGCGGCGGCGCAGACGGTGAGCGCCTCCCGGAGCGGGCCGACCGAGCCGTCCTCGGATTCCGTGGTGTTCATCGTTACGCCAGCACCGCCGGAGCCAGCTGCCCGACCTGGAGCGAGGCCAGGGCGATGTTCACCCGGATCCGGTCGACGTCCACGAACAGGAGCAGGCCCTCCCCTAGCCGGGTACCGAGGATCTTGGACAGGTGCACCCGGCCCGCCGTGATCACGGAGATCTCCTCGAGGTCACCGCCCGGGCGGCCGGGGCCGAGCGCGGACCGCGCCATCCTGGCCTCGTCGGCCAGGCCCGCCGCCGCGGCCAGGAAATCGGTACCCTCTTCGCCGGCCGATCGCACCACCATGCCGGTGGCGATGTCGACCAGCGCCACGGACCGGACCCCATCGATCGCCATGACCTGGCGGAGTGAATCTGTAAGGCTGGCCACGCATCCCCCTCCACCACCCGTCCGCCTGGCCTCGGCGGCCTACCTCGCAGGCAGGAATATACCGTAATCAATACTCTCAAATCTGACCAACTCCCAGTTCTCGGCGCGTAAGCTCCCACACCGTGCCGGAACCGGAAGTAGCATGATCGTCACATTCGGTAAAAAATCCGAATATATCGGTTCATCGGGCAGGGAGAGTCAGCAGCAGCTAGGGTTGGCGTCACTTGTCAACAGGCGGGGTCGTCCGCGTGTCTGGAGGGGATTTGGCATGAACATCGAAACGGCTCTCAAGGAAGCCATGAACATTGAGGGTGCTCTAGGAGTCGCCCTCGTCGACTGGGAGAGCGGCATGCCGCTCGGTACCCTGGGCGGCGGCAAGTACCTGGACCTGGACCTGGCGGGGGCGGGCAACACCGAGGTGGTGCGGGCCAAGATGCGCACCATGCAGTCCCTCCAGCTGAACGACGTGATCGAGGACATCCTGATCACGCTGGGCAAGCAGTACCACCTGATCCGGCTGATGACCAACTCCGACGGCGCCCAGAACATGTTCCTCTACCTGGCGCTCGACCGCGGCAAGGCCAACCTGGCCCTGGCCCGGCACCAGCTCAAGAGGATCGAGAACGACCTCGTCGTCTGACGGGTCGTACTTACGGGGTCAGTAACTTCACGGACGGCCCGGCACGCGAAGGGGGCGGGGACTTCGGTCCCCGCCCCCTTCGCGTCGTGCGTCTAGCTCAGAAGCGCAGCACGGTGCTGGCGGTGCCGAGTTCCAGGCCCGGCTTGAACAGGGTCGTGCCGAAGGTGGTGTCCAGGGCGCTGGCAGCGGTGCTGGTCAGCGTCAGGACGATCCCGCTGATGGTGATGGAGTGCCAGCCCTTGCGGATGGTGGCGTGGGCCAGGCTCAGCTTGAGCAGCGGCACCCTGACCTTGGCGTTGCCGTTGACCTCGGCGGTCAGCACGCCTTGGTGCACGCTGATGACGAAGTCGCTGACCTCGATCTGCTTGCCGGCGGGCACGTCGGCGAACAAGATCCCGCCCTGGTGCCAGATGGTGCCGGTGAGCTTGCCCGCGTTAAGCCAGCCGCCGGTCACCGGGAAGGTGAAGCGGACCGCGACCCCGCCGCCGCCGATCGTGGCCCCCTCGGTACCCGGCAGCGTCGCGACCGGCACGATGCCGTTCCCGAGCAGGGCCGCGGCGATCCCCGGAGCCGTCGTCACCGTCGTATCGCCGCCGGTCAGCCACACCTGGCCGGACTTGGTCGCCGGCGACGCGGACGCGGACGCGGCACCCGCCATCGGCCCGATGACCAGGCCCGCCATGGTGGCCACGATCGCCACCCGCTTGAACATGCGCATGTCCACTCCATTTCGGATTCCGGATTCTGGCCGCGCTCAGGCACGGCTCTCCTGCTGGCATACGGCCCGGACGCCCCCGCCGGATGCAGCCAGCCGGCCCCGGCCGGGGCCGGCTAGCAGCACCGGTGGCACATAGGTGCTGATAGAGGTACACCGGTGGCACATAGGTGCAGTATCGCTCGGCTGTTAGTCCCCGAAGGAAGCGACATCACGGGGCTCTCATGGCATCACGCCGCACACTGGCATCAGGCGTGCCAGGAGTGCAGCCGAGCCGTCAGTCGCGGGAGGCGGTGCTGGGGCCGAGGGCAGTGGCTGGCAGGGAGCCGCGGACCACGCTGGTCTTGGAGTGCTGGGTGTCTCCGTCGAAGGGCTGCAGGGAGATGTCGATGCGCGAGTAGTCGCGCAGGTCCACGCCCGCGGGCACGGTGAACGTGCCGGTGTGGCCGGTGCTCAGGTCGCCGAGGGAGATCATGCTGACCCCGTTCCTGGCCAGCAGCCAGACCTCGTAGAAGCCGGGTCGCGCCGGGGCTCGCAAGGTGACGGCGATCTCCTGCTGGCTCGCGGTGGCCCGCATCACGGCGGTACCCGAGGTGCCCTGCCACTGCGGGAACTGCGGCAGCGGGTTCAGCTCGATCTGGGCCACGACGTGGGCGGACGGGGTTTGGCCGAGCTGGGCGACACCGATCCCGCCGCCGATCCCGATGATCAGCCCGGCCGCCAGGCCCGCCAGCGCGCTGGCCAGCCGCTTGCGCGGCCAGGGCGGTAGCGGCCGGCGTCTGAGCCGGGAGCCGCGGCCGTTGTCCGAGGTGACCGGCGCCTCCAGGACGACCGGCGTGGCGGGCGCCTGGGCCGGAGGGGTCGCGCCGTTCAGGGCCGGAGGGGTCGCGCCGTTCAGGGCCGGAGGGGTCGCGCCGTTCAGGGCCGGCCTGGTGCCGACCGCGGCGGCGATCCGGTCCCAGACCTGGGGCGGCGGTGCTTCCAGGGTCTCCCCCGGTTCCGCGTTCCTGGCCAGCCGGACGACCTCGGTGAGCCGGATGAGCTCGGCCTGGCAGCGCGCGCAGCTCGCGGCGTGCTCGGCGTCGTGCGCCGTGCCCGCCGTCTCGCCCAGCGCCCGCAGGGCCAGGATCACCGGATCAGTATGCGACACCGTCGGCCTCCAGCCTGGACCGCAGCCGCTGCAGGCCGCGGCGGATGTGGCTTTTCACAGTGCCGAGGGGCAGCCCGAGAACCCGGGCTATCTGCTCGTGCGTCAGATCAGAATAGAACGAAAGGACCATCACCAGGCGCTGCGCCTCCGGCAACTGGGCCAGTTCGTCGGCCAGCACGATCCGGTCGACCACCCGGTCCGCGGGCGCCTCCGGCGCGGTCACCGACGCGCCCCCGGTGACTTTGAGCAGGACCCGGCTGTCGCGCTGCCGGTTCCGCAGCGCGTCCGCCACCTTGTTGCGGGTGATGGTGACCAGCCACCCGCCGAGCGTGCCGCGGTCGCGGTCGAAGCGGTCCCGGCTGCGCCAAGCGGACACGAAGACCTGCTGGGTCACGTCCTCCGCGTCGGGCCTGACTCCCAGCGAGCGCAGCGCGATGCTGTAGACCAGCGGACCGAAGCGCTCGTAGACGAGCGCAAGCGCGTCCGGCCGCCCTCCGCTGAGGGCTGCCGCGACGTCCTCATCCGACAGCCGCTCCATAAAACAATACTAAACTACGCTAAGAGCAGTCTTAAGCCGGAAGCCCACCGAGGCGGTTCGGGGGCAGCCCTCCAGGGGGTGTGTGGCACACAGGCCACGCAAGAAGGTAGGCAGGGGCGCACAGACCCCCTTGGGTTACTCGCGGAGCGGCTAGGCGGGATGGCTCGGGGGGACGTCTAGGGCGGGGTTGCGGTCGAAGAAGCCGACGGGCTTGAGCCAGAACGAGACGGTGTCGCTGGGCATGACCGGCCAGTCTTCCGGCCGGGTGAGGTGGTGGATGCCGAACACGTACCACAGGACCACGTCGGTGTTCTCAATGGGCCGGTCGGCCCGGGTCCATTCGGCCAGGCCGGTGTCGTATGCGCTCTGGACGGGGAAGTCGCCGCAGGGCCAGCGCTCGTCCTCGGCGTAGGGGGTCACCCACAGGGTGTGGCCGATCACCTCGGCTCGCCGGTAGGCGGGTGAGGCGGGGTCGATCAGGGGCGGGAAGGCCGACGAGGGGACGAGCTTGTAACCGACGGGAGTACCCAGGCCGTTCGGCATATTGGTGTTTATGATTTTCCAGCCGCGTTGCGTGCTCCAGTCATAATCCTGTTTCCCCTCGGACTCGGTGCGCAGCGGGGTGCTCCTGACCGTCAGGCCGAGGCCGTACGGGTCGTCCCCGCCGGCCGGCGCGGCCACGGAGTCGCTGACGTAGACCGTGTTGGCGGTCCCGTCCACGTCGAGGTCGAGCCGGGCCACGATGAAGTGCTGGTGGAACGGCGCGTAGAGGCCGTGGTCGACCAGGGTTCCGTTGGCGGGGCGGCTGCCCGGCGCGGCGGTGTGCGAGGTGACCAGGATGCCGGTGGCGCGGACCTCGCACTCGATGTTGCCGTCCTGGTAGAACCGCCAGTACACGAGGTACTCGTAGTTGGCCACGGTGACATGGAAGGAGACCACCAGCCGCCGTTGCCGCCTGACCTCGACGCCGGACCGCTCGTCGACGTGCTTCCAGCCGACCCCGCTGTCCTCCTCGTGGACGCAGATCGCGTTCGGCACGGTCCGGGGCTCGCCGCGGGAGTCGTGCACCACCGCGTCCAGGTAGGTGATGTCGCCCAGGCAGTCGCAGCCCAGGGACAGCGAGGTGGTCATGAAGCCCAGGCCCCATTCGCCGATGTCGAACGCGGTGCGCCGGTAGTGGTCCGGGCTCGCGTCCCGGTACGGGACCACCATCTCGGCGAACGACATCCGGTGCGCCACCGAGCGGAGCCGGTCCTTATCGTGGTAACCCACCTGGTGCAGGACCAGGCCCTCGCGGTGGTTGAAGCCCAGCCGCAGCTGCCAGTTCTGCCAGCTCAGCAGGTGGCCGTCCAGGGCGAAGCCGACGCCTTCCGGCTGGGTTATCTCGAGTGGCGTTACCTCGCGCAGCCGCATCGGGAGCAGGCTGGGCAGGTACTCCCCCGTCACCTCGGGGTCGGCGGCGGCGCCCTGCTCGTAGCTGTCCTCCAGCTCGAGCAGCGTCATCGTGTTCAGGTCCACGACCGGGTGCAGCCCGGTGACGTGGTGGGCGTACGGGTTGCCGAGCTCGCTGCCCCGGTACCAGACGTCACACCAGCCCATCCTGCGGTCTTGGTACCGCTCGGGGACGAGCGCGGCGCCGTAGGCCCACATGTCGGTCAGCACCAGGGACATGTCGGTGATGCCGCGCCGGGCCAGTGCCTGGGCCAGCGCGGGGTCGGCCCGGAGCATCTCGTCGCACTCGTGCCACTCGTCGACGGTCATGTTCGGCTGCTGGCCGGGCAGGTGCTCCCAGCTGGTGACCTCGTCCCCGGTCAGCGAGACCAGGGCCCGGTAGGCGTGGCCATCGACGCGGTTCCAGCAGACCGCGATGGCGGCCCGGCCGGTCTGCTCGCCCGATTCGAGCGCGGGCAGGTCCGCCTTGGCCGGCTCTTTCAGCTCGATCGAGGCGAAGCGCCAGGTGTCGCCGATCTTGCGATCGCGGCGCACGATCGCGGCCGCCTGCCGGATTTCTTCCGCCGAGAGCGGGTCAAGCGGATGCGAGTTGATCACAAGGTCATCTTGGCGGACGGCCCGGGGCCAGGCCAAGATCCTTGCGGTATGCGTTGCGTAGGCTCTACGTTGCGGCCATGCACAGTGTGGATCCGACGACGGAGTCGATGATCAGGTCAGTGCTCGCCTACGCGGAGAACCGGCTGCGGCTGGACCCGGTCCCGCTCGACCGGGGCTCCACCGACCCGGCCGAGCTGGACGCGGCGCTGAAGGGGCTGCCTGGGCCCGGGCCGCACACGCCCGACCAGGTGCTCGGGGTCTACGCCGCGGTCATGGCGCCCGCCGTGATCTCGGCCGACAGCCCCCGGTTCCTGGGCTTCATCCCGGCCGCGCCGACCAAGGCGTCGCTGCTGTTCGACATGCTCATCTCGTGCGCGTCGATCCAGGGCATCTCCTGGCTGGAGGCGGCGGGCGCGATCCACGCCGAGAACGTGGTGCTCCGGCTGATCTCCGACCGGGCCGGGATGCCGCCGACGGCGGGCGGCTGCTTCGTCTCCGGGGGTTCGGCCGGGAACCTTTCTGCGCTCGTGGTGGCGCGCGAGGTGGCCAAGCGCAAGGCCGGTGTCAATGGCTCCTCCGGTCGGCGCTGGCGGGTGGCGGTGAGCGAGGACGCGCATTCCTCGATCACCAACACGCTGCGGATCTGCGAGATGGACCCGCTGGTCGTTCGGTCCGAAGATCACCGGCTGACGGGGGCCGGGCTGCGGGCGGCACTGGCCGCTGACGGCGATCCGGGATCGGTGGCCGCGGTGGTGGCCACGTCGGGTACGACCAACGCCGGGATCATCGACGACCTGGGCGGGGTGGCCTCGGTGGCTCGCGAATATCAGCTGTGGTTCCACGTGGACGGCGCCTACGGCGGGGCCGGGCTGTTCGCGCCGAGCGTCCGGACCAGGTACGACGGCATCGAGCACGCGGACTCGTTCATCGTGGACCCGCACAAATGGCTGTTCGCGCCGTTCGACTGCGCCGCGCTGCTGTACCGGGAGCCGTCGATCGCCCGGTCGGTGCACAAGCAGGACGCCTCGTACCTGGACGTCATCCACGACCGGCCGGGCGAATGGAACCCGACCGACTACGCCTACCACCTGACCAGGCGGGCCCGGGGCCTGCCGCTGTGGTTCTCGCTGTCGGTGTACGGCGTGGACGCCTACAGTGAGGCCATCGAGAAGGCGATTGGATTGGCCCAGGAGGCGGCGGCGGAGATCAAGAGCCGTCCCGGGCTCGAGCTCATCCGTGAGCCGTCGCTCGGGGTGGTGCTGTTCCGCCGCCGCGGCTGGGAGGCCGCGCAGTACACCGCGTGGGCCGACAAGCTGCTCAAGGATCAGGTGGCGTTCATACCGCCGTCGGCGTGGGAGGGCGAGACGGTGGCGAGGTTCGCGTTCCTGCACCCGCACACCACCATGGACCTGGTGCGCGAGATCCTCGACCGGATGGATTAACGCCGGATTAACGTCGCGCTGGCTTCTTCCGCTATGTCGGGCGCTTCGGTGTCGTCTTGGCGGCCGAGCTGGCCCCAGGCGACGCCCGCGTACTTGCCTGCCTGACCCCAGGCGACGCCCGGCGCCTGCTCGTGCTCGTGCTCGTGGATGTCCAGGTCGGGGTCGAGGTCGGTGACGCACATGGGAACTTCCTTCTAGTGCTAGTGAGCGGGGAGGGTGAAGGTAACGGTCTGCTGGCTCTGCTGGGTGACGATGGTGCCGATGCCGGTGACCCCCGAGCCGGACGGGGCCAGCGCGTCGATCTGCCAGGCTTCGGATCCGTTGAGGCCGCTGGACTGCGACGGCTTCCAGGTCACGCCGTCGGCCGAGGTCCAGATGGCGACGTCTTGCTGTCCGGCCGGCCCGAACAGGCCCGCGGCGGTGAAGCCGCCCCTGTCCTCGGTCAGCGCGGTGAAGGACGTGTCCGGGCCCGGGGAACTGAACGGGACCTGCTGCCAGGTCTGGCCGCCGTCCGCCGACAGCTCGGCGAACGGGATCGCGCCCGGCACAGTGCCGGTGGCCGAGCCGATCGCCGGGCCCTGGCCCGTCGTAACCTCGCCCAGGGCGACCACGTTGGCGCCGTCGATGGCGACCTGCTGGAGCGTCCCGGCGGTGGCGCCGGACGGCAGCGGCAGCACGATCGTCTCCCAGGACCGTCCGTCGTTCGTCTTCCAGACGGCGGGCTGGCCGTCGTGCGAGCCGACCGAGACGAACCCGTCCTGGCTAGCCGTGACCGAGAGGACCTGGTTCGAGCCGTCCGCGTCGTTCGTGTCGCGGGCCCGGGTCCAGCTGGTCAGGTTCATGGACGACCAGACGTCGGCAACGCTGGAGCCGCCCGGCGCGGGCAGCTTGCCGGCGATGACGTATCCGGCCGGGCCCGAGGCAGCCGAGACGGCGGTCACGCCGGCCAGGTCCTGGGTGATGTCGCCGCCGGCCACGCCCCAGTTCAGGCCGTCGGCGGAGGTCAGGATGACAGGGCCGGGCGCGCCCACGGCAAGCCAGCCCGCCGGGCCGTGCGTCACGCTGGTCAGCGTGCGCAGATGCGGGTCGGCCGAGACCAGTGCCAGCGAGGAGACCAACGCCCAGGCGCTGTCCGTGGTCTTGCGCCACACCGCCGGGTAGCCGCTGGCGCTGCCCACCGCGATCTGCTCGCCGCCGGCCACGGCGGTGCTGTTGATCTTCAGCTCGGGGATGGCCGCGCCGGCGATGCCGGCCAGCGCAACCTGGTGCACGGTACCGCTGGTGCTGGCCTCGACGAGGATCGGCTGCTGGCCGGTCGGGCTGGGGGCGGTGTATCCGATCGCGACGACGGTACCCGCCGAGGCGACGGTCGCGCCGGTCACGGACTCGGCCGTGGCGCTGCCGAGCGAACCGGTCGGCAGCCAGGACGTCCCGGTGCCGGTGCTCGTGTACCCCACGATCTGGCCCTGGGCGGTGGTCCCGGTGACGACGAAGCCGTAGGAGCTGCCCTTCACCACGCCGGGCGTCCACCCGCCTTCGGGCGCGATGGTGGCCGCGTACTGCCAGGTCTGACCGTTCGGTGAGAAGTAGGCGATGCCGTCGGGGGTGCCGCTCGCGCTCCGGCCCGGCCTGACCGCGAGGAGACCGGAGCCATCGAAAGCCACGCCGCTGACCGAGGCGGTGGCCCCGTGGTCGGCCGGGATGGTCAGGCGGGTCCACTTGGCCCCGCCGTCGGTGCTCAGCCACGCCGCGTCGTAGGAGGTCTTGCCCTTGGCCACGGTGCCGGAGACCAGCGTGGCGTTCCCCTGGTAGGTCGCGTACGCGATGTTCTCCACGGTCTCGCCCGGTCCGGCCAGGCCGAGCTGCCCGGCGGTCATCCGCTGCCAGGTCAGGCCGTTACGCGAGGTCCAGATCACCGCGCCGCTGGTTCCGGCGCCTGCGCTGGCGCCGGCCTCGTTGGTGCCGGCGGCGAGGTAGCCCTGGGCGGTCTTCGTCATGACCCAGACCGAGTCGCCGGGCAGCTGCGGGCTGATCCCGCGGGCCGACGCGAGCGTCCAGGCCTGGCCGGTCGGGCTGGTCCAGATAGCCTGCGGGCCGACCGCCACCCAGCCACCCGGGCCGCCGGCCAGCAGCGTGGCCGGATGGCCGAGCGCGGCCTGGGCGCCCTGATCGCCACCGGGAACGCTGACCGAGGCCAGGCGCCAGGTCATGCCGGCGTTCGTCGATACCAGGAACTGCTGGCGCACCACGCCGTCACTGGTCTGCGAACCCATCGTCACGATCGTATTGCCCGACGCCACCACGCGGTTGATGCTCTGGAAGACGCCGCGCTGGTCCTGTCCGGGATAGGTGTCGAGGGCGACGGCGGCCAGCGGCAGCTGCGGCGCGACCGAGGCGATCCCCTGGCTCTTGTGCTTGTCCCCGCTGAGCGAGCCGAGCTTCAGCACATGGCCGGTCAGCAGCGCGAGGGCCAGCACGGCCACGGCCACCAGCACGAGGGCGGGCACCACGATCGTCGCGGCGCGGCGGCCGCCACGGGCGGGAGCCGGCCGCTGACCGCTGGGCATCCGGTGATCGAGCAGGAGGGTGTCCTCGGCGCCGGGCCTGCCCGCCGACCGGCGCGTGGGCCGGCTGGCTGCGGCGCCTGGGGATCGGCACTGGCGCTGGTTTGTGCTCGCGGTCCGGGCGGGCTGGCCGAAGGCGGGCTCTAGGTCAGACGGGCGCTCCCAGATGGGCGGCCGGTCGTCGTCCCACCGGTCGTCGTCCCACTGGTCGTCCCGCGCCCGGGTGTCGTCGGGGTCCAGAACGGGATCGGGGATTACCGGGGCGCCGAGCGGGTCATACTGATGCCCGGACCAGGCGGTGGCGGGTTCGGGCGCGTAGCGCTGTTCGGGGACGTAACGCTCTTCCGGGGCGTAGCGCTGGCCTGGGGCGTAGGCGCCCGGCCATTCGCCGGCCTGGGGGGCCGGCTTGGTGTGGCGGCCGGGGGCACGCCGGGGCGCCGGGCGTGACACCTGGATCGCGTGTGCAGCCTGACCCGGAGTGGGCCATGAGGTCGGCCCGGCGGGGAGCGGGGAGCCCGGCTCGGCCGGGTCCTGTTCCCATTGGATGCCGGCCTCGGACCAGAGCTGATGCGATCGCTGCCACGGGGCAGGGCCGGCTTCGCCGGAACGGGCAGGCTGGAATCCCGGCCCTCCGGCCCGGCCGTGCCGGGCCGGGGTGGGGCCGAGGGCGCGAGGAGCCGGCCTCGGCGTCAGCGGCGAGGACCAGGAACCGTCCGGCTCGCGGCGCGGGGAGGGCGCCGCGACTGGGTCGGCGCTCGGCCAGGAACTGGCGATCGGCCAGGGACCGGGACCGAGGTCTGGGCCGAGGAGGCTGTCCGGGTCGGCCGCGGGTTCGTCGGACAGGTCGTCCGGTTCCGGCGCGAGAGGCCCTGACGTAATGCGTTCCAGTCCGGTGCCGGTCTCGCCGGTGGCGCCCGGTGCGACGGTGCCGCCCTGCGTGCGGCTGGCCGGGGGGCGCGGCTGGACGCGGAGAAACCAGCCGGCCGGCAGCGCTACGCCAGGCCAGGAATCGTCGGTGGCGGCAGCCGGCTCGGCCGGAGGTCCGGGAACCGGAGCTGGCTGGGGAGGCTGAGGCGCGGCTGGTTCCGGGGTGGTCTGGTCCGGCGTGGCGTCGTCCTCTGGCTGGCGGGGCTCCGGGACCAGGAGGCCCGGCGGAACCGACCAGGGGGGCATGAGATTTTCCGGCTCTTGCCAGCGGTACAGGCCGGTACGCTGCCTGTCGTCCTCCCGAGAAGCACCGTGATAACTATTATCACTTGACTGGTTACTCTCTGTATTCATAGCAGACCCCAGTCTAGGCACATATCCGGCATAAACCGCAGTGCGCCGATCCTCACACTTACTCGTCCATACGGGATATCCCGCGATTTGATGTTACCGATTGAGAGCGAGCGTGTACAGAGGGCAATTTTCCGGCATGCCAGACCATCGCCGCGACCGGCACGCAACCTGGTCGCAACCGCCCGGCCGCACCCGGTTCAATCGCGGCCGGGATTGGTGCGGCCCGGTTCCGGCGGCCCCGCGAACGGAGGTCGGCTCGCGGTTTCCTGGCCCTGGATCAGGCCGTACCCGATAGCCTGGCCGGTCGTCAGCGTCCGGCCGCGGCGCGCGTCTTCGCGGATCTCGTCAACCTCGCGGCCAGTGATCTCGGCCAGCCTGAAGTAGAGCGTGTCGAGCATACGGGTCACCTGCTGCTCGCGGGCGGTGACCGCGGTCACGGTCCCGCCGAAGTGCAGCCGGGGCTCGGCGAGCACGAAAGCGGCGTTCGGGTAGGCCGAGCGGCGCGGGCACGAGGCGAGCACGCCGAGGGCTGGGCCGTTGATCTCCCCGCTCACGCAGGCGTGTACCGGTACCCGCAGCACGTCGAGAATCCCCATCACGGTGACCGTGGCGGACAGCTCGGCCCGCAGGTTCTGCAGTTCCAGCCGGATCGGTTCGTCCTGTTCGGCGTCCAGGGTGAGGAGCTGGGCCGAGAGCCGGGCCGCGGCCTCGTCGTCGAGCATGCCGGAGGCCAGCACGATCCGCTTGGCCAGCAGCCGCTCGTACAGCGCGCCTTGCCAGTCGGCACCCGGGTCCAGCCAGACCCGGGTCGGCGGGAGCGGCCCGGGAACCGGCGGCGGAGCGGACGGGAAGCCCGGGATGCCAGGAGCGGGCGGAACACCAGGGGCGGGTGGTGGGGACGGCCAGCCCGGGTCGCCCGGCCGTGGCGGGATCCCCGGTATGTGCGCCCGGGCGATAGACGCCCGTGTCGTGTTCCGTGTTGTCATTTGCTGCTTCCTTCCCCGGGATGGTTCAGCTTCCAGGTGATCTGGCCGCCGACCGCGGCCGCGTAACGCTCGAGGGTGGAGGCGCGCACGTCCGCCGTGCCCGACTCGAGCCTGGCCACGGCCGACTGCGAGGTTCCCATCCGCGCCGCGACCTCGGTCTGCGACAGGCCGGCCGCCTGACGCCGCCCGGCTAGTTCGCGGACGAGGCGACCGCGTTCTTCGGCCATCCGCGCCGCCTGCTCGTCCGCGGCACGGCGCTGCGCCATCTCACGGAAGCCGGGCATGACCGGCAGCGAGACGTCGTCGACCGCGACGGGCTCCGGCTCGCCAGCGGGCTCCGACGTCAGGCGTTCCTCGTTCATACCTTAAAGGATATCTCAAATTCGATATAGAACGGGTGAGCGGAGCCGGGGCCGGAGTCCGGCTGCGACGTGCGTCAGGAGGCGGGCGGGAGGTAGGCGCGCATGAATACGGCGACACCGCCGGTGATGATGCGGTCGGTCTCGGATTCGGTGAGCTGGATCGTGCCCATGATGGACTTGTGGTTGACCTGGCCGATCGTCAGGGCGTGCAGGTGCTCGGCCGCCTGGGCGGGGTCTTCGGTGTCGATCAGCCCGGCCGCCGCCATCTTGGCCAGGGGTTCGGCGATCAGGGGCACGATGCCCCGGCTGTGCCAGACGTCGAGGATCACGGGGAAGTGCGGCGCCTCGGAGATGAGCAGGCGGATCAGGGTGGCACGCCCGGGGGCGCGGGTAATGGTGCGGACGATCCCGCGCATGCACGCGGTCAGCGCCGGCCTGACCTCGCTGACGTCCCGCAAGTTGCGGTTGACGATGTCGCCGACCCGTTCCCGCATCGTGTCGTACGTCTCGCGCAGGACCACCAGGAACAGATTTTCCTTGTCGCCGTAGTGGCTGTAGACCGTCCGCTTCGACACTCCGGCCTCGGCCGCGATCGCGTCGACACTGGTGCGTTCGTAGCCGTCACGCACGAACAGGACCAGGGCGGCGGCGGCGATCGCGTCATGCTTGCGCTGCCAGCCGGAGACCAGGTAGTCATCGTGGATCGCGGGATTACCCCGCTCGTTCGAGCGGGGCTCCCGGGCCAGGCCAGGAGCCATACCCAATATCGTACTGAACCGTTCAGTTTTATTTACTAAACTGAACTGTGTAGTTCATCTTTTGTTTCCGAAAGCTACCGGAGCCGAGTTTCAGCCCGCGCGGGAGGGGCGCTCAGCCCGCGAAGGGCGGGACTCAGCCCGCGCGGGACGGGACTCAGGCGGCGGGGCCGGGAGACCGGTCCGCCGACCGGGGCGATCGGGTGCTCCTGGCCTGGCCAGCGGGCGAGGGCACCGGAATCGGCCAGGTGGCCTCGGCCCAGACGATGCGGCCCGGGTAGGCCTCGGTGAAACCCCAGCGGCTGGTGCAGGCGGCCACCATGGCCAGCCCGCGGCCACCCTCGGCCATCAGGTCAAGCGACCCGGCCGCCGGGACCGACGAACCGCCGTCGTCGGCGACCGCCACCCGGGCCACCCCGTCGCGCGAGCAGTCGACCTCGACCGTGAACACGCCGCCACGCCCCGAGGCGGTGTGCGCGATCGCGTTGGCACAGAACTCCGACACGCAGGCCATCAGCGTCTCCCGGGCCGGGCACCCGGCCAGCAGTTCCCCGACGAACCTCCGCGCTTCCGGTACTGATGCGGACGTGCCGCGGTAGGTGCGGGCACTCGGACGCGTCGACCGGACTGGACCCAAGTGGAGCACCGGGTAGGCACCTGTCACTGTAGGTCACCCCCTGACAACTAGCTTCTACAGTAAGTGACGCACGAGGGCAAGAAACGGTTCACACGAGGGCACGAAATGGTTCAAAGGTGATTTCCGGCACCTAGTTATGGGAGTCGGTGGCACATCGGGTCACCTAGAGCAGCACCAATGGCACACCGGTGCTGTACGGGCGGGCGCGCGGGCGGCGCGGGGACGCACTGGGCCGGTCGGGCGAAGCGGAGGGCCGACGGTGGGATCGCGAGTGGCGGAACCGGGGCGGGCGGCCTGACTCGTTCGGGAAATTGCTGGTTGGGAGGCTTTTTCCCTCTTCCGTGGCGGAACGGCCCTGAGGGACACTAAGGGGATCAGGCGTACGGTGAGGAGGAGCAGATGGAAGCGAGTCCGTCGGGCGGACCTGGGCTGAAGCGTTCACTGTCGGTGTGGGCGGCGGTCGGCATCTCGGTCGCGCTGATGGCGCCGAGCATGGCCGCGAACATCAACCCGCAGGGCAGCGCGGCCTACGCGGGCCGGGCCGTGCCGCTGACCTTCCTCATCGCGGCCGTCGGGGTGCTGCTGGTGGCGTACTCCTTCGTCCGGCTGTGCCAGTACTTCCATCACGCGGGTTCGGTGTACGCGTTCGTCGGCGCCACCCTCGGGCCCCGGACCGGGGTGGTGGCCGGCTGGGGCCTGCTCGGCACCTACACCTTCTACGCCGTGGTCACCTCGGCGGCGGCCGGCATCTTCGGGACCGCGTTCCTGCAGGAAGTTGGCATCTGGCACAACCCGCCGAACTGGGCGCCCTTCGTGCTGCTGGCCGTGGCCCTGCTGCTGGCGCTGCTGCTGGCGATCATGCCCGCCAGGCGCGGCGGGTTCGTGCTGCTGAGCGTGGAGGGCACCACGGTCGCGCTGATCCTGATCGTCACCGCGGTCGTGCTGGTCCGGCTGCTGGCGGGGAACGCGCCGACGCACCAGCACTTCACCCTGAGCGTGTTCTCGCCGCCGCCGGGGACGAAGGCTAATGACCTATTCCTCGGCGTGGTGTTCGGCTTCCTGTCGTTCGCCGGGTTCGAGGCGGCGGCGACGCTGGGCGAGGAGGCCAAGCGGCCGACCCGGGACATCCCGCGGGCCATCCTGGGCACGGCCATCTTCGGCGGCGTGTACTTCGTGATCGTCACGGCGGTGGAGATGATGGCCTTCGGCACCTCCCCGGCCGGGGTCAAGGCGTTCTCCGCCGCGCCGTCGCTCCTCGGCGACCTGGGCACCTCCTTCGTCGGCAGCTGGGTCGGCGACATCATTACGCTCGGCACCGCGATCAGCGCTTTTGGCTGCTGCCTGGCCTGCGTGGTCGGGGGCGCCCGGCTGATCTACGCGCTGTCCAGGGACACGGCCGGGCCGCGCGGGCTCGGGCAGAGCAGCTCGCGCTGGGGTACCCCGGTCTGGGCCACTCTCGCGGTGGTCGCGATGGCCGCCGTCATCGTCGTCGTCGAGACGGCCGTGTCGGCCCACGCCGACGCGTTCAACAGCTTCCTGTGGTCCGGCACCATCGGCACGCTGATCCTGCTGGTCGTGTACGTGCTGGCCTCGATCGGCTGCATCATGCTGGTGTTCGTGCGGCACAAGCTGCCGGTGCCGATGTGGCAGATCATCGTGCCGATCGCGGGCCTGGTGGTGCTGGGCTACACGCTGTACCGCAACGTGATCCCGTACCCGACCGGCACGGCCGCGTGGTTCCCGGTGGTGTCGGGCATCTGGCTGGTGGTGGTGGTCATCGCGGTGATCTTCGCACCGGGTACGGCCCGCAAGCTCGGCGCGGCGCTGGCCGAGCGCGAGGGCATCGTGGCGCCCGGCACCGAGGACGCCGCGCCGCCCCGGCTCGCCGCCGCACGAGACGACACGCTGTAGTGGCCGACCTGCTCCCCTGCGTCGCCGAGCAGTCCCTCGTCGACCATCATTGTCACGGCGTGCTGCGCCGGGACGCGGACCAGGCCACGCTGGAGTCGATGCTGACCGAGGGAGACAGCTGGCCGGGCGGCTCGGTGTTCGACTCACAGGCCGGATTCATGTTCCTGCGGCTCTGCCCGCCCGTCATCGGCCTGCCGCCGCACGCCGAACTCCCCGACTACGTGGCCCGCCGGGCCGAACTCGGGGCCGACGAGGTGAGCAAGCGGTTCCTGGCCCTGGCCGGGACGTCGGTGATGTGCGTGGACACCGGCTACGAGCCGGAGCCGATCACCTCCCCGGCCGAGCTCGGCGACCTGGCCGGGGCGGTCGCGCACGAGATCGTCCGGCTGGAGCGGGTGGCCGAGGACGTGGCCGCGGCCGGGGTGGGCGCGGGCGCCTTCGCCGGTGCGGTGCGCTCCGCGCTGGCCACCCGGACCGCCGGGGCGGCCGGCGTGAAGTCGATCGCCGCCTACCGGACCGGCCTCGGGCTGCTCGGCGAGCGGCCGTCGGAGGCCGAGGTTACGGCGGCCGCCGGACGATGGCTGGCGTCGGTTGCGAGCCAGGCGGGCGCGGGACAGCCGGATCCGCCCCGGCTGGCCGACGAGACCCTGCAGCGGTTCCTGGTCTGGTGCGGAGTGGACCTGCGGCTGCCGGTGCAGTTCCACGTCGGCTACGGCGACAGCGACGTCGACCTGGACCGCTGCAACCCGCTGCTGCTCACCCCGCTGCTGCGGGCCATCGCGCCCACCGGGGTGCCGGTGATGCTGCTGCACAACTACCCGTACCACCGTGAGGCCGGCTACCTGGCCCAGGTGTTCCCGCACGTGTACGTGGACGCCGGGCTGGCCACGCACAACCTGGGGCCGCGGGCGCCCGCGCTGCTGGCCGAGGCGCTCGAGCTCGCGCCGTTCGGGAAGTTCCTGTACTCCTCGGACGCGTTCGGCCTGCCCGAGCTGTACTACCTGGCCGCCGTGCTGTTCCGCTCGGCCCTGTCGGAATTCCTCCGGTCCGGGATCGAGGAAGACCTTTTTACCGAACGGGCGGCGGCGCGTGTGGCCGGTATGCTGAGTTCTGGCAACGCCAAGCGTGCGTACCAGCTAGGCAGCGAGATGTAGCAGTGGTGTGAGCTCAGGGACCTGGCGCAGCGGCGCATAGCGTGAGCGCCTCGGCCAGGAGATCCGCGGGGGGCTGGCTGGCGTCGAGCCAGCGGACGCGGGGGTCGCGGCGGAACCAGGATTCCTGGCGGCGGGCGAACCGCTTCGTGGCCTTGATCGTCTCCAGCCGGGCTTCCGCCAGGGTCCACTCGCCGTCCAGGTAGCGCAGGATCTGCTGGTAGCCCAGCGCGCGGCTGGCGGTCCGGCCGTCACGCAAGCCCTGGGCGACCAGGCCTTTGACCTCTTCCTCCAGGCCCGCCTGCCACATCCGGTCGACCCGGGCGGCGATCCGCAGGTCGAGCTCGGGCCGGGGCAGGATGAGCCCGAGCTGTATGGCTGGGCGGTTCTGCTCGAAGGCCGGCATGGTGGCGGTGAACGGCCGCCCGGATAGCTCGATCACCTCCAGGGCCCGAACGATCCGGCGGCCGTTGCTCGCCAAGATGTCCGCGGCCGCGGCCGGGTCGAGCCGGGCCAGCCTTGCATGCAGGGCCGCGGCGCCCAGGTCGGTGAGCTCGCGTTCGAGACGATCGCGGATCACCGGGTCCGTTCCGGGGAAATCCAGGTCGTCCAGGGCGGCGCGGACGTACAGACCCGAGCCGCCGGCCAAGACGGGCACCCGGCCGCGGGCGATGATCTCGTCGATCGCGGCACGGGCCAGCTTCTGGTAGTCGGCCACGTTGGCGGCCTGGGTCACCGGCCAGATGTCGAGCAGGTGGTGCGGGACGCCGCGCCAGGCCGCCTCCGGCTCCTTGGCGGTGCCGATGTCCATGCCCCGGTAGAGCTGCATCGAGTCGGTGTTCACGACCTCGCCGCCGAGCGCGCGGGCCAACTCGACCGCTAGCCCCGATTTCCCGCTGGCGGTCGCGCCGACCACCGCGATGACGTGCGTGCCCATGCCCCTAGTGTGCCGTCGCCGGCGAGCCTCGCAGGTACGGACCTTCGGCCGCGTCGGATCGGGACCTTTGGCGCTTAGTGGAAATGTTCTGTTAACAGACCCTCCAACTAAGAGAGTACCGATGTCAGGAGGGTCACATGGCTACTACCGACCTTGAGCGACCACTTGCTCAACCAGTCGCCACACCAGCAGTCCCGGCCAGTGGATGGGGGAACGCAGCACCGCTGGGCCTGGCCGGCTTCGCGGTCACCACGTTCATGCTCAGCATGATCAACGCCAAGCTGGTGAACGCCGGGGTCGAGCCGGTCGTCTTCGGCGTGGCGCTGATGTTCGGCGGCATCGCACAGCTGATCGCCGGCACGATCCAGTTCCGCCTCGGCAGCACGTTCACCGGCGTGCTGTTCACCTCGTTCGGCGCGTTCTGGCTGTCGCTGTGGGCGATCGCCGAGTTCTTCCTGAAGGACGTCCCGCCGGCGCAGGTTGGTCACGCCCTCGGGCTGTTCCTGTACGCGTTCGGCATCTTCACGGCCTGGCTCTGGCTGGCCTCGTTCCGCACCAACGCCCTCGTGGTCCTGTCCCTGGGCCTGCTGGCCGCCACGCTCTTCGTGCTAGGAGTGGGTAACTACTCGGGAAGCGCCCTGACGATCGAGACGGGCGGCTACATGGGCCTGGCGGTGGCCTTCCTGGCCGCCTATCTGTCCTGCGCCGAGCTGTGCGAGGCTTCGTACAAGCGATCGGTGCTCCCGCTCTGGCCACTGGCCAAGCACTGACCTGCCGCGACTACTGGACGGAGTGACGTCATGGGTCGCTACGCGGAAGCGTTCCGCCGCAGCCTGGCCGATCCGGAGGGATTCTGGGGCGAGGCAGCCAAGGCCATCGACTGGTACCAGGCACCGACCCAGGTGCTTGATGCCTCGGATCCGCCGTTCTACCACTGGTTCGCCGACGGCGTGCTGAACACCTGCTTCAACGCGCTGGACCGCCACGTGCGCGACGGCCGGGGGGACCAGGCCGCGCTGATCTACGACAGCCCCGTCACCGGCGCCGGCCGGACGTACTCCTACCGGGAGCTGCTGGCGGAGGTCGCGCAGTTCGCCGGGGTGCTGCGCGGCCTGGACGTGGGCGCGGGCGACCGGGTGATCATCTACATGCCGATGATCCCCGAGGCCCTGATCGCCATGCTGGCGTGCGCCCGGATCGGCGCCGTGCACTCGGTGGTGTTCGGCGGCTTCGCGGCGCCCGAGCTCGCGACCCGGATCGACGATGCCGAACCGAAGGTGGTGGTCTCGGCTTCCTGCGGTATCGAGTCCACCCGCATCATCGCGTACAAGCCGATCCTGGACCAGGCCATCAACCTGGCCAGGCGCAAGCCGGAGCACTGCGTGATCCTGCAGCGGCCGCAGGTTTCCGCCGTCATGACGGCCGGGCAGGACCTGGACTGGATCCAGGCGGCGGCCGAGGCGGCGCCTGCGGATTGCGTCCCGGTCAAGGCGACCGACCCGCTGTACATCCTGTACACCTCCGGCACGACGGCCAGGCCCAAGGGCGTGGTCCGCGACAACGGGGGGCACGCGGTCGCGCTGCGCTGGACGATGGACAACATCTACGACACCAAGCCCGGCGAGGTGTTCTGGGCCGCCTCCGACGTGGGCTGGGTCGTCGGACACTCCTACATCGTCTACGCGCCGCTGCTCGCCGGATGCACGACCGTGCTGTACGAAGGGAAGCCGGTGGGCACCCCGGACGCCGGGGCGTTCTGGCGGGTCGTCGCCGAGCACGGGGTCAAGGCGCTGTTCACCGCGCCGACCGCGTTCCGGGCGATCAAGAAGGAGGACCCGGAAGGCAAGCTGGCCGACGAGTACGACCTGGCGGGACTGAAATACCTGTTCCTGGCGGGCGAGCGGCTCGACCCCGAGACCTACCGGTGGGCGGGCGACCTGCTCGGCATACCTGTCATCGACCACTGGTGGCAGACCGAGACCGGCTGGCCGATCGCCGCCGACCTGATGGGCCTGGAAGCGCTGCCGACCAAGGCCGGGTCACCCACCATGCCAGTGCCCGGCTACGACGTGCGGATCGTCAACTCTGACGGCGCGGAGGTCGGGCCGGGCGAGACCGGCGAGATCGTCGTGCGGCTGCCGTTGCCGCCGGGATGCCTGCCCACCTTGTGGCATGACGACGAACGGTTCGCCGACTCCTACATGTCGCAGCACGCCGGTTTCTACGTCACCGGCGACGGCGGGTACCGCGACAGCGACGGCTACCTATACGTGATGGGGCGTATCGACGACGTGATCAACGTGGCCGGCCACCGGCTGTCCACCGGGCAGATGGAGGAGGTCCTAGCCAGCCATCCCGCCGTGGCCGAGTGCGCGGTGATCGGCGTCAACGACGACTTCAAGGGGCAGATACCGCGCGGCTTCGTGGTGCTCAAGGCGGGGGTCAGCACCGAGCCTGCCGCCCTGTCCGCCGAACTCGTCCAGCTCGTTCGCGACCAGATCGGGGCGGTCGCCGCGCTGCGCCGGGTCGACGTGGTCGCCGCCCTGCCCAAGACCCGGTCCGGCAAGATACTCCGCAAGACCATGCGGGGCATCGCCGACGGCAAGGACGAGGCGCCCCCGTCCACCATCGAGGACTCCGCCGTCCTCGACGCGCTCCGCCCGGTCCTGGCCGACGGGATCAGCGCGGAGGCTGGCGGTCCCGCTCGCGCACGATGACCCGCGCCGCCGCGCGTGACCGGAGCCGCCTGGCCCGGTTCGCGCGGCGGCGCTCGTCCTGTTCGTCCTCGCTGGCGTCTGTCTCCAGGTAGAGCTGCACGAACATCGGATGCATGATGCCTCCTTACCCCGGTCGGAGTCCTTCCAGCCCTCGGGGCTTGCGAGGATAGCGGCATGGACAGTGAGGACCTGCGGCTCGCGGTGTACCGGGAGTTCGCCGGGACCGGGCGCGCGCCGGGCACGAGTTCGCTCGCGGCCCAGCTCGGCGCCGGGGTTGGCGAGGTGACCGCCGGCCTAGAGGAGCTGGCCCGGGGCCGCCACCTGGCGCTCGGGAACGACGGCGAGATCGTCATGGCGCACCCGTTCTCGGCCGTGCCGCTCGGCTTCTCGGTGATGGGAACCCGGACGCTGTGGTGGGGCGGCTGCGCCTGGGATTCCTTCGCGCTCCCCCACCTGCTCCCCGGCGAGGGCGAGGTGCTGGTCGCGACCAGGTGCCCGGCGTGCGGCCGGGCGCACGGGTGGAACGTCGGACGCGACCACCCGCCGGACGGGGACCAGGTCGCCCACTTCCTGGTGCCCGCGGCGCGGATGTGGGACGACGTGGTACGCACCTGCGCGCACCAGCGCCTGTTCTGCTCCGTCGAGTGCGTGGACGCCTGGCTGGCGGCGGCCGGCTCGGATCGCGGCTACGTGATGGACCTCGGCACGCTGTGGCGGCTGGCCGCGCACTGGTACGACGGACGTCTTGACCGCGGGTACGTACGGCGGGAGCCCGCGCAGGCCGCGGATTACTTGCGCGGCGTCGGGCTATCCGGCCCGTTCTGGGGCCTGTGAACCCAGCCACGCCAAAGCGGGCGGGGGCAGGCGGTAGCCTGCCGGTGTTCCGCGCGATGGACGCGGCCCTGGCGCACGAGGCCGGTAGCCATGGATGAGCTGACACCCTTCCGCATCGACGTGCCGCAGGCGGACCTGGACGACCTGCGGGACCGGCTGGCCCGGACCCGGTGGCCGGACGAGCTAGACGGAGCCGGCTGGGACTACGGCATCCCGCTGGAATACACGCGGGAGCTGGCCGAGTACTGGCGCACCGGCTACGACTGGCGCGGGCACGAGGCCAGGCTGAACGATTTTGACCAGTTCACGACCACGATCGATGGTCAGCGGATCCACTTCCTGCATATTCGTTCGTCATCTGCTGATGCCTTGCCGCTGATCATTACGCACGGATGGCCCGGGTCTGTGGTGGAGTTCATGGACATCATCGGCCCCCTGAGCGACACGTTTCACCTGGTCATCCCGTCTATTCCGGGCTACGGGTTCTCCGGGCCGACGCACGAACGGGGCTGGGACGTGCGGCGGGTCGCGCGGGCCTGGGCGGTGCTGATGGCGCGCCTGGGGTACCAGCGCTACGGGGCGCAGGGCGGAGACTGGGGCGCGGTCATCTCGCGCGAGCTCGGCCTGGCCGACCCGGAGCACGTGGCCGGGGTGCACCTGAACATGCTCATCAGCCGGCCGCCGCAGGACCTGGGTGAGCTGACCGAGGAGGAGGCCCGGCGGCTGCAGGCGGCCCGCGATTTCCGCACCACGGGGTCCGGCTACAACATGATCCAGGCGACCCGGCCGCAGACCCTGGCCTACGGCCTCACCGACTCCCCGGCCGGGCAGCTGGCCTGGATCACCGAGAAGTTCTACGAGTGGACCGACGGCGGGCTGCCGCACGAGGCGGTCGACCGCGACCAGTTGCTCACCAACGTCACCGTGTACTGGGTGACCGGGACGGCCGGCTCGTCGGCGCGGCTGTACTACGAGACTCGGCAGGCGCGGGCGTGGAACCCGGCCGCCCGCTCGGAGGTGCCGACCGGCGTGGCCGTCTTCCCGCGGGAGATCGCGCCCGCCATCCGGCGGTTCGCCGAGCGGGACAACAACATCACGCACTGGTCGGAGTTCGACCGGGGCGGGCACTTCGCGGCCATGGAGGTGCCTGACCTGCTGACCGGCGACATCCGCGCGTTCTTCGGCACGCTGCGCTGATCATTGCCCGGGTCATTTCCCGTGCGGTCGCGGGGGGAGATCCCGGCTGGCCCGGATGGCGGGGGTGAGCAGCAGGAGGCCAGCGGCGGCGTTGGCGGCCAGAACGACCCAGAGCGCGCCACGGACGGTGACGCGGCCGAGCATCCCGGCCGGGCAGTAGGCCTGCCGGAAGCTGCCGGCGATGATGTTGAAACTGACTATCCCGGCGGCCACCACCGCCGATCCAGCGACGTAGCAGGTGGCGCGCGGGCCCGCCAGCAGGCAGGCGGCCGAGACGCCGAAGCTGGCCGCGTTGAACAGCAGCGCGGTGGCGTTCCCGACCGCCTGGGCGGCCAGCCCGGCCGCGCCCCGGCCGCCGATGCTGGCCACGGTCGCGCTTCCCTGCAGCTTCGCGTTGCCTTCGATCAGGTCGCCGTCGGCGGCCAGGGAGGGCAGGTACACCTGGTAGGCGGTGGCGAAGAAAACGTTGGCCGAGCCGGCCAGCAGGGCGACCAGCAGCGTCTGCCAGATGGTGAGCACGCCGAGCCAGGCGGCCAGGGGCAGGCTGGCGTACAGCGCGGCGGAGATCAGGTCGCACGCGATCATCAGCGGCCGGCTGGGCAGCCGGTCGGCCCAGGCGCCGGCCGGAAGGCCGATGACCAGCCAGGGCAGGTAGGCCGCCGCCGTCAGCACGGTCACCGCGAACGTGCTGGCGTGCAGGGTGGCTATCGCCAGCAGCGGAACCCCGATCGCGGCCATGGAGTTGCCGGCCCCGCTGACCGACTCACCGATCCAGAACAACCGGAAATCGCGTTGTCGCAGGATGCCACCGAGGCGGCGGGGGGCACGCGCCGTCTTCTCATCGGTTCCCGGCACGAGCACCCTCCAGACCTGAGGCGGTGCGTCGTGCGTCGTCGTGCCCGGCGCCTGGGACCGGTATGCGTCCGTCAGCGCTGGGCGTAACCCCGGGCGGTCAGGGCCGGTGGCGGCGCTCGCCCGGGGTGACCAGGCCGCTCTCGTAGGCCATGACTACGAGCTGGGCGCGGTCGCGCGCGTTGAGCTTGGTCATGATGCGGCTGACGTGGGTCTTGGAGGTCAGCGGGGACAGGAACAGGCGGCCGGCGATCTCGTCGTTGGACAGGCCCTCGGCGACCAGCGCCATCACCTCGCGCTCGCGTTCGGTCAGGCCGGCCAGTGCCGCCAGGCTCCGGGCTCCGGGCGGCGGCCGGTCCGGGCGGGTGGCCAGGTCGGTGATGAGCCGCCGGGTCACGCTGGGCGACAGCAGCGCGTCGCCCCTGGCCACCACCCGGATCGCCTGCAGGAGGTCGGCCGGCTCGGTGTCCTTGACCATGAAACCGCTGGCCCCGGCGCGGATCGCCTGGTAGACGTACTCGTCGGACTCGAACGTGGTCAAGATGATGACCTTGACCCCGGCGAGGTCGTCGTCGGCGCTGATGCGCCGGGTGGCTTCCAGGCCGTCCACCCCGGGCATCCGGATGTCCATCAGGACCACGTCGGCCCGCTCGCGCCGGGCCAGGTCGACGGCCTGCCCCCCGTCGAGGGCCTCGCCCACCACCTGCAGGTCGCCGGCCGCGTCGATCAGGACATGGAACCCGGCACGGATGAGCGCCTGGTCGTCGGCGAGCAGGACCCGGATCACGGCCGCGCCCCTTCCGTGGTGTCGCTGAAGGGTAGCCGGGCCGCCACCCGGAAGCCGCCGGCCGGGCCCGGGCCGGTCTCCAGCGTCCCGCCCACCGTGATCGCGCGCTCGCGCATCCCGGCTAGCCCGTGCCCGCCGTTGCCGCTCGCGGCGAGAGCCGGGCCGCGGCCGGTGTCGGTCACGTCGATCCGCAGCTCGTCGCGGCTGTACCCGAGCGAGACCGCGGCTTTGGCCGGCCCGGCGTGCCGGATGGCGTTGGTGAGGGACTCCTGGACGATGCGGTAGGCGGCCAGGTCCACGGCGGCCGGCAGCGGGACGGGCTCCCCGGCCACGGTCAGCGTGGTGTCCAGGCCGGCCTGGCGGGCCCCGGCGATCAGGGTCTCGAGCTGGGCGGTGCCCGGCGCCGGCTGGGTGGGGTCGGCGTCGTCGGCCTGGCG
Organism: Streptosporangiaceae bacterium; assembly: GCA_050011155.1. Taxonomy (GTDB): domain Bacteria; phylum Actinomycetota; class Actinomycetes; order Streptosporangiales; family Streptosporangiaceae; genus Palsa-504. The sequence goes on from JBEKJP010000040.1 coordinate 54,132, forward strand.
CAGCACGTTCAGGATGGCGCGGAGCTCCCGGAGCCCGTCCTTGCTCGCGGTCTTGATCACCTGCAGCGCTTCGGCCACCGCCTCCGGGCGGGTGGGCAGGACGTGGGCCGCCACCCCGGCCTGCACGTTGATGGTGGCCATGGTGTGGGCGACGACGTCGTGCAACTCGCGGGCGATGCGCAGCCGCTCCTCGTCGATGCGGCGGCGGGCGTCCTGCTCGGCCCGGTCATGGATGGACTCCACGTAGGCACGCCGGTTCGCCACCGCGATCCCGGCGACCACGACGACGGCGGCCATGAACGGAAGGATGACCACGCCGCCGTTGAACCTCCCGAGCGGGTTGACCGCGATGCTGGCCGCGCCGAGCACCGCCAGCGTGCCCAGCCCGTACGCCACCGCCCGCCGGACGTCGGTCAGGCTGGCCACCGTGTACACGGCGATCATCGGGGCCACCAGCACCGCGCCGTTCAGGTAGCCGAGCAGGGTATAGGCGGTCGCGGCCGCCACCGAGATGCCCAGCACCGCGACCGGCCACCGGCGCCGCCAGGCGAGCACCAGGCACGCCACCCCGACCAGGACGAACGCGGCGGACGGGGTATGCGGCAGATGATGGCCGTCCTGGAAGTAGGCGGTCGTGCTCGGATGGGCCTCGCCGTACGCGCCGTAGACCAGCGCGCCGGTCACGCCCAGCGCCGCGGCCGCGTCCCGCAGCGACGGGACTCCCGCCACCGCCACACCTGTCATGACGCCAGCGTAGGCATACGCGCGGCTGGCGTCGCCCTCCGCTGGTTGTCGCGCTGGCTACTCCCCCGGGAGTACGCCATAATCCTGTTGATCACAGGAGGCGCATCGCGAGCGGGTACCTGGACAGCACCGGGTGGGACGACGTGCTGAGCGGAGGCTCCCAGATCGAATACTACTACTACGACCAGCTCGGCTCGGGTTTCAGTGACCAGCCATCCGATCCGTCGTTGTGGGATCTGGACCGGTTCGTCTCCGAGGTAGAGCAGGTCCGTCAGGCGCTGGGGCTCGGACCGGACGATTTCGTCCTCTACGGCCACTCGTGGGGCGGGATCTTGACGATGGAATACGCGCTGCATCACCAGGAGCACCTGCGCGGGATCGTCATCTCCAACATGATGTCGAGCGTCCCGGCCTACAACGCCTACGCCGAGCAGGTGCTGATGCCGGCCATGGATCAGACGGCGCTGGCCGAGATCAAGGCGCTCGAGGCCAGCGGCGACATCGAGAACCCCCGGTACATGGAACTGCTGAACGAGCAGCACTACGTTCACCACGTGCTGCGGATGCCGGTCGAGGACTGGCCCGACCCGGCGGTGCGGGGTTTCGCCCACATCAACCCGGCCATCTACGTGTCCATGCAGGGACCCAGCGAGCTGGGCATCAGCGCGGACGCCAGCCTGGCCCACTGGGACCGGAGTTCCGACCTGGCCTCCATTAATGTGCCTGCGCTGGTCATCGGAGCACAGCACGACACCATGGATCCGGCCCACATGGAGCTGATGGCCGGCCGCCTGCCGCAGGGCCGCTACCTGCTCTGCCCGGACGGCAGCCACATGGCCATG
>JBEKJP010000041.1:0-55443 GCA_050011155.1 Streptosporangiaceae bacterium
GGGGCGGCGGCGCGGTCCGCATCGAGGCGCAGCCCGACGGCAGCTACCGGGCCCGGCTGGAGGGGGTCCCGGCGGCCGAGTCGGCCCAGTTCGCCGACGCCCTGGAAGAGGTGCTTTCCCCGCTGAGCCAGCCCCGTTACGTCATCCCGAGGCTGATCCTGGCCCCGCCGCCGGCCCGGGGGCCGTCGTCTACGCTGGCTCCCCCGAGGGCACCGGCATCCTGGCCGCCCAGCGCGGCGACGATCCCTTCGCCCTCACCACCCAGATCCGCACCCTCTGGCGCTGAGCGGCGCCTCCAGAATTCAGTGGTTGCGGCAACGACATGGCCCTATCAATTAGGTTGCCACGACCATTGAACCGCGATGGTGCGAGTGAGGTAATTGAGATGGGTGGAGCGACCGGCTGGCTGTTGGGAACGCCGTGCTGGGGTTAGGGAGGCTGGCGGGGCGGGCTTGCGCAGGCGCTAGCTGGTTAGCAGGGGGGCGAACAGGTCGCCGTGGGTGGCGACGCGCCGCAGGGTGTCCTCGGCGGTGAAGAACAGGTCCTGGGGCTGGCGGCAGGCTTCGACTTCGGACCAGGTGACCGGGGTCGAGACGGTGGGGAACTGGCGGGCGCGCAGCGAGTACGGGGCGACCGTGGTCTTGGAGCCGTTGTTCTGGCTCCAGTCGATGAGCACCTTGCCCGCGCGCAGCTTCCTGGTCATCCGGGACACGGCCAGGCCGGGATGTGAACGCTCGAGCCGTTCGGCGTAACCGCGGGCCTGGTCGCTGGCCTGCTCGGAGGTGATCCCGGACACGGCGGCGTACAGCTGCAGGCCCTTGCCGCCGGAGGTCTTGGCCAGCGGGGCCAGGCCGTCCGCCTCGAGCAGCGGACGCAGTTCGCAGGCCACCAGGCAGCATTCCGCCACGTTGGCCGGGGCGCCCGGGTCCAGATCGAAGACCAGCAGGTCAGGCTCGCGCACCTGGGGCATCCGCCACTGCGGTACGTGCAGCTCCAGGCCGGCCAGGTTGGCCGCCCAGATCAGCGCGGGCAGGTCGTCGACGACCAGGTAGGTCACGGTGGCCCGGTGCTGCGCGGAGCGGGCCCGGGAGCTTTCAGAGGAGACCGTGGCGGTGCGGATCCAGTCGGGCCGGTGCGCGGTGACGTGCTTGTGGAAGAAGGCCTGGCCGTCCACGCCCTCGGGGTAGCGCTTGAGGGTCAGCGGCCGGCCCGCGATGTGCGGCAGCAGGGCCGGCGCCACCCGCTGGTAGTAGTCGAGCACCTCGGCCTTGGTGAACCCGCTGTCCGGGTACAGCACCTTGCCCAGGTTGGTCAGGGTCAGCGTCCGCCCGTCCACCTGGACGGCGACCTTGGCCAGGTCAGGACTCACGGACCACGTCCGCGGGGTCGATGTCGTCGCGCAGGCCCTTGTAGACCGGGGCGCGCATCCGGCCCGCGTTGGTCCACCGGTCGAAGGCCACGTCGATCACCAGCCGGGGCTCGACCCAGACGGCGGTGCGGGCGTACATCGGCGGCACCGGCCCGTCGAACGGCGAGGACGAACGTCGCAGCGGTTCCAGCCGTCCCGACAGCATGCGCAGGGTGTCGGCGTTGAATCCGGTGCCCACGTGCCCGGCGTAGATCAGCCCGGAGTCGTCGTTGACCCCGATGAGCAGCGAGCCGACCAGCCCGGCGCGGTTGCCCTGGCCCGGCTTGTACCCGGCCACCACGGCCTTCTGGCGCAGGTGGTTCTTGATCTTGCGCCAGTCGCTGGTCCTGGCCCCGGGCTGGTACCGGGAGGCCAGCCGCTTGGCCACCAGGCCTTCCATGCCATGCTCGGCCGAGACCGACTGCACCGCGGCGAAGTCCTCGCCGGGGAAGGTCGGCGGGGTCTGCCAGTAAGAGCCGGCCAGTTCGAGGGACTCGAGCAGCTCACGGCGTTCGGAGTAGGGCGCGTCGAGCAGCGGCCGCCCGTCCAGCTGGAGCAGGTCGAAGACCAGGTAGGTGACCGGGTTCTGGCCGGCCAGCAGCCGGGCCGCCGCCGGGTCGCTGACGTGCATGCGCGGCTGCAGCCCCTCGAAGGAGGGCCAGTTGTCCGGGCCGAACACCACGATCTCCCCGTCCAGCAGCAGTTGCTTGCGATCGGTGGCACGGCCGAGGCCGGCCAGCTCGGGGTAGGTAGCGGTGATGTCGCGTTCGGTCCGGGACATCAGGCGCACCTGGCCGCGCTCGACGAACGCCAGCGCGCGGACGCCGTCCCACTTCAGCTCAAGCGCCCAGTCCCCGTTGCCGGGCGGCGGCGCCGAGGACAGCGAGGCCAGCATCGGCCGCAGCCCCGGCGGGAGCGGTTGCCGCTCCCGGTGCATCATCCACTGCTTCCCGCCGGTCTGGAACAACGTGTAACCCCCAGAAACCCGTTGCCCGTGCAGCCTGACCTTCACCTCGTTCTTCGCCCACTTGAGGGTCTCGTACCGGCCGCGATCCCAGATCGTCATGGAGCCCGCCCCGTACTCCCCGCGCGGGATCTCCCCCTCGAAGCTCCCGTACTCCAGCGGGTGGTCCTCGGTGTGCACGGCCAGGTGGTTCACGGCCGGGTCGTCCGGCACCCCCTTCGGCACCGCCCAGGACACCAGCACCCCGTCCCGCTCCAGCCGGACGTCGTAGTGCAGCCGCCGGGCGTGATGCTCCTGGATGACGAATGAGCCGCCTTCCCCAGAAGGCGAGCCCGGCGGCGGTGCCGCGGCAGGTACCGGCTCGGGCGTACGGGCCGGGTCCCGCTTGTCCCGGTACTCCCGCAGCTTGTCCGCGTCCACGCCCAGTTCACTACCCGGTTAGCCGGGCAGGAGAACGGGTACCCCAGCCCGTTCGTCGCCTGGATTTTGATCGTGTGTCGTTACAAGTGTTTCCTACCTTGCCTACTTGTAAATTAATGTGGTGGGAAATATGGGCCACGGCGGAAGGAGCACGGATGGGGCTCAGCCTGTACGTCGTCCTCGGCAGCGCGGTGGTCGGGCTGCTGGTGGGGCTGACCGGCGCGGGCGGCGGCGCGCTGATGACGCCGATGCTCATCCTGCTGTTCTCGGTCAAGCCGGCCGCGGCCATCTCCAGCGACCTGGTCGCCGCGGTGGTGATGCGGCCGGTCGGCGCCGCCGTTCACCTGCACAAGGGTACGGTGAACCTGCGGCTGGTGGGGCTGATGACGCTCGGCTCGGTGCCGATGGCGTTCCTCGGCGCGTTCCTGCTCCGCGAGCTCGGCGAAGGCTCGTCCGACCAGGCCAGCGTGGAGATCGCCCTGGGCGCGGCGCTGCTGGCAGGCGCGGGCGCGATGGTGCTGCGTTACTTCCTGGACCGGCGGTCCGGGCGGCGGCGCACCGGCGCGGTCAAGGAGGTCACCTTGCGCCCGGTCCCGACCGTGCTGATCGGCATGGCGGGCGGGCTCATCGTCGGCATCACGTCGGTCGGCTCGGGCTCGCTGATGATCATCTTGCTGCTGTTCGCCTACCCGATGCTCAGCGCCGGCCAGCTGGTCGGGACCGACCTGACCCAGGCGGTGCCGCTGACCGCGGCGGCGGCGCTGGGCGCGCTGACGTTCGGGCACGTGGAGTTCGGCGTGACCGCCTCGATCATCGCCGGCAGCGTGCCCGCGGTGCTGATCGGCTCGCTGCTGTCGTCCCGGGCGCCGGATAAGTACATCCGGCCCGCCATCACCTTCGTGATCTTCGCGTCCGGGCTCAAGTACGTGGGCGTGCCCACCTACCCGCTGGGCTTCACCATGGGCGGCATCCTGGTCGCGGGCGCGGCCTACGGCTTGTTCCGGCTGCGCGTCCAGCGCCGGGAGCCGGCTCCCGCGCTGGCGGAAGCGACTCCCGGGCCGCTGGACGACGTGCCGGTCAGGTAGAGGGGCTCAGCCGGCGTACTTCTGGACCAGCGTGCCGAGGGCCGGCAGCGCGGCGGTGACGTGCTTGGACGCGCCGCCGCGGACCGTCTTGTAGGCCTTCAGGATGGTGGGGCGGGTGGAGGTCTCGGCCCGCGCGTCGGTCACCGACAGCAGGGCCTCGGACACCTCCTCGCCGTGCTTGACCAGGTAGTCACCGAAGTCACCGGCGCCGGAGACGCTGAAGTCGGCCCAGTACGGCTCCAGTTTGATGATCATGTCCGGGGCCAGGAGTTCCACCATGCTGTGCAGGTAACCGGAGGCAAACGTGTTGGCGGTCTTGTAGGCGAGCTTGACCGCGGTCCCCGAGATGCCGGACTTGCTCTTCACTTCCTGGTCGATCAGGGTCATGCAATCGTCCATGACGTGCGGCTTGTTCTCCGGGGTGAGCAGGATGTCCTGCAAGGTGGCCATGACGTCTCCTTAGGCAATCTCAACTTGGTTCTCGCCGCGTGCCTGAGGAGCCCCCGGGCCAGGCCGTGGCGCCTAGCTCCCCACCAGGCCAAACCAAAGTAGCGCACAGGAACGCTTCCTGTACCCCGAGTTCCCCCGTTGTTACTTCGGTGCTCGTTACGAGGCGCCACCGCGCCGGGTACCGCCTACAGTGGTCGGCGTGACGGATACATGGCAGGTGGAACCGTCGGGGCCGCTGCGTGGCGACATCGAGGTGCGCGGGTCGAAGAACGCGGTGACCAAGCACATGGTCGCGGCCATGCTCGGCGAGGGGCCGAGCACCATCCGCAACGCGCCTGAGGTCGGCGACGTCGACATCACCGCGGCGATGCTGGAGGCGGTCGGCTTCGTCGTCAGCCGGGATGACGGCGAGATCACCATCGCGCCGAACGGGAAGCTGGAATCACGGGTGCCCGCGGCGTTCACCGGCCTGAACCGGATCCCCATCTTGATGCTCGGGCCGTTGCTGCACCGGACCGGAGAGGCGTTCGTCCCGCTGGTGGGCGGGGACCCGATCGGGCGGCGGCCGGTCGACTTCCACGTGTCCGCCCTGCGGGCCCTGGGGGCCGAGATCGAGGCGGGCCCGGACGGGATCACCGCTCGCGCGTCGCGCCTGTACGGTGCGCGCATCGACCTGCCTTACCCGAGCGTGGGCGCCACCGAGACCGTGCTGCTGTCCGCGGTGCGGGCCGAGGGCAAGACGGTGCTGCGCAACGCGGCCACCGAACCCGAGGTGGTCGAGCTGGCCCTGTTCCTGCAGCGGATGGGCGCGCAGATCGAGCTCAGCCCGGACCGCCGGATCGTGATCGAGGGCGTGCCCCGGCTGCGCGGTGCCTCCCGCTGGCTGGCCGGCGACCGGCTCGAGGCGTTCTCCTACCTGACCGCCGGGCTGATCACCGGCGGCGTGGTCCGGGTGCACGGGTGCCCGCAGGACCGGCTGGTCACCGCGATCACCACGCTGGCCAAAATGGGCGCGCAGATCGACATCACCGACGAGTGGATCACCGCCTCGGCCCCGAACGGCCTGCGGGCCGCCGCGGTGCACACCGACACCCATCCCGGCTTCATGACCGACTGGCAGCAGCCCCTGATGGTGCTGTTCACCCAGGCCGAGGGCATGTCGGTGCTGCACGAGACGGTGTTCGAGAACCGGCTGGTGTACGTGCCCGCGCTGAAGCAGCTGGGCTGCGAGATCGAGACGTTCGCGGCCTGCCTGGGCGGCGAGGCGTGCCGCTTCCACGACACCAACTCGGTGCACTCCGCGGTGATCAGGGGGGTGTCCAAGCTGCGCGGCGCCGACGTCACGCTGCCCGACGTGCGGGCCGGCTTCTCCGCCGTGCTGGCGGCCGCGGTGGCCGGCCAGCCGTCTACGCTGCGCGGCATCCATCACATCGAGCGCGGCTACCACCGGCCGCACGACCAGTTCGCCGCCCTCGGGCTGACCATCCATCGGGGCTAGGGAGTTTTACCCTGCTCGTTTCGCTGGCGGACGAATGGCTAGATTGCGGATATGACCACGGCTTTCGTGCTGGGGGGTGGAGGGCTGCTTGGCGCCCACGAGATCGGCATGCTACGTGCCCTGGCCGAGGCGGGCGTCCGGCCCGACCTGGTGGTGGGCACTTCCATCGGGGCCATCAACGGAGCCGTGGTGGCGGCCGACCCGGCGGGCGCGGCCGAGCGGCTGAGCCAGATGTGGCAGGGGGAAGAGCTCCGGCTGGCCTACAGCGAGCGGCTGTGGGGACGGGCGATGCGCCTGGTCCGTTCGGGGACGCATCTGCACTCGCTGGAGCCGCTAAGCCGGCTGCTGGCCTCGGTCCTGCCCGGGCCTTCGTTCGCCGACCTGGCGCTGCCCTTTCAGTGCGTAGCGGCGTCGATCGAGCAGGCTTCGGCGCGCTGGTTCTCCTCCGGCCCGGTCGTGCCCGCGGTCATGGCCTCGTGCGCCGTGCCCGGGCTGCTGCCGCCGGTCGAGATCGACGGGGTGCATTACTTCGACGGCGGCCTGGTCGACTCGATCCCGGTCGGCCGGGCGGTCGCGCTCGGCGCCACGGTCGTCTACGTGCTGCAGGTGGGGCGGATCGAGAGCCCGCTAACGGTGCCGCGCCGCCCGTGGGAGGTGGGTCTGGTCGCGTTCGAGATCGCCCGGCGGCACCGCTTCCACGAGGAGATGTCGGCGCTGCCGGACCAGGTCCGGGTGTACGTCCTGCCCACCGGCGGCGACCGCCTCCCGCCGGGCCGGGCCCAGTTCCGCTACCGGGACCGCAGCCGGGTCAGCCAGTCCATCGACCGCGCCTACACCGCCTCCGCCAGCTACCTCTCCGCCCTGCGGCTCGCGGGCTAGGGCTTGCGGGCTAGGGCGCCGTAGTTGGGGAGGTCGCGGGCGGTGCCGGGGGCGCCGGTGCCGGCCCGCCAGCGGTGCAGCTGGACGACGCCGGGCTCGACCAGGTCCAGACCAGCGAAGAACCGGCTGACCTCGGCGTGGCTGCGCGCGGTGAGCGGCACTGGCGCCTGGTCGTTGTAGGCCCGCATGGACGTGGCCATCTGCTCGGTGGCGACGTCGCTGGCCGGGTGCGAGATAGCCAGGTAGCTGCCCGGTGCCATGGCTTCCATCAGCCGGGCCACCAGGGTGACCGGCTCGTCCTCGTCGGGGACGCAGTGCAGCACCCCGAGGAGCATGACCGCGACCGGGTGGCCCAGGTCCAGGGTCTCGGCGGCCCGGGCCAGGATCGCGCCGGGGTCGCGCAGGTCGGCGTCGACGTAGGCAGTCTGCCCCTCGGGCCGGCTGGCCAGCAGGGACCGGGCGTGCAGGAGCACGATCGGGTCGTTGTCCACATACACCACCCGGCACTGCGGCGCCACCCGCTGGGCGACCTCGTGCGTGTTGTTCGCCGCGGGCAGCCCGGTCCCGATGTCAAGGAACTGCCTGATGCCCGCCTCGGCCGCCAGGTAGTGCACCACGCGACCCAGGAACGCCCGCTGCGCGCGGACGCTGAGCCGGATTTCCGGCAGCGTGGCGATGACCCGCTCGGCCACCGCCCGGTCCGCCGTGAAGTTGTCCTTGCCCCCCAGCCAGTAGTCGTATACCCGCGCGATATGCGGCACGCTCGTATCGAGTGAGACGCCTTCACTTTCCGGCCCGCCCGTCACCGGCCGTCCTTCCCCCGACGACATCCCCCAGGGCCAAGCCTTACGTAACACCGCCAACTATCGCAAATTGGCTGAATCCGTTTCTTACATATTGATACTTGCCGGGCCGGTGGAGGCGCGGATGATCAGGTCCGTGGCCAGTTCGACGTGCCTGGCCTCGACCTGATGGCCGTCCAGCAGGCGGACCAGCAGGCTGACGGCCATCCGGCCCATCTCGGCTAGGGGCTGGCGGACGGTGGTGAGCATCGGGCTGGTGGCCTGAGCCAGATCGATGTCGTCGAAGCCGGTGACGGAGAGATCCGCGGGCACGCGCAGGCCGCGTGCGGCCGCCGCGGCCAGCGCGCCGACCGCGGTCTTGTCGTTGAAGCAGGCTAGCGCGGTGGGACGCCCGGGCAGGTCGAGCAGCTCGGCGGCGGCCCGGTAGCCGAAGTCCGCGGTCGGCTCGCCGGCCCGGGTCAGCTCGGGCGGGTGCAGGACGCCGGCCTCGGCCAGCGCCGACGCGTGCCCGGCCAGCCGGGCCTGGCCGGCCAGCCAGTTGTGCGGCCCGGCGATCACGCCGATGCGCCGGTGGCCGAACCCGGCCAGGTGCGCGGTGACGCTGCGCGCCCCGGCGAAGTGGGCGGCCGACACGGCGGCGATGTCGCGCGGCACCGGGGTACGCGGGTCGACCACGACGAACGGGAAGCCGCGGGCGCGCAGCGCGGTCAGCTGCTCGCCCGGTTCCGGCGGCAAGATCACGATCGCGCCCTCGGTGCCGGGCCGGGACGGGAGGGACGGCAGTACGGTGGCCTGCTGGGACGCCTCCCCCGCGTCGAGCATCACGGCCCGGCCGTGCAGCGCCAGCGTCTCGGCCACGGAGGAGACGATCAGGCCGAAGTAGTCGGTCAGCAGGTACGGGCAGCGCAGGTAGATCGCGCCCCGCGCCGGGCCAGGCGCACGGAGCCGCTCGGCGGTCCGCAGCACCAGGTCACGGGTCTCTCCCGTCACGTTGGCCTGGCCGTTGAGGACACGGGAGACGGTGGCGATCGACACGCCGCTGTGCGCCGCGATGTCCCGGACGGTGACCCGCCGACCGCCTGGCAGGTCAGTCATCTGTTACAGGAACCTGTTTCATAATCGCCAGCCTAGATCTCGTACACACCTTGACACATAGGGGTATCGGCTGATTCGCTACGCGTCAGGCTAAGTTTCAGATTTGTTTCATCTTGTTACATGATGAGGTGGCGAGGATGGCCCGGATCAGACTTCTCGCAGCGTTGGCGGGCTCAGCCCTGGCAGCCGCTCTCGCAGTTCCGGCTTCGGCAGTTCCGGCTCCGGGGGCGCCGGCTTCGGGCGGCATCGAGGCGCACGTCTGGGTGACCACGCCGGACGGGACGGACAAGCTCACCCCGCTGGCCCCGGCCACGTTCGGCCCGGTCATGGTCGGCAGCTCCGTCCCGGCCGCGCCCACCATCGTGGTCGACCCGACGCTGACCTATCAGGTCATGCAGGGCTTCGGCGGGGCGATCACCGACTCGGCCGCCACCGTGCTCTACCGGCTGTCCCCGGCGGCACGCGCGGCCACGATGCGGTCCCTGTTCGACCCGGTGACCGGCGACGGCCTGGACTACCTGCGCCAGCCCATCGGGGCCTCGGACTTCGTCGCCACCGCGGACTACACCTACGACGACCTGGCCGCCGGCCAGACCGACTACGCGCAGAGCCGCTTCTCCATCCGCCACGACCAGGCGCAGATCCTGCCCTTGCTGCGCGAGGCCAAGGCGCTGAACCCGCGGCTGCAGATCATCGCGACGCCGTGGAGCCCACCCGCGTGGATGAAGACGAACGACTCCCTGATCGGCGGCCGCCTTATCGACGACCCGCGGATCTACCGGTCCTACGCGCTGTACCTGCTGAAGTTCATCCAGGCGTACCGGGCCAACGGCGTCACCGTGAACGCCATTACCGTGCAGAACGAGCCGCAGAACCGCACGCCCGCCGGCTACCCGGGCACGGACATGCCGTCGTGGCAGGAGGAGAAGGTGATCGAGGACCTCGGTCCGATGCTGCGCGCGGCTGGCCTGCGCACCCAGATCTTCGCCTACGACCACAACTGGACCGAGCACCCCAACGACGTCGCGGACACCCCGCCGGACGAGACCGCCGACATCAACGCCTACCCGCAGAACGTGCTGAACTCCCCCGCCGCCCAGTACGTCGCGGGGGTGGCCTACCACTGCTACTACGGCGACCCGAGCGCGATGAGCACGCTGCACGACCAGTTCCCGGACAAGGCGATCTACTTCACCGAGTGCTCGGGCAGCCAGTCGGCCGACCCGGCCGACACGTTCTCCGACACGCTCACGTGGCACGCCCGCAACCTGATCATCGGGTCCACCAGGAACTGGGCGCAGACCGTCATCAACTGGAACCTGGCCCTGGACCCGTCCGGCGGCCCGCACGTGGGCGGCTGCACCAACTGCACGGGCATCGTCACCGTCGGCCCCGGCGGCACCGTGACCAAGAACGCGGAGTACTACACGCTCGGGCACCTGGCCCGGTTCGTCCAGCCGGGGGCGGTGCGCATCGCCAGCACCTCGTTCGGTACCACCGGGTGGAACGGGCAGGTGATGGACGTGGCCTTCCGCGACCCCGACGGCACTACCGTGCTGGTCGCGCACAACGAGAACGATGACCCGAGCACGTTCGGCGTCCGGGAGGGCAGCCAGGCGTTCACCTACACCCTGCCCGGCGGGGCGCTGGCCACCTTCACCTGGCGCGGCACTCCGGCCGACGCGTACGACCTGCGCCAGGTCGCCCCGTCCGGCTGGACCGCGACCGCCGACCCGGGCGCCGACTCGGCGGCCAGCGCGGTGGACGGCGACGCGAGCACGCGCTACACCACCGGCACCGGCCAGGCGGCCGGCCAGTACCTGCAGGTCGACTTCGGCCGGACGGTAGCCGCCCGCCAGGTCGTCTTCGACACCGGGGTGTCGACCGGTGACTACCCGCGCGGCTACACGGTCTCGGTCAGTACCGACGGCGTGAACTGGAGCACGGCGGCCAGTGGCCAGGGCACCGGCCAGTTCACCACGGTGAGCCTGGCCGGCGGCCCGGTGCGGTACGTCAAGATGACGCTCACCGCGTCCAGCGGGAACTGGTGGAGCGTCGCCGACGTGCGCGCCTACACGGGCTCAGGGCATTAGCAGGGACTTGATGGCGCGGCGCTCGTCCATGGCCCGGTAGCCCTCGGCTACCTCGTCCAGCGGCAGGGTCAGGTCGAACACCTGGCCCGGGGTGATCTCGCGGCGCCAGGTCAGGTCGATGAGCTCGGGCAGGAACCGGCGGACCGGGGCCGGGCCGCCGCGCACGCCGACGTGGGTACGGAACAGGGTCTCGCCGTCGATGCTCACCCCGTGCGGTACGCCGACGAAGCCGACCATCGCGCCGGGCCGGGCCGCCTGGATGGCCTGCGTCATCGAGTCGCCGGTGCCGACGCACTCCAGCACCGCGTCGGCCCCGACGCCGCCGGTCAGGTCCTTGATCCGGGCCACGCCCTCGTCGCCGCGCTCGGCCACGATGTCGGTGGCGCCGAAGCCGAGGGCGAGCTTCTGCCGGGGCTCGTGACGGCTCATCGCGATGATCCGCGCGGCGCCCATCCGGGCCGCGGACAGCACGCCGAGCAGGCCGACCGCCCCGTCGCCGACCACGGCCACGGTCATCCCCGGCTGGACGCCGGCCGCCACGGCGGCGAACCAGCCGGTGCCCATCACGTCCGACAGCGTCAGCAGGTGCGGGATCAGGTCGGCGGGCGGCAGCCCGGGCGTGGCCACCAGGGTGCCGTCGGCCAGCGGGACGCGCAGCCGCTCGGCCTGGGCGCCGCGGACGGGCTGGCGGTGCAGGCACGTGGTCTGGTAGCCGGCCTGGCAGTTCGGGCAGGTGTTATCCGAGGCGACGAACGAGCCGATGACGAACTGGCCTGGCTTTATCGTCTGGACGTCGCCGCCGACTTCCTCGACCACGCCGCAGTACTCGTGCCCGATCGGGTAGGGCGTTTCCACCTCGGTGATCCCGCGGTAGAGCCACAGGTCCGAGCCGCACACGCAGGTGGCGGCGAGCCGGATGATCACGTCCCGAGGCTCTTCGATCCGCGGCTCGTCGCGCTCGGTGAGGCGCACGTCCCCCGGGCCGTACAGAACCGCTCCGCGCACGATGTTTCTCCTTCGGTAACGTGACCCGCAACGATACCGAAGGAGCTACCTGTGCAGATAGAGCCGAAACCACCGACGGCCGAGTACCGCGGTCAGGGAGGCCAGGCATGAGCGCGTTCACCGGTCTCGAGATCGAGTACATGGCCGGACAGCGGCTGGGGCGGATCGCCACCGTCGGCGCGGACGGGCAGCCGCACGTGGTGCCCACGACGTTCCGTTACAACGCCGGCGAGGACGCCATCGACGTGGGCGGCATGCGGATGAGCACCACCAAGAAGACCCGCGATATACAGCGCACCGGCCGCGCCACCATCGTGGTCGACGACGTGCTGCCGCCGTGGCAGCCGCGCATGATCGAGATCCGCGGTACGGCTGAGGTGCTCGGGTCGGGCGGTAAGGCAACTTTTGGCGACAACTTCGAGGACACCATCGTCCGGATCCGGCCCACGCGCATCATCGCGTTCGGCATCGACCCGGGCGACACCGCCAACGCCCGCTCGGTCTGAACTCCAGCCCCTCCCGTACCAGCGTCGCGGCCACCTCGCGGGTGTGACGCCTGCGGCGGGGCGGCTAGAGTTGGCGGCCTCACGGAGCCGGATGGCTGGGCTTGCGGGGTCTCGTCAGGGCTTGCGGGCTACGGCGCCGTAGGCGGCCAGGGGGCGGGTGGTGTCGGCGCCGGGGCCTGGGCGCCAGCGGTGCAGCTGGACCAGGCCCGGGTCGATCAGCTCCAGGCCATCGAAGAACCGGGCGACCTGCTCGTGGCTGCGCGCCACCACCTGGGTAGGGCCCATCCGCGTGTTCAGCTGGCGGAAGGCCGGGGCGATCTCCAGGTCCACGTCGCTGGCCGGGTGGGCGACGGTCAGGTAGCTGCCCGGCGGGACGGCGTCCATCAGGGTGCGGACGATCTGCCAGGGATCGTCCTCGGCCGGGAGGAACTGCAGGATCATGATCAGGCAGACGGCGATCGGCTGGCTGAAGTCCAGCGTGCTCGCCGCCCCCTTGAGGATCGTCGCGGCGTCTCGCAGGTCGGCGTCGATGTAGGCGCAGGCGCCTGCGCGGGTGCTGGTCAGCAGGGCCTGGGCGTGGCTGAGTACGATCGGGTCGTTGTCTACGTAGACGATGCGAGATTCCGGCGCGGCCTGCTGCGCGACCTCGTGCGTGTTGCTCGACGACGGCAGGCCGGTGCCGATGTCGAGGAACTGGCGGATGCCCGCCTCGGCGGCCAGGTAGTGGACCGCGCGGCCGAGGAAGGCGCGGTTCTTCCGTACCCCGGTGACGATGTCCGGGTAATTCTGGATCATCGCTTCCGCGGCCTCTCGGTCCACGGCGAAGTTGTCCTTGCCTCCCAGCCAGTAGTCGTAGATCCGCGCGATCGACGCCACGCTGGTGTCGAGCTGCGGCCTGCGGCTGGGCTGTTCCGTCGTCACGTGGTCCCCGGGCCTTCCTCGATGAGTGGTTTCAGCGATTATCTCACCATGGCCTACGATGTGAGCCCGACCGCGCGGGCGCTGCTGGCCCTGGAGGTCATCCAGGACAACCCCGGCATCACCGCGCAGCAACTGGGCGGCCGGCTCGGGGTCTCCGACCGGGCCGCCCGGCGTTACGTCGCGATCTTGCGGGAGGCGGAGCTGCCGGTCGAGGCGGTCAGCGGCCCGCACGGAGGTTACCGGGTCGGCCGCGGGCTACGGCTGCCGCCGCTGATGTTCACCGCCGTCGAGGCGATGGGCCTGGTCATGGCGGTGCTGGAGGGACACAGGCTCGCGGCCGACCCGGGGGATCCGGTCGGCCGGGCGCTCGCCAAGATCGTTCGGTCGCTGCCGCAGCGGGTGGCCGGGCCGGTGCGGGCGGTCCGTGAGACCTCAGCCGCTCCCCGGCCCGCGCCCGAGATCCGGGTCAGCCCGGAGCTGACCTCACGGCTGATCGAGGCGTGCGCCACGGCCCGGCCGCTGCGGCTGGTGTACCGGCTGCGGGCAGCCAGCGAGGGGCAGGCCGACCGCGAGCTGGAGATCGAGCCGTGGGCCGTCGTGCTGCGGCACAGCCGGTGGTACCTGCTGGGCTGGTCGCGCACCCGGCAGGCGCGGCGGGCGCTGCGGGTGGACCGGATCACGGCGGTCGAGCCGCAGCCGGGCACGTTCACCCCGCCGGCGGATGGCTGCCGCGGAGCCTGGGCCACCTGGAGCCGGCCGCCGACGGCCGGACGCGGCTGCGGGCCTCGACGGACGACCCGGACTGGTACGTCCGGCGGCTCGCCGTCCTCCCGGCGTCGTTCCGCGTGCTCGGGTCGGAGCCGGTCAAGCACGCGCTGGCCGAGCTGGGCCGGCACCTAGCCCAAGCGGCCGGCTCAGCAGATGGCTCAGTGTTAGCCGACTCTGGGACAGCCGATGATTCCAGGGCCGCGACGCCGTCTTGACGGGAAAGCTCAACGAGGGAGGAAACGTGGGTTCTATCCGCGTACACGAGTTCATCAGCCTGGACGGCGTCATCGACACCCCGAGCTGGACGTTTCCGTTCGGGTTCGACCCGCGGATGGGCGCGGCCCTGGGTCAGGTCACCGGGGACGCCGACGGCATCCTGCTGGGCCGCACCACGTACGAGATGTTCGCCCCGGCCTGGTCCGCGCGCACGGCCGAGGAGGATCCGGGCGCGCCGTTCTTCAACGACACCGTCAAGTACGTCGTGTCGTCCACGCTCACCACCCCGGCCTGGCAGAACACCGAGATCATCGGGGGCTACGATCCCGGGCGGATCGCCGAGCTCAAGGAGAAGTCCGCCACCGCGCTCTACGTGAGCGGCAGCGCGACCCTGGTCCGCGCGCTCCTCGCCGACGGGCTGGTGGACGACCTGCACCTGTTCGTGTACCCGGTGACCCGGTCGAGCGGGCCGCGGCTGTTCGACGAGAGCCTGGCCCCGGCCACCTGGCGGCGGGCGGGCATCGAGGTCTACGACAACGGGGTGACCTACCTGCACCTCACCCCGGCCGCATGAGGTTCAGCAGGTCGGTCCGGGCGGTCGCGAGCGACGGGCCATACCAGGTCAGCAGGCGCCCCGGGAGGAGCACCACGCGGCCGCCGTGGAACTCCTCGGGCCCGTCCGCCGCGGTGAACGGGTAAGGCTCGTCCGGCAGCAGGACCAGGTCGGGCCGGGCCGCCCGGATCTGCTCCACCGCCACGTGCGGGTAGCGGTCCGGACCCGCGCCGAACACGTTGACCAGGCCGAGACGGGCCAGCATGTCGCCGGCGAAGGTGCGAGCGCCGACCACCATCCACGGATCCCGCCAGATCGGCACCACGACTCGCGGCCGGACCGGAGGCTCAGTCTCCAGTCCGGCCGCAGGGCCGACCAGAAACCCCTCCCCTGGGACGGCCCAGGCCCGCTCGGCCGCGGCCAGCCACTCCGGCTCGGCCAGGCCGAGCGGGCCGCTCAGCAGCCTGCGCATCGAGGCCAGCGCCGCGGGCACCGACTCGATCACGGTGACCCACACCGCCAGGCCCGCTTCCCGCAGCCGCGTGACGTCGAGTTCGCGGTTCTCCTCCCGGTTCGCGATCACGAGGTCGGGGGCCAGGGCGGTGATCGCGGCCCGTTCGGGATTCTTGGTTCCTCGCACCCGGGTCACGGCCAGGCCGGCCGGGTGCGTGCACCAGTCGGTGGCCCCCACCAGCAAGCCCGGAGCCGAAACCGCCACTGCCTCGGTCAGCGACGGCACCAGCGACACCACCCGCCGAGCCGGCCCAGCCAGCTCCACCGGCTCCCCGAGATCATCCCGCCACACCGTCACCAGACCCCCATTCCATGCCGAAGGGTTCGCAGTCTTCCGGACTGTAAGCCCTTCGCGATCATCACCACGCAGCTTGAACGCGTGAATGCTGAGCCTCAAGGGACAGGCTGCGGGCGCTGCTGAAGTGCTATTTCATGATCCTGGCCAGTTCCGGTCGAATATCAACCGCTTCTGGCCACGATCATGAAAGTTCCGGGTCGGCGCCGGGGCCACGTCAGCGGGGCAGTTCGGCGGGGTGGGGAGGCGGGATCGGGCGACTTGAGCGCCAGGATAGGACGCTCCAGGTGGAGAGGCCGGATAGGACCGAGCCGACGCTGGCGGCTGAGAGCAGCGAGGCCACGGACAGGAGCGAGCCCACCGACAGGACCGAACCCGCCGACCCGATGGACAGCAGGGAACCCGAGGACCCGATCGACAGGATCGAGCCGGTGGAGCCGATGGACAGGATCGACCCGCTAGAGCCGATCGACATGATCGACCCGGACGAGCCCCGGCTCTGGAGCGACCCGGACGAGCCGATGTTACGCAGCGAACGGTCGACGGCCTTTGTCATGGACCCATTGTGGCAGCCGCGGCCTCAGCCTTCGGCAGCCCGCCGGGCCAAGCCGTCGACGAAGATGTCGACGAGCATCTCGAACCGTTCGTCGGGGTCGGAGAAGGCGAACTCCCCGGCCAGCGCGATCATGTTCGGGAACTGCTCGGGCGGGAGCGAGGCGATGTAGTCGCGGGTCATGTCCGCGGCTTTCTGCAGGTCGGCCGGGTTTCGGTCCGGGCTGCCGCTGTCCTCCACGCCGGTCTCGTCGATGGTGAAGCCGTTCACCGTGTCGATCAGCAGCAGGTAGCCCTGCACGGCCTGGCGCGGCGAGAGACCGCCCGCGCGCAGGATCGCGAGCGTCCGCTCGCTGATGCGCAGCGCGTTCGGCCCCATCGGGATGCGGCCGATGGAGACGCGGACCAGGTAGGGGTGCCGCAAGGCCACCCGGCGCTGGCTCCTGGCCGCCTCCTTGAGCTGCTCCTGCCACCGCCCGGGATCGGCCTCGGGCACCTCGACCTCGCCGATGATCTCGTCGAGGACCAGGTCGAGCAGGCCGTCCTTGCTGCCGACGTGCCAGTAAAGCGAGGCGGCGCCGGCCCCGAGTTCCTCGCCGAGGCGGCGCATGCTCAGCGCGGCCAGGCCCTCCCGGTCGAGCAGCGCGACCGCGGCCGCCACGATCGCGTCCCGGCTGATCGGCTCGCGCCGCTTGCGGGCCGAACGGTCCGGCAGCCGCTGCCACGGCGGCGGCGGGATCTCCGGTTCTGCCATCAAGGCCTCCCACGTCTCCAACACTGTACCAGTCATCGAACAGTGTTTGACTAGACCATCGATCGAGTGATAGAACGTCGTTCGAGAGTTGAACCTAGTTCGAGGGAGTAGCGATGACTACCAGTCAGACCGTCGCCGCCCACGGGGGCGGGCAAGCCACACAGCCCGGTTACCCCCGGCGCTGGCTCGCCGCGGTCGTCCTGATCACCGGGGCGCTCATGGACATGATCGACGTGACGATCGTCAACGTGGCGCTCCCTTCCATCCGCCGTGACCTGCACGCCAGCGCGACCCAGCTGGAATGGGTGGTGTCCGGGTACATGCTGGCGTTCGCGGCGGCGCTGATCATCGCCGGGAACCTGGGCGACCTGCTCGGCCGCAAGCGCCTGTTCCTGTCCGGCGCCGCGCTGTTCGGGCTGGCCAGCCTGGCGGCCGGGCTGGCCGGGACCGGGGCCGAGCTGATCGCCGCCCGGTTCGTCCAGGGCGCCGCCGCCGCGGCCATGGCGCCGCAGGTGCTGGCCACGTTCCGCACCATCTTCAGCGGGCCCGAGCGGGGCAAGGCGTTCGGCGTCTACGGGGCGTCGCTCGGTTTCGCGTCCGCGGTGGGCCTGCTCCTCGGCGGGGTCCTGACCGAGGCGAACCTGTTCGGCTGGGGCTGGCGCTCGGTGTTCTTCGTCAACGTGCCAGTCGCGGTGGCCGCGATCACAGCCGGCCTGCGCTTCGTGCCCGAGACCAAGGACCACGCCGCCCGGCGGCCGAACCTCCCCGGCGCCCTCCTCCTGGCCACCTCCCTGGTCGCGATCGTCTACCCGATGCTCGAGGGCCGTCAGCTCGGCTGGCCGGCCTGGGTGTGGCCGCTGATGGCGGCGGGGGTGGCCGGGCTGGTCGCGCTGGGCCTGCTCGAGGCGCGTAAGCCCGGTCGCAGGACCGCGCCCCTGCTGCGGGCCGGGCTGTTCCGGGTGCCGGCGTTCGCCGCCGGGGTGGGCCTGCAACTGGCCTTCTTCGGCGGGATGCAGGGGTTCTTCCTGGCCTTCGCGCTGTGGCTGCAGGCGGGCGAGCACTTCTCGCCGCTCAAGGCCGGGCTGACCGCGGTCGCGTTCAGCGCGGGCAGCTTCGTGCTCGCGCCGATGGCGGTGCCGCTGGCCCAGCGCCATGGCCGGCGCGTCCTGGCCGTCGGCGCGCTGCTCATGGTGGCGGGCATCGGCGGCGAGGCGCTGGCGGCCCCGCACGTCGGGGTGAACGGCAGCCCGTGGCCGGTCGTCCCCGGCCTGGTGGTGGCGGGTATGGGCCTGTCCCTGCTGGTCATCCCGCTCGTCAACGTGGTGCTGGCCGCGGTCCCGGCCGAAGTGGCGGGCGGCGCGTCCGGCCTGTTCAGCACGGCCCAGCAGCTGGGCGGCGCGCTCGGCGTGGCGCTGCTCGGGACGGTGTTCTTCGGCTACCTGAACGGGCACTCGTTCGAGGCGGCCCTGGTGCACACCGCGCCGTACGCGATGGGTGCGTTCGCCCTGTGCGGCGTGCTGTCGCTGCTGCTCCCGCGCACCGCCGTGGCCGAGGAGGAGGCGACAATGGGGGAATGATCATCCGGGATGCTCGCGCGGCCGAGGTTCCCCGCCTCCGGGAGCTGGACTGGGACGCCGGGCAGGTCTTCCGCGACATCGGGATGGCGGAGGCCGCCGAGTTCGAGCCGCGGACGCTAGCGGAGCTCGCGGACAGCCAGCGGGCCGGCCTGCTGTGGGTCGCAGCGGACGAGGGCGATGAGCCGGCCTCGTTCCTCATGGCGGTTGTGCTCGACGGGTGCCTCCATGTCGAGCAGTTGTCGACCGACCCGGCCAGCGCCCGCCGCGGCCTGGGCCGGGCCCTGCTCGACCACGCCGCGGACCGGGCCCGGGCCGATGGCTGGCCCGCGCTGACCCTGACCACGTTCGCGGACGTGCCGTGGAACGGGCCGTACTACGAGCGGTGCGGGTTCCGGGTCCTCGGCGACGCCGAGCTCACGCCCGGGCTGCGGGAGGTGCGCGAGCACGAGATCGCGCTCGGCCTGGACCGCTGGCCGCGCGTCTGCATGCGCCGCGACGTCACCCGCATCAGCGCGGCGGGCTGATCAACCCGGCGGACGTGAAGCGGGCGGCGGTGCGGCCGAAGTCGGTGCGGGACAGGCCGCTGACGAAGGCGACCGAGCCGCCGCCCGGGGCGGGATGGCCCTGGCGGCTGAGCTCGACCGGGTACAGGCGGGCCTGTTCGAACCGCCCGGACGAGGACAGCTTCACCCGGAGGATCCCGCTCAGGGTCAGGTCGTCGTGGACGGAGAAGTTGCCGTAGCCGGCGAAGTTCCCCAGGCTGTAGGCGATCAGGTGGCCCCGGTAGAACTGCATGCCGCGCAGGACGTGCGGGCCGCTGGCGATGACCAGGCTGGCGCCGGCGTCGATGGCCATGTGCGCGAACGCCTCCGGGTTGCCGCGGTCCTCGCCCAGGTAGGTCTCCTCCCGGCCGGTCACGTGGTCGGCGGCGGCGCCTTCCGCGCCCGCGTGCATGTACACCACGACCAGTTGCGCCTCCCGCTTGGCCTGCTTGATCAGGGTGCGGGCGGCGGACACGCCGAGCAGGCTGGCGTCGTAGGGGTACGGCGCGAACGCCACGAAGGCGACCGTGATCCCGCCCGCCTTGACCCGGGTGATCTCGCCCGGCAGCCCGGTCTGGGCCAGGCCGGCCGCGTGGATGGACCGCACCGTCTGGGCCTGGCCCGCGGCGCCGAAGTCGAACGAGTGGTTGTTGGCGTCGTTCAGCACGGTAAACCCGGCCGCCTTGAGGTAGCGCGCGTACGACGGCGGGTCACGGAACGCGAAGCAGTCCGACCGCGGCTTGCTCCCGCTGCCGCACTTGCCTGACGTCACCGTGGTGAGCGTGCCCTCCAGGTTGCCGAAGACGATCTGGCCGCCGCGGAGCACCGGTTCGACCGCGTCGAGGTATGCTCCCGGATCCGGCGGGAGGTCCGGCGTGCTGCCGAGCATCGTGTCGCCGACGGCCGTGATGGTCACCGTGGCGGCGGTGGCCTGGGCCGGAGCGGTCACCGTGGCCGGGTCCGCGACCGCGGCCGCGGCGGCGATCCCGGCCATGGCGGCGGCGGCCGGCGCGGTCGCCACCGGAGCGGTCGCCACCGGAGCGGTCGCCGCGGCGGGATCGGCCGTGGCCCGCGCGACGGAATGCGGGGCGAGCGAGCACGACGACACCGCCAGCAGGGCGGTGCCCGCCGCGATGCCAGCGCCGATACCAGCGCCGAGCTTTCTCATGCCGATTAACTTAGCCCCGGGTCACCGGCTACGGGCGGATAGCCGGTCAGCGGCGGGTTAATCTGGGCGGGTGAAGGCGGGCGGAGCACTCGTCCTGGCCGCGGACGCCGGCCAGGCGGCCCGGCGCGCGGTCGCCGAGGCGCGGGCGGCGCTCGGCGCCCTGGCGCCCTCGTTCGCGGTACTGTTCGCCTCGCCCCACTTCACGGACTCGGCCCGGGAACTGGTCGCTGGCGTGGCCGAGCTGACCGGCGGCGTGCCGCTGATCGGCGGCGTGGCGTCGGCGGTGGCCGGCGGGGCCCGCGAGGTCGAGTCCGGGCCCGCCGTCTCGCTGTGGCTGGCCGCCGAGCCCGGCCCGGTCGAGACGTTCGCCATGGAGTTCGTCCAGACCGAGAGCGGCGGCGCGTTCGGCGGCTACCGGTTCGGCCCGGACCCGGCCGGCGTGCACCTGATGGTCTGCGACCCGTTCACGTTCCCGGCCGGGGACCTGCTGGCCCACCTGAACCAGAACGTGCCCGGGGCGATGGTCATGGGCGGGATGGCCAGCGGCGGGCTGGCCCAGCGGCGCAGCCTGCTGTTCCGCGACGACCGGGTGCTCACCAGCGGCGCCGTCGGCGCCCACCTGGCCGGCGCCGCGGTCCATCCGCTGGTGGCGCAGGGCTGCCGCCCGGTCGGCGACCCGTACACGGTCACCCGGGCGGACGGCAGCCTGATCTTCGAGCTCGGCGGCCGCCCGCCGCTGAACCGGCTGCGCGAGATGGCCGCGACCCTGCCGGTCCAGGATCAGGAACTGCTGGCCGCCGGGCCGCACCTGGGCCTGGTCATCGACGAGTACCAGGCCGAGGCCAGGCAGGGCGACTTCCTGGTGCGCGGCATCGTCGGCGCCGACCCCACGTCCGGAGCGATGGCGGTGGGCGGTGAGGTCGAGGTGGGGCAGACCGTGCAGTTCCACGTGCGGGATGCCCGTTCGGCTGATGAGGATTTGCGACGGGTCCTGGCCCGGGCGGCCGGCCTGCTCGGCGGCCGCCCGCCCGCCGGGGCCCTGCTGTTCACCTGTACCGGCCGCGGCTCGCGCATGTTCGCCGGCCCCGACCACGACGCCGGCCTGCTGGCGCAGACGCTGGGCCCGATGCCGGTGGCCGGGTTCTTCTGCGACGGGGAGCTCGGGCCGGTCGGCGGGCAGAATTTCCTGCATACCTTCACCGCGTCTATCGCCCTTTTCCCGGATTCCACCGGTTAACTAGAGGCTATGAACTGGTGGGTCGCCTGGCCCGGATTCGTCCTGGTGGTCCTGGTACTGGTCTGGACCGGTTACCACTTCAGCCTGCGGACGCTGCGGGTAGCGACCGCCGCGGCCGCCCTGGCCGCGGTGGCCGCCATCCCCTGGTACGGCTTAACGCTGAAGCGCGCGGCGCCCGGCGGTTTCTCCGGCTCGTTCGCCCGCGGCGCCGACGCGATCGGCGTTTCTTTTTTCCACGCCCGGCCGGGAGAGGTCGGCTGGATCGTGATCGTCGTCGCGTTCGTCATCGGCTATCGCGAACTCGAGGTCTGGGCCCTGCACAACCAGGCGCGCAGCCTGGACACGTCAGCGCTGGGCTTGTCGGCACTGGCCCGGAGCCAGCCGGACGCCGAGGGGGGCGAGGCGCGCGACGATGACATGTCGGACAAGCAGCGCTACGACCGGCTGGCCGCCGAGCTCAAGTTCCGGCTACCCGCGGTGGAGGTCCGCTCGCCCGCCATCTTGCCCGGCGGCAGCCGGACCAGCGGGCTGGCGTCCATCGCCGAGGCGAGCGGGTTCGCCGCCGGCGGCCTGGCCGGGGCCATCATCAAGCTCTTCGGGATGCTGTGGCCGGGCGCGCGCCGGCTCCGGGTCCATGTCTGGGTGGAACGGACTCCCGGCCGCACCGGGATCGACGACGTCACCCGGGTCACCGTCGACCTCGACGACCCGCGGACCGGGCTGAGCCTCGCGACCAAGACGCTGGCCGCGGGCAGCCTCGACGCCGCCGCGGCGGCGGTGGCCGGCTACGTCGCCCGGCACATCTTCGCCGAAGACCGGACGGCGCCGCCCTGGTGCACCGGCGCGGCGGACGGCCGCGACCTGGCCGCCCTGCTGCTCGCCCGGCAGGTGCGCGACTACCCGGAATCCGAGGAACTGGTCGGCCAGGCCCGGGCGACGCAGATCCAGATCCTGGAGAGCGTGGCGCACGGCAAGCAGTGCGCCGGCGTGGCCCGTTACGAACTGGCGCAGCTCTACGACCTCACCGGCCGGCACGTCGAGGCGCTGCTCGTGCACGCGGTCAACCGGGCGCAGTACCCGCACTTCTACCGCGGCCGCTACCGGCTGGCCATGTCGCTCGAGATGATCGCCAGCGCCGAACCGGGCGTGGCGATCCGGGCGGCCGAGGTACCCCAGTTCAACGAGGCGCTGCGGAACCTGCGGCGATGCGGCGTGCTCGCGGCCGATCTCCCCGACCTGGACCCGGCCAACCTGGACCCGGCCGACCTGGACCCGGCCGAGGACGGCATGACCGGGCTGCCGCCCGGGTTGCGGGCCGGCCTGCTTGACGCCGCGTGGGACGAGCTGCGCGCGATCCGCCGGTACCTGTCGCTGCCGAACGTCCTGCTGCGCTCGTTCTGGCGCCGGGACGAGCGCGGGATCCTCAAGCCGTACCTGCGGCAGCCGTACCGGCAGTCCTTCCACGACGGGGTCGGCGCCGCGCTGCTGCTGGTGGCCGTGCGCCGGGCTCATATCGCCCCGGGCCCGGAGAAGCCGGCCGGCCGCCGGCCCGACCGGGCCCGGACGACCATCCGGATCGCGGCCGCCATCACCGGCGACGGCTCGGCCCTGGCGCGGGCCGTGGGGATGCCAGGCGACGGCGGGCTCGAGCACGGACCGCCGCCGGTGACCAAGAGCCTGCGCACCCGCCACCTGTTCCGGCCCTATCGCACTCGGTCCTGGCAGGCGAGCTACAACCTGGCCTGCGCCTACGCGGCCGTCGCGCAGGCACGCCTGGCCGCCGGCGCGGGCGCCGGCGAGCTGCGCGACCTGGCCGGCCGGGTCGTCGGCAGCCTGGAGTTCACCGTCTGCAGCCCCGAGTGCGAGCTGGACCGCCCCTGGGACTGGATCTCCAACGACCCCGACTTCGGCTGCCTGCACTCCAGTGACGAGAAGGCCTTCGCGGAGTTCAGGGAGTTCCTCGCCGCCCAGAAGGGGCGGGACTATCCGGCTGTCCCGGCTGTCCCGGTCCCGGCCCGGGTGAAGCGGCGGCCCCAGTCGCGGACCAGGTCGAGCAGCTCCGGCGGCGAGATCACCTCGAACTCCGCGCCGGCGCCGCCGAGCAGCAGCATCGGCCATTCCAGCTGATCGGCGGTCATCCGGATCCGGCTGCGGGCGGTGCCGTCTGTCCCGGGGCTGGCCTCTTCCACCGTGGCCCACCGGCCGTAGCGCTCGCGGACGGTCCCGGCGGGCGCGTCGACCAGCGCCTCCACCTGGTAGACGGCGGTCACGGCGCCGATGCCGGCCTGGACGAAGGCGGCGGCGTCGGGCAGCTGACGCGGCCGGAACCGGGCCCCGGTGCCGTGCGGCGCGGCCAGCCGGTCCAGACGGAAGCTGCGCCAGTCCTGCCGGGTCAGGTCGTAGCCGACCAGGTACCAGCGGCGGCCGAGCAGGACCAGGCGGTGCGGCTCCACCTGCCGGTCCGTCTGCTGGCCGGCCGCGGCGGTGTAGGAGAAGCGCAGCCGTTCGGCGTCCCGGCAGGCCAGCGCGACCGTGGTGAGGACGACCGGGTCCACCGCGGCCGGGACGGCACTGTTCCCCCAGGTAGCGGGCACCGTGGCCGCGCTCAGCGCCTCGACCCGGCGGCGCAGCCGGGCGGGCATCACCTGGATCACCTTGGCCAGCGCGCGGGCCGAGGCTTCCGCGGTGCCCTCGACCGCGCCCTGCGCGGCCACCTGCATACCGACGGCCAGCGCCACCGCCTCCTCGTCGTCGACCACCAGCGGCGGCAGCGCCGTGCCCGTAGCCAGCTGGTAGCCGCCGTCCACCCCGCGCTGGGCCTGGATCGGGTAGCCGAGCTCACGCAGCCGGTCGACGTCCCGGCGCAGGGTCCGCGGCGACACCGCCAGCCGCTCGGCCAGCTCACCGCCCGGCCAGTACCGGCGGCCCTGGAGCAGGGACAGCAGCCGCAACGTCCGGGCACTGGTGTCAGCCATATTTCCAGTCTCGCCGAATTCAGGCCAGAAACTGGCCGCTATCGGCCATAGCCTTAGGTCAGGCCGACAATCAAGAAGGAGAAAATATATGACGAACGAAGCGGGCAGCCACGCCCCGGCCATCGACGGCGAGCGCGCCGACCTGCTCGAGGCACTGGGCAGCCAGCGCCACTTCCTGCGCTTCACGGTCCGTGACCTGACCGACGACCAGGCCCGCCAGCACACCACCGCCAGCGAGCTGACCCTGGGCGGCCTGATCAAGCACGTCGCGTCCACCGAGTCGGGCTGGGTGAACTTCATCTTGGCGGGCCCGTCGGCGCTGGGCGACTTCAGCGCCATGACCGAGGCCGACTTCGCCCGGCGGGCCGACGAGTTCAAGCTGCTGCCGGGCGAGACGCTGGCCGGCGTGCTCGATGACTACGCCAAGGTGGCGCAGCGGACCGACGAACTCGTGGCCAGCCTGCCCGACCTCAACGCCTCGCACCCGCTGCCGAAGGCCCCCTGGTTCCCGGCCGACACGCGGCGCTCGGCCCGCCAGGTGTTCCTGCACATCATCGCCGAGACCGCCCAGCACGCCGGGCACGCCGACATCATCCGCGAGTCCCTGGACGGCGCCAAGACCATGGGCTGACGGGGTTCCGATGAGTTTCCCGCGATGCCGCTGTCTCCACTAGAGGGGAAACGGCCACGACGTGGGTGCCCTCATCACCCCGGCGTTGTTGACCAGCAGGCTGACGTCCGCGCACTGGGCCGCGGCCGCGGCGACCTGGGCCGGATCGGTGATATCGAGCGCGACGGGGGTCACGCCGGGCTCGGTGACCTGGTCCGGACGGCGGGCCGCGCCGTAGACCTTGGCCGCGCCGCGGCGGACGAGTTCGCGGGTGAACGCCAGGCCCAGCCCCCGGTTGGCCCCGGTAACCAGAGCAACTGACCCGCCGATCTGCATATCTTCTCCTAGTTGGAGGCCGCCTTCGGGCATCCTATGGGGATGCAAGAATCCAAGTCACCCGTGAGACCGGTGACGCTCAGCGTGCTGCTGTGGTCAAATCCCGGTAGGGAGAGCGGCCTGATCGCGTACGAGGACAAGGTCCTCGGCTTCGCGGCGGAGTACGGCGGCCGGGTCATCCAGCGGGCCAGGAACAGCGGCACCGACGACCACGCGGTCGATAACCAGCCCCTGGAAATCCAGACCCTGCAGTTCCCGTCGCAGCAGGCCGTCGAGCAGTTCATGGCGGACGAACGGCGGCAGGCACTGGCCGACGAGCGCGACCGGGTCATCGCGATGACCGAGATCATCGAGGTCCGGCTCGTCCCATGACGAGCCGCGGGGTTGCGTTAGCTGGGGCAGGCCTCGTGCACCCAGGTCCCGCCGATGCGCCGGCGGGCGTCTTGGCGTGCCGTGACAGGCTGCCCGCAGCGGCCGCAGCGCTGCCCGGCCGCCCGCGCCGCGTTGCCGTCATCGTCATCCCGGCCGCCCGGATCGTCACCGGAAGGGCCCAGTCCAATCGGGCCGGAATCGGTCAGCGGGACGCCGGCGCCGCCGGGACAGAAGTGATCCAGGTGGGCCTGAACGACCCGCTCGCCGATCGGTACCCGGCCCTTCCGCTCCGCCACGTCATTCGCAGCGCTCCGCACCCGATGTCCTATTCCGCGGGGCCGCGGCCAGGGCGGACAGGATCTCGTAGCCGACGTGGGCCGCGGCGATGCCGGTGATCTGGGCGTGGTCGTAGGCCGGGGCGACTTCCACGATGTCGGCGCCGACCAGGTTGAGGTTCGCGCAGGACCTGAGCGTGGCCAGCAGCTCGCGGCTGGTCAGGCCGCCCGCCTCCGGGGTGCCGGTGCCGGGCGCGTGGGCCGGGTCGAGGACGTCGATGTCGACCGAGACGTAGACCGGGCGCTCGCCGACCCGGGCGGCGATCCGCTCGGCCAGGCCGGCTACGCCCAGGGACTCCAGCTCCGGCGCCGACACCACCTGGAACCCGAGCTCGAGGTCCTCGGCCAGGTCCGCCTCGGTGTACAAGGGGCCTCGGATGCCAGCGTGCAGGCAGCCCGTTCGGTCCAAAAGGTTTTCTTCTGCGGCCCGCCGGAACGGCGTGCCGTGGGTGTAGGCCGCGCCGAAGTACGTGTCCCAGGTGTCGAGGTGCGCGTCGAAGTGCACCACGGCCACCGGGCCGTGGACCGCGGCGACGGCGCGCAGGATCGGCAGGGCGACGGTGTGGTCACCGCCCAGAGTCAGCACGAACGGGGCTCGCTCCAGCAGTCCTCGCACCCCGCGCTCGACCTCGGTGATCGCCTCGTCGATGCTGAACGGGTTCACGGCCAGGTCCCCGGCGTCGGCCACCTGCTGGCGGGCGAACACCGGGACCTGCAGCGCCGGGTTGTACGGGCGGAGCAGCCGGGAGGACTCGCGGATGTGGGACGGGCCGAAGCGGGCGCCGGGGCGGTAGCTGACCCCGCTGTCGAACGGGATGCCGACGATGGCCACGTCGGCCTGACCCACGTCGTCCAGCCGGGGCAGCCGGGCGAAGGTGGCCTCGCCGGCGTACCTGGGCACCTTGGTCGCGTCGACCGGGCCGACCGCGGCGCCTGTCGTGACCCGCGGGACAGGTCCGGTCATGCTCAGGCCCCCTCGGACGCTTCGTCGATCGTCTTCAGTTCCCGCTCGCTGGCGCTGATCGCGGCTTGCTCGGCGGCCAGGTCCAGGGAGCGCGACAGGACAAGGTACACCAGGCCGGAGACGATGAGCCCGACCAGCCACGAGTAGTCCACGCCGTTCGTCACGTGGGAGGGGAAGTAGCCGGTGTAATGCAGGCCGCCGATCGACGGCAGCACCATGAACGGGATCTCGGCCGCGAAGCCGACCGCGTAGGCGGTCAGGCCGCGCCAGCCCCAGGCGCCGTAGACGCCTTCGGGTGAGAAGATGTCGGTGATCGCGTAATGCCCGCGGCGGACGAAGAAGAAGTCCACCAGGTTCAGCGCGGTCCACGGGACCAGCAGGTACAGCATGAGCGTGAGCGAGTTCAGCACGGCGTCGACCGCGCTGTTCGAGCCGCTGCTCGTGATCGCCTGGCCGACCGCGTACCAGATGACCGCGAGCACGACCACGGTGGCCGCGCGCCAGACCCGGCTGGTCTTCAGCGTCTTGAACGAGTCGATCCCGGTCAGCACGGTCAGCATGCCGCCGTAGGCGTTCATGCCCATGGTGGCCAGCAGCGCGGTGGCGGACAGGAACGCGGTGATCGAGCCGAGCGGGGCGGCCACGTTGTCGCCGGACTTCTGCAGGCCGACCAGGCCGTCGCTGATGTTCAGCCGGGTGGCCAGCCAGGCGCCCAGCGCGATCAGCCAGACGGCCGAGCCGGAGGCGCCGAAGAAGACCGCCGCGATGATGCCGCGGGCCGGGGTCTTGCGCGGCATGTAGCGGGAGTAGTCAGAGACGTACGGCGCGTAGGTGATGTTGTAGGCGGCGGCCACCGAGAACTGGGCCATGAAGGCGGTGAAGAGGAAGTGGCTGGGTTTTGCTGGCGTGTGCCCGCCCGCGTGGCCGACCAGGATGGCGACCGAGATGATCGCGTAGCACGGGAACGAGATGACCAGCAGGAGCCGGAAGACCCGGTGCACCCAGTCGTAGCCGAAGATGGCCAGCGCCGCGGCCAGGATCGCGGTGACGATGGCGACCAGCGTGGCGTTCCAGCCGAACGCGCCGTTCAGGCCGCTGGCCAGCAGCACCTGGTCGGCCACGTTGAAGGCCATGTAGGTGAACAGCACGGCGAACAGCGCGACCACCACGCCGCGGTAGCCGAGCTGGGCCCGGGTCTGGATCATCTGGGGCAGGCCGAAGACCGGGCCCTGGGTGGCGTGGAAGGCCATGAACAGGGTGCCGAACGCGATGCCGAGCACACCGCCCAGGATCGACCAGCCCAGGGACAGGCCCAGCGAGGGGCCGACGAAGCCGATCGGGATGGTGAAGTACTGGAAGTTGCCCAGGAACCACAGCATGGTCTGCTGCCAGGTCTTGCCGTGACGTTCGGTATCGGGAATCCAGTCGATCGAGTGCACCTCGATCTGGCCGAGGAGACCGCCCTCTTGTTCCTCCGCGACGGTGGGTTCCCTGGACTGTGTCGCCATGGCCGCCTCCAGATCCGGTGTGACCTGTGCTTTGTGACCTGTGCTTTGTGACCTGCCTCACGAGCTATGATCGGGATAGGTTTCCTGTCTGTCAACCCTTGTTTCATGAATGATTCAGGGGTTTCATGAAGGTCGCGGGAGGAGACGTCCGATGGCCAGCGCTACCGGGGGTCCTGACGCGGTTCCGGATGGCGCGCGGATCGGGGCGCAACTGCGCGCGGCCCGGCTGGCCGCCCGGATGAGCATGGCCGAGGTAGCCGAAAAGGCCGGGCTGACCAAGGGTTTCGTGTCCAAGCTGGAGCGGGACCTGGCCAACGTCTCGGTCGCCGCGCTGATCCGGCTCTGCGACGCGCTTGGCATCTCGGTCGGCTCCCTGTTCCAGGCGCCCAAGGGCGAGGTGGTCCGCCGCGACGCCCGGCCGCGGATCAATTTCGGCGGCCGCAAGATGACGGAGTACCTGCTGACGCCGTCCGGCGAGAAGCGGGTGCAGGCCATCCTGTCCGACATCGAGCCGGGAGGCGGCAGCGGCAAGGAGCCTTACGCTCTGCCCGCCGGCGTCGAGTTCGTCCTCATCCTGGCCGGACAGCTGCAGGTCACCGTGGCCGGCGAGCACACCACGCTGGAAGCGGGCGACGCGCTCACGTTCACCGCCGACATGGATCACGCCTTCCAGGCCCCGGCCGGGGGGCGCGGAGCCCGGGTGCTGTGGGTCCTCTCCCCCGCCCTGCCCGACCACGGCCTCGGGTGACCCCGGCCCGCTGACCCCGGAGAGCTCGAGCACCCCGAGGTGATACCTGGAAAATGTATCGTATATTTGTTTGAAAACTATCTCCCAACTCGATATTTCAGTAGGTATTCGGTATTATGTTCTAAACATTAATTCTCCCGAACGGGGTGGCGTGCATGCCTCCAGTGACGGCTCCTGCGGACCCTGGCCGGGGTGCCTCCCGGCCCGGTGCGCAGCCTGAGCCGGATTACTGGGTGCCGGTGATCACCTGCCCGGATCCGCTGTCGCTGGAGGAGTGGCTGGCCTCGGACCGGGGCGGTGACGAGCCGCCCGGGGACGGTGACGGGTACCTGGACCCGGAGGGCTGCGAGCCGCCGTGGGATGAGGACCTGGCCGCGATCGTGGCCGAGACGGACCGGATCGCGGCGGAACGGGCCCTGGACGCGGAGTTCCTGGCCCGGGCGGGCACCGCGGAGCTGGCCGGGGCCGTGCTCGCGGAGGAGGCGGAGAAGCGCGGCCCCCGGGGGCCGGGACTGCCCGGATCGGCGGAGCTGGTCCCGGGCGTGTCGTCCGGCCCGGCGGGCGGGTTCGGCGCGGCCGAGTGCCTCGATACCGCACCGGGGTCGGCGGAGCTGCACGGGTTCGTCGAGCGGGCCGTCGATTCCGGGCGGCTGGGAGAGGCCAGCGAGGACGAGATCGTCGGGCTGATCGCCGCCGCGGACCGGGCCGAGGCCGCCGCGTGCTCGCTGAAGCACGCCGCGGCGGCGGAGCTGATCCGGCGGCGTCCCGCCCCCGGCTGCCCGCCCCAGGGTGCGGCCCGGATGCCGGAGTCGTACCTGGCCAGCGCCGGGGATGAGGTCAAGTGGGCGCTGGCCGAGACCCGCCAGGCCGCGCACGGCATCTTGTCGCTGGCCTGGGACCTGGAGGTCAAGCTCCCCGGCACCCGGGCGCTGTTCCGGGACGGGCGGCTACGCCACGCCAAGGTCCAGATCATCGCCCGCGAGACCGCCGTCCTGGACCCGGACGAGGCCCGGCAGGCGGAGAAGCTGGTACTGGGCGACGCGCCGGGCCTGTCGCCGGGGGCGCTGCGCGGCGCGATCAGCCGCGCCGTCACTAAGGTCAACCCGAAGAAGGCGAAGGACCGGCGCGAACGCGGCGCACGGGACACCCGGGTAGAGCGGTGGCGGGAGCACTCCGGCAATGCCGCCCTGGCCGGGCGGGAACTGCCCCCGGCCCAGGTGCTCGCGGCGGACCAGCGGATCACCTGGTGGGCCCGCCAGCTCGCCGCCGCCGGGGTGGACGGGGACCTGGACCAGCTGCGCGGCCGGGCCCTGATCGACCTGATCCTGAACCAGGACTCCCGCCCGGCCGCCGCCCGCGGCACCACCCCTAGTGACACCGGCGAGGACCACCCCGCCGGGCCCCACCGCCCGCCCGGCACCGGCAGCGGGATCCCCGGGGGCGGGATCCCGGGCGGGTTCGCCGGCCGGAACCACCTCACCGTCCCCCTCGCCACCCTGCTCGGCCTGGCCGACTCCCCCGGCGACCTGCCCGGCCTGGGGCCGGCCGACCCGTGGCTGGCCCGCGACCTCGCCGCCGCCACCGCCGCCCACCCCGACACGACCTGGTGCCTGACCGTCACCGACAGCCGGGGCCGCGCAGCGGGCCACGCCTGCGCCCGACCTGAACCCCGCAGCCACGCCAGGCGGCGCAAGCACCAGCCACCCGGCGGGACCGATCCGCCCGGATTCACCTTTACCCAGGCCGGCCCCGGACCTCCTGGCGGCTACGGCACCTGGAGATTCAGCACCGGGATCCCCGGCCAGCGGGCCTGGATCATCACCATCGACCCCATCCCCGCGGGCGGCGAATGCGACCACAGGTACCAGGCCGCCGGCCACGACCCGGGAACCAAGCTGCGGCACCTGGCCCAGATCCGCCACGCTACCTGCACCGGCCCCATGTGCGGCTGCCCCTCGAGCCGCGCCGACTTCGAGCACAACACCCCCTACGAAAAGGACGGAAGGACCTGCCTGTGTAATGGCGGCCCCAAGTGTCGTCACGACCATCGGCTCAAGCAGGAACCAGGCTGGACTGTCAACCAGCACCCCGACGGCACCTTCACCTGGACCACCCCGGCCGGGCGCACCTACACCACCGGACCCACCGAATACCCGATATAGGCCGGCGTCGCTCACGGGGCCCCCGGCTGGGAGAAGCCATGGCCACCTTTACCCGGTCCGACGAGTTGCGAGGAGCGGAGTTCGTCGGCACGGACCTGCGCGGCGCCCGGTTCACCGGGGCTGACCTGTCCCGCGTCGTGATGCGCGCGGTCGACGTGCAAGGGGCGGAGATCGACGCGCCCTGGCTCTTCGACGGCGAGGGCTCGAGGTCCGGGCGGGCCGCGTCGCCATGGTGCGCGACTTCCTCGTCTCCGTCACGTCAGACGAGCTGGCCGCGACGCGCACCAACCCGTGGGACCCCGACGACCGCAAGACCGTCCTCTCGTGCCTGCATGTGATCCTCGAGGAGGAGTGGGAGCACCACCGCTACGCCGTCCGCGACCTCGACGCGCTCGAGCCATGACCGGCCCGCACGGCTTCTTCACCACAAAGCCGCCGGGCGCCAGTCGCAGGTGAGCTCGCCGGTCACGTCGACCGGGACGGATACCGGCAGGACGTAGATGGCGCCGTCGAACTTCGCGGTGCGCGTGATCCCGTCCGCGGTCATGGCCGACGAGGGGCCCTGCCACTGGCGCCAGCCGCGCGCGGAGTACATGAGGCTGCCCACCTGGCTCGCGCCGAGGGCGCCGAGGTGGTAGGCGGAGCGGATAACCCGCTCGAGTTCGGCCATCACGGCGGCGCCAAGACCCTGGCGGCGGCGGTCGGCGCGGACCGCGACGCCTTCCACGTAGCCAGTGCGCAGGGCACGGCCGCTATGCAGCAGGCGCCGCTGGACCACGCTGCCGTGCGCGACTAGCTCGCCGCCGGAGAGGATCAGCGCGTGCATGCCGCCGAGCGCGTTGTCGAAGGTGTCGTCCGAGACGCCGTCGAAGACGGCGTTCATCAGGTCCCGGACGGCGGCTATGACGCTGGCGTCGAGGTCAGCGGTGTGGGCGATGCGCAGTTCGGTCACGTCCGGCATCGTCTCAGGTCCGGGCCCGGCGGGGCGGGACGAGGGTTCGACCGGTAAGCTCTCGGGCGAATCCCGCTGGTAGACGGCTTCGCCGTCGTCGATGCCGGTATAGGTGAAGCCCGCCTTCTCCAGGACGCGGCGGCTGGGCATGTTATCGGTCAGCGTGCAGGCGCGGATCCGGCGGACCCCGGGCTGATCCAGCAGCCATTCGGTGATCGCGGCCACGGTCTCGCTGCCGTAGCCCTGGCCGCGGGACGGCGCCGCCAGCCCGTAGCCGATCTCCACCGTCCCGGCCTCGTCCCCCGGGCCGTGCAGGCCGCAGTCACCGATGACCGCGTCACCGGCCACGATGAGCCAGCTGAGCACGTCCCCGGTCTTGACCGTCATGGTCAGCCCGTCGGCGGTGTCCTCGTGCGGCCATCCCGGTGCGGCGGCCAGGCCGTCGGCGGCCAGGCCGGACATGTCGCCGGCGATGACGGCCCGCGCCGTCTCCGCCGTGGCCGGCTCCAGGCGAAGCCGGGCGGTGCGTAGCGGGACCAGTTCCACCCGGCCAGCCTAAGGCGGGCGGCCGGCGGGAACCAACCGGATACCCGGGGAGCAACGGTTCCCGCCGGCCGCCTGGCCCTGGGATCAGCCGAGCTGCAGAGGTCCCAGGGTCAGGTTGAAGGTGTTACCGGGCCCGGGAATGAGCAGGTTGAGCACGGGCGTGATGAGGCCGCAGCCGTGCAGCGGCGGGATCGTGTAGCTGCCGGAGAGCGGGCCGCCCCCGCTGACCGTGAAGCCGGGGCCCGAGCTGAGGCTGACCGAGAACGGCGAGCTCTCACAGTTGCCGCCGACCGGCACGTTGAGGCCGGCCACCGACAGCTTCGTGATCTTGAAGATGATGCTCGCCGAACTGGTGATGGTGTTGGTGGTGAGGTTGGCGCTGCCGGTGGCCGGGCCGTTCTGGACCATCGTGGCGGTCGCGCTCACCGGGATGATGCCGAGTTCCTTCATCGACACGGTGGCCGGGGGCAGGGACAGCGTGGACGAGACCGCGCCGGTGTCGAGGTCCACGGTGGCGGCCAGGCTGCCGGAGCCGAGGTTCACCGTGGTGTTGAGCTTCTTGATGAACGTGCTGCCGGTCAGGGCGTAGTGCGCGTTGATCGTGGTGTCGGCGGACGCGCTGGGCGCGGACGCCGCGACGGCGGCAGCCGTCAGCAGGCTGACGCCGGCCGTCAGCACGGCCAGGCGGTTAGCGAGTGATCTTCGAGGCGGTCGCGACATGATGCGGACCCCTTCCGCGACGACGGAGCCAATGAGGTTACTCGCGAGTAATTCGTCACGTTACTCACAGGTAACATGGTTGGCAAGCCTTTGCGGCATATTGCCCCCGCGACCAGAACGCCGACGCCGCCCAGCCCCGGCGCAATTGCAGTGCGCACCCCTGGACGTGCTAATATCTCAATTTCTGTCCGCATATGCGGATACCTCACTACGGTGTTCGCATGGGTGACAGCGAGGTGGTGGCGGCCATCGCGGCGGGCGACCCCGCCGGGCTCGCCGAAGCGTACGACCGGTACGCCGGCCCGCTGTACCGTTTCTGCCGGGCCATGCTCCGCGAGCCGGCCGACGCCGCGGACGTGGTGCAGGACACGTTCGTTATCGCCGTCCCGAGGATGTCCGGGCTGCGCGACCCGCAGCGGCTGCGGCCCTGGCTGTACACGGTGGCCCGCAACGAGTGCCTGCGGCGGCTGCGCATCGCCCAGCTGCAGGCGCCGCTCGAGGAGGCGCCCGACGTGACCGACGAGGCGGCGGACGTCACCGTGGACGTGGAGAAGGCCGAACTGCGCGCCCTGGTGCACGAGGCGCTCCCCGGCGTGGGGCCCGCCGAGCAGGAAGTCCTCGACCTGCAGCTCCGCCACGGCCTGGCCAGCAGCGAGGTGGCCAGCGTGCTCGGGGTCTCCCGCAACCACGCGCACGCGCTCATGTCCCGGGCCCGCGGCCAGCTCGAGACCGCGCTCGGCGTCCTGGTCGTGGCGCGGGCCGGACGCCGGGACTGCCCGGAGCTGGACGCGATGCTGGCCGGCTGGGACGGCCAGCTGACCGTCCTGCTGCGCAAGCGCGTCAACCGGCACGTGGAGCGGTGCTCCATCTGCGCCCGGCGGCGGGAGCAGGAGCTGACCCCGGCCATGATGCTCGGCGTGGCGCCGGTGCTCGCACTGCCGCTGGCGGCCAGCCTGCCCGGGGGACTCAGGAATCAGGTCATGCAGGCCGTCTTCGGGAGCTCGCCCGCCTCGGTAGCGCATCGGGCGTCACTGGGGCACACACCGTACTCGTTCGGTCATCACGGTTTTCCTCAGCCGCTAAACCCGCTGCAGACACCCTGGTGGCAGGCGGGGGCGGCCCACTTCGGCGCGACCGGCACCGCCGTCGCGGCGGCGGGCACCGCGGTCGCGGCCGCGGTCGGCGTCACCGTCGCCGTGCTCCCGCCGCATCACCAGAGCGGGCATCACCCGGCAGCCGGGGCCTCGGCCACCGCCGCTGCGACCAGCCCGGCTAGCGCGGGCGTGGCCGCGCCGGCGACGCAGCACCCCCGGACCGCCGGCCCTCCCGGGGCCACCGTCGCGGCCACGGTCGGTCCGCGGGCCACGCCCAGCAGCCTCGCGCCGAGCCCGAGCGCGGCCGGGACGCGCGTCTCCGCCTCCGCGTCCCCCTCCGCCCAGGCCAGCGACACGGCGGCCGGGACGCTGACGGTCGGCCCGGCCGAGCTGGACATCACGTCGCCGGGCTCGGGCACGATCACCCTCACCGCGTCGGGCGGCCCGGTGAGCTGGTCGGTGTCCGCGCCGGCGGGGAAGACGAAGAAAGACGACGTCGTGATCACGCCGACGTCGGGCACGCTGCCGGCCGGCGACACCATCGTGGTCACCGTCACCGTGGACAGCGCGACCAAGCCGAGGGTGAAGCTGACCTTCAGCCCCGGCCTCGAGACGGTCAAGGTCGTCGTCGACTGACCGGGCCACGCAGGCGCTGCCCCGGACGCTCAGCCGTTTATTGACAGACTGGCGTGATAGTCAGGAGTGCATGGACTGGCGTGAGCTGAAGGAGCAGTGCCTGGCGCTGCCGGGTTCGGTGGAGGAGTTCCCGTTCGGGGACGAGGTGTCGGTGTTCAAGGTGAGCGGGAAGATGTTCGCGCTGAGCCATCTGGACGGCGAGCCGCTGCAGGTGAGCGTCAAGTGCGACCCCGAGCTCGCGGTCCAGCTGCGGGCCGCCTACCCGGCCATCGGGCCTGGGTACCACCTGAACAAGCGGCACTGGAACACGATCACGCTGGACGGTTCGGTCGCCGACGACCTGGTGCGCGACCTGCTGGGCGACTCCTACGACCTGGTGGTGGCGTCGCTGCCGAAGGCGCGGCGGCCGGCCGGAGCTGCTGTGGCTGCTGGGCCTTCTGGGGCTTCTGGGGCTTCTGGGGCTGGGCCGCGCTGATACCGTGCCGGCATGGGCATCCCTCTCAGTGATTCGGCCTGGCGGCTGGTAGAAGGTAAGAACTACGCGGTGGTGGCCACCGTCAACCCGGACGGCAGCCCGCAGACTTCGGTCATCTGGGTCGGCCGGGACGGCGATGACCTGGTGTTCTCCACGGTGGAAGGGCGCCTGAAGCACCGCAACATGGTGCGGGACCCGCGGGTCAGCATCTCCATCATCGACTCCGCCGACCCGGAGAACTACGTCGAGCTGCGCGGCCGCGTCACCATGACGTTCGACGTCGGCCGGCGGGTCGACACCGAGCTGTCCTGGAAGTACGACGGCCGGGACCCCGGCGTGGACCAGCCCGGCGCGGTCCGCGTGGTCGTCCGCCTGGTCATCGAGAAGGCGGCCGGCTACGCCGCCTGACCGCCAGTGATGCCGCTTGCTCGACCTGGTGAAGAAGATCGGTGATGGCCACGCCAGCCTCCGCTCAGGTTGCCGTGTCAGCCCGGTCGATCTGCCGCCACGCGTAGAGATCGCGCAGGGTGCCGATCTGAGTACCGTGATGGCCTATCTCGGTGAGCGTGCCCGCGATGAAGCGCGTGGCCGGGCGCGCGGGACCCGGCGGGCCGGCCACGCACACGCCGCCGCGTGGCGGCTCGGCGGCATACGTGTACCCGGCGGTCGTCACTTCGAGCTGGTCGTCACCGGCCCGCTCGATCGCCTCGCGGAGTCTCTGCCAGCCGTCACGCAACGCGGTGACGGCCTCGGCCGCGCTGGTGAAGACCGGATGATGGGTCAGGTACGGGGACGTCCAGCCGCTGGCCATGGTGCGCGTCCCGCCCATGAAGTCGATGTCGCATAGACGGCCCGGCATCGACCCTATGTGCCAGTACAGCCAGGCGATCGTGGTCACCGGGGCCGGGGCTGGCTCGGGGATCGCGAAGTCGGCCACCCATTCGCCGGCTCCGAACGGGTCCGGTGTCCCGCACTGGTCCCGCCGGCGAATGCTCCAGGCCGTCGCGAACGGCTCCCAGAAGAACTCATCATCGGTCAGGTCTTCCCAGGCCCGGGCCAAGGTGAAGTGCTCGATCGGGTGCATCAGCTCGAGCAGCGTGCCGGCTCGTTTCCCGGTCATGAGCCGCATCATAACCGCGGATCAGGCTTCGGCCAGCGCGATAATAAGCAGTAGTAATCCGGTTACTGATTAACGTCGAACTCGGTAACGTGAGGTGCGTACCATGGCGACTCCCCGGGAACAGCTCGCCGACATGCTCCGGCAAGCTCGCCTTGACGCTGGCTACGGGTCGCATGGGGCATTAGCGCGGAAGCTGCACGTGTCCCGCCCCGTGGTCACCAAGGCGGAGAACGCGGCTCACCCGGTGCCGAGCGACGCGATCCTGGCGGCGTGGGCCGGAGTCACCGGGGTGCCGCTGGACAAGCTGACCGAACTGGCCCGCCGCGCCAAGTCGGGCACCCCCGACTGGTTCATGCCCTACCGCCTGGCCGAATCCGAGGCGACCATCCTGCGCTGCTGGTCACCGCTGCTCGTGCCGGGCGTGCTCCAGTGCGAGAACTACATGCGGGCCGTGCTCTCGGTCGAGCCCTATACCGCCGAACGGCTCAGCGAGCTTGTCTCGGCCCGGCTCGAGCGGCAGGACGCCCCGACATCGGGTTGCACGTAGTCGCGGAGGGGACGAACGTGGGGTTGTGGGGCGCGTTCGATATCGCGACCCGGGACAGCGCGGTCACGGTACGCCTCGAGACGGTGGAAGACATGACGAGCACGGCGCCCGAACTGGTGGGCACGGTGACGGTGGCGTTCGAGCGGATACTCGGCGCCGCGCTGCCGGGCGCCGAGTCACTAGCGCTCATACGGACGATGGAGGAGCAATGGAAGACAAGGATCTGAGGTGGCGCACGGCGTCATACAGCTCCAACGGCGGCGGTAACTGCGTCGAGGTCGCCGATCACGGGAACCGGGTACTGGTGCGTGACACACAAGCCCGTTCGGGCCCTGTTCTTTGGTTCTCACCGGATGCGTGGCGGAGGTTCACCGGCCGGGTGAGAACGGGATAGCCAGGCATCATTTCCCTCAGGCATGATCTCCGCGGCAGCCTGATTCCAGGGCCGGGAGCGTGTGCTCTCCGGTCCCTGGGGTAGCTAACCTGGCGATGACCGGTAACCCGGTCCTGGTCTTCGACGGCGGGAGGGCGCGTGCTTCCACCCACGCTGTTCCGCCGTCTGGTGCTGGCGCCGCTGGTGCTGGTCATCTGCCTCGGGTTCATCGCGCTCTCGCCCTTCCTGGCCGTGTTCGCCCTGGTGTTCGGGCTGCTGGCGCGGTCGAAGGCCGGGCGGATGCGGAGCCTGCGGCTGGTCGGCTTCGCGCTGAGCTGGTTCGTGGCCGAATCGGTGGCCCTGGTCGCGCTGACCGGGCTGTGGCTGATCAGCGGGTTCGGCGGCCGGCTCAGCACCGAGCCTTACCAGCGGCATCACTACGCGGTCATGCGCCGGTTCCTCGACATGATGTACGAGGGGGCGGAGAAGACCTACGGCCTGCGGGTCGAGGTGGACGAGCCCGACCTTACCGGCGACGAGCTGATCGCCCGGCTGACCCGGCCGGTCATCGTGCTCAGCCGGCACGCGGGTCCCGGCGATTCCTTCCTGCTCGTGCACCAACTGCTGAGCGTCTATCACCGGCGGCCGCGGGTGGTGATGAAGGCGGCGCTGCAGCTCGACCCCAGCGTCGACATCGTCGGCAACCGGCTGCCGAACGTGTGGGTCAAGTCCCGCCAGGCCGGCGAGCACATCTTTACCGAGCAGATCGCCCGGCTGGCCCGGGACCTGGACGCGCTGGACGCCCTGGTGATCTTCCCCGAGGGCGGGAACTGGACTCCTGGGCGGTGGCGGCGCAGCATCAGGCGGCTGGAAGGTCAAGGTCGTAAAGATCTGGCCAAACGGGCCGCGCGCATGCCCAACCTGCTGCCGCCGCGCCCCGGTGGGGCGCTCGCCGCGATCGAGGCCTGCCCCGACGCCGACGTGATCTTCGTCGCGCACGCGGGCCTGGACAACATCGTCAGCCTCGGTGACATCTGGGCCCGCTTCCCGATCAACCAGGTCATCCGGGCCCGCTGGTGGCGGGTGCCGTACGACCAGGTCCCGCGCACGGCCGACCACGAGGCGCAGCTGCAGTGGCTCTACGCCTGGTGGGAGCGGATCGACGAGTGGATCACGGAGAACCGCCCGGCCGGTTCCCCCGCCCCGGCCCAGGTCGCTGGCGACGAATCGGGACAGTCGGCCGAGTAGCGAACAGTAATTTGCCCTGGGATGGCGGGCCTCGGGGGCGACCGCCATCCCAGGGCTGACCGGGTTCCCGCCCCCCCTCAGTAACAGGAACCCGAGACCTTGATCCCCAAGTGGATGATCTTACGATCTAATACTTAGTGATTATCTGCCCAGCCTATAGTCTGATGTCAAGGGGGTGCCGAGCTAGACCATGAACCGCCAGCTAGGGAAGCAGGCGATCCTCGACGCCGCCGCCGTCTTGATGGATGAGCGCGGCGTCGACAACGTCACCACCCAGGACATCAACCAGGCGAGCGGCCACCGCAACCGGTCCGCCGTGCAGTACCACTTCGGCACGCGCGACGCCGTGATCCAGGCGGTGATGGCCCGGAGCATGGAGCCGATCGACGCCGAACGCAACATGCTCCTCGACTACCTGGAGGGCACCGGCACCCGGCTCACCCCGCGCGCCGCCCTCGAGGTCGTGGTCTCGCCCCTGGCCCGCCAGCTGCACCACCCCGAAGGACGGCGCTACCTGCGGCTCAGCGCCCAGCTGATCAACCATCCCCGGTTCGTGCGCGACTCCGGGGACGCCATCATGGTCAACACCAGCATCTCGCGGTGCGTCCGGTACATCCTTCCCGTCCTGGCCCACCTCCCGCCGTCGGTCGCGGCCGAGCGGACCAGCCTGGCGACCGGTTTCGTGGTCCGGGCCCTCGGCGACCAGTGCCGCCTGATGGACAGCGACC
Source organism: Streptosporangiaceae bacterium (assembly GCA_050011155.1). Classification (GTDB taxonomy): domain Bacteria; phylum Actinomycetota; class Actinomycetes; order Streptosporangiales; family Streptosporangiaceae; genus Palsa-504. Next base: position 39,752 of record JBEKJP010000041.1, read on the forward strand.
CGCCGCCCCGGGCGGTCCTGTCCGTCGGGGACTTCAGTGCCAACCTCGTGGACACCATCCTGGCCATGCTCCAGGCCCCCTCCAGCGTCACCTTGGATTCGCCCAAATAAGGCCTTCCAGGCATGTTCTTTCCTGAACCACGTATTTATCGTGGGAGGGATGGCTCCGTAGGGAGAGCGGACCGTCTACGGATGTGTGCTGGGGGTTGGTCTTGGTCACCGAACTGCGTCCAGAGGATCCACCGGCGATAGGCCCGTACCGCCTGGTCGGGCAGCTCGGCCAGGGCGGCATGGGGCGCGTCTTCCTCGGCGTCTCCCCGGGCGGGCGCCCGGTGGCGGTCAAGGCCATCCGGGCCGAACTGGCCGCCGATCCCGAGTTCCGGACCCGGTTCGGCCGGGAGGTCGCCGCGGCGCGCCGGGTGAGCGGCGTGTACACCGCGCAGGTCGTGGACGCGGACGTCGACGGCCCGGTGGCCTGGATGGCGACGGCCTACGTGCCCGGCCCCTCGCTGGCCGAGGCGGTGGACACCTACGGGCCGCTGCCCGAGCAGTCACTGCTGGCCCTGGCGGCCGGACTGGCCGAGAGCCTGCACGCGATCCACGCCGCGGGCGTGGTGCACCGCGACCTCAAGCCGTCGAACGTGCTGCTGGCCGAGGACGGCCCGCGGGTCATCGACTTCGGCATCTCCCGGGCCGCGGAGTCGTCCACCATGCTGACCCAGGCGGGCCTGGTCGTCGGCTCGCCCGGCTTCATGTCGCCCGAGCAGGCCATGGGGAGCGAGGTCGGGACGCCGAGCGATGTCTTCAACCTGGGAGCCGTGTTGGCGTTCGCGGCCACTGGGGAGGGCCCGTTCGGTACCGGGACTACGGCGGCCATGCTGTATCGCGTCGTGCACGGCACCCCCGACCTCGACCGGGTGCCGCCTGCGGTCCGGCCGATGATCGAGCACTGCCTGGCTAAGGACCCAGGTCAGCGCCCGACCGCCAACGGCCTGCTGGCCGCGGTGGGCGCCGTCGGCCCGGGCGGGGACTGGCTGCCCGACACGCTCACCCGCACGTTCGCCGCGAACGCCGCCCCGGCGTCGCTGTTCGGCCCGTCGCGGCCAGGGATAGGCGCCTCGAGGCCAGGCTTCGCCCCGGCCGGCAGTCCGGCGCCCGCTCCGTCATCGGGGTCCGGGTACCGCATGCTGGGTCCGGAACCCGGAACCGGGATAGCTCCTTACGTCGTGCCTCCTGAGAGCGTGGCGCCGCCGACGCGGACCACGCTGGGCGACGCCGGCGCCCGGCCGACTCCGCCCCCGGGATACGCCCCGCCCACCCCGCCGCCGGGGTACGCTCCGGCGCTGGGATACGGTCCGCCCACTCCGGCGCTGGGATACGGTCCGCCCCCTCCCACTGGCCCGTTCGGACCCGCGGGGGGCGGGAACCAGCCACGCCGGCGCCGGGTGCGCCCGCTCATGCTGGCGCTGATCATCGGCGTGATGCTCGGCGCCGTCGGCGCGGCCGTCTTCGTCGTGACCGCGGCCACCAAGCACCCGCCCGCCCCGCTCAACGACCGGCCCGCCGCCGTGACCTCCTCGGCCCCCGCGCCGTCCTCGAGCGCCCCGAGCAGCACGTCCCCGTCGCCGTCGCAAAGCACCTCGTCCAGCGCCCCGGCGTACACACCCCCGCCCCAGACGGCCAGCGCGACCCCGACCCCGACCCCCACGCCGACTCCGACGACGTCCTCGACCCCGACCACGTCGACGTCACCGACCACCTCGCCGACGTCGACGCCCACCACGTCTCCGACGGCCACCACGTCGGCGTCCGCCTCGACCTCGGCCAGCACACCCCCGTCGTCGGCCCCGGCGTCATCAGCGGCCGCATCCGCCCCCGCCAGCACTTCAGCCAGCACCACCCCGTCCACCCCCTGACTCTAGGGGTCGGATCGGGATCACTGAGGGCGGCTCGGGGCCAACTGAACCGCCATGGAGTCACTCGTCCGGCGGTCACTCATAAATTCGGATGCTCCATGACAGACCCTCGGTCTATCGTTTCGGCTAGCGAGACCAAGGCGAAGGGAGGATTCGGTCGTGGAGCACCTGGCCAAGAAACTGATCAACTGGGCGTCGATCCTGGAACCGGGCACCCGGGAGCAGGCTCTGCGGACAGCGACTATGCCGTTCATCTGGCCGCATCTCGCCCTGATGCCCGACGCGCACCAGGGAAAAGGGGCTACTGTTGGATCTGTCATTCCGACCCTTGGTGCAATTATGCCCGCCGCAGTCGGAGTTGACATCGGCTGTTTCCGCGGCGACACCCGGATTCCGCTGCTGAACGGTCGGCAACTGACGCTTGAAGACATGGCCGCTGACGGCGGCCCTTTCTGGGTCTACTCACTCGATGAGAAGAAGCAGATCGTTCCGGGCCTGGCCATCGCGCTGAAAACGCGCACGGATGCCGAACTGATGCGGGTAACTGTCTCTGGCGGCGACGAGATCATCTGCACGCCGGACCACCTGTTCATGATGAACGACGGTACCTACCGTGAGGCGCGGGAACTGCGCTTCAACGATAGTCTGATGGCGCTCTACCGCAGGTGGCAGACTCGCGATGGCTACGAAAGCGTAGGCACAGGCAAGGGAACAACCCGGCAAACTCACGTCCTGGTATACGAAGCTCTGCACGGTCCCGTCCCCGCAGGTTACGTGGTGCACCATCGGAACCATGTCCACTTCGACAATGGGCCGAACAACCTCGAACTGCTAGAGGCTGGGGAGCATTCGAGCCATCATCGCCTGGTCAGGCCCTCACTTGACAATGCCTCATCCGAGTTCCAGGCGAAGCGCCTAGCTGGAATGCGCCGCTCGAACGCGGATCCGGCTATGCGGGCCCAGCGAGTTGCCGTCGCGACCGGAAACATTACTCAGTACATGACCGAGCGCCCCGAGCACTTCCGCGAAGCCGTGGCCGGGTACGGTAAGCGCGGGGCGCCCTATCTTGCGCAGTTCAATGTGACTCCGCGCGATTGCGACGACTGCGGCCAGACGCTACCGAACCCCGCAGCGCTCCGCTGGCACAAGCATCGGGAGCACGGTTATAACCACAAAGTGATAGCCGTCGAGCCTCTCACCGAGCGCTCCGACGTCTATTGCCTTCAGGTAGGCAAATATCACAACTTCGCGCTCGCGGCAGGCGTCTTCGTGCACAACTGCGGCATGATCGCGGTCCGGACCGAACTGGTCCACAAGGACCTGCGCAGCAAGCCGCTGGCCCGGCTGCGCGAGGCGGTCGAGAAGGCGATCCCGCTGTCGGCCGGTCATTACAACGAGACCATCCGCGACGACGGGACCGTCAAGCGGATCGCGGAGCTCGAGGACCGCGACGGCGCGGACAGCGCCGAGGCGATCGCGCCGAACTGGCGTCTTCAGCTCGGCACCCTAGGTAGTGGCAACCACTTTGCCGAGTGCAGCCTGGACGAGCAGGACCGGGTGTGGCTGTTCTTGCACTCCGGCTCGCGCGGAGTCGGGAACAAGCTCGCGACCAAGCACATCAAGGTCGCCCGGTCGTGGTGCGAGCGGGCCTGGATCCAGCTTCCCGATCCGGACCTGGCCTACCTGGTGGAGGGCACCGACGAGTTCTGGGCCTACCTGCGGGACCTGCGCTGGGCTCAGCATTTCGCGTTGCTCAACCGCGAGGAGATGATGGCCCGGGCCACGGAGTGCCTGGCCGGGTTTATAGGCCGGGACATCGTGGCGGTGGAGACCATCCAGTGTCATCACAACTACACCGAGCAGATGAGCGGTGACCTGATCCGGCACTGGAAGCGGCCGCCGGGTCACTCCGGGCACGTGTGGCTGTCCCGCAAGGGGGCCATCGATGCCAGCGCGGGCAAGCCGGGGCTGATCCCGGGCTCGATGGGCACACGGTCCTACGTCGTCACCGGTAAGGGGAGCATGCTGTCGCTGAACTCCTCGCCGCACGGCGCGGGCCGTGAGTACAGCCGGTCGAAGGCGCGGCAGATCTTCACCCGCGCTCAGCTCGACACCGCGATGGAGGGGATCGAGTGGCGGCACTCGGACGCGTTCCTCGACGAGATCCCCGGGGCGTACAAGGACATCGACCAGGTCATGGCGGACGCCGCTGACCTGGTGGAAATCCGGCACACGCTGCGGCAGATCGTGAACGTCAAGGGCGATTAACACCTGACGTCCGGGTCCCCGCTGGCTGCCCAGCGGGACCCGGGCAAGTCAGGGGCGGCTGAACGAGCGGTACAGGTCGGCGACGCGGAAGGCCAGGTCAAGGGACTGGCTGCGGTTCAGCCGGGGGTCGCACGCCGTCTCGTAGCGCTGGCGCAGGTCGGCTTCGGCGATGGGCTGGCCGCCGCCGATGCACTCGGTTACGTCGTCGCCGGTGAACTCGATGTGGATACCGCCCGGGTGCGTGCCGTGCGCGCGGTGCACCTCGAAGAAGCCGGCCACTTCGCCCAGCACGTCGTCGAAATTCCTGGTCTTGTGGCCACTCGCCACCTCGACCGTGTTGCCGTGCATCGGGTCGCACACCCAGACGACAGCAGATCCGCTAGACGCGACCGCCTCGACGAGCGGCGGCAGGGCCTGGCGGATCCGGCCCGCGCCCATCCGGGTGATCAGGGTGAGACGGCCCGGCTCGCCGTCCGGGTCGAGGGCCTTGACCAGCTCCAGCACGTCCGCGGGGCTGACGGAGGGGCCCACCTTGACCGCGACGGGGTTGCGGATCCGTCGCACGAATTCGACGTGGGCGCCGCCGGGATCACGGGTCCGTTCCCCGATCCACAGCAGGTGCGCGGACGAGGCGTAGGCTTGCCCGCTGCGGGTGTCGGTCCGGGTCAGGGCCTGCTCGTAGTCGAGCAGCAGCGCCTCGTGAGAGGAGTAGAACTCCACCGCGCGGAACTCACCGGGATCAGCCCCGCAAGCGTGCATGAACGCGATGGCCCGGTCGATCTCCTCGGCGAGCTGCTCGTAGCGCTGTCCGGCCGGGCTGCCCGCCACGAAGTCCTGGTTCCAGGCGTGCACCTGGCGCAGGTCGGCGTACCCGCCGCCGGCCAGCGAGCGGCACACGTTCAGCGTGGTCGCCGAGCAGTGGTACGCATCGAGCAGGCGCCGCGGATCAGGCGTCCGGGCCGCGGCGGTGAACTCGAGCCTGTTGACCGCATCGCCCCGGTAGGAAGGAAGCTCCACGCCGTCACGAGCCTCGGTCGACGCGGAGCGCGGCTTGCCGAACTGGCCCGCCATCCGGCCCACCTTGACCACCGGCACGCTGGCCGCGTAGGTCAGGACCACGGCCATCTGCAGCAAGGTGCGGAACTTGCCCCGGATGGCATCATCCGTCGTGCCGGCGAAGGTCTCCGCGCAGTCGCCGCCCTGCAGCAGGAACGCCTCGCCGCGGGCCACCGCGGCGAGCCGCCCCTTGAGCTGGTCGCACTCAGCGGCCAGCACCAGGGGCGGCAGCCCTTCCAGGCGGCGCCGCACCGCGTCGAGGCCGGTCCGGTCCGGCCACTGCGGCTGCTGAAGCGCGGGCGAGATCACGTCCCCAGGCTAGCGGTAAGTCCGGGGTGGCGGCCGGGTCTGTATATGCGAGGACCCGCGACCGTGAGGCAGTGATGACCACCCGTACCGATTTCACCGAGCTGACCAGCCTGTTCCGGGGGGAGCTGCTGGCGCACTGGAAACGTACCTGCGGGCGTGGCGGTCGTTCGGCGGGTTCGAGGGGCGGTCCTCGGTCCGGACGTGGCTGTACCGGATCGCGACGAACGCGTGCCTGACCGCACTGGAACGGCGCGGGCGGCGGCCGTTGCCGTCCGGTCTCGGTGGCCCGGCCGCACGCGGTGATCGTGCTAGCCCTGTCCCCCGCCGGGATTACCCGGATCGTCATCTTCCTCGAGCCCGCCTGGTTCGGCCGGTTCGCTGGTTAGCGGCGAGTCGGGCGATGACGACGGGTCTATCTCTGTGAAGCGCCATTTACCGGATGCAGAGGGAGATAGCCATGCCTGAAATCAAGACGACCGCGATCGTGACTGGGGCCAGCCGGGGGTTCGGCCGCGGCATCGCGGCCGCCCTCACCCAGGCCGGCGCGCAGGTCGTCGGCGTCGCCCGGGACCGCGAGCGGCTGGCCGCGGTGGGGGTGGTGGCCGCGGCGCTCGCCCCGGGCAGACTTCGGACACGTTAGGCGTTGGCGCGGCGGAGGCGTTCGGGCGCTTGGGCCCGGAGCGCGTCGCGGCCTATCAGGGTGTGGCCGTACAGTGCTTCCTCGCGGGCGTTGTACGCGGCCATCCACACGCCGGCCGCCCACGCCACCTCCTGCTCCGCGGCCGTGCACAAGCGCCCGCGGATGTCCTGGTAGGCCACCGTACCGCCGGCCAGCCGCAGGCCGAACACCATCGAGACCTGCCGTGCCTGGAACAGCACGCTGACGGGTTCGGCCCCCAGCTGGTCCAGGCACCAGGCCGGCAGCTCTTCCAGCGGCATATACAGGACTGTGGCACGTTTACTGGCTTTTCCTACACCCGTTCGGTCGCTTCCAAGGTCGCGGTACGGTGAGGGCGTGGCTGGCCCGACGGTGGCAGTGGCGGTAGCGGTGCGCGGCGTGCGGGTGGGCTACGGCAGCTTCGCGGTGCTCGAGGACGTGGACCTGACCGTGGCCGCCGGCGAGATCGTCGCGGTGACGGGGGTCAACGGCGCGGGCAAGTCGACGCTGCTGTCCTGCCTGGCCGGGCTGCACCGGCAGGCGGCCGGGACGGTGACCGTGCTCGGCACCCCGCCGCGCGACGACGCGGCGTTCTGGCGGGCCGTCGCGCTGGTCGCCGACCAGCCGACCTGGTATCCGGGGCTGACCCTGCGGGAGCACCTGGAGCTCGTCCGGCTGACCCACGAGCCGGTCCGGGGCTGGTGCCTGCCGACGGACGAGCTCATCGAGGTGTTCGGGCTGCCGGGGCGGGCCGACGCGGTCCCGTTCGACCTGTCCTCCGGCCAGCGGCAGCGGCTGTCACTGGCGGCCGCGCTGGCCCGGCCCAGCCGGCTGCTGCTGCTCGACGAGCCGGAGCAGAGCCTCGACCCCGGGTTCCGCCAGGAACTGGCGGGCCTGCTGCGCGAGTACGCCGGGCACGGCGGGACGGTGGTCATGGCCACCCACGACCTCGACTTCGCCGCGGCCGCCGGGGCACGGCTGGTGCTGGTCGCCGACGGGCAGATGGTGACGCCGTGACGGTTCTGGCCGAGGCGCCGCGGGTGGCGGCGGTCAGGTCGTTCGTCGGCCAGCGGCGGCGCCGGCCTTGGTACGACTGGTACTCCATGGGCTTCGCCGTGGTGCTGACGGTGATCTTGCTGGGGGACCTGCTGGCGCAGCCGTTCGGGCGGCTGACCGGATCGGGCGGGGCGGCGCCGGCGCAGGCGGTGGCGGGCGCCGCGCTGGTAGCGGCGGCGGCGGCCGGGCTGCTGATGCTGGCGCAGGCGCTCGGCCCGCTGGTGCTCTCCCCCGCCGACGCGGCCTGGCTGGTGCTGACCCCGCTGGACCGGCGGGAGGTGCTGCGGCGGCCGGCCGTGGTGGCCGCGATGATCGGGATCATCGCGGGTGCGGTGCTCGGGGTGCTGGCGCTGGCCATGGCCGGGCCGTTCCTGCGGCTGCCGGCCGGGGCTGGTTCGCATCGGGTGCCGTGGACGTGGCTGGTGCTCACCGCCGTGGGCGGCGCGGGGTTCTTTACGGCCGCCATGCTCGCGGGGGTGCTGGCTCAGCCGTGGCCGCGGTGGCGGGCGCGGCTGCGTTTTGCGGGTGCGGTGGTCGGGGTCGCGGCTACGGTCGGGGCGGTGGCCGGGGAACGCTGGACTGTCGTCTCGCGGGCGGTCACGGACTGGTTCGCGGGGCTGAACGGGGGGACGTTCGGCCTGATCGCGGTGGTGGGGGTAGCTTTTGCGGTTGTCGCCGCGCTGCTGGTGGGGCGAATGCTGCCGCGCTTCCCGGCCGGCGTGATCCGGGCTGGGTCGGCCCGGGCGGGGACGGTGCTGCTGGCGGCGACGTTTCTTAACGTACCGCTGCTGACCTGGATCGCCGAGGACAGCCACTGGCGTGGCCGGCGGCTTGGCTCGCGGCGCTGGCCGCGGCTGGCCTTCGCGCCGCGGCTGGCCTTCGCGCCGCGGCTGGGGGCGGGCGCGGTGCTGGGGCCAGCTTCGGTGCTGGCCTGGGCCGACTGGCGGCGGCTGGGGCGCCGTCCGGCCCTGCTGGTCGCGGTGGCGGTCAGCACTCTGGCCCCCGCGCTGGCCGGCGCGGCCTTCACCGGGCATGCGCATGCCTGGGTCGTGGCGGCGGTACTGCTGACCGGGGCGATAGCGGCGGGTACCCAGGGCACCGCCGCCCTCCGGCGGGACGCCAACGACCCGGCGCTTGGCCGGCTGCTCGGCGTGGACGCCAGGGCCGCCCTCAAGGCCCGGGCCGTGCTGCCCGTCCTGCTCAGCGCCGCCTGGCTGACCCTCGCGCTGGCGCTGCTCGCCCTGACCAGGGAACTGCCGGGCGCGCTGTGGCCAGTGCTGGGACTGGCCGCCGGGCCCGGAGTGGCGGCGGCCGCGCTGCGGATCGCCCGCACCGCGCCGCTCAACCCGGCCGACCCGGGTCCCGACACGCCAGCCGGGCCCGCGCCGCCGTGGCTGGTGACCCGGGCGGGCAGCGTGCTGCTCGGTTCGGCCGGGGCGTATCCGGCGCTGCGGGCCGTGTTCGCCGGGCGGGTTCACGGCGGCACGGTGATCGCCCAGGTGGCCGTGTCCGCGATCGTCCTCGGCGGCTACCTGATGCTCGCCGTCCGCTCCGCCTGAACGGCCGCGCTGGCGGCCGAGAATGAGCACTTCTCCTGATCGACGGCGACACCATTGTCGCCGTCGACTCGGGGGTACCTACCCCGGACGGCGCCGATGTCACCGGCCTGGGCGGGGTGACCGAACGGTCGCGGGCCCCGTCGCGGGCCGTGCCAGGCTGAGCCCATGACGACACCCATAGGGAACGAACGAGGCAGGCTCATCGCCCTCCGTGCCGCCTGGTTGTTCGACGGGACCGGCGGCGCCCTGGTCCCCGATCCGATGGTCCTGATCGACGGAACCACCATCGCGGCCGTCGGCGCGGGGATACCCGCCCCGGCTGACGCCGACATCCTCGCCGTCGACGGCGACCCGCTCACCGACCCAGCCGCCCTGCACCGCATCCGCGCCGTCTACGAGGAAGAGTCCTGACCCCGGCGCCGCCCGCTCGGGGGCCGGCGCCAGGGGTGAATGAGGCGCTTAGCTCTCGTCGGCGGGGAGCTCGGTGAGCAGGTCCGCGGCGGTCTCCATGCCCTTGCGCCAGACCGACCGGGAGATGATCTTGCTGGGGTCGACCCGGTCCCGGTAGCGGCGGGCGATGTCGGTGCCTTCCGCGAGCAGCCCGTCGGACAGCGTGGTCGGCTCCAGGCCGAGGGCGAGGAACTGCTCGTTGGTGACGATCAGCTCGTTCTCGTCCGCCTCGCGGCGCGGGTTGGGCAGGTAGGCGATGTCCACGCCCATGATGTCGGCCACCATCTTGGCCAGGTCGAGCACCTGGTGGGTCTCGGTGACCTGGTTGAGCACCCGGGGACGCTCGCCGGACTGCGGCGGGTTCTCGATCGCGAGCTCGATGCACCGGACGGTGTCGCGGATGTGGATGAAGGCGCGGGTCTGCCCGCCGGTGCCGTGCACGGTCAGCGGGTGGCCGACGGCGGCCTGCATGAGGAACCGGTTCAGCACCGTGCCGTAGTCGCCGTCGTAGTCGAACCGGTTGATCAGCCGGTCGTCGCGGGCGGTCTGATCGGTCTGGGTGCCCCAGACAATGCCCTGGTGCAGGTCGGTGATCCGCAGCCCGTCGTTCTTGGCGTAGAACGAGAACAGCAGCTGGTCCAGGGTCTTGGTCATGTGGTAGACCGAGCCGGGGTTGGCCGGGTGCAGGATCTCCCGCTCCAGCTCGCCGTCCGGGGTGGTCAGCCGCACGGTCAGGTAGCCCTCGGGGATCGGCGCGCTGCCCGACCAGCCGTAGCCGTACACGCCCATCGTGCCGAGGTGCGCCAGCGCCGCGTCGATGCCGGTGTCAGCCAGGGCGACCAGCAGGTTGTGGGTGGCGCGGATGTTGTTGTCGACCGTGTACCGCTTGGTGGCGGTGTTCCGCATCGAGTACGGCGCCGCCCGCTGCTCGGCGAAGTGCACGATCGCCTCGGGCTGCTTGTCCTGCAGCACCGTCACCAGCCGGTCGTACTCGGTGGCGATGTCCAGGTTGACGAACCCGACCTCGCGCCCGCTGACTTCCTTCCAGGCCCGCAGCCGCTCGCCGATCGGCTTGATCGGGGTCAGCGACTCCACCTCGAGCTCGACGTCGATCTTCCGCCGGCTGAGGTTGTCGAGGATCGTGACGTCGTGACCCTTGTCCGACAGGTACAGCGACGTGGGCCAGCCGCAGAACCCGTCTCCGCCGAGAACCAGAACGCGCATCTTGGTGACAGCTCCATACTTCGGTGAAAGGTGATTAGACGTTACCGGCCACCGAGCACCGGGTGAACACGCTTTATTAAAGATGACTCGTGCTGGCCTGGCCGTCCAGCCTGGACAGAGGCGCGTACCGGCCGGCCCGGCCGCACCCAGATCGCCACCCACGATCGGTGAGTTTGTCGTACCCGAGCGTCATGCTCGTCTCATGCCCCGCGTCTCCTCCCCGCCCGGCCTAGCCGACCTGCTAGACCGTCAGCTCGCCGTAGCCACCCGCCCCCAGCTCCTCGCCCTCGGCCTGGGAGACAACGCGATGCGGTACCGCCTGCGCCGAGGCGGCCCCTGGCAGACCCTGTTGCCTGGCGTCTACCTGACCGCGAGCGGAGTGCCCAGCTTCCGGCAGAAAGAAATGGCCGCGCTGCTCTATGCGGGCCCGGGCAGCCTGATCACCGGACCAGTCGCCTTGATGCACCACAGCATCAGGAACAACGGCGACGCCAACGTCATCAACGTGCTGGTCCCGATCGAGCGGCAGAAACTGAGCACTGGCTTCGTCTCACTGCACCGCACCGCCCGGTTGCCGGCCCGGACCTGCTCAGACGGGCCAGTCCGGCTGGCCCTGGCGCCCCGCGCCGTGGCGGACACCGCCCGGCTGCTCACCGATTATCGAGACGTCCGGGCCGTGGTGGCCGACGCCGTCCAGCTAGACCGGTGCACGGTCGGGCAGCTAACGGAGGAACTCAGCGGCGCTCCCATTCGGGGCTCGGCCATGCTCCGCTCGGCCCTGGCCGAAGTGGCCGATGGCATCAGGTCCACCGCCGAAGGCGATCTGCGCAGCCTGATCAGGGCCGCCCGGCTGCCGATGCCGCTGTACAACCCCTCGCTGTTCGCCGGCCAGGTGTTCCTGGGCAAGCCCGACGCCTGGTGGCCCCGGGCCGGAGTTGCCGTCCAGGTAGATTCACGCGCCTGGCACCTATCTCCCGCGGATTGGGACCGCACCCGGGACCGCCAGACCCTGATGGGGGCGCACGGGATCATCGTGCAGCCCTTCTCTCCTCAGGATCTCCGCCTCAAGCGCGCCATGGTGATCGAGCGAATCCGGGACGCCCTGGCCCGAGGCCTCGAGCGTCCCCCTCTCCCCATCCGCACCATCCCCATCCAGTAAGGATGGCGCTTACCCCGGGCCGCGCCCCCGGACGCCGCGTATTCAAGCCCAGCAGCCTCTTCTTTAACATCCGCACCAAACCCATTCATTGGTCGTGGCAACGTACGCCATTGGGCCATGAGAGTGCCACAACCACTGAATATTGGGCGGGAGGAGGTGAGCATTTCGGTGTATCAGGACGGGGCGGGTGTACTCTGCTTTACCGGGTAGCGGCAGCGATGGGGGTCGCCATGGGGTATAGCGGGCGTACGGGACCCATGCCTGCCGTGCCGCGCCCGCCGGAGAGGCAGGACCCGGTAGAGGAGCAAGGCCTCGCCACGAAGTGGTGGGACTCGGACGAGACTCAGCCGATTCCTGTGATGCGGGAGCCGGCCGAGAAGCGTGAGCCGGCCGGGGTGCGGGCGCTGCCGGAGGAGCCGGAGGATTGGTGGGATCCGGGCTGGCAGGCGGTCCAGTCGCCCGGGGCGGTGCCGCTGCGGCGGGAGATCCTCCAAGCTGCTGTCACGACGGCCCGGGAGGTTCCGGCCGCGAGCCCGGCTTCGTGGGGGCAGGTCCTCGGGAACACGTTCAGCTTGTGGACGGAACGGCATCTGCGGTGGCTGCGCGGCTCGCCGGGGCAGCGCCGCGGGCGGCTGGCGGCGACGGTGGCACTGGCGGCCGGGCTGGTGGCGGTGGCCATCGGGGCGGGCGGGCTGGTCACGGCCAGCGTCTCGGCCACGCCCGCGGTCAAGGTCGCGCGGCCCGCGCCGATCGCGGCCCCGACCGAGCAGACGGCGGTGCCCGCTGTCTCGCAGCCGGCCGTCACGGCCGGGGAGGCCGCGCGCGTCGCCCGGCCGGTCTGGGTGAGCATCCCGGCGATCGGGATCAGGAAGACCTCGCTGATCCACCTCGGGCTGACCAAGAGCGGCACGCTGCAGGTGCCGAAGACCACCACGGTGGCGGGCTGGTTCACCGGCGGCCCGCGGCCGGGAGCGGTGGGCTCGGCCGTCATCGCCGGGCACGTCGACTCGCACACCGGGCCGGGCATCTTCTTCTGGCTGCGGGCGCTGAGGCCCGGCGACAAGGTGTACGTGGGACGCGCCGACGGGACGATGGCTATTTTCACCGTGTTCCGGGAGCACATGTACGCCAAGGACAGGTTCCCGACCGAGGCGGTGTACGGGGCCGTTCCCGACGCCGAGCTGCGCCTGATCACCTGCGGCGGGATCTTCGACCATGCGACCGGCAGCTACCTCAGCAACGTGGTGGTCTTCGCCCGCCTCACCAGCTGATACGACTGCGTTCCGTAGCGCAATGGATGCAATCAGGCATTCCGGTAGATAAGGGCCCTGGTATGTGCTCTGCTGTCTCAGATAGGTAACGAGCGGTACGGACGGGGCTGGTTTGCCTGTGGTAGAGGCGGGATAGCGATGCAGATGGCCGGTGCGAGCCGGACCCGGGAGGTGGACAGGTCTGCCCCCGCGAAGGCGCCGCCACCCCGGGACCCCTCGTGGGGCCGGGTGCTGGCCACCACCATCAGCCTGTGGACGAGGCGGCGGATGCCGCGGATGCGCCGCCCGCGGCTGGCTCTGCTCTTGGCCCTCTGCGTGCTGATCGCCGCCGTGGCCGTGGCGACCGCCGTCCAGCTCACCAGCACCACGGCCAAGACCGCCCGGACGGGTTCGCCGGGCAGCCCGCACCGGGGCGCGGTGCGAGCGGGTGCCCCGGCCGTCGCGCCCGGAAGCGCCGCGGCCATCAGGGCCCAAGCCGCGGCGTGGGTCGCCGGGCAGGTCAGCGGGGATCAGAGCATCGCCTGCGACCCGGCCATGTGCGCCGCGCTCGGTGCGCACGGCGTCGCCTCGGGTCGCCTGATGCCGCTGAGGCCGGCGACGGGCGCTCCGGCCGCCAACGTGATCGTCACGTCCCCGGCCAGCCAGGCTCAGGCCAGCCAGGACGCGCCGGTGCTGCTGGCCAGCTTCGGGACCGGGGCCAGCCAGGTCGAGGTCCGCGCGACCGTCCCGGGCGGGGCCGCCGCCTACGCCCGGGCGCAGCAGGCCGACCTGGCCGCCCGCCGCTCTGGCGGCGCGCAGCTACTGCACAGCCAGAGCATCCAGGCCGGCGCCGGGGCGACCGCGCAGCTCCGGGCGGGGCAGGTGGATTCCCGCATCCTGATCATGCTGGCCATGCTGGCCTCGCAGCATCCCTGGCGGGTGGCCGCGTTCGGCGGTGCCTCCCCAGGGGTGCCGCTAGCCGACGCCCCGTTCCGGCAGGTGATCATCACCGGGAACGACGCCAAGACGGTGGCCGCGGCGCTCGCCCTGATCCGCGCGCAGCAGGCACCCTACGCCCCGGCTCAGGCCACCGCCGTCCGGCTGGCCGGCGGCCAGCCGGGACTTCGTATCGATTTCGCAGCTCCGGCCCCGCTCGGGCTCCTGACCGGGAATGCTTCTGGGTGACAGGGGGTACAAGCTCCCAGAGTGGCGGAAGGGGCCAGCGATGCGGCTCGGTAGGCGATTCGTCCTGCTTACTTCGTTCGTCATCCTTGTGGGCGGGAGCGGTACCGTCCTGTCGCCGGCGGCGTTTGCCATCGGGAAACCTGGCTCGGCCGCGGATCAGGGCTTCGTGCGCTATGCCAACCTGTCGCCGGGCACGCCGGAGAAGGTCTACCTGTACCCGTTCGGCGATCCGATGCATCCGACCGTGCTGACCCACGACGCCTACGGCACCGTGTCCTCCTCCATGCCGCTCGCGGCGGGCCAGTACACGGTGGCGATGCGCCCGGCGGGCGCTTCGGCTTCCAGCCCGCCGTCGGTCTCGACCAGCTTCATGGTGAGCGCCGGGACGAACTACACCGTGGCCAGCATCGGGGCCGCCTCGGCGCGCAAGCTCGACGTCCTGACCGACCAGACCGGGCAGGCCGGCTCGACGGTGCTGGTCCGGGTCATCCAGGCGTCGCTGACGCAATCCAAGGTCACGGTCAGCGTGGGCGCCGACACCGTCGCCCGGCAGCTGGCCTTCGGCTCGGCCACGTCGTACCAGGCCGTCCAGGCGGGTACGCCGACGGTCACGTTCACCGCGGCGGGCGGCCGGACCGCCGAGACGGTCCGGCTGGCCGCTGGTTCGGTGCATACGATCGTGGTGCTCGACGGGGCCTCGGGATCCAAGCTGAAGATCGGCAACCTGACCGACGCGGCCGGGCTCGAGGACGCGCCCAAGGGCGGCGCGGACACCGGGATGGGCGGGACGGCTCCCGGAGCTGGCGGCGGGCCTGGGTCGGTGCCGTGGCTGGCCACGCTGGCGGGCGGGCTGCTGCTAGCGGTCGCGGGCGGGCTCGGGCGGCGCCGGTCGCGCCGCGCGGTCGCTGCCGGGCGCGAGCACGTACGCAAGTAGCCGCCGGCCGGGGGCCGCCGGGCGGGGGCCGCTCTTCCCTCCCACTACCTGAATGTATTACTCTTAGTCATTAGTCCGCAGCATAAAGTGAAGAGGCCGGGTCGGGGAAGGTCCGAAACGGTGCACGCCGGGGAGCACACGGCGATCAAGGCCCAGGGCTCATCCGGGCCGCAGGTCACGATGGTGGCCAGCCCGCTGGACCGCATGGCCACCTGAATGCGGACAGACGGGGGAATCATGTCCGATGTCACCGACACCACGGTAGGCAGCAGGAACGAGCATCCGGCCGGGGAGGCCGACGGGGGCGGGGCGGGGCCGCCCCGGCGCAAGCGCCGGGTCCGGCGGATCGCGCTGGTCACGCTCGGCTCGATCCTCGGCTTGGTGGCCGCGCTCGCCGTGGGCAGTTACGCGTACGTCAACCACGTCGTGAGCAGCATCCCGCGGATACCCGTCGCGTACCTGGTCCCGGCGAATGCGCCTGGCAGCGGGGCCGGGCAGACATTCCTGGTGACCTCGTCCCAGGTGGGCCCGACCGGGGACGCCGTCCGCGATCCGTCCCTCGGGAACCAGAGCAACGTCGTGATGCTCCTGCACATCGACGCCGACGGGAAGCACGGCGGAGCCGTGGCGATCCCGCAGGACACCGTGGTCAACGTCCCGGGGAGCGGC
>JBEKJP010000042.1:0-54859 GCA_050011155.1 Streptosporangiaceae bacterium
AAGTTAAGCCCTTCAGCGCCGATGGTACTGCGCGGGGGACCGCGTGGGAGAGTAGGACACCGCCGGACATGCATCAAAGAGGGTCGCTCCCGCAAGGTCGAGCGGCCCTCTTTGCATGCCCGGACATTTCCTGGTCCGGCTACGTGCAGGACACGCTCGACGGCGCGGTGTTGCTGCCCGAGTAGGTGGCGGTGAAGCCGACCGTCGCGCTGGCGCCGGGGGCGAGCGTGCCGTCGTACGACGCGTTCGTCACCGTCACCTGGCCGCCGGACTGGGCGTAGCTGCCGTTCCAGAGGTTATTGATCGCCTGGCTGCCGGGGAAGGTCCAGCCGAGCTGCCAGCCGTTCAGCGCGGCCGAGCCGGTGTTCGCGACCACGACCTGGCCCTGGAAGCCACCTGGCCAGCTGCCAGTCACCGAGTACGCGGCGGAGCAGGTGCCCGTGGGCGCGGGGCTGGACGGCGCGCTCGGGGACGTCGGCGTGGGGGTGGGCGCGGCGCTGCCGCTGGTGCTGACCGAGAAGGAGTCGGTCTCCAGCCCGGCGCCGCCCTGCCATAGCTCGAATCCGGCCTCGACGTCGATCAGGTACCAGCTGCTCTTGGTGTAGCCGCGGCTGACCATGTCCTGGGCCAGCGTGCCGACGTCCAGGTTGGTGACCGAGGTCGCCGGGCTGGTCATGTCGTAGGTGATGGTGTCCCAGCTGGACTGCGCGCCTTCCCAGACGTTGTAGGTGTGGCCGCCGAGGGTGACGTTGCTGGCCACCTCGGAGCCGAACGGCTGGACGGAACCGTTGTGGTTCAGCCAGACCATGAGCTCGCTGCCGTTCGGCTGGCCGTTCGTGGTCGGCGTCTGGTTGAACCAGATGTCGTAAGCCACGTCGTAGGCGCTGCTGCCGCCGGGCTGGGTGGTCGACCAGCTCGTGGTCACCTGGCCCGGGGTCAGCGCCGAGACCTGGATGGGGTGGCCGGTGAGGCCGCCCGAGCTGCAGTTACCCCAGTGGCAGCCCTGGTAGATGGACGGGTACGCGCCCGGCGACCCGTTCGTCGGGTTGGCGATCGAGGAGTTCGCCACCGTGAAATCGGCGCCGCCGTCGGAGCTGACGCACTCCGACGCGCCCGAGTCGAACTCGTTGTTCTGCACGGTGTAGGTGCCGCCGGATACCGGCGCGGTCTGTTCCTGGCACAGCGTTGTCGTCGTCGCGGCGACGGGACTGGCGGTGGGCGCGGCGAGCCGGCCGCTGCCACTGACGGTGCGCGCGACGAGGAAGGTGACCAGCGCGACTAGCAGGGTGGCGGCGATGGCGAGCGCGGACCTGGAACGAGTCACCGGATACCTCCGTGCGTGGCGGCGCCACCCCGCGTCCCGGTACTCATCGTTGCGGCGGAGGCGGGCGAGGTCAACCGCGAAGGCGCTTACGGCCCGCTTACGGCCGGGGCAGGAGGGTTAGGCTCCGGGCAGCGGCGGGCTGGCTAGCTGGACCAGTTGGAGGGCCTGCGGGCCGAACCAGGCTCCGGCCGCCGGATCGTCGGTGGCCCACAGCGGGTCGAACAGGGACTGCGCCGCCGCTGTGGTCGGCCAGCCGGGCTGGGTGTAGTCGGTGTAGTCCCAGGCCCGGGCGCCGCCGGCCGAGTCGCACTGGCCGTCCGACTGTCCCGGCGTCTTCACCCACAGGTAGGCGTCGAGCAGCGGTACGCCGGTGCTGGCGGTCGGGCGCAGGCCGAGGCCGGAACCCGGCGGGTTGCACCAGTTCCCGGCCGCGAGGGTGCTGATGACGCTGGCCGGCTGGTCGTACGGCGCGCCGGCGTACTGCTGCATGCTGTCGGGCCCGCGGCCGTTGCGGCTGGTGTCGATCACGAAGTGGGTCGTCGCGACGGCGGTGCCCATGTTCTGCGCGTACCACTGGGTGGTGAGGTCCCAGGTGCTGAAGTCGGACTGGGTCGCCGGGTAGTACTGGCTCGCGCACCCGGCCGGGTTGTTGTAGTAGGCGTTCGAGCTGTCGGTCACCATCGCGATGCAGTCGGAAATCCAGGTGCCGTAATCCTGGAGCTCAGCCGTCGGCTGGTAGTTGGACACGTTGACGAAGAAGCCCTGGGCCTGCTGGACGTCCGCTTCCAGCAGTCGCTGCGCCATCGTGCCGACGGACTGCCACGCGCTGTGGGTCCCGTCCAGGTAGACGCTCACGCCGGGGTCGTGCTCGAGCGCGCCCACCGCGTACTGGAGCTCGGCGATCCGCTCGGCGTCGGTGAAGGGATACGACGAGACCGGCAGCCCGCAATTCGACGGCAGGTTGCCCAGGGCGTCAGGCTCCAGGATGACCGCCGCCCGGGCGTTCCCGATGCCCTGGGCCAACCCGTTGATCCAGGCCTGGTAGTCGGCCTGGCTGAGGGCACCGCCGGCCGAGTACTGGGCGCAGTCACGGCCGGGGATGTCGTAGGCGACGAGCACGGGAACCGCCCGCTCGACGGCGGCTTCGGCCATCGTCTGCCGCACCTGCTGCCGGACCTGGGCCGGCGTGCCGCTGGTGAACCACACGGCCTGCGGCGTCGCCTCCATCTCGGTGATGAGCGCCGCGTCCTTGCGGTCGCCGCTCTTCAGCAGCTTCAGGATCTGCTGCGGCGCTCCGTCCGAGGGTGGCGGCACGAAGATGCGCGCGCCCGGGCTGAGACCCCGCTGGCCGGCTGCCACCGGAGCGGCCACGGTGCTGGCCGCGGCGGGCCACGACCCGGCGACGGTGGCCGCCGTCACCAAGGCTGCGGCCACGGCGAGACGCGGAATACGGCCGAACGATCCACGTGTCACGAGATCCTCCCGGAAAATTACCGGAACATTTCCGGAAGGAACGTAACAAGACCCAACGTCGCGGTCAATGCCTGCGCCGCTATCGCGTGCAGGCTTCGCCCGGACGGGCAGTGGAGTCCCTGATCACGAGCCTGGTCGCCAGCTCGATGCGGAGCGGTTCCAGGCGCCTGTTCTCCATCTGGCGCAGCAGCAGGCTGACCGCGGTCCGGCCCAGCTCGGCCAGCGGCTGGCGGACGGTGGTCAACGCCGGAGCGGTGACCACGGCCTCGACGGTGTCGTCGAAGCCGACCACCGAGACGTCGGCGGGCACCCGCAGGCCGCGGGCCGATGCCGCCTGGAGCGCTCCCACCGCCATACCGTCGTTGAACGCGAAGATCGCCGTAGGCGGATCGGGCCGGGCGAGCAGTTGCGCCGCTGCCTCCCGGCCGCCCTCGAGGCAGAAATCGGAGTACCGTATCAGCGCCGGGTCGGGCAGGACGCCGGCGCCGGCCAGGGCCGCGTGGTATCCGCGCATGCGTTCCTCCGTCGCCACCCAGCCCCGCGGTCCTCCGATCACGGCGATCCGGCGGTGTCCGAGCTCCAGCAAGTGCCGGGTAGCCTGTGTCGCCCCGGAAGAGTGCGCGGCGCACACGACCGGGATCCCCTCGGCTATCTCGGTACGCGGATCCACGATCACGACCGGGAAGCCGCGCCGGGCCAGGACTGCGAACTCCTGGCCGGACTCCTCGGGCAGGACGATGATCGCACCGTCGGCCGCACCGCCCGCCAGCCGTTCGAGCAGGGACACCTCCCGGGCCCGGGAATGCCGGGTCGGGCTCAGGACGGCCTGCAGGTCATGCTCGTACAGCGCCTCGACGGCACCGGCCAGGATCTCGGCGAAGCAGCCCGGATGAATCAGCGGCACCATGACGCCGATCTGGCCGGTCCCGGCGGGGCGGGATCGCGGGCTGGCCGGATAGCCGTGTTCGCTGATCACCCGCTGCACGGCTTCCCGGGTCTGGCTGGACACGTCCGCGTGCCCGTTGACCACGCGGGAGACCGTGGCGATGGAGACGCCGGCTAGTTCCGCCACGCGCCTGATGGTCATCCGCTCGGGATTCCGGCGGTCCGGGCTGCTCACTTCCACCCCAGAATTGAAACACTCCAGGAACACCGCCCGCGCCGGGCCGTCGATGACCCGGCGAGGCTCATCCTCGGGATAAACGGGCTTCCGGTACCCGGGCTACCGCGAACATGATGGTCCGGCGGGGCCGGAAGCCCAGTTCCTCGTAGAGCTTGATCGCGGTGGTGTTGGACGTCAGGGCCTGCAGGAAGGGGGTCTCGCCGCGGGCCAGGATCCCGGCGCCGAGCGCCAGGACCAGCCGGGTGGCCAGCCCGCGTCCGCGCCAGGCGGGGTCGGTGCAGACCGCGCTTATCTCGGTCCAGCCCGTCGGGTGCAGCCGCTCCCCGGCCATGGCCACCAGCCGGCCGTCGTGACGGAAGCCCAGGTAGGTACCGAGTTCGATGGTCCGTTTCATAAACGGGCCCGGCCGGGTGCGCTTGGTGAGGTCGAGCATCTCCGGCACGTCGGCCGGGCCGAGCACCACGGCCTCGGGATCGGCCGCGGCCGCCAGATCCTCGCCGGTCATCTGGACGCCCTCGCCGATGACCGTGACCTCCCAGCCGGCCGGAGGTGCGACCTGGATCCGGCCCAGCGGCAGCACGCCGCCGGGCCCGGCCAGTTCGGCGGCGTCGGCCCAGTCGGCGTCGCCCGGCTCGTCGGGCAGGGCGGCGAACGGGCAGACCTCGAACGGGTAGCGCAGGACGTCGCCGCGCCGCTCCGCGAACCCCGCGTGCGGCCCGGTCAAGGACGAACGTACCGGGTTGTCGAGCAGATGGGACACCGTGAAATTCTAGTGGGCGAGGCCGCAGAAGAACTCCCGTAGGTCGGCCACCACCAGATCCGGGTCGGTGGTGTAGGCGAAGTGGCCGCCCCGGTCGAACTCGGTGTACCGGACGACGTTGTTGGCCCGCTCGGCGAGCGTCCGGATCGTCCGGTAGTCCTGGGGGAACACCGCGACCGCCGTCGGCACCTGGTTCGGCGCGTCCCGGTAGCCCGCCCCGCTGTGCGCGTCCTCGTAGTAGTGCCGGGCGCTGGAGACGCCGGTGCGGGTGAACCAGTAGATGCTCACGTGGGTCAGGTAGGTGTCCACGTCCAGGTAGTCGGCGTAGTCGCCCCAGCCCGTCCACAGCTCGGCGTTCCAGGCCAGCTGCCCGGCGGGGGAGTCGGTCAGGGCGTACCCGAGCGTCTGCGGCCGGCTCTGCTGGATCTTCTGGTACCCCGCCTTGTCCTGGAAGTCCGCGGTCGTCCCGGACAGGCTGGCGCGGTCCGCGTCGGACAGTTTGGCCAGCTCGGCCGGGTCGCCGGACGGGAACGCGAAGATCTGCAGCAGGTGCACCCCGGCCAGGCCGGCCGGGGCCAGGATCCCGAGCTCCCGGCCGACCAGGGCGCCCGCGTCGCCGCCGGCCGCGCCCCACCGCCGGTACCCGAGCCGGGCCATCAGCTCGGCGAACGCCCGCGCCATCCGCGCGCTGTCCCAGCCCGGCTCGGCGGCCGGGCCGGAGAAGCCGTACCCGGGCAGGGACGGCACCACGACGTCGAACGCGCGGGCCGGGTCGCCGCCGTGCGCCCGGGGATCGGTCAGCGGCCCGATCATTCGGGCGAACTCCAGCACAGAACCCGGCCATCCGTGCAGGAGGAGGAGTGGCATCGCCCCCTTTTCGGCCGAACGGATGTGCTGGAAGTGGATGTTCTGCCCGTCAATGGTCGTGGTGTACTGAGGGATCTCGTTGAGGCGTGCCTCGTGGACGCGCCAGTCGTACCCGTCGTGCCAGCGCGCGGCCAGCCGCTGCACGGTGCCGAGCGGCATGCCGTACTGGGTGCCGGTCCCGGCCAGCTCACCGGGCCACCGGGTCGCGGCCAGCCGGGCGGCCAGGTCGTCCAGGTCGGCTTGCGGGATGTCAATGCGGAACGGCTCGATCTCTGCTGTGGTCGTCATGCCGGCCACGCTACGAACCGCTCCGGCCAGTTTCCGTCCTGAATGCGCTGAACGCTTTGCCCCGTCAGATGGCAAGTGCTGGATGTAAGGCAATCCAGCTAGAGGAGGGCCATGACATCTGATCCGGATGATGCGGAGTTGATCGCCCGGTCGCTCGGCGGCGACGAGGACGCCTTCGTCGAGGTGGTCCGGCGGTACGAGGCAGCCGTGGGGGCCTACCTCGCGCGGCGGGCCGGCCGGGAACTGGCCGAGGACCTGCTCGGCGAGGTATGGGTCGCGGCGCCCGGGTCCCGGGCGAGGTATGACCGTTCGTACCCGGACGCCCGTCCGTGGCTGTTCGGCGTGGCGCACAACACGCTCCGGCGGCACTGGCGGTCCCGTCCGGCCGAGGAACCGGTCGCGGACCTGACCACCCTGGCGTCCGGGTGGGACCCGTGGGCCGCGGTGGACAGCCGGGTCGACGCCGAGTCGGTGCTGCGGCAGGCGCCGGGTCACCACGCGGCGGCCAGCGCCGCGCCCGCCGCGACGGGGACGCAGGCCGCGGTGAACCCGATCCTGGCCCAGCTGGCCAAGGACATCACGGTCAAGCAGGCCCCGCTGCCCGGCGACGCGACGCTGGAGATCCGCAACCAGACGCCATCCAGTGACGCGGTGGGCGCCAACGGCATCGACGTGTACACCGACGACGGCACCTACTACTGGGGGTATAGCAAGAGCGACCTGCTGCGGGTGATCGCCCAGCACCAGGACGTGGGCAGCGGTGAGTTCAAGCGTGCCATGGCGGCGGCGCTCCTGGCCGCGAACGGTGATGTCACCAGCGCGCGGGCCAAGATGGCCGTGGCCAACTTCATCCCGGGCACGCACCCGGACGGGAAGCAGGCCGAGATCGAGAAGCTCAAGGCCATCGACAAGGAGAAGGGCATCCGCTACACGCCGCCGAAGCCGCTGACCCCGGAGCAGCAGAAGGAGCACACCGACAACTTCATCTGGATGAACTCGCTCGACGCGCTGACCGCGGCACCGGAAAACGCCCAGGTCCGGGCGGGCGTGCTCCGCATCATGGCGACGATGCCGAACGTCAAGGTCACGCACACTACGACCGCCGGCCAGCCCACCCTGACGCTGGCCGACAGCTGGCCCGCGCTCAGCACCGATCAGCTGGTGGAATCGCTGGTCATCGACGCCAGCACCGGGATGCCCGTCGCCCTGTTCAACCGCGACCCCGGCCAGCCGCTCAACGCCACCTACTACCACACCTCCCGGATAACGCTGGCCGACCTCGAATCCGGCCAGTCCTGACCCTTACCAGCGAGTTCGTGCGGGCCGCCCGGCCAACCGGGCGGCCCGTCGACGTGCCGACGGCGGGTGGCCGGTAACGTGCCACGCAATGAAACTGGACCTTCAGTGCGTTCTAGCGCGCTGAACCCCGGGTTTCATCCTGTTCTGGCCGCACCGGCCGGGCGCCGCCCGCGGTTGGATTAGGACCCGTGCCCCGGGGGTAGCCCCGGACGGTGCTCGTACTCGCCCAGGGAGATGACTGACATGACCGGCATGACCGGCAACGACCCGGCCCGACCGACGCCGCCCGAGCAGGAGCCGGCTCCGCCCCAGGACGAGCCGGGAACGCCTGAGGTCGTCGAGGATCCCGGGTACCTCATCGAAACCGGCCAGGCGGTCGGCGAGGACGGCACGGTCGTCCCGATCATCGGCGGCCTGCCCGCCGCCGAGGGGTCGGCCTGGGATATCGGCGCCCCGCTGGAGGACCGCGGCGCGGGCCTAGCGGACGAGCAGGGCAGCCCGCCGGACTAGGCCAGCCCCGGCCGCTGACTCCCGGCCGGTCGGCCGGTGGCGCCTGCGGCCCGGGGCCGCGGGCGCCACGTCGATGCGTCCGGTCAGGCGATGCGGCCCGCGTAGCGGCGGCGGAAGCCGCCGGCGGGGGTGGCCGTGATCACCACGTCGTAGTAGCCGTCCTGGTCGGCCGGCCAGTCGACGATCTTGGACCGGCCGCCCTTCACCGTGATCGTCTGGGTGTTACCCCTGAAGTCGTTCGGGGTCAGGGTGTAGGTGACATCCTGCTGGCCTTCGTTGGCCAGCGTGAGCTCGACCGTCCCGAACCGAAGGGCAGCGGTGACGACCGGGACCTGGCCGCTATTCAGCCCGGCGGGCACGACCTGGCCGGCGAAGCTGGTCAGGAACCCGTCGGGACCGTAGACCGAGAAGGCGTACTTCCCGGCGGTCGCCGTCGCGTCCCAGACGTAGGAGCCCGGGGCCGACGGGAGCACCGTGAACGGCGTGGGGGCGAAGGGCAAGATGGCGTCGGGGTAGACGGCCAGGGAAGCGCCGACCCGGCCGCCGTTGGTCAGCGCGGCGGTGACCTGGCTGGTGGTGCGGTCCACGGTCACGTCGGCGTGGAGCTGGTAGTTGGTCGGGCGGTGCGGCCGGGTGCCGGGCTCCTGGGCCGGCATCTTCTGGGCGCCCTCGGCCGGAGGTGCCGTCGACCCGCCGGTCAGCTGGGTCAGCGCCCAGGTCTGGGCGAGCGTGGGGATGTTCCGCGGGATCGAGAAGTCCGGGCGCCTGAAGTCGAACGCGGCGGTCAGGTCGCCGGTCACGGACTCGCGCCACGAGGTGACGTTGGCCGGCTTCACGCCGGTCCAGGCGGTCAGGAACCGGAGCACCGAGGTGTGGTCGTAGACGTTGGAGTCGACGTAGCCGCCGCGGGTCCACGGCGAGCAGATGAGCATCGGGACCCGGGTGCCGGGGCCGATCGGCAGGCCGCCGATGAACTCGTCGGTGACGCTCGCCTCGGGGAACGGCGGAAGCTGGTGATCGAAGAAGCCGTCGTGCTCGTCGTAGGTGACGAACAGCGCCGTGCTCTGCCACAGCTCGGGGTCCGAGAACAACGTCTGCAGCACGGTGTTCACGTAGTGCGCCCCGAAGTCGGGGGTGAAGGCCGGGTGCTCGCTGTAGCCCGCCGGCGCGACGATCCACGACACCTGGGGGAGCTTGTTGTTCTTGACGTCGTTGATGAACGACGACAGCACGTACGCGGCGTGCGTCTGGCTCAGCGTCGGCGCCCCCGCGTCGGTCTGCCAGGGAGTAACCGCGCCGCGGGTCGCGAGCGCGCCGGTCCCGCCGTTGCGGCTATTGGTCGTGTTGAATTGCTGGTAGAACCAGAGCGGGTTGTCGCCGAAATCGCCGAGGAAGAAGTCGGGGAAGCTGCCGCTGTCCCCCACCTGGTTGTTGGTGTACACCTGCCAGCTGACCCCGGCCGCCTGCAACTGCTCGGGGAAGGTCGTGACCTCGGCCGTGCCCGCGTCCGGCCCGAAGTCCACCACGTAGTCGTCCGGGTTGGTGATGAAGCCGCTCGACGTGCCCGTCCAGAGGTACATCCGGTTGGGGCTGGTGGGGGCCATGATCGACTGGTGGTAGCCGTCGCAGAGGGTGAAGGCGTCGGCCAGCGCGTACTGGAACGGGATCTCGTCCCGGGTGAAGTAGCCCATCGTCTCTTCGGTCTTGGCCGCGACCCAGTTGTTCCACTGCCCGCCGTTGCGGGCCGCGTGGTCGCCGACCCAGCTGTGGTCGAGGTCGCTGTCGATCTGCTCGGTGAGGTTATAGGGGAGCAGGTACCCCAGGTCAGAGCGGGCCTTGTCGGGCTGGGCGAAGACGCTGGTCCCGTTCGGGTAGGTGAGGATCTGCTTGTCGCCGTACCCCCGGACGCCGCGCAGCGTCCCGAAGTAGTGATCGAAGGACCGGTTCTCCTGCATCAGGATCACCACGTGCTTGATGTCGCGGATGGTCCCGGTCAGGCCCTGCGGCAGGTCCGTGGACGCCGCGGCTGGTCCGGCGCCGACGCCGGCCGCCGCCGCGGCGGCCGCGCCGAGCCCCGTGGCCTGCAGGAAGCGGCGCCGGCTGAGACGCGGCGGCGGTGATCCGGTGGTGCCGTTTACATGCTCACGAGGCTCATCCGAGTTGGTCATCCTGGGTCCCGTTCTCCTGGTTCATGTCACGTCCCTGACCACAAGCACCCAGCCCCGTCCCGGCCATGGGTGTACTTATTGTGACAAATTCAACCGTCACGTCGGTGCTTAGTGTGGACGCCGCAGACCGCGTGCGGGTGAACACCTCATGTCGATCCACAGACGGACACATCAACACGTTGAGGCCGGCCCGCCGGGAGGGTGATCACGGCAGGAGGTCGGTGGCGGCCCGGAAGGAGCCGTCCATGTGGAAGGGGGTCGACTCGTGCCGGTGGGTGATGCGCCACGTGCCGTCGATGCGGCGCAGGCCGTAGGTCGAGCGGAACCAGAAAGAGAACGAGTCGGTGGCGCCCGCGGGGGTCGCGGTCATCCGCGTCAGGGTGTGCACGAACGCCACGTCGCCGCCTGCGGTCACGACCGGGTCGTGGTAGTCGATGAGCACGGGGCCGTCGAAGGTTGCCAGCCACGCTCGCAGGCCCTCAGGGGTGCCGTACGGGGTATCGGGGCCCTGCTTGAGCGGCGGCGCGAGCGTGTAGCGGACAGCGTCATCGGTGTAGGGGGCGATCATCCGCTGCACGTCGCGGGCGGCATGGGCCGCCGCGTGCTCGTCCAGGACGGCGAGGATCTCTGCGTCGGTGGCGGCCGCAAGGGCTGGGCTGGTGCTGGTGTCGGTCACGGTTCTTCTCCGTTCGGGGCAGTGTCCCTGGGCAGGAACTTTCAACGAGGTGTCGAGACCGGCACCACGGTTTCGACACCTCAGCAGAGAGAATCTGTCGAGGACCCCAGGAGGCCACGGTGAAGTACATGATCCTCATCCAGAGCAACCCGCACTTCTACGAGCGGTGGGAGAAGCTGTCCGACACCGAGCGGGAGGAGTTCGGACGGCGGCACTACGCGCTGAGCGACGAACTGGCCGACTCCGGCGAGCTTGTCATCTCCGAAGCGCTCGGCGACCCTTCGCTGAGCAAGCGGATCACCGTCCGCGACGGTCAGGTGATGACCACCGACGGGCCGTTTGCCGAAGTCAAGGAACACGTGGCCGGGTTCTACCTGGTCGACTGCGACACCGAGGAGCGGGCGCTGGCGATCGCCGCGCAGGTGCCGGACGCGGTGTGGGGCCTGGTGGAGGTCCGCCCGGTGCTCGGCCGGAATGGCGAGGACATGTGAGCGACTCCGCGCCTGGCTTCGACCCGCTGCTGCGTGAGCTGGCGCCGCGGGTGCTCGGGGTGCTCGTGCGCCGCCACGGCCAGTTCGACCTGTGCGAGGACGCGGTGCAGGAGGCGCTGCTCGCCGCCGCGACCCAGTGGGCGGCCGGCGGCCTACCCGCCAACCCGGCCGGATGGCTGATCACCACCGCGTCGCGGCGGCTGGTCGAGACCTGGCGGAGCGAGGCGGCCCGGCAGCGCCGGGAGCAGGCCTATGCGCTGCAGGCGCCAGCACCGGCGTCACCGGCGCCGGCCGACGACGACAGCCTGGCCCTGCTGTTCCTGTGCTGTCATCCGGCGCTGGCCGTGCCGTCGCAGGTCGCGTTGACCTTGCGTGCCCTCGGCGGCCTGTCCACCGCGGAGATCGCCCGGGGCCTGCTCCTGCCGGAACCCACCGTCGCCCAGCGGATCAGCCGGGCCAAGGCGCGCATCAAGGCGTCCGGGGCGCAGTTCCGCGCGCCCACCGAAGCCGAACGGGACCGCCGCCTGCCCACGGTGACGCACGTCCTCTACCTGATTTTCAACGAGGGCCACACCACCAGCTCCGGCTCCGCCCTGCAGCGCGTCGAGCTCACCGCCGAGGCCATCCGGCTCACCCGCCAGCTCCGCGAGCGCCTGCCGGACGAGGGAGAAGTCGCCGGGCTGCTCGCGCTGATGCTGCTCACGGACGCCCGCCGCCCGGCCAGGACCCGCCCGGACGGAGCGCTCGTCCCGCTGGCCGAGCAAGACCGCGGGCGCTGGGACGCCGCCGCGATCCGCGAGGGCACGGAGCTGATCACCAAGACCCTCGCCGCGGCCCCGATCGGCCCCTACCAGCTGCAGGCCGCGATCGCGGCGGTGCACGACGAGGCGGCTTGCGCGCAGGACACCGACTGGCCGCAGATCCTCGCCTTGTACGACCTGCTGGCCAAGCTAACGCCGGGGCCGATGGTCAGCCTGAACCGGGTAGTGGCGATCGCGATGACCCGCGGCGCGGCGGCGGGACTGCAGGCGCTCACGGCCGCCGAAGCCGACCCGGCGCTCGCCGGGCACCAGCGGGTCCACGCCGTGCGGGCCCACCTGCTCGAGCTGACCGGCGACCGCCCGTCAGCCGCCCGGCACTACCGGCTCGCCGCCCAGCGCGCGCTCAACGTGCCCGAGCAGCGATACCTCAGCATGCAAGCGGACCGCAATACACAGCAACTGTCAGCAGAACCCGTTACCCCCGACATCAAAGATCGGTAGTCACGATCTCAGAGAGGACTGCACAACCAGGACTCCGCGCATCGTGGCCGTGTGGACGGCTTCGAGTCATCAAAGGCCGCGCAGCGCTGAGCTATCCAGTGTTGCTAGGCCAGGAGGGACAATCCCGGGAAATTCTCGAAATGGCGCCGGTTGGCGGTTAGGAGCGGTGCGTCGTGATAGATCGCGGTGGCGCAAATCCACAGGTCGTTGGACTGAACGTTGTGCCCAAGCGGATGCCCGGCCTTGACGGCTTGAGCCTTGAGCGTTCCCCAGAGCTTGGCAATCTCTTCGTTGTAAGGGGCGACAACATATCGGCGGATAGCTTCCTCGAGATCCTGCCGCCTTCGCTCGCCCCAGTTGGCCGACGTAGCGCCATAGTGAAGTTCTGCTACTGAAACGAAGGACAGAACCGGAACCCTGCCATCGAGGTGGCGGCGATACTGATCCACGTCCTGGCCGCGGAAGAGCAGTGAGAAGACATCGGTATCAACCACGACGTATTTCACCGATCACCGCCCCGCGCAGAGCTAATCGCCTCCATGAAAGGTCCGAAGTCCTCGCCTTCTTCGGCGTTGCCTCGCAAATCCGTGATATCGCGCACAGGAGCTACGTTTTGCTGGCGCTGGAGAGTCTGGAGCGGCAGCATTCTTGCGCTTGGCAAACGTTCTAGTACCGAGAGGTGAAGAACACGTACGGTCGAGCCATCTGGCTGCAGCTCGGCCACACCAGTGGCCATGACCATCTGATCCATAGCGTCGAGAACCGAGTCTCTGAGATCTGTATCAAAGTCGGCGAGCACACTACCTGCGAATGTGTCTATGCGGCATCTGAGCACCGCTGGCGAAAAGTCGCCCATGTGCAGACGCCCGACGACTGTAGCTTCCGTCTCCGGTCCTTGAGTCGAAACCTTGCGCAAACGATCCCGGAATATAGGATCGATTACGAATGATCCGCCGCCTGGTCGGCCAAAGCTGATCCTGGTGAGGTTGCTGACGTTGATGCCCCCGGCGAGCTCGCGAAGCCCGGTGAGAACCTGGGGAGTGAAATAAGATGGTGGATGCTGGCCCGATCGAATGGCGGTTACCCCATCCTCAAGCGCGCGTAGCGAATCATTGAGCAGTGAATCGCCCTCTACCGCATCCTCAGCTGATCGGACGATGTCGATGATGGCTGAGCCGGCGCGGAAGCCGACTAGGTCGAGACGGACAGCTTCGACGACATCTCGCGGTCGGCGCCCGCGGGCCACGTAGGTCCCTGTCAGAGCCAGTGCCAGGCGCTCAAGTGTTACCTGCAGGCCTGCTGCGATCCGTGCAAGCTCAGCGAGCGGAAGCCGCCCGCCCTCTGCCGCCGGACCTTCGGCGTGGACACTCAGCAGGATCTCCGCGTCATCTTGCACGATCGTGTCCTCCCCTCTCGGCCACGAAACTGGCGACTGCTGCTAAGGGGATTGTATGACTTACCACTGACACTGGGCAGGAGCCGAATACCACAGCCAGGTCGGCCCCACCCGACCCAGCAGGCCGATCAGGCTTGACGGGCAATACGATCGCATCTAACGACAGGAGTCGTCATGGCTGGTTCCGGCAAGACCGCGCTGGTCATCGGAGCTTCCCGCACCATCGGGCTGGCCGTGACCAGTGAACTGCTGCAACGGGGCTGGCGTGTCGTGGCTACGGTGCGCGGCCGCCGGTCCGAGGAGTTCCACCAGCTAGTCAAGCAGGCCGGGCGCAGCCTGACCGTCGAGCGGCTGGACATCACCGAGCCGGCCCAGATCAGCGCGCTGCGAGAGCGACTGGGAGGCGTCTCCCTCGACCTGCTCTTCGTCATCGCGGGCATCACCGACTCCGACAAGCCGGTCGGCGAGGTACCGACCGAGATCTTCACCGAGGTCATGGTGACGAACGCCCTGAGCCCGATGCGGGTGGTGGAGGGCCTCGGCCCGCTCGTCACACCCGGCGGGACCATCGCGGTGATGTCCTCCCGGCAGGGCAGCGTGTCCCTGAACACCAGGGGCGGTCATGAGGTCTACCGGGCCAGCAAGTCCGCCCTGAACCAGCTCATGCGCTCGTACGCCGCCCGGCAGGCCGGCGACCCGCGGACGCTGCTGCTGATGCACCCCGGATGGGTACAGACCGGCCTCGGCGGTCCGGGAGCGCCGTTGAGCATCGGGGAAGCGCGCATGGCGGCCTTCGGTTCCTCGACTACCGCGATCAGGTCGTGCCGTGGTGACTCAGACGCTCCGGCCCTCCTTGACGCTGCTTTTTCGCTGGTCCTAGCATGAATCTGACGTCATCGTCAATTGTGTGCGGGGCCGGGTGGAGAGGTGACCGATGGACGGTGTTGTCATCACGGGCACGGGAGCGGTCTCCCCGCTCGGCCCCGGGGCCAGCCCCGGCCCCCAGAGCGCCTGGCGGACGGCGGTGCCTGACTTCCGGCGCGCGGGAGCGCCAGCATGAACATCGGGATCTCGGTCGGCCATCACGCCCGGCGTCATCCCGGAGCCTCGCGGTGGAAGAGGATGGCGGGCGGTCGCTGACCTACGCCGATCTCGAGGCGCGCTCGAACCGGCTGGCGCACTACCTGGCCGAGATAGCCGGCCTCCAGGCCGGGGACCGGGTCGGTTACTTGCTCTACAACCGGCTCGAGGTCGTCGAACTGCTCGTCGCCTGCGCCAAGCTGGGTGTCATCGCGGCCCCCATGAACTTCCGCCTGACCGAGACGGACCTGCGGGCGATCTTCGCCAACGCCGGGGTGCGGGTGGTCGTGACCGAGGGCGAGTTCGCTGAGCTCGTTCGTTCGATAGGTTCTGATCTTGGTTTTGGGGTGTTGCTGGCCGAAGGGGACTACGAGCAGGCGGCCGGCTCGGGCGCGGCCTCGCCGCCTGAGTCCCTGCTGAAAACGGCCGGGAGCGCCGACGCGCTGATCCAGTACACGAGCGGCACCACCGGCCGCCCCAAGGGCGCCACGTTCACTCACGACGCGGTACTCATGCACGCCGCCAACGTGGCGCTTGAGTACGCGATCGACCCCGCCAGCCGGGTCCTGATCAGCATCCCGCATAACTCGGCCACCAACATACAGACCATCCCGGCCCTGTACGCCGGGGCCACGCTGGTCCTGGGCGATGTCCGGGCGTTCGACGGCCAGGCGTGGCTTGAGCGGGCGAACCGGCTCGGCGTCACCCACTCGCAGGTCGTCCCGACCATGCTGTACCGGGTGCTGGAGGTGGCGCGGCGGTCCGGCCGGGCCATGCCCGCGATGCGGCGGCTGGGGTACGGGTCCGCGCCGATACCGCCCGAGCGCGTCGGCGAGCTGATCGAGGTCTTCGGCAACGTCTTCATCCAGCTCTACGGGATGATCGAGGTCGCCGCCGTCGGCACCATGCTGCGGCCGGAAGACCACGCCCGGGCGCTGGCGGGCGAGGCCGGGCTGCTGGCCTCGGTCGGCCAGCCCTCGTACGGCATCGACGTGCGGGTGGAGGGTTCGGCCGGGGAACTGCTCGACTTCAACGGCCGCGGCGAGGTGGTCTTCAAGGGCCCGTACGTCATGCGCGGCTACTGGAACGAGCCGGAGCTGACCGCGGCGGCCATCCGGGACGGGTGGATGCACTCCGGGGACGTGGCGGAAATCCGCGACGGCTGGTTCTACCTGGTCGACCGCATCAAGGACATCATCATCCGGGGCGGCCAGAACATCGCCAGCAAAGAGGTCGAGGAAGCGCTCTACCATCACCCCGCCGTGATGGAGGCGGCCGTCATCGGCGTGCCGAGCACGGAGTGGGGCGAGGACATCGTCGCCGTCGTCGTGCTGCGGCCGGGGGAGCGGGCCAGCGCCGAGCAGATCCGGGACGCGGCGCTGGCCAGCGGGCTGACCAGGTTCAAGTGCCCGGTCCGGATCGACTTCGAGCCGGAACTGCCGCGCAACGCGATCGGCAAGATCCAGAAGCAGGTGCTCAGGTCGCGTTACCCGGCGGCTCGCACGGCGAGTTGACCCGGGCCGCGGCGTGGCGGAGGACGCCGGGGACGAGGCGGCGGTGAAGGGCGGACAGCGGTGGCCACACGACGCGGCCAAGGCCACGGTCATAGCGCAGGAAGGTCGCCAGCGACACGCGCCCGTCGGCGGCCTGTACCAGGAGGTCGGCGGTCAGGAACGCCGAAGCGGCCTCGAGCCGGATCCAGTCCTCGCCGCGGCCGCCGATCCGCCATCCGGCCACCGTGGCCGGTGATCGTCCCCGGGCCAGGCGCAGGCCGAGCAGGCCACGCCAGATCAGCAGCTCCGCGCCGGTGGGGACGTGGCCGAACATGGCCCGGGCCCACTGCTCCGGCGCCGCCTTCGCGTCCGTGGGCAGGGTGAACAGGTCGGCGTAGTCGGGGTCGGGCATGGAGCTGAGCGCGAGGACGGATCCGGGGATCTCGCGCTTGCCCACCGCGCTGTCGATCAGGTCGGCGATCATCTCGCTGGTTCCTCCGGTTATGTATACGCTTACGTATAGAACAGGTTAGCAAGATCTATACGGTCGCGTATATAGCAAGGTGAGGTGCGTGATGGGGATCACTCGTACGCCGCGCGGCCGGTGGGTCGAGGCGGGACTGCAGGCACTGGCCGACGGCGGCCCGGCCGCGGTGCGGGTCGAGGCGCTGGCAAAAAAGCTCGGCGTCACGAAGGGCGGGTTCTACGGCTATTTCGCCGATCGTGACGCGCTGCTTGAGGCGATGCTGGACGCCTGGGAGCGGGAGAGCGTCGACGAGGTGATCGACCGCGTCGAGCGCGAGGGCGGCGATCCGAGGACCAAGATCGCGCGCGCGGGCATGCTGACGTTCTCCAGCGACCGCCTGCTGCCCATGGACCTAGCGATCCGGGACTGGGCCCGCCACGACACGGCCGTCGCCGGGCGGTTGCGACGAGTCGACAACCGGCGGATGGCGCTGCTCCGCGCGATGATCGGCACCTTCTGCCCCGATGCCGACGAGGTCGAGGCCCGTAGCCTGCTCGCCTTCTGCGTCGCGATCGGCAGCCACTTCCTCGCCGCCGACCACGGCGACCGCACCCGGGACCACGTGCTTGCCCGCGCCGTCGACCTGCTGCTCGACCGGCCAGGCGCGACGGCGATGACCGACCAGGACCGTTAAGCCCCGGGTTCGGCCTTGGCCTGGTTGCGGACGGCCCGGAAGCGCTGCTGCGCGCCTTGCTTGGTGAGTCCGTAGCACGCGCCGATCTCAATCCAGGTGGCTCCGGCCTTGCGGGCGGCCTCGACCTGGGCGGCCTCTAGTTCCTCGGCCGCTTCGCGCAGGTGCCGGGCGGCTTCGAGCCGGCCCATCGGCCCGTCGGCGACATCGAGAGCGCCGAGCGCAGCGGCGATCCGCTTGACAGGATTTTTGGAAGCCACCAGGTCAGCGTAGTCGACAACCGCACTTCGTCAATGATACGTTGACGGACGGTCAACATTTCGTTGACCTTCCGAGTCGGGGAAGCGGGGTGAGGGGCATGGCCAAGAAGGGTAAGAAGGGCAAGAAGAAGGGCAGCAAGGGCACGAAGAAGAAGTAGTAGTAGTGGCTCCCGGCCTGGACGACGGCGGTTCGGCTGCGTACCGCTGCCGTCCAGACGCCGGGCCGCTGGGGCGGCTGAACGGGTGACGCCGCACACTTGAGGGATGACCACGCAGACTCTGGGTGCCTGCCCGTTCACCGTCGACCGGCCGGTCATGTGGCAGCGGTGGGAGCGGCTCACGTTCCTGCACTGGTCATTCGAGGCCGCCGACGTGCAGCGGCTGCTGCCCGGCGGGCTCGAGATCGAGACGTATGACGGCGCGGCCTGGGTTGGCCTGGTGCCGTTCTACATGCGGGTCGCCGCGCCGGGCGGCCAGCGGCTGCCCTGGGTATCCAACTTCTGCGAGACGAACGTGCGTACCTACGTCCGCGACCGCGCCGGGCGGTCCGGCATCTGGTTCCTCTCCCTCGACGCGGCCCGCCTGGGTGCCGTCGTCACCGCGCGGGCCACGCCCTACCACCTGCCGTACTTCTGGTCGTCGATGCGGCTGGGCGAACGCGGCGGCGAGATCGCCTACCTGTCCCGCCGCCGCTGGCCCGGCCCGCGCCCGGCCGCCAGCCGGCTGCGGATCGGCATCGGAGCGCCGATCGCCCCGGCCGACGTCACGGCCCTCGAGCACTTCCTGACCGCCCGCTGGATGCTGTTCAGCTTCACCGGCGGCCGCCCGGTCTCCGCCCGCGCCTGCCACCCGCCCTGGCCCCTGCACCGGGCTCAGGCCCTGGTCGTGGACGACCATCTGCTCACCGCGGCCGGCCTGCCGGCCCCTGTCGGCGAGCCGCTGGTGCACTACTCACCCGGCGTCGACGTCGCCATCGGCCGCCCCGACCAGGCGGAGAACCGGATGCACACCATCAAGGCTCTGATGATCTCCACCCTCGGACCCAGGCCGTGAGAGTCGTCGTCGCCCTGGGCGGGAACGCGCTGCTCGAGCGCGACGAGCGGCCGGACGCCGTGATCCAGCGGCGGCACGTCCGGCAGGCCGCCGCGGCCCTGGCCCCGCTGGCCGCCGGGCACCAGCTCGTGCTGTGTCACGGCAACGGGCCGCAGGTGGGGGTGCTCGCGCTGGAGAGCCAGGCCGATACCAGCCTCAGCCAGCCGTATCCGCTCGACGTGCTGGTCGCCCAGACCCAGGGCATGATCGGGTACTGGCTGGTCCAGGAGCTCCGTAACGCGGGCGTGGCCCAGCAGGCGGTGTGCGTCCTTAGCCAGACGGTCGTCGACCGGTCCGATCCCGCGTTCGGCCACCCTACCAAGTTCATCGGGGCCAGTTACGGTCAGGACGAGGCGCGGGCGCTGGCCGCGCGCCTGGGGTGGGCCATCGCCGCCGACGGGCCCCGCTGGCGGCGCGTGGTGGCCTCGCCCCGGCCACTGGAGCTGGTGGAGATCGAGACCGTCCGCTCCCTGGCTGACGCCGGCGCGCTGGTGGTCTGCGGTGGCGGCGGCGGCGTACCGGTGATCCGGTCGGACGCCGGCCGGCTCACCGGGGTGGAAGCCGTGGTCGACAAGGACCTGACCGCGGCCGAACTGGCGATCACGCTCAAGGCCGATCGCCTGCTGGTACTCACCGACGTGGCGGCCATCATCGATGGCTACGGCACGCCGGACGCGCGGCCGATCCCGGCCATCGACACCGACGCGCTGGCGGCCATGGCGTTCCCGGCCGGGTCGATGGGGCCCAAGGTCGAAGCGTGCCTGCGCTTCGTCCGGGCGGCCGGCTCACCGGCCGCGATCGGCGCGCTGACCGACGCGGCCGGCATCCTGGCCGGCCGGGCCGGCACCACCATCAGGCCCTCCAGCTGACCCGGCTATACTGTCCGAGGCATGCTGCGGAGGTGCGGCCATGGTCCTGCGGGCATCAGTCGACCCTGACCTCGGATTCCAGGTCGGCGATCATGTCTGCGCTTTCTACAGCAGCAGCAGTGATTCCCTGGACGATATCGTCGTCGACTATCTCTCGGCCGGGCTGCAGGCCGGCCACAAATGCTTCGGCATGGTCGACACGCCGTCCTCGGTCCGCGACCGGATACCCGGCGACCTGGTGTCACGCGACGGCATGCTGAGCATCCTCACCGAGGACGAGGCGTACATGCCCGGCGGGCGGTTCTCCAAGGACACGTTCATCTCCGCCATGAAGGCCATGGTCCAGTCGGCGTTCGCCGAAGGGTACGACCGCTTCCGGGCCGTCGGCGACGAAAGCTTCCTGATCAGGAACGCGGTCGACATCGACGAATGGTTCGCCGCCGAAGCCGAGCTCAACGCGATCGTGCCGGACTACCCGCATTTCTTTTTCTGCCTGTACGACCTGGACCTTTTCGACGGCGACACGGTCATGTACGTGCTCAGGACCCATCCCCGGATCTACGTCAACGGGATCGTCATCACCAACCCGCACTACATCCCGGCAGATCAGCTCCCCGGGTAACCGGTGCCGGACGTCAACGCGGAACTGTCGGCGGTCAACGCCGTGTTCACGTTGTCGCTGATCTTGACCCAGGCGTCCTCCCCCGGCCAGCTCATCCGGCTGGTCACCACCGCGATCCCGTCGATCGCCCGCGGCCAGCGGGCGCTGGCCTGGCATCCCGCCAGGTCGGGGGATTACTACGAACGCGCGCCGGATGACATCGGCGGCGCCCTGGCCGGGCTCACCGCGCCCGGACCGCTCGACATCGACGGGCCGGACTCGTACTGGGCGTTCCCGCTCGGCTCCCCGCGAGCGGACGAGCCGGTCTTCCTGGTGGTCACCGGCCGCGAATCCCTCACCCGGGAGGAGATCTTCCTGCTGTCCGTGCTCGCGCAGCTGAGCGGCACCGTCATCGCCAAGCTGGAGCTGATCGCGGCCGAGCGGCTGCGCGGCCAGGCCGACCGCGACCGTGACGTCGCCCAGGCCCGGGCGGCCGAGGCGGCCGCGAGCGAGAGCCGCCACCGCGCCGTCCTGGAAGCCGCGCTTGACGCCGTGGTCAGCATCGACCAGCGCGGCCGGGTGACGTACGTGAACAGCGCGTTCGAGCGCATCTTCGGCTACCGGCCGGTCGAGGTGATCGGCTTGGAGCTGGCCGAGCTGATCGTGCCGCCGGCGCTGCGCGAGGCCCACCGCCAGGGTTTCGCCCGGCACCTGGCCACCGGGGAGCGGGGCATCCTGGACCAGCGGCTCGAGCTGACGGCGATGGGTGCCGACGGCCTCGAGTTCCCGGCCGAGGTCACGGTGACCCGCACCGGGCTGCCCACCGAGCCGGTCTTCACCGGCTACATCCGCGATATTACCGAACGAAAACGCGCCGAGCGGGACCTGATGGCGTCGCGGGCTCGCTTGGTCGCCGCCTCCGACGCGGCCCGCCGGCGCGTCACCCGGGACCTGCACGACGGGGCTCAGCAGCAGTTCGTCACCACCCTGATCAACCTCCAGCTAGCCGAGCAGAAGTGGGAATCCGCGCCGGAACAGGCGCGGGAACTCGTCGGCCGGGCCCTGCGTGACGCCCGGCGCGGCCTGGAGGACCTGCGTGAGCTCGTGGCCGGGATCCACCCCGAGCTCCTCACCCAGCGCGGCCTGGCCACGGCTGTCGGCGCCCTCGCCGCCCGGCTGCCGCTCCCGGTCTCACTCGACGTCCCTGGCGACAGGCTCCCGGCGCCGGTCGAGGTCAGCGTGTACTTCTTCTGCGCCGAGGCCCTCACCAACGTGGTCAGGCACGCCCGGGCCACGTCCGCCTCGGTGCGGGTGGACCTCTCCGGGCCATGGTGCGTCGTCGAGGTGCGCGACGACGGCATCGGCGGGGCGCGGCCCCGGTCCGAAGCCAGCGGGCTGACCGGCCTGCGCGACCGCATCGGCACGCTCGGGGGCACCGTGGAAATCACCAGCCCGGCCGTCGGCGGGACCCTGATCCGGGCCAGTATCCCGCTCCCCCCGAGCCGGCCGAGCGGATGAGCGTACCTTTATAGCGTGCATCCGGGCCGGCTGATCCGCGTCGTCGTGGGGGAGGATCAGCCCTTCGTCAGGGAAGGCATCGTGCGTGTCCTCACCGAAGGCGGCTTCGAGGTGGCCGGCACCGCGGCCGACGCGCGTGACCTGGTCCGGATGGCCGACGCCTACCACCCGGACGTGATCATCGCCGACATCCAGATGCCGCCCGGCCAGGCCGACGACGGGCTCCGCGCGGCCCTGGCGGCCCGGAAGGCGCGGCCCGCGGTCGGCGTGCTCGTGCTGTCCCAGTTCCTGGAGGACGCGTACGCGTTCGACCTCGTCGCCGACGGCGCCCGCGGCGTCGGCTACCTGCTGAAGGAAAAGGTCGGCGACATGCGGGTGTTCACCGACGCGGTGCGGCGCGTGGCCGAGGGCGGCTCGGTGCTCGACCCGGACGTGGTCGCGCGACTCGTCGGCCGTCAGCGCAAGGCCGGGCCGCTCGACGGCCTGACCCCGCGGGAGCGGCAGGTGCTCGGGCTGATCGCCGAGGGCCGCTCCAATGCCGGCATCGCGCACGAGCTCGTGGTCACCGTGGCGGCCGTCGAGCGCCACGTGACCAGCATTTTCGACAAGCTCGGGCTGAACCAGGCGGCCGAGGTGCACCGGCGGGTCCTGGCCGTGCTCACCTACCTTCGCTCCTGAACAGCGTCCCGAGGTCGGCGCCGGCCAGGTCCTCCTTGGGGACGAACGCCGTCGCGGCACAGTCCCGCAGCAGCTCGTCGGGCAGGCCGGCGACATCGGCGGAGGTCAGCACGATCCTGGCGGCGGGACAGGCGGCGGCGAGCGACGCGGCCACGGCGAAGCCGTCCCGGCCGGGCAGGTTGATGTCCAGCAGGATCCCGTCCGGGCACCGGACCGCGACGGCGGCCAGCGCCTGTTCTCCGTCCGTGACCGTCGTCAGCACGTCGAAACCGCGCTCGGCCAGCAGTTCGGCCGCCAGGGCGCGGAAGCCCGGGCTGTCGTCGACGATCAGGATTCTGTTCGCCACGTAGCGATCATGGCGAGCGTCTGGTCCCGCGGCAATCGGGACAACCCCACAATCCGGGGCCGGGCTCTGCGGCCCTCGGGTTAACCCGAGGCCGCCCGCGGGCCAGCCCGAGGCCCGGCCCTGAAGGCCACTCCATTGGCCCGCCGACCTGCACGGAGCAGGCTCGGTGACATGGAAACGGCCGCAGGCGTATTCTCGCCTGGAACGATGAAGCTATACGGACGGCGCGACGAGCGGACGGCCCTGGGCCGGCTGCTGGCCGGGGTGCGCGATGGCCACGGCGGCGTGCTGGTGCTCCGGGGTGAGGCCGGGGTGGGCAAGACCGCGCTGCTCGACGACCTGGCCGAGGGGGCGCAGGACCTGCGGGTGATCCGGGCCGCGGGGGCCGAGTCGGAGCTGGACATCGCGTTCGCGGCCCTGCACCAGCTGTGCGCCCCGGCGCTGGACCGGCTCGAGCACCTGCCGGGCCCGCAGCGGGATGCGCTCAGCGTCACCTTCGGCCGGGAAACCGGGCCGGCGCCGGATCGCTTCCTGATCGGCGTCGCGGCGCTGGGCCTGCTGACCGAGGCGGCGGCCGGCTCCCCGCTGGTGTGCGTGATCGACGACGCGCAATGGCTGGACCGGGAAACGCAGCAGGCGCTGGCCTTCGCCGCCCGGCGGCTGCTGGCTGGCCCGGGGCTGATGGTGTTCGCCACCCGGGAGCCGCTGGCCGACCTGTCCGGGCTGCCCGAGCTCGAGGTCACGGGCTTGCGGGAGGCGGACGCGCGGGCGCTGCTGGCGTCCGTGGTGCGGTGGCCGCTGGACGACAGGGTGCGGGACCGGATCGTGGCCGAGACGCGGGGGAACCCGCTGGAGCTGCTGACCGTGCGGCAGGCGCAGCCGACGGCCGGGCTCGGCCTGCTGGACGCGCAGCCGCTGCCGGGCCAGGTCGAGCCGGGCCTGGCGCGGGAACTCGACGCCCTGCCGGCCTTGTCCAGGCGGCTGCTGGTGATCGCGGCGGCCGAGCCGGCCGGCGACCCCGCGCTGGTGTGGCGGGCGGCCACGCGGCTCGGCGTCCCGGCCACGGCCGCCCGGCCGGTGGTTCAGGCGGGCCTGGTCGCGTTCGGCGCCCGGGTGGCTTTCCGGCATCCGCTGGTGCGCTCGGCGGCCTACCGCTCGGTGCCGCTGCGGGACCGCCAGCACGTGCACCGGGTGCTGGCGGAGGCGACCGACCCGCGGGCCGACCCGGACCATCGCGCCTGGCACCTGGCCCAGGCCGCGTCGGAACCCGACGAGCTCCTCGCCGCCGAACTCGAGCAAGCGGCCGGACGGGCGCGGGCCCGCGGCGTCCTGGCCACCGCGGCCGCGTTCGGAGAACACGCCACCACGCTGACCCTGGATCCGGCCCGGCGGACCGGACGAGCTCTGGCCGGCGCGCGCGACATGGTCTGGGCGGGGGCGTGCGGCCCGGCGCTCGATCTGCTCGCCCTGGCGGAGAGCGGGCCGCTCGACGCGTTCCAGCGGGCCCGGGCGACCCTGGTGCGGGCCCAGATCGCCTTCGTCACCAACCAGGGCGGCGACGCCCCGCCGCGGCTGCTGCTCGAGGCGGCCCGCCAGCTGAAGCAGTACGACACAGCCGCGGCCCACGCGGCCTACCTGGACGCGATGCACGCCGCGATGCTGGCTGGCCACCTGGCCCATCCCGGTGCCACCCTGCGGGAGGTCACCCTGGCGACTCCTCTCGCCGGGCAGGGGGCGAAGTCGCCAGACCCGTTCGGCATCCTTCTTGATGGTCTGGCCATGGCCGCCGGGCAGGGTATCCCGGCGGCCATGCCGGTGCTGCGGCGGGCGCTCGGCGTCGCCGCCCGCGCGGCCCAGGCGCCGGCCGACCAGGAGCTCCGGTGGCTGCGGCTGGCCGGCCCGGTCGCCCGGCACGCCTGGGACGACCAGGCCTGGGACGTGCTGTCCGGCCGGTACCTGCGGCTGGCCCGGGAGGCCGGCGCGCTCAGCGAACTGCCCGCGGCCCTCAGCAGGCGCGCGT
Source organism: Streptosporangiaceae bacterium (assembly GCA_050011155.1). Lineage (GTDB taxonomy): Bacteria > Actinomycetota > Actinomycetes > Streptosporangiales > Streptosporangiaceae > Palsa-504. The sequence continues at coordinate 24,752 of JBEKJP010000042.1, forward strand.
ACCTGCAGCTGTGCTTCGGGGAACTGGCGACGGCGGCGGCACTGGCCGACGAAGTGGCGACGGCCGGCGTGCGGGCCGGCGGCAGCCCGGCCCGCTACGCGGCCCTGGGACTGGCCGCCGTCCGCGGCCGCCAGGACGAGGCCCGCGCCCTGATCGACGCCATCGGGCCGGACGCGGCCGCGCGCGGCGAGGGCACCGGGGTGACCGCCGTGCACTGGGCCAGCGCGGTCCTCAGTAACGGCCTGGGCCGCTACGCCGACGCGCTGGCCGCGGCCAGTCAGGCCGGCGAGCACGCCGATGAGCTCGGGCTGGCCGCATGGTCGCGGGTCGAGCTGATCGAGGCGGCCGTCCGGGCCGGTCAGCCCGGGCGGGCGGCCGGTGCCCTGCGGTGGCTGGCGGAGATCACCAGCGCGAGCGGCACCGACTGGGCACTCGGCGTGCAGGCGCGCTCGCGCGCGCTGCTGAGCGAGGGCGAGGCCGCCGAGGACGAGTACCTGTCCGCGATCGCCCGGCTCGGCCGGACCCGCGTCCGCCTGGACCTGGCCCGCGCGCACCTGCTCTACGGCGAGTGGCTGCGCCGCGAGAACCGCCGGGTCGACGCGCGCGAGCAGCTTCGCCGCGCCCATCAGATGCTGCAGGCGATGGGAGCGGAAGGCTTCGCCGAGCGCGCCCGCCGCGAGCTGATGGCGGCCGGGCAGACCCTGCGCAAGCGCACACCCGAGGCGGCCGGAGAGCTCACCGCGCAAGAACTGCAGATCGTCCTGCGTGCCCGGGAAGGGCGCACCAACGCCGAGATCGGCGCCGAGCTGTTCCTCAGCCCCCGCACCATCGAATGGCATATGAGCAACGTGTTCGCCAAGCTCGGCATCACCTCGCGGCGGCAGCTCTGGCATCCGCTGCACGGAGTTCCCGCGCTGACCACGCCGTTACCGAGGGCTGCTCGAGGACAGCCTGGCCCGTCACCAGCGCCTGCTCGACCTGCTGCGAGCTGACGAGCCATGACCGCGCTGATCCGCATTCTCCGGTTCTCCCGCAGGAAGATGCGGCTGTTCAGTTAGGCCATCCGGCGGCACAGGTCAGCCTCCGGACGGGACGCCGAGCCAGCGGGTGAACCAGGAGCGGGTGCGTGCCAGGACGTCGATCTGGTGGCCTCGTTCGGTGAAGGAGTGGTTCTCGCGGGGGTATATCACCAGCTCGTGATCGGTGCCGAAGTGCGTGAGCGCCCGGTGAAAGTACATCGCCTGGCCGACCGGGACGTTGGTGTCGTCCTCGCCGTGCAGGATCAGCACCGGAGTCGTGACATCGGCCGCGTAGGAGATCGGGCTGAGCTGGTCGTGACGGTGCGGACCGGGCCCTTCCCAGCCGAAGCTGCCGCCCAGGCCGGCTTCGGTCCGGCCCAGCTCGCCGAGGCTGACCTGCATGGACCAGTCGGCTATGCCCGCGCCCATCACGGCGGCGCGGAAGCGGCCGGTCTGGGTGACCGCCCAGGCGGCCATGAACCCGCCGTGACTCCACCCGGCGATACCCAGCCGGGCCGGGTCCGCGACACCGGCCGCCACCAGGGCATCCAGGCCGGCCAGGATGTCGGTCCACTCACCGCGGCCGACGGCGCCGGCCACCATGGCGGCGAACACCCGGCCGTGTCCCTGGCTGCCGCGGGGGTTGGGGCAGAACACGGCGTGGCCGGCCGCGGCCAGCCACTGGCCCCACCACCCCCAGCTCACCATCAGCTCGTCGGCCCATCGGTCGTAAGGGCCGCCGTGAACGAGGGTCACCAGGGGGAACGGGCCGTCCGCCCGGCCCTGACCGGGCGGCAGGATCAGCACGCCGTCGAGCTCCAGCCCGTCCGGCGCCCGCCAGGACAGCCGCTCCTGGGTGCCCCAGTCGATGCCGCGCAGCTCCGGGCGGGTATCGCTGACCCGGATGAGGCCATCAGGCGGGCCGGCGCTGACATCGCGAGGCGCGTAGGCCGTGCCCGCCAGCACCGCGATCGCGGTGGCACCGTCACTGGCGCTGAGCCCGGCGGCCCGGCCGGTCCAGCCCGCGACCCGCTCGAAGGCGGGGCCAGCCGGGTCTAGCCGGTACAGGGCGGTGTCCAGTCCTTCGGCGAACAGCGCCACCGGCGGCCCGCCGGTGACCTGGACGAGCTCTTCCGGGCAAGCGGTCAGGCCGGCGGTCAGGTCGACGGGCTCGCTCGCCGCGATCCGGTCCGCCGGGACGGCGACATCGAGCACCGCCGCGCCCTCACCGGGCGGCACGGCGGCCAGCCAGGCCAGGTGCCAGCCGTCGGCGCCCGGCCACCACGCGGGGGAACGCGCCTCGAGGCCCAGCGGGCCCAGGTCCGCCGCGGTGCCGTCCGCCAGGTCGGCCACGTGCAACCGGCTCGTGAAAACGCCGGGCTCGTATTCCGGGCAGTCCCAGCTCACCACCGCCAGCGGTCCTCCGCCCGGCTGCTGCGCCACGCTGACGACGTGCCGTCCGGCCAGCCCGCCGACCACCGCGAGCTCACCGGAGGCCAGGTCGAGCAACCGCAGCCGATGCCAGCGCCAGTGCTGGCGCACCGCGCGTTCGGACCACACCATCGCGTCATCACGCTCGGCCTGGCGGCGTTCGTCGTCTTCGGTCAGTTCGTCGCCGGCCATGACGGCTACCCGGCGCCCGCCGGCCAGCGGAAGCAGCCCGGAGATCTCGCCGCGCCAGCGCAGCACGGTCCCGGTGTCCCCGGTCGGGCCGCCGTCGGTGACCCGGAGGCGGCGGATCTCCTCGCCAGCGACATAGAACAGCCAGCCCGAGCCGGGCGACCAGCGCGGCCGCCGGGCCGGCTCGCTGCCATCGGTCAGCCGTACCGGGGGTGCGCCCTCGGGTGCGCCCGCTCCGACGGGCGCGAGCCACAAGTCGCTGACCCTCAGTTCTCGCTGGCCCACCGGAGAGGTCGTCCAGGCTACCCACCGGCCATCGGGCGAGATCACCGGACCGGCCGGCCGGGTGCCGTCCACGATGAGCTCCGCGGTCAAGGTCGCTCCATCGCTCATCCAGACATTCTGCCTTTCACTGTCGTCACCTACGATCGTCGCGGCTACTCTCGTAGCCAGATGAACGACCCCCCCGAGCCGGCCGGCACTGAGTCGGCTAGCACGGAGGGACCTACCTGGCAACCACGCCGGGATGGTCCAGCACCCGGCTCAGTTCGCCACCCAGCTGCGGAGCCTGCTGCAGCCGCCGGTCTCCGGCGGGATCCGGATCACCGAGCACCAGGAGGGGGTGACGAAATGTTCTTCCTGATCAGGAGGCTAATCCGATGGCTGAAGCGTCGGCGATACCGTGGCTAGCGAACTCGCGGCCGACTTCGGCGTGGTCTGGTCGGCCTCCACCCGATCCGTATATTGCGCATCACGCATGGCTTGCGTGGTGCGCAATATACGTGAGGATGGTAGCCATGACACCGGCATCACCGGCACTCCAGCAGCCGCCCGTGCGCCGCCGCGACGTGCAGAAGGACCAGGCCCGCCTCGACCTCGCCTTGGCCGCGTTCGAACTGGCCCGGCAACACGGGCTGGCCGCCGTGTGCGTTCCCCGGATCGCAGCGGCGACGGGTGTCTCGCCCCGGACCTTCAACAATTACTTTCCCAGCAAGGAAGCGGCCATCGCCAGCGCGGTGGAAGCGCCCCTGGCCGATGCCATCGCCCGGCGCATGGGCGCGACCGAGGGCCAGCTGTTCATGAAGGAATCGTGACATTGACCCGATCGCGGCGGTCCCGCTGGGTAGCCTCCGGGCATGCTCAGTCAGCTTGCTTCGCTTGCGCGGGTCGACTTCCGTCCCCAGCACGGCCAGCCGCGGATGGCCCGCCTGGTCCTGGCTACCATCGCCGCCATCGCGGGGGCCTTGGCGGCCGACGCCTTGCTCGTCGTCATCGGCCAGGCCGTCATGCCCAGCACGCGGGGATACGCGCATTTCCAGTTTCCTGATTACGCCAAGCTGACGGTGATCGGGGTCGTCATCGCCTGCGTGGCGTGGCCTATGGTGACGCGGGTCTCGTCTGATCCGCGCTGGCTGTTCTTCCGCTTGGCGGTGCTGGTCACCCTGGTGCTGTGGCTACCTGATGTGTATCTCCTCTACCTGGGCCAGCGGGCCGACGCGGTGGCTGTCCTGTTCCTGATGCACGTGGCCATCGCGCTGGTCACCTACAACCTGCTGGTACACCTGGCCCCGGTGCGTCCCGCTCGTCAGGTGAGCGCGAGGGCTTCGGCCCAGGCGTCGTATTCGTAGATCCACCGCCGGTCGACCAGCTGGCTGCCGGAGCTGTCCCAGCCGGCGCCCTGCCGTCGTGAGCCCAGCTGGACGCGCGCCGTCCGGTCACGTCGCAGCTCTTCGTAGGCGGCTAGCGCCCGCGGCACGTCAGCCGGGCTCGCACTGGCTCCCAGCAGCGTGGCCAGCGCCACCGCGTCCTCCAGGGCCTGGTTGACTCCCTGGCCCAGGTGCGGCAGCATCGGGTGGGCCGCGTCGCCCAGGAGCGTCAGCCGCCCGGTGCTCCAGGTGGGCAGCGGGGCACGGTCGTACATCCCCCACTGGAACCCGCTGCCGCCCGGCCCGCTGATCGCGGCGATGATCTGTCCGATAACCGGGTCCCAGCCGGCGAAGTGCGCGGCTAGCGCGGCCGGGTCGCCGGACGCCGACCACGACTCGCGGACCGCGGTATCGGACGGGACGAACCCCACGTAGTTCAGCAGCTGCCCGGCACGCACCGGGAACACCAGGAAATGCCTGCCCTCGCCCATCCACATCCGGATCGCTCCGGCTGGGTACTCCGGCTGGTGCGGCACCAGGCCCCGGTAGGCCACGACCCCGGAGAAGACAGGCTCGGCCGGGGCGACCACGAAGCCCTGCAGGACGGAGTGGATGCCGTCCGCGCCGATCACTACATCTGCCGTAGCGGTGCTCCCGTCGGCAAAGACGGCGGTGGCGCTGCCGTCATTTTGGCGGAAACCCGTGCACCGGTGCCCGGTCCGCACCGTGCCCGGCGGCAGCTGTCCGGCCAGCAACTCAAGCAGGTCGGCCCGGTGGATGCCGATGTTCTGTCCGGCCATGGCGAACTGATAAGGCTCGTGCCGCACCGCCCGCCCGTCGGGAAGGCGGAGCTGAGATGAGGCGTACCGCGCGCCCACCTGCCTGACCTGCTCGTCGACCCCGAGCCGGGCTAGCATCCGCAGGCCGTTCGGCGCCAGCGACACCCCCGCGCCCACCTCGGTTAGCTGCCGTGCCTGCTCATGCACCTCGACGTCGATGCCGGCCCGAGCCAGTGCAACGGCCGCGGCGATCCCGCCGATCCCGCCGCCGACTACCACCGCCCGCAGAGCCACGTTCTTCTCCTCTCCGAACGGCCTGTAGCCCAGCTCCACGCTAATCCGCCTTACCTGGGCACCGACAGACCCACGTCATCGGGCAGCAAGCGTGAAGCCGTTCGTGGCGTTATTGCGCCGCCGCCTGCCGGGTGAGCCGGACGGCTTCGGTCACGCCGCCGTCCCAGGCCGGGCCGTGGCCCGGCAGGACCCAGGTCGCGTCGACGTCGCCGATACGGGCGAGGGAAGCCATGGCCTGGCCGGGTTCGAGGGTGAACGGTGCGGGTTTGGGACCGGTCGCGCCGGTGAGCACGTTGCGGGTCGTCATGGTGTCGCCGATGAAGAGCGCGTCGACCTCCGGGACGTGGACCGCGACGCTGCCGGGCGTGTGGCCGGGGACGTGGATGATCCGGGGCGCGCCGGGGACGTCGAGCACCTGGCCGTCCTCGGTCGGCTGCAGGCCGGTGGCCGGGGGAATCCGCAGCCCGCCCTGGCGGACCGCGTACCACAGGAATCCGGCCAGCGGGCCGGCCTTGACCGGACCCCAGCCGCGGTTGGGCTTCTTGACCTCCAGCCGGGCCCGGGCGTGGTCGGCGGGGTGGAGGTAGGCCGGGATACCCCGCTCACGGTGCAGCCGGGCGGCGAAGCCGATGTGGTCGGTGTCGCCGTGGGTGAGGATCAGCGCCCGGACGTCATCGAGGGTCAGGCCGAGTCGAGCGAGTTCGCTGTCCAGCAACCTCCAGTAGCGGGGCAGGCCCGCGTCGATGATCGTCACGCCGTCCCCGTCGATGACGAGGTAGCTGTTGACGGTGTCCGAACCGATTCGGTGCAGGCCCTTGGCTATCTGCATGGCGGTGCCTCCTGTGCGGCCTTAAAGGCTACGATGTTTAGCCTTCGCAAGGCTACGATAGTTAGCCAATGCGCGCGACGGCAATAGAATTGCGGTCGTTCGCCATCAGGAGGCTGGATGCCCGCCCACGCGCAGACCTCGACCGCCGCCATCGTGGCGGCCGGGCGGCACCTGCTGGAAGAGCGCGGCGCCGACGCGCTGACCATGCACGACGTGGCCGACGCGGTGGGGGTGCGCGCCCCGTCGCTCTACAAGCGGGTCCGCGGCCGCTCCGACCTGTTCCGGCTCATCCTGGAAGACGTGGCCGACGAGCTGACCTCGGCGCTCGACGCGGCGGCCGGCTCCGCCGATCCCGTGGCGGACCTGCGGGCCATGGCGGCAGCCTACCGTGCGTTCGCCCACTCGAACCCGGTCGCGTACACACTGATGAACGCGCCGCAGGCCGTGCCCGGCGCGACGGCGCGGTCCGTGCGCTCGTCCGCCGCGCTCCTGCGCGTCGTCGCCGAGGTGGCCGACCCGGCGCAGGCGCTGCCGGCCGCGCGCACCATCGTGGCCTGGGCCAACGGGTTTATCGCAATGGAGCTCGCCGGAGCGTTCCGGCTCGGTGGCGACGTCGAGCAGGCCTGGGACTTCGGCCTCGACCGGATCCTGGCCGCGATCAGCTCGTGAGCGCGATCTTCCCGGTCCGCCGATGACATCTGTCACGCCACGGCGCAGGTCAGCCCGACATCTACGCTAGAGCGCATGACGCTTCCAGCTGGCATCCCCGTCGACGAGCTTGATCCCGGCATCCGCCCGCAAGACGATCTGTTCCGGCACGTCAACGGCCGGTGGCTCGCGCGGACCGAGATCCCCGCCGACCGGGCCCGCGATAGCACGTTCCGGATGCTGGCTGACGAGGCTGAGGACGCGGTGCGCGAGATCGTGGAAGAAGCCGGGCCGGCGCCAGAGGGCAGCGAGGAGCGGAAGTTCCGCGACCTGTACGTCAGCTTCATGGACGCGGACCGGGTCGAGCTGCTCGGTTCGCAGCCCATCAGCCAGACGCTCGCGGCGGCTCGAGCCGTCAGCTCCGTTCCGGAGCTGCTGGAGACGCTCGGGCGGCTGGAGCGACTGGGGATCGGGGGCCTGTACCGGCTCTATGTCGACACCGACCCGGGTAATCCGGAGCGTTACCTGGTGTTTTTCGGGCAAGGTGGCATCTCGCTGCCGAACGAGAGCTACTACCGCGAGGAGCGGTTTGCTGGCGTCCGTGACGCGTTCGTCGGTCATGTGGGGCACATGTTCGAGCTGGCCGGGTGGCCGGATGCCGATGGGGCCGCCAGACGGGTATTCGCGCTGGAGACGGCGGTGGCTGGGCACCACTGGGACAACGTTGCGAGCCGCGACCGTGAGAAGACTTACAACCTGTTCACCTGGGCTGGGATGTTGTCCGAGGGGCCGGACCTGCGGGGATGGCTGGCGGCCATGGACCCGCCCGCGGGCGCCTTCGACGAGATCGTGCTCCGCCAGCCGAGCTTCAGCACCGGCCTAGCCTCGTTGCTCACCGCCGAGCACGTTCCAGCGTGGCGGGACTGGCTGTGCTGGCGGGTGATCCACAGCGCGGCCGGATACCTGTCCGAGGCGTTCGTCCAGGAAAACTTCGACTTTTACGGCCGTATCCTGAGCGGCACCCCCCAGCTGCGTGAGCGCTGGAAGCGGGGTGTCTCGCTGGTCGAGTGGGCGATGGGAGAAGCGGTCGGCCGAGTCTACGTCGGCCGGCACTTTCCACCGGGAGCGCGGGACCAGATGGACGTCCTGGTCGCCAACCTCATCGAGGCCTACCGCCAGAGCATCAACAAGCTGGAATGGATGGGCCCAGATACCCGTCAGCGGGCCTTGGACAAGCTCGGGAAGTTCACGCCGAAGATCGGCTATCCGGACAGCTGGCGGGACTACTCCAGCCTCGAGGTCGACCCGGCGGATCTCATGGCCAACGTGCGGGCAGCCCACGCTTTCGAGTTCCACCGCGAGCTGAACAAGATCGGCAAACCGGTCGACCGCGCTGAGTGGCACATGACCCCCCAGACGGTCAATGCCTACTACAACTCGGGCATGAACGAGATCGTGTTCCCCGCGGCGATCTTGCAGGATCCGTTCTTCAATCCCGACCGCGACGATGCGGCTAACTACGGAGCGATCGGCGCAGTCATCGGCCACGAGATCGGTCACGGATTCGACGACCAAGGTTCCAAGTACGACGGTGACGGCAAGCTCACCGACTGGTGGAGCGCAGCTGACCGGCAAGCGTTCGAAACCCGGACCCGGTCGCTGATCGAGCAGTACAACCGGCTGGCCCCGAAACAGGCGCCTGGCCAGCACGTGAACGGAGCGCTGACGATCGGGGAGAACATCGGCGACCTCGGCGGCGTGGGCATCGCGTGGCAGGCCTATCAGGTGTCGTTGCACGGCGAGGAGGCGCCGGTCATCGACGGCCTGACGGGCGCCCAGCGTTTCTTCATGTCGTGGGCTCGCGTCTGGAAGCAAAAGGTCCGAGATGAGGAAGCCATCCGGCTGCTCGCCATCGACCCGCATTCCCCCGGCGAGTTCCGTTGCAACCAGATTGTGCGGAACCTCGACGAGTTCTACCTCGCCTTCGATGTCAGCGCCACCGACGAGCTGTGGCTCGAACCCGCAACCCGGGTTCGTATCTGGTAGCCAGGCCACACTGTGACCGAGTTGTCGGTGGACTATGCGGGCCTGGTGGGAGACCTGCTCGCTGGTGCAGTTCACCGAGTCGGGGACGACGTACCGGGCTCTGAACCGGGCTGGTCCGATGAGGGCAAGCGATTCCGGGCCCTAGAACGGGAAGCGGCCGCCACCGAGATCGGGGTACTCCGCGATGGCACGCTGCACGTCGATCGCTTCCAGAACAGGTTCCCGCGAGCCCGACCGACCTGATGCTAGGCGGACAACCGTGCGGGCCTTTGCTTGGGTGTGGGAGAACCGGGCTATCCTGGGCGCGCCGACTCTGCGTGGGCCAGATCTGGGGTGGCGCGGATGCGGGATGGGTGCAGATGTGCCGGTTCTGGGCGGTTCCAGGTGCGCTGACATGGATCGCTTCTAGCTGCACACGGTGGTGGTCCGGGTGGCGTGGATGAGTCCGAAGTCGGCTGCTTGCAGCAAGGTGTCGCGGTGGCTGCGGATGGTGAAGCCCTTGGCGGACAGCAGCGCGCTCACCTGGCGGTGGCAGCTGTCCCAGCGTTCGACTTCGATGACGATCTGGCGGATGCCCGGCCAGTGATCGTCGCTGATTCCGCGCAGGACGTCGAGTTCGGCGCCCTCGACGTCGATCTTGAGGAGGTCGACCGTGGTGATGGCGTGTTCGGTCAGCGTGGCCGACAGCGGGCGGAGCCGGATCTGGTGCGTGGTCGACGACCGCAGCGCCTTCCGTAGCAACAGTGTGAGAGCCGCATACAGCACGGGCCCGGGGATGCGGGCGGCCCAGCGGCCGTAATCGCCGTGCTTGATCGCGGCGATCACCGCGCGGGTGATGCGACTGCGTTCTGCATCGATGGTGGCGCTTCCCCGCACCGTCGATGACATCGTGGTCGCGTGCGGGAAGTAGGTGAAGGCGGCCGTGGTCTCCCGGTCAGACAGCCCGTACGGGAACGGGGTGAGGGTGCCGTTGAACAACTCGCGGGCGTTGCGGTCAAGGACCGCGTAGGTGGCCGGGGCGGGCTCGAACGCCAGCAGCGTGACATCTCCGGCGAGCTGGTCGTAGGCGTAGGCGCTAAAGGCGCCGATGTTGGCTCCCACGTCGATGATCACAGCGCCCGGCTCAAGCCGGATCCCCCCGGCTAGGTAGGCGGGCAGCTCGCCGATCAGCAGCCGTAGCTCGAGGGCGTTGATGACGTGCAGCCGGGGAAGCACCGGAGCGCAGGGGGTGATCACCCCCGCATGATATGCATCCTCAGCAGGCGTGATGACGCTCCGACACACTATGTGCGAGATTCGTCATCGTGATCACCGGCAGCATCACTATCATCCGGAGCCCGCGGGACGGACAGTACCGGCGAGCGGGACCGGGCTCGCCGCAACGTCGCCTGGGGCCGCACCCGGGACTCCCAGCTAGCATGGTCCACGATGACCCACGGCCAGGCCAAAACGATGGGCACGCACAGATCAGCCATTCTCGCGCGCCCCACCTGGCTCGTGCCAGCACGCAGATAGGCGAGTCCGCGCGCGGTTAACCGGATCCCAGGTTATCTTCCGGTGGGGTACTCGTAGTGGCGCGTTTCAGGGTGCGCTCCGCCCATCCGGAGGCAAGCACAGAAAGCAGGAACACGAGGAGAAATATCCCAACTATACGTTCGAAGTCTCCAATCAACTGCGACAGAAATCGCCTTGATATCAGCGTTCCCCCCGCATTCGTGAGGGTTAGAAATGAGTTCTGGATAAATTGCCAGAAGCTGTACAAGCGAGTGGAGGGCTCGGACACGCCTCCGAAGTATGAGGGCCCAGCTTCCCACAGGGCGTACGACAAGATCCCGAAAAAATAGATTGCATAGCAAGCAGACGCCAGCGCCGCATAAACCGTCGAGCGGTTGGCCACGACGATCCGAGGCGTCAGGCTTCGTATCGCTACCATACGATTCAAGGTCTGTAGTCGGCCCGGACTAATGACTGCGATTGTCATACATACGCTGAGTGATATAAGCTCCATCAGGGTCAGAAGGTACAGTGCAATAACTTGGATAGCTGCTACCTTGGTGGCAACGATACCCACGGCTGCGATTGCCGCAACGAAAAAGAAGTAGGGTGTAGCGCTAAAGAATGCGAATTCGAAACCAGGTCGTCGTTTCCTTATTATCGACTCGATCCCCCAAGCTGGAAAGGCGAGCAGGGCTATCGCTGTAATCAGGATCACTACGACTATCTGCATTCCCTTGGGCAGTTCCCCGTAATCTTCACGGAATTTGGTCCATCGGCTAGGGAACTTAACTTCCTCAGTGGGCCGCCTTTCGCTAGGTGGCGGCTTGCCGGTTTCGTGAATCATGATTTCTTCCTATTCCAATTGCGCGTGATCCACGTTAGCCATCTGGCGTAATATGAACTCGCAAGGCGTATCCTACCTTTTGCACCCCACTGCCTATCGACCATTATCGCTCAGTGGGAGGTCCTTGTGTGACCGTCCGCTTCTGCCACGGACTGGGCATCGGGTCCAGACCGCTATGGCCCCGGCAGTCGCGCCCGAGGCGTTTCCGCGGAAACGCTTTGTGAATTATTTCACAAGCCGCTTCCGCGGAAACGCGAACCTATCCTCATCTGCCGCGGACAGGGAAACCGGATGCGGTATGGACTACCTGGGACCTCGTTCGCAGGTCTCGCGAGCGGATCTCCCGTCTACCGCCCTTTACTCATACCCCTTCGGCTGTCGCCTCGGGCGCTCCGGAAACACCTGTTGTCGGGATTCTGCAAGCCTTCCCTGGAGTTGTAGCCAAGTCAACCGAGTATCCGCTAGTGCTCATGCCGCATACCGATCGCTGCGGTATCAGATCAGGTGTTGGGCAGGGCAAGCCAGCCGGCCCAGGACAGGTCGCGGCCGAGGTAGCGGGGCTGGGTGAATGGCCAGGCGGCGGTGATCCACTGGGGTACGAGCGTGTCCAGGGCGGCTTGCACGCTGGTACCGGTCTGCCCGTCGACGACCCACCAGCAGATCTCGGCATCGGCGCCCTGTTTTTCTGGCGGGTCGATGTAGACGCAGCCGAACAGGGCTGTCTCGGCATCGTCGAACAGCGCGTAATTGAAGGACTGGTGGGCCGTGATCTCTGCTTCGTGGCGGGCCAGGTCGTCCTTGTCCTGCTGGTACGTCATCGAGGCACGCGGCCAGCCCCAGGCCGGGCCGAAGATCGACCATAGCCGGGGCTGGGATCCCATCACCGCCGGGTAATCCAGGTCGGTGTCCGCCGCGGTGATCGGCCGCAGGTGGTACCCCTCGCAGACCGGGACCCGGGTGGGGTGGACGAAATCAGCTGGCAGCCAGGTCACGCCTGTAGTCTCAGCGCTGAGGTAGCAAAAAGCAATCAGGGTGCGCGTGGGGCAGGCGCCCGTAGCCGCGACGAGGCCGCCCCATCGGGTCAGGGGACCGGTGCGGATCCGGCTGATCCGCACCCTGGTCCGGGTCTGGCGATTCCGGTATCAGCCTGGCGGGTCGCCGGGGATGCCGGCGGCTCGGCGGAATAGCTGCTGTGCCGCGCGGATGAGCCGGGCGTCGGCTGGCGCGGCGTCGCCGTGGAAGCCTGGGTCAAAGCCGTGCGTGCTCGCCCAGCACAAGACGGCCGTCGCTTCGGGATCCTCGACGTCGAACGCGCCTGCCGCCTTGCCGCTGGCGAAGACGTCGCTGATGGCGTTCAGGACAAGCGCGTGGGTGGCCCGGTGGCTGGCGGACACGTGGCCACCGTGGCGGAACAGGACCTCGTGCAGGTCGTCGCGCTCCTGGTAGCTGTCGAAGATCGCCTTGACGCACGCGTCGAGCTTTGCGGGCCAGTCCGCGACTGGGTCGGTGGCGGTGCGGATGCGGTCGGCGAGTTCGGCGGAGAACTGGTCCTGCAGCGCGATCAGCAGGTCGTCCTTGGAGCGGAAGTACAAGTAGAACAGCCCTTTGGAGACCCCGGCGCGGCTGGTGATCTCGTCGAGCGAAGTGGCCGCCGCGCCTTTGGCGAGGAAAAGTTCCCTGCCTGCTTCAAGCAGGTCGGCACGCCGCTGTTCGGCGGGCTTGGTCCGGGCCATGCGGGCGCTCCATCGTTGAGCTGACAATACCGCGATCCTACTGGGTGACCGTCAGTCATTTGATTGACTGACGGTCAGTCATTAGGTTAGCCTGCCTGTCATGAAGCGAATTGCCCGGCTCGGGCGGCATCTTGTCCTGGACGTGTCGCCGCTGCGGAGATCCCGCGATTTGCGCTGCCTGGTCGCCGGGCAGCTGCTGTCCACGCTCGGCGCCCAGCTCACCACCGTCGCGGTGCCTTACCAGGTGTACATACTGACCCGCTCGTCGCTCGATGTCGGGCTGGTCTCGCTCGCGACGGTGCTTCCGCTGATCGCCGGGCCCTGCTTGGCGGCTCGCTGGCCGACGCCGTCGACCGCCGCAAGATACTGCTCGGCGCCCAGTTGCTGATGCTCCTGTGCAGCGCCGGGCTGGCGGTCAACGCCGACACCGGCCCCGCCTTGTGGCCGCTGTTCGCGCTGCCGGCCATGGCCGCCGTCAACGCCACCTTCCTGATGAGCCCGCAGGTCCCGCAGGCGGCCGCCGCCCACCGGGCCGGCCTGCGCTCCATCGTGGCCGGCTTCAGCTACCTGCGCGGCCGGCCGGTCATCCAGGGCGCTCGCGGTACGAGGAAATCCTGGATGCCGTCCACGTGAACTTCGGCTTTTCGCCGGAGCTGGAACTGCCCCGCGCGCTGGGCTACTGCCGGGGCCGCGTCTGCGGGCCGGCGCTGCGGTACGCGGTGTCCGCCGCCTCCGGCGTGCCCTAGGCGCCGCCGAGGCGGCGCAGGAGCAGGGCCTCGGCGAGGACGCAGCGCTCGAACTCCGGCAGGTGGAGACCCTCGTTGGGGCCGTGCGCACGGGTGTCGGGGTCCTCCACGCCGGTGACGAGGATGCTCGCGCCGGGGAACATCTCCTGGAATTCGGCGATGAACGGTATCGACCCGCCGACGCCCATGTCGACCGGCTCCGTACCGTCCCAGGCCTCGGCGAGGGCGGAACGCGCGGCGTCGTAGGCCGGCCCGGTGGTGGGCAGTACCGTCGGCTCGCCCGCGTCGGCGAGCGTGGCGGTGAGCTGGGCGCCCCACGGGACGTTCTTTTCCAGGTGCTCGGTGAGCCGGGTGACCGCGTTGGTGCTGCTGTCACCGGGGGCGAGGCGGATGGTGATCCGCGCCCTGGCCACCGGCACGAGGGTATTGGAGGCACCGGCGACCTTCGGGGCATCCAGCCCGGTGACGGTGATGGCGGGCCGGGACCACAGCCGCTCGACGACCGTGCCGGTGCCGATCCAGCGGGTCGCGGGCGCGGCGCCGGATTCGGCCCGCAGCCGTTCCTCGGGGTAGTCCACGTCGGCGGCGGGCGCCGAGACCAGGCCCTCGACGGCCGGGCTGCCGTCCTCGGCCCACAGCGTGGCCAGCAGCTTGGTGAGCGCCATGATGGCGTCCGGGACCAGGCCGCCCCACATGCCGGAGTGGACGGCGTGCGTGAGCGTGCGCACCTCGACGTCGACCCGGATCAGGCCGCGCAGGCTGGTGGTGAGGGCGGGGACGCCGATGTCCCAGTTTCCCGAGTCGGCGATGACGATGACGTCGGCGGCCAGCCGGCCGCGGTACTGGCGCAGCAGGTCGGGCAGGGTCGCCGAGGCGACCTCCTCCTCGCCCTCGATGAAGAACCGCACGGTGACCGGCAGGTCATCGCCCAGGGCGCGCAGCGCGCCGACGTGCACCGCGATCCCGGCCTTGTCGTCGGCCGCGCCCCGGCCGTAGAGGCGCATCCCGCGGACGGTGGGCTCGAACGGCGGGCTGTCCCAGTCGGCCGGGTCGTTCTCCGGCTGGACGTCGTGGTGCGCGTACAGCAAGACGACCGGCGCGCCGTCCGGTCCCTTGCGCTCGCCGATCACGGCCGGCGGGGCGCCGTCGCGGGCCCGGACGATCTCAGCCTCGACACCCTCCGCCGCCAGGAGTCCGGCGGTCTTGCGGGCGGACTCCTCTACTTCCCCCAGCCGCTCGGGGTCAGCGCTGACGGACTGGATCCGGACGAGATCCGCGAGATCACCGATCAGGCCGGGCAGGAGGTCATGGACGCGGTTCTTCAGGTCGCTCACCTCCGCAACTCTACGATCTGCCCGATGGAATAGCCCCGGCCGGTCTCGCGTTCAACTCCCAGTCGGTGCGTTAGTGTCCCCCGGGCCTAACCATTGCCTTCATGGAATACCGTTCGGCTGGAGCCATGTTGCGCCTTTCGCCGTGAGGCGACCTGCGCACCGGCGACGGCACGCCCTCGTGAGCGACAGCTCCCGGGGGCGCTGTCTTTTCAGCAGGGCCGGCGCGGGAAAAGACGATTTATCCCGAACGGGTGGGCGATTTCGCCTCGCCAGTGGCCTCGGCGCTGGATGCCCGCGATGACGTGGTGGCGGCAGGGGAAGGCGCGCCCAGATCCGTTCGGCCTGATTTGTCGCCTGGCGGCCGCCTGAGCGGGCAATCCGCCTGCTAGGGGCGCGCTTCTAGACTGATCGGGTGAGCATCGCCCTGACCCTGCTGGCCGAGGTGCGCTGGCGCGGGAGACCGGTCGCGGGCGATCGCCCGCAGGCGCTGCTCGCTGCTCTCGCGGCCCGCGACTGCCGTCCGGTGCGCCCCGAAGAACTGATCGAGCTCGTCTGGGGCGACGACGCGCCGGGCAACGGCCCGAAGAGCCTGCAGGTGCTGGTGTCGCGGGCCAGGAACGCGTGCGGCGCGGACGTGATCGTCCGCGACGGCGTCGGGTACCGGCTGGGGGCGGCGCCGGGCGAGGTCGACAGCGCCAGGCTGGCGGAGCTCGTGCGCGCCGCCGCGGCCGCGCTCGACCGGGACGCGGCCACCGCCGAGGGGCTGGCGCGGGAGGCCCTGGCGCTGACGGCCGGCCTGTCCGGGGCGGATGACGGGGACGACGGCCCGCTCGCGGAGATCCGGCGGGCCGCCGCCGCGGACGCGGCCACCGCGCGGGTGGTCCTGGCCCGGGCCGCCAGCCGGGCGGGCGCGCACGCGGCCGCGCTGCCGGTCCTCGAAGCGGCCCAGGCGCAGGCGCCGCAGGACGAGCCGCTGCTCGCGGACCTGCTGCGCAGTGAGGCCGCGGTCAGCGGCCCGGCTACGGCGCTCGAGCGTTTCGAGCGCTACCGCCGGGACCTGCGCGAGCGGCTCGGCGCGGATCCCGGTGAGCTGCTGCAGCGCACGCACCGCGGCCTGCTCGCGCTCGACCGCCCGGTCCGCCGGGGGGTGCGCTACGACGCGACCGAGCTGATCGGCCGGGACGCGGACCTGGCCCGGCTGCGGGCCCTGATGGCCGGTGCGCGGGTGGCGTCCATCGTCGGGGCCGGCGGCCTGGGCAAGACCCGGCTGGCGCACGCGCTGGCCCGGGACGCGGCGCAGCCGGTGGTTCATTTCGTCGAGCTGGCCGGCGTCACCGCGGCCGAGGATGTCGCGGTCGAAGTCGGTTCGGTCCTCGGCGTCCGCGACTCGGTCAGCGGCCGCCGGGCCCTGACCCCCGAGCAGCGGGCTGACATCAGGGCGCGGATCGCGCAGCGGCTCGCGCAGTCCCCGAGCCTGCTGGTCCTGGACAACTGCGAGCACTTGATCGAGGCGGCCGCGGAGCTCACCGCCTTCCTGATCTCGGCCGCGCCCGACCTGCGGGTGCTCACCACCAGCCGCGCTCCGCTCGCGATCGCCGCCGAGCACGTCTATCCGCTCGGCCAGCTGGAGACGGGCGACGCGGAGCAGCTGTTCCGCGAGCGGGCGGTCGCGGCTCGGCCGGGCGTCCGTCTCACCGAGCCGGCCGTGGCCAGTATCGTCAGCCGGCTCGACGGCCTGCCGCTGGCCATCGAGCTCGCCGCGGCCCGGGTGCGCGCGATGTCGGTCGAGGAGATCGACCGTCGCCTCGAAGACCGGTTCACGTTGCTGCGCGGCGGCGACCGCAGCGCTCCTGACCGGCACCAGACCCTGCTCGCGGTCATCGAGTGGTCCTGGAACCTGCTGGATCCCGACGAGCAGCGCGCGCTGCGGCGGCTGGCGCTGTTCCACGACGGTTTCACGCTCGAGGCGGCCGAGACCGTGCTCGGCGCCAGTGCCTTCGACGCGGTCCGCGGCCTCGTCGACCAGTCGCTGCTGAACGTCGCCGAGACCCAGGCCGGGATCCGCTACCGGATGCTGGAGACGGTCCGCGAGTTCGGCCGGATGCAGCTCGCGGACGCCGGCGAGGACGCCAGTGCCCGCGCCGCCCAGCGCCGCTGGGCCGTCGGCTACGCGTCCGCTCATGAGGCCGCCCTGACGGGTACCGGCCAGTTCGCGGCGGTCGACGCGCTCGGCGCCGAGGAGACCAACCTGGCCGACGAACTGCGCGGCGCGATCGCCGACGGGGACCGCGACTCTCTCGTGCAGTTGCTCGCCGTGCTCGGGCTGCTCTGGACGATGCGCGGCGAGCACCTCCGGCTGGTCACCCTGGCCGGGGCGGTCGCCGAGGCGGTCCGCGGCTGGCGGCCCCCGCCGGACCTGGCCAACGCCGCCCGGGCCGCGCTGGCGATCACCGTGAACAACTCGATGATGATCGGCGGCGGCGAGGCCGACGGCCCGATGATGGCTCTGCTGCGCCGGCTCGGCCCCGATCCGGGCGGCAACGTGTACCTCTCGGGCCTGGTCCGGGTGCTGCTCGCGTACGACTGGGCCGACAGCGCCGGCTTTCCGAACCGGCTGGCGGCCGACTGGACCGGTGCCCCCGGGTTTCACGAGCGGCTGGCGGCGCTGGCCGCCGACCCCGACCGGCACACGGCGGCCGCCGCCAGCCAGTGGCTCGGCCACGAACGCGAGAACGCCGGCGATCCAGCCGGCGCGATCGAGGACGCCCGGCGCGTCCTGGCCCTCGTCCGCGACGAGGACGGCCCGTGGTCTCGGGCGATGCCGCACGCCCTGCTGGCCGAGCTGACCATGCACATCGGTGACCACGCGGCGGCGGTCGAGCACGCCCTGACCGCCCTGCCGGTGATGCAGCGGATCGGGGCCAGCGATGACGAGCTGCAGCTGCGCACCCTGCTGGTGTTCTGCGCGCTCGGCGAGGGACGGCTCGCGGACGCCGCCGACGAGCTCGGCCGGATGGACCAGATCGCGCCGAGCGCCACGGCGTTCGGCTGGTTCACCTTCGGGCAGGTGGGCCGGGCCGAACTGGCGCTCGCCCGCGGCGACATCGGGGCCGGACTCGAGCTGTACCGGGAGTCCACGGTCCGGATGAGCGAGGTCAAGCTGCCCGGAGTCACCCGCACCGGGATGGAACCGTGGGTGCTGTTCGGTGAGGCGATGGCGCTGAGTGCGCACGCCCGCTACGCGGCGGGTGACGATGTCGCGCGCGGGGAGGCGCTGTACCGCGGCTGCCTGGCCGGCGCGCTGCGCGTCATGACCCGCGATAACCCGCACCTCGACTACCCGGCCTCGGGGCTGGTGCTGTTCGCCCTGGGCGCGTGGAGCCTGCTACGCCGGGCCGCGCCAGCCGAGGACGCGCTGCGGCTGCTCGCCCTGGCCGACCGGTTCGCCTACAACCGCATGATCCCCACCATGCGCTGGGAGCGGATCACGCCGGCGGCCGAGGCCGCCGCGCCTGGCCTGCTCGCCCGGCTGCAGGCCGAGTACCGGGACTGCCCCCAGCCGGACCTGCTGACGCTGGCCCGGCTGGCGGTGGAGCGGCTGACCGGCGGATAGCTACAGGTGCTTCCGGTAGCTCCGGACCGAGAGCGGCGCGAAGATCGCGATTACGACCAGGCTCGCGAGCAGCGTCCAGCCGGCCTCGCTGTTGATGACGCCCTGGTTGGCCAGGCCGCGCGTGGCCGACACCAGGTGCGAGACCGGGTTGATCTTCACGAAGGCCGCCAGCCAGCCCGGCAGGGAGGTGACCGGCACGAAGGCGTTGGACAGGAAGGTCAGCGGGAACAGGATCATCATCGACATGCCCTGCACGGCCCGGGCGCTCTTGGCGACGGTCCCGATCCAGGTGAAGATCCAGGCCAGCGCCCAGCCGGTGAAGATCGCGAGCATGATCGCGCCGAGCACGCCGAGGACGCCCCCGCCGGGTCGGTAACCGATGATCACGCCGGTGACGAACGTCAGGCTGGCCGCGATCAGGTAGCGCACCAGGTCCGCGACCATCGGGCCGGCCAGCGGGGCGATCCGGGACATCGGCATCGCCTTGAACCGGTCGAAGACGCCCTTCTCCATGTCCTCGCGCAGGTTGACGCCGGTGGACATGCAGGTGGTCAGGACGGTCTGGGCGACGATACCGGGAATCAGCAGCGGCAGGTAGCTGTGCACGTTGCCGGAGATCGCGCCGCCGAACAGGTAGGCGAACATGGCCGTGAACAGCAGCGGCTGGATGGTGACGTCGAAGAACTGCTCCATGTTGCGGCGCATCTTCTTCAGCGCGCGCCAGGCCATGATCAGGGTCTGGCTGACCGTCTCGGAGATGGTGGTGCGCGGGCGGGTGCGGGCCGCCACGGCGGCCGGGTCGACGGCGTGCCTTGCTACGGTGCCGGCGGGTGCCGGGCTCGCGGTGATGGTAGTCACTGGACCTCCAGAACTTTGTCGTCGTCGGCTTTGTCGTCGGCACCGTGGCCGGTGATCGCGAAGAAGACCTCGTCGAGGGTCGGCTTGTCCACGCTCACCGAGGTGATCGCCACCCCGGACTGGCGGAACCCGATCAGCACGTCGGCGGCCCGGTCGGCGGTGCCGAGGGGCACGTTCATCCGCCCCGACTCCGGGGTCAGGACGGGCTCCGCGCCCGCGATCTTCCGCACGATCCGCTGGGCGAGTTCCTGATCGGAACCCTCGGCTAGCTGCACTTGCAGCGTCGAGTTGCCGACCGAGGCTTTCAGCTCGTCGGGGGTGCCCTCGGCGACCTTGCGGCCCCGGTCGATCACCGCGATCCGCCCGGCGAGCTGATCCGCCTCGTCCAGGTACTGGGTGGTGAGCAGGACCGTGCAGCCCTCGGTGACCAGGCCGCGGATGGTGTCCCACATCTGCCCGCGGGTGCGCGGGTCAAGCCCCGTGGTCGGTTCGTCCAGGAAGATCAGCGGCGGCCGGGTGATCAGGCTCGCGGCGAGGTCCAGGCGGCGGCGCATCCCGCCGGAGAACTGCGCGATCGGCTTGTCCGCCGCCTCCTCCAAGCCGAACTGCGCCAGCAGTCGCTTGGCGGAGGCGCGGGCGTCAGCCGACCGCAGGCCCTGCAGGCGGCCGAACATCCACAGGTTCTCGGTGGCGGTCAGGTCCTCGTCCACCGACGCGTACTGGCCGGTGATGCCGATCAGCTGGCGGATGCGGTGCGGTTCGCGGGTCACGTCCACGCCGAAGATCCGGGCCTGCCCGGCGTCGATCGGCAGCAGGGTGGCCAGCATGCGCAGGGCCGTCGTCTTGCCCGCGCCGTTGGGGCCGAGGACGCCGAAGATCTCGCCCTGGCCTACGTGAAGATCGATCCCGTCGACCGCGCGGAGCTGGCCGAAGGTCTTGACCAGGCCGGCGGCGTCTACGGCTGCTGTAGCTGTCATGCCAAGAACGCTAAGTGGCCGCGGCTTCACCACGGCTACACGCCGGTATCACGGACGACGGACTCCGAAGGCGCCTGTTACCAGCGGCGCGCTATCGTGTCCGGGCCGGTGCTGGCGGGGGGACCGGGCGGTTCCGTGCGGTCAGGCCGGCTTCCATGGCCGCGACCACCGACTCGGCTACTTTGACCCTGGCCCACCGTTTGTCGTCGGCCTCGACCAGCACCCACGGTGCGGCTGGGTGATCGGTGCGGTCCAGCATCTCTTCCACGGCCGCCTTGTACTGCGGCCGCTTGCCGCGGTTCCGCCAGTCTTCCTCCGTCAGCTTCCAGGTCTTCAGCGGGTCGCGCTGGCGCGCCTTGAACCGCCTGAGCTGTTCCGCGGACGACAGGTGGAGCCAGAACTTAATCATGATCATGCCTTCGGCGGCCAGCGTCTGCTCGAACTCGACGATCTCCCGGTAGGCGCGTCGCCACTGCTCCTCGGTGGCGAAACCTTCGACTCGCTCGACCAGGACGCGGCCGTACCAGGACCGGTCAAGCACCGCCATGCCGCCCCAGCCGGGCAGCGTCGGCCAGAACCGCCACAGGAAGTGATGCCGTTTCTCGTCATAGCTGGGCGCGCCGAACTGGGCGACCCGGACGTGGCGCGGGTCCAGCGGCGCGACGAGCCGCTTGATCGCACCGCCCTTGCCGGAGGCGTCCCATCCCTCGAAGACCACGCAGACCGGCGGCCCGAGCTGCGGATGCTCCCCGATCAGGCCGCCCAGTACCAGCCGCAGCCGCAGCAGCCGTTCCTGCGCCGCGGCCAGGCGAGCCGCTTCGATGTCCGGGGTGAGCTTCAGGCTGAGATCCAGTCCGGCGAGCCGGCCGCCCTTGTCCGTCATCCGCCGCACCTCCTCGCATCCTCATCCCCGACCCGTTCAGGATGAATCCTCCACCGATTTACCCGGATTCGGGTTCGGTATAAACAGCGGGAAAGCGCCGGACCCCAGCCACCCGGCGGCCTTCGCCGCCACCATCGGCTCGCTTCCCAGTTAACTGGCGGCGTTAACTGGCGGCGTTAACTAGCGGCCCAGCCGACCACGCCGACTATGCGCAGCACCAGGACCCGGGCAAAGGGCTGGTCCTGGTACTGCGGGTAACGCCCCGCTAGCCGGCCGGCCAGGTCCGCCACCCGGCTCGCGGCGATGTCGCCCGGCCAGCGCAGCTCGGCTCGCACCCACCACAGCCGGGACCAGTCGCCGGGATCCCAGTGCTCGGCTAGCAGCGTGGCCCGCGGATCCGCCTCCAGGTTCCGTTCCCGTTGCAGCCGTAGCGACGTCTTCGGCTTCACCCGGTCGACGGGCACGCCCACGTAGCCGTCGTCGTCCACGGCGTACGCGACGGGCACGGCGTCCACGCCCCGCTCGGCGTGTACGGTGCACAAGATCCCGTGGTCGTGCGACGCAAGCCGGGCCCGTGCCTCGTGATCCGCGAGCCTCATGGGTGTCTCACTACCCTTGAGCAGGCGCTCCACGCCGTGACCGTGGCGGTCTTCGCGCGGTAGTGGACTGAATCGGCGGCTGACCGGCCTGAGGAGGGGGAGGGGGTCTTGGGATGCGTACTTTGCTCCCGTAGCGTTGTCTCACTGGACCCTTTACCGCTGTTACACCGGGAGCAGGCAATGACGCAGACCCCGCCCTATCAGGTAACCGACCCGGCGACCGGCGAGGTGACGGAAAGTTTTCCCTTCGCCACGGACGCGGAGGTAGCGGAGGCACTCGCCGCCGCGACCAAGGCGTTCGCGGCCTGGAGGCTGCGCCCGGTCGCCGAGCGCGTCGCGGTCGTGAAGCGGATCGCCGAGCTGTTCACCGAGCGCGCCGCCGACCTGGCCGCGCTGATCACCAAGGAGATGGGCAAACGGCCCGCGCAGGCCGTCGGCGAGGCCGAGTTCTGCACCGCCATCTTCGACTACTACGCCGACAACGGCCCCGCGCTCCTGGCCGACAAGCCGCTGCCCGGCCATGACACCGCGCGGGTCGAGTACCGGCCGGTCGGCCCGATCCTCGGCGTGATGCCGTGGAACTACCCGTACTACCAGGTGGCCAGGTTCGCGGCCCCTAACCTGATCGCCGGCAACACCGTCATCCTCAAGCACGCGGAAAACTGCCCGACCTCGGCCCTGGCGATCGCGCAGATCATGAAGGACGCGGGCGTGCCGGACGGCGCGTACATCAACCTCTTCGCCACCCACGAGCAGGTCGCCGCGATGATCGCCGACCCGCAGCTGCGCGGCGTGTCGCTGACCGGCTCCGAGCGGGCCGGCACCGCGGTCGCCGAGACGGCCGGCCGCAACCTGAAGAAGGTCGTCCTCGAGCTGGGCGGGTCCGACCCGTACGTCATCCTCGACACCGACGACGTCGAGAACGCGGCTGAGACCGCCTGGGCCACCCGGATGGAGAACGTCGGCCAGGCCTGCAACTCCAACAAGCGGATGATCGTCATGGACGACATCTACGACGACTTCGTGGCCGCCCTGGTCAAGCGGGCCGCCGTGATGACGCCTCGTCCGGCTGGCGACGACTCCGACGAGGCCTACAGCCCGATGGTCTCCCGTAAGGCAGCGGAGAACCTGCTGACCCAGGTGCAGGACGCGGTATCGAAGGGCGCGACGCTGCACGTCGGCGGCACGCTCGGCGACGGCAAGGGCGCGTACTTCGCCCCGGCCGTGCTCACCGGCGTGACCCCGGAGATGCGCGCCTACCGCGAGGAGCTGTTCGGCCCGGTCGCCGTGGTCTACAAGGTCAGCACCGACGACGAGGCGGTCAAGCTCGCGAACGTGGTGGACTTCGGCTTGGGCGGCGCGGTCTGGTCGACCGACGAGGAGCGGGCGATCAACGTCGCCGAGCAGCTCGAGGTCGGCATGGCCAACGTCAACACCCCGGCCGGCGAGGGTGCGGACCTGCCGTTCGGCGGCACCAAGCGCTCCGGCTTCGGCCGCGAGCTAGGCCCCCTCGGCATCGACGAATTCGTCAACAAGCGCCTCTTCTATGTCGAGAAGTAGCGCCTGACGCGTAACACTCCAGTGCCGCCCCGGGGCTCCCCGGGGCGGCACCGCCCTCGCCCGGCCGTGAGAGTGGCTAGGCCGCGCGGCGGCCGCCGTCGACGTCGAGGACGGCGCCGTGGACGAAGCTGGCTTCGTCGCCGGCCAGGTAGCTGATGGCGGAGGCGATCTCCTCCGGTGCGGCCGGGCGGCCGGCCGGTGCCAGGGCGGCGAGCTGGTCGAGCTGGTCGCCCATCACCTCGGTGCCCTCAGTACGGGTCGGGCCCGGGCTGACCGCGTTGACCCGGACCCCGTTCGGCCCGAACTCGGCCGCCCAGGCCTTGGTGAGCAGGGTCAGCGCGGCCTTGCTTGATCCGTACAGGGCCATGCCGGCCACCCCGAAGTGGGCGACCATGGTGAGCACGTTGATGACCGAGCCCTTGCCGCGGGCCGCCATGGCGGGAGCCAGCTCGCCGGTCAGGATGAAGGGCGCCTTGACGTTGACGGCGTAGACCGTGTCGATGTCCTCGTCGCTGGCACCGTGGGTCGGGCCGAACGGGAAGACGCCGGCGTTGTTGACGAGGATGTCGACGTGACCGCCGCCGAGCTCGGTCGCGCGGCGGGCCAGCGCCCGCACCGAGCCGGCGTCGGCCAGGTCGGCGGCGATGAAGTCGCCCTTTCCTCCGGCCGCGCGGATCTCCGCGACCACCGCGTCGCCGCGAGCGACGTCGCGGCCACTGACCAGGACGTGCGCGCCGCGCCGGGCCAGGGACAGGGCGGCCGCCCGCCCGATGCCGCTGGTCGCGCCGGTCACCAGGGCGGTCGTCTCGGTCAGGTCTGTGAATGTCATGTCGTTCCTCCGTATCTGGGTTGTTCAATCCACTCTGACAAGGAAAAAGTGGGTTGTCCAATCCAGTTTGTGCTAGCGTCAGGGCATGGCAGGGAATGGCGCGGGGGACCAGCGGCGGCTAACCCGCCGGGGGCAGCAGACCCGGGAGCGGATCGTGTCGGCGGCGGCGGAGCTTGTCTTCGAGCGCGGCGTGGCCGAGACCACGCTGGAGGACATCAGGGCGGCGGCCGGGGTGAGCGGCTCGCAGGTCTATCACTACTTCGCGGACAAGCAGGCGCTGGTCCGCGCCGTCATCGACCACCAGGCCGAAGCCGTCCTGGACGCCCAGGGCGCCCACCTGGACCACCTGGACACCGTGGCCGGCCTGCGGGCCTGGCGTGACCTGCTGGTCGAGCACCAGCGCACGCTCGAGTGCCGCGGCGGCTGCCCGCTCGGCACGCTGGGCGCGGAACTGGCCGAGATTGACGACGTCGCGCGGATGGCGGTGGCCCGCGGGTTCGGCCGCTGGGAGGCCAGGATCCGCGACGGACTCCGGGCCATGCACGCCCGCGGCGACCTCCCCGCCGACGCGGACCCGGACGACCTCGCGCTCGCCACGCTCGCCGCCTTGCAGGGTGGTCTGCTCCTGGCCCAGGTCCAGCGTGACCCCAGGCCGCTCGAGGTCGCCCTCGACGCGATGATCGACCGCATCCAGGCCCTCACCGAGATGGCAGCAACCAGAACGGCCAGGTAGTAAGCCGCTACGATCGGGTGGCATGCCGTCGAGCCGGATGAACCGGGACGAGTTCTTCGCTAAGCTCGCACCGCTGGATGCCGAGCAGCGCGGCAAGGTCTTGTGGAATCTGTACTGGCGTGGCACGGCGGCGGTACGGGAGCGGATCGAGGGAGAACTGGATCCGCCGGAGCGGGAGCGACGTAGGCGCGATGCCGCCACGCCGCCGGATCCGGCGCAGGTGCTCGCGGACGTCTCCCGGTTCGTGGAACTGGCTGGATCGGGTGCGTACATCGCCGGTGATCGCCGCGTCTCACCGGCCGAGCGGACGAAATGGCGGGTGACGTTCCGGCAGCTTGCCGCGGACGCTCAGCTGGCGCTGCACGCCGAGGACACCGCTCCGGGCGAGCAGGCCATGGAGCTGATGATCGACTTGGCCCGCGACGCCGAGGGGAGTTTCCGGTCTGAAGATCCGCTGGAGGCGGCGAGGTTCGTGCTTTCCGAGGCTGTCTCGGCGCTGTGACCACGCCGGACATGTGGACCGGGTTCGCCGACGCGTACCTGGCCGAGCTGGACCGGATCGCGGCGGCCGAGCCGCGGCCAACGGGCCGTCGTCCAGGCCGGGCGGTGAGTTCCTGGGATTCGGGCTGGGAGCGGAGGGAGCGGACGAGGGATCTCGTATGGTGGAACGAGCTGCTGTCCGATCACGTCGACGGCGAACGCGCTGACCGGCTGGCCGACCATCCGGCGTTCGAGGGTCCCGACGCCGATTTCATGCGGGCCAGGGCCGCGCGGCGACGCGGGGATATCGCCGCGGCCCGCAGGCTGATCGAGACGTGCCTGGAGCAGTTGCCGGGGAGCCAGGAATTTGCCGAGTTCGCGGAGGAAATCGGCGCGGCCCTGCCGCCGCGGGCCATCCAGATGCGGGCCGAACGGGCAGCGGCCGAGGCTCTGATCGCACAGGCACACCGGGACGGGCGGCTTTCCTCAGACTGAGGCCGCCGCGGCGTTGGCTGCGGCCAGGTCGAAGTGCGCGGGATCGTAGTCATCGCCGGCCCAGGCTCGTATCTCCTCGCGTTCGGGGCCCGGCGGCCCGGCGAGCAGCTCTTTGAGGTCGGCGAACCCGCCGGGGCCACCACAATCCTCGGGCGGGCACGCTCCCTCCCCGCCGGTGCACGCTGGGTACACCGTGACCGCGTCGGCTACGACGCTGGCCTCGACGGTGAGGTTGTGGTCCCAGCCGTCGCCGAAGTCGTACTCGTACCCGGCCTGGCTTCCGGTCTTAAGCAGGTCCCCGATCCGGTACTGGCTCTCGTCGAGTGCCTCGAGTTCCTCGTCTAGGTACACGGGGCCGTACTCGCGCCCGGCGATCCGGAACATGTGCAGGTGGGACTCCTTCCACCCCATCGTGGCCTGGATGAGCGCATGCACCCGGTCCAGGGTGTAGCCGGCCGGGATCAGCACCTGCCGCCACACCGGCGGATCGTCCACGTCGGTCAGCATGATCCGCACCCGGAGCACCAGGTCGCCTGGCTGGGCCATGCCGCGGACCCGCCGGATCGCGTACCGCCCGAGGTCGGTGAGCCCGACGGCACCGGCCTCGCGGTCGAGGACCACGACGCCGAGCACGTGCAGGGCGGCCAGCGCGATCGTGATGTCGGCCGCGATCGTGCGCCGCAGCGAGTCGTGCTGGAGCGCGGTGAGACTGGCCAGCACATATCGTGCCTCGATGGCGTCATAGGCGATGTCGCCGAGTTCGCCGAGCGGGCAGGGCCCGGCGCTGCGGAGCAACCTGGTGAGCAGTTCCTGGCTGATGCCGGTGAACTCGTCGCCGACCAGGGACTGACGCCAGGTATTCCGCGGGAACAACGGCTGGCCCAGCCGCGGATAGGCCTCCAGCAAGGCCAGCACCAGGTCCAGCGGCCTGTCCGCGAGCGCGGCGTTCTTCTTGACCGGCACGAGCCTGGTGCCGGTGAGCCGGACCAGACGCGCGGCCTTCGCCCACGCCACGATCCGGCTGAGATAAGCCAAATCCTCGCTGGATCTCGTCTTGAAGACCCGGCCGCCGATGTCCGGGTCGATCGTGTCGCCGGTACCCAGCAACTCCACCAGATGGCGGGCATCCGCCAAGCCGATGCGCCCGGTCGCGGTCAGCTTGCGTCCCGGACCGACCCAGGCCAGGAACGCGCGGATCTGGCCGGTGAGTGTCGCCTTCTCGGCGGCGGCCTCGAGCATGAGGTCAACACTATGGGCAGCAAAGACGGCACGGTCCGTAAAGAGCTGAAGTGAGGCTGGCCGGAAATGGCCAGCGAAAATCACCTGCGCCGCGCGTACGAGATGCTGACCGTCATGGGCATAGAGAATTTTGCCGAACGGGTCCCCCGCGAGCTCCAGGCCACCGGTGCGACAGTCCGCCGGCGTGGCCTGACCCCGGTGGTCGAGCTCGCCGCTCGCCGAGCCAGGTGTGCTGGCTGGGGTCTGTGGTTATCTTCGCGTTCAGGGTCGTGACCGGGGCGGCGTGCTGCGGCGGGGGAGGCCTTCGGCGAGGGCTCGTATGTGCTCGGGCCCGACACCGCAGCAGCCGCCGATGAGCCGCGCCCCGGCGTCGGCCCAGGTGATCGCCTGCTGGAGGTATCCGGCGGGCGGCAGGCCGTCGAATACCCAGTCCGGCGGCTGCCAGTCGCCGGTCTCGGCGTAGATCCCGATGGGCCCGGCGAAGTGGCTGCGGATGATCTCGATCGCGGCCAGGCTTGCCTTGGGCTTGGAGTGCATTACGGTGATCGCGGCTAGCTGCGGGCTGGCCAGGGCGCTCAGCAGGTCTTCGACGCTGTCGCCGTCTCCCAGTTCGAGCAGGGTGCTGAGGGTTCCGTCCTCGCGCTGGAACGCGCTGATGCCGAGCCAGACCGGCAGCCCGGTCTCGGCGGCGGCCTGGAGGGCGGCGCGGCCGTAGCCCCGGGCGTTGATCATCTCCAGCGCGATGAGGTCGACGCCTTCCCCGGCCAGCAGCTCCGCCTGCTCACGGAAGTGGGCCAGGGTGGGAAAGCCGGGATCCTCGTCGGCCGGCCCGGCCAGCGGGCGGCCCAGGCTCCCGGCGTCCATGTCTTTCGGGGAGAACGACGACATCGAGCCGGCTACCGCGACCGGGCCGGTGGCGGCTGCCTCCCTGGCCCGCAGGGCCGCGCGGACGGCGCTGCGGTTGGCCTCGGCGACGCGGCTCCCGAGCCCGGCCGGCTCCAGGGCCGCCCGGCTGGACGCGTACGTGTTCGTGATGATCACCTCGGCGCCGGCCCTGATGTACTCCTCATGGACGTGCTGCACCACCTCGGGCTGCTCCAGGTTCGCCCGGGCGCTCCACGCCACGTCGTCCATGGGCACGCCCTCAGCCTGCAGCTGGGTGCCGGTACCGCCGTCGATGATCACCAGCTCACCGTCGGCGATCCGCCCGAAGACAGCCTCGGCCACGCTCATTCCCGGCCCCTCTCCTGTCTAAGCCTGTAACCCAACGCCCCTGGCCGACCATAGCCGACGGCCCCGGCGAGGCTCCCCTCCTGGGGTCCGGGAGTGCGCGGGCCTGCGTCTGCGGGTAGAGAACGCGCAGGTCGCGGCCTGCCTGGCCGACGCTGCCCGGGCCGGGAGGACGTTCATCGTCCGGGCCTTGTACATGCCAGAATCCTGGGTCCGCGACCCGGCGCGGTGCCAGGCCGCTGGCGTCCCCGCGGGCGCGGCGTCCACGACCAAGTCGGCGCTGGCGAAAGACCTGACCGGCCGGACCCTGAACGCTTGCGGGGAAGCGGTTAGCTGGTGTCGGTCGGCGATGTGGCGCTGAGGGACGGACGCCACCTCAGATAACGCACGCCTACCCGCCGTTCGGATCGGGCAGCGGCTGCCGTCCCTGGCGGCCTCATCGGACGCAGACTTGGCTGTTCTGCGTCCGGCACCTGGCATGTTGCCGTAGCCGGGACCGTCGCGGGCTTGCAGTCCGGTGCCCCGTATGGTCCGGGATGCGTGGCGGCGGCGTGTCCGCGGTGCGTACGCTGGGCCGGTGCGGTCGGCTGAGGAACTGCGGGAACGGTGGATCCAGCTGGTCACGCTGATCATGGAACGGACGGGCATGTACGCCTCGACCGGCCGCGAGATGCAGCTCCTGGCCGGCCAGCTGCTCGGGGACCTGTGCTTCCTGGACGGCACGGAGGCCAGCTGGGAGCAGGAGCAGTCCCGGCTCCGGTCCTTCGGCGACCGCGGCGTGGCCGGGCCGTTCGAGGCGCTGTTCGGCTCGCCGCGCTGCCAGGCCGAAGTCGCCGCGGTCTACGCCGAGGTGTTCCGCCGGCTCGGCTATCTCGCCATCGCCACCCCGGTAGCCCCGCGGAGGTGGCGGGACATGGCCGGCAGCGTACGGGAGCGTTTCGAGGACCGCGATGTCCGGCGCAGCGAAGCACAGCGCATCCTGGGCCAGCCCAGCCTGGTCGTGGACCGGCAGGTCCTGTGCTATGCCCCGGCCGACCCGGCCGCGGGCTGGCTGTTCGTCGGCTGCCATGCCGAGCAGGCCAGCCGCTACGACATCGGCCACGGCCGCTACACCGCAGATCGCGACGACGACCCGCTCGTCCGCCTGGCCTGGACGTCCGGGCCGGACTTCGAGGCCGGGCTCATCCTCACCCTCTACGGGAAGACCCTGCGCTGGGGACCCGGCTGGTGGACCCGCCACCCCAGCGACAGCTGGCCCGCACACACCAAGGCCATCGCCGCCCAGCTCCGCGACATCACCGCCGCCGACCCATCGCAGGCCCTCCGCAGCCACGGCACCCAGCAGCACGATCACAGGCAATTACGCCGAGCCCGGCGGATAAAACACATTGAACCGCCGTTCGGTACGTTGTGACACGCCGTACCCATGACCTTCGGGGCCGTGCCGAACAGGTTGATCTGTGTGTCCTTAGCTTAGCTTGTTATTTAAGGTGCCTGCCTGCGGGGTTTTCTTCCTTGTTTCTTCGCGCTTGACGGTTTTGCCGACGTCGTGGCGGGTGGCGGGTCTCTGGTTCTTT